>JAEUHH010000049.1 GCA_016795505.1 Verrucomicrobiales bacterium | reverse complement strand
GACGAGGATGGGCCGGTCGCCGACGGTTTTGACGACGGTGTCGCGCAAGTCGTCGAGGTCGGTGGTCATGCCGAGATTGCGCACCATGATCTCGCGCGTCGGCGTGAGCAGGTAGCCGCTGGTGGAATTGCCCGATGCGGTCGCGACGGCTTCGCTGAGTTCTTCGAGGGTCACGCCGAGAGCGAGCAGCTTTCGCAAATCGGGCTGCACCTCGATCTGTTTCACCCCTCCGCCGATGGTGAGGACCTCGGCGACGCCGGGGATGCTCTGGAGCCGGCGCGTCACGGTCCAGTCGGCGAAGACCCGCAGCTCGCGCGGAGGGATCGCGCCATCGCGGCTGTGGAGACCGACGAGGAGGATTTCGCCCATCAGCGATGAGACAGGCGTCATGCCCGGCTCGACGCCCTCGGGCAGATCATCGCGGACCGCATTGAGCCGCTCCTGCACGAGCTGGCGGGCGCGGTAGATGTCGGTGCCCCAAGCGAACTCGGCAAAGACGAGGGAAAGACCGACATCGGAATTCGAACGCAGCCGGTCGAGACCGCCGACGCCTTGCAGGGCCGATTCGAGCGGGCGGGTGACGAGGATTTCGACCTCCTCGGGCGCGAGGCCGGGACATTCGGTCAACAGCGTGACCGTCGGCTTCGTCATGTCGGGCAACACCTCGAGCGGCAACTCGCGCGCGGCGCGGAAGCCGAAGACCAACACCACCAACGCGACCACGAGGACGAGCGGCCGGTTGCGCAGCGAGGAGCGGATGAGGGCGTTGAGCATTTTGTCAGGCGGCAGGGCGTTGGCGGAAGGCGGTGCTCAGCATCAGCAGCACGAGGAGCAGCCCGCTGAGTCCGGCAAAGAACCACGTCAGAGGCGTGAAGCCCGCGGCGTTGGCGGCGTGATCGTGATCGCCATGGTCATGTCCGTCATCTTCATGATCGTGATCCCCCTGCTCCTCACCGCTCAATTCCGATCCATCCTCGGCATGGGCGTGGCCGTGGGCGGCATCGAGGGCCTCCTTCAGGCTCACGCTGCCCTTTCCGGCGAAGCCGAGCGCGTAGGCCCCGCGCGTGACGACGGTGTCGCCGGGGAAGAGGCCGTTCACGATCTCGACGCGCACGTCGTTCTCCTCGCCGACCTCGACCGGCACTTTTTCAAAGGCATTTTCCAACTCGAAGTCGGCGACATAGACGTAGCGCGAGGCACCCTCGCCCTGCACCGATTCGCGCGGGACAGACATCACGTTCTCCCGCGAACCGGTCTCGATGCGGAATTCGGCGCGCATGCCCGGTCGCAGGAGCCCCTCGGGATTGTCGACGTGGAAGGCCGCCTCGAGCGTGGCGGTCTGGGCATCGGCCATGGCACCGAGATGCTCCAGTGTCGCCGCGAAGGTTTTGTCCGGATAGCCGGGCACGCGGATGTGGGCTTTCTGACCCGGTTTGAGGAGACCGGCGAAATGCTCCGGCACCTGGGCGATGGCGTGGACGACGGCGAGATCGACGATGGAGAGCAGCGAGTCGTCCGGGCTCACCGGCTTGCCCGGTGCCACCGTCATGTCCGCGATGAGTCCGGCGCTGGGCGCGGTCAGCGTGATGCGCGGCGGCGGATCACCGGGCTGGCGGCTCTCGAGGACCAACAATTCGTCGCCGGCTTGCACCGGTTGGTCTGGCTTCACGTTCACCTTCGTGACGCGGCCGGGGATGCGGCTGCTCACGATGTGCAGGTGGCCGGGGAAAACCGCGATGCGTCCGAGGGCGAGAATGCTTTGGGAGAAATCATCCTCGGTGGCTTCGGCGGTTTCGAGGCGCAGGTTTTTGATGCCGGCCTCGTCGAGGATGATGAGATCCCGCTTCACCGCCTCCTCGGCGGCATGAGTGGTCAGGCCGCACAGCAGGAGGGCGGCGTGGAGTGTGGGCAGGAATCGGTTCATCGGACGGGGGAGCTTGAGTGGGAGGATGCCTTCGCCGCCGGCGCGTGGACTCCGATGGCGGCCTCGTAGCGGATGCGGGCGAGGTGAAAGTCGCGCGTGGCGTCCAGGGCGGCGGATTCCAGTTCGAGCCGCTGTTCCCGCGCCCGGAGGAGGGACAGCAGGTCGGTCTCACCCCGCTGATAAGCCGCTTCGAGACGCTCCAGTTGCTGGCGGACGGCTGGGAGCAGGGTGGACTCGATCTCCGCGGCCAAGTCGGCATGCGCCGCCATCTCCTCGCGGGCGGCATCGGCTTCCACGGCGATGTCGGCGGCGAGAGCTTCCGTTTCCAGTTGAGTTCGCTCTGCCCGGGCGGTTTTCTCGGCGATCTCGCCCTCGTTGCGGTTCCAAAAGGGCAGGGGCAGGGAAAAACGCAACCCCACATATCCGGACCGGTCCGTGCCACCGCCGGGCCTGTCCTCGTGCTCGCGGGCCGCGAACAGGCCGGCGCTGAGGTCGTCCCATTTCCGGGCGCGGGCCAGATCGGTCTCGGTCCGCGCGGCATCGGTCCGTAACCGGGCCGCCTGGAGATCGGGGCGGGCTTTCCAATCGGTCTCAGCCGGCAACAGGCGCTCTGGCAGTGTGCCGGACAGCGTCAGTTCCTCATCCGCGGGCACGCCGAGTGCCTGTTTGAGCTGGCCGGTGGTGGCCACGGCTTCGGCTTCCAGCGTTTTTCCGGCCACGGCGGCGCGTTGCGCATCGACCAGCGCCTGGGCGGCCTCCAGCGGCGACAGTTCGCCCTTGGCGGATCGATCGCGCGCAAAATCGGCCAGTTCCTTCGCCAGGCCGGCCTGATTCTGGCGCAGGGACCGGAGCGCCTTCACGGCGAGCAGCCGCACCGCCAGCGCCTGGGCCTCGGCGATCAGGCGCCGCTCGGCGTCGCGCACCTCCAGTTCGGCGGCTTCGACTGCCTGCGCGGAGAGATGCTTTTCCAGAGCGAGCCGGTTGGTCAGCGGAAAGGCCTGGTCGATGCCGATGCCGGATGCGCCGGGGCTCAGGCCGCTCTCGCCCTGAAATTCCACGCTCAGGGTCGGATTGGCCCGTCGCCCCGAGCCGAGCAGGCGCCCGCGGGCTTCGTCAATGGCGAGCCGCGCGGCTTTCAGGTGCGGATGGGATGACCGGACTCGCGGCGCGATGCCGTCGAGGTCGATGGTGACGCCCCGGGCCGATGGCACGGAGAGCGCGAGGCTGAGGAGGAGGCAGGGGAGCCAGTGGAGTTGCATGATGACAGTTCGGTAGAGTGGGAAGGAAATGAGGCGGGCCGCGACAGACGGCATCTCTCCGGCAGGCGACGCCGGAGCCGACGAAGTCCGATCGCCATCCGAACGGGACGGCGGCGGTGGGCGGGGCTACCTCAGATCAATCTCACGACCGAACGGGTCACGAGCAGGTGGGTGGGCGGGGGATCGTCCCGGAGCCAGGGTGGCCTCAGGGACAGGTCCGCGGGCGCGTTTTCCGCCAGAGTGGCCGGGGAAAGCGGCAGGGCGGCGGGCATGACGGAGTGGAAAAAGGGGATCGCGGGGAGTTCCGCCATCGTGACCGGCACCGCCACGGTGGGCATGGCGATGGGCTGGTGCCGGTGGATCGGCGCGTCGTCGGGCTCGTGATCGCCGTGTCCGGTGTGGCAATTCGCATGACGATGCCCCGGCTCGCCGTGGTGGTGATCGGCGTGCCCGTGCTGGTCATGGCAATGCTCCTGCACGCTGAAACTGAGGTCGCCGGTGCACTGGCACAGGTAGCGCACCGCGCCGCCCGATACCTGCAGCGCCGCCACGAGGATCAGGGCGGAGGCTACAATCAGGTTCTGAAACAGGCGGAGCGACATGAGACCGGAGAGAGAAACCGCCCCGAGCCCCCTGCGCAAGTCCATTGTTCGCGTCCCCCGCGGCGGAGGATTTCCGATGAAAGAGGGTCGGATCGGCGATCATACCCGGTTGGATCGGAGAGGAGACAGGGTCTCGTCGGAACGCCGACAGGACGAAAACGGCTCATTCGCCGCGGAGACCCGTATGCGACCATGGCTGCGCCCCCTCCTCGAAGCCGGATCTCACCCCGCTTGAAACCGGGCTGAAGGCCCGTCGCAAACCAGCCCAGAGCAACGCTCTGGGTTCCGGCCACCCGCATAGACGAAAGCCCTGAAGGGGCTTCGCAATGATCCTCGCAGGCCGCGGCGGATGCGACGCCCCTTCAGGGCGTTCGTGTCCTTTCATCCGAATTTCCCAGGGCGTTGCCCTGGGCTGGTATGCTCGCGCGCCGTTGGCGCTCATTTTTGCAGGGCGCATCGCACTGTTCCCTTGGCTTTCTCCAATCCATTACCACCCATTTTTCGAATCGAAACGGCGGCCCGGCACCGCTTTCGAGACGCCCGGCAGCACTTTCGAGACGCCCGGCACCGCTTTCGAGACGCCCGGCAGCACTTTTCAAGTGCCCGGCACGGTGCCGGGCACTTGAAAAGCGGTGCCGGGCACTTGGAAAGCGGTGCCGGGCACCTGGAAAGCGGTGAAGCGCCCCGGAAAAGTGGTGCCGGGTACCTGGAAAGTGGTGAAGCGCCCCGGAAAAGTGGTGAAGGGCACTTGGAAAGCGGTGAAGGGCACTTGGAAAGCGGTGAAGGGCACCGGAAAAGCGGTGTCATTGCGACAAAATGACACATTTCGGCCAATTGAAGCCAACGTGGCCCCGTTTCGGTCTGGTGTGACGTGTCTGTGACAAAGTGGCTCTCCGGAGCGTTCTGGAATGATTTTGGCCTGCTTCAGGACCCGCTACCGGCGAGAGGAATCTCACGGAAACGACTTCCGTAGGCCCGGAAATGGTCAGCGGGGGAGCTTGGCTTTCAGTTGGGCGACGATGGTCGGCGCGGGGGTGCCACGGTAGCCCTGGGTGCGGAGGAGTTCGGTCTGGCCGTCGGGGGCGTAGACGACGATGGCGGGCATCTGCTCGACGCCGTATTTCTCCTCCAGCGAGAGGGCGAGGGCGCGCTCGGACTCGGGCAGGGCGGCGTAGGCGTCGACGTCGTAGATCATGAGCGACAGGTGGTCGCGGGCAAAGGTCTGGAAGGTCTCGGCATCGAGGACGTCTTTCTGGAACTTGCGGCACTGTTTGCAGTCGGCCGACTTGAACAGGACAAAGAGCAGCCGGTCATCGGCCTTGGCGCGGGCCTGGGCGGCGGCAAAGGTGGGCGCGCTGGCCGGCAACTGGGCGCCGGCAGGCGTCGCGGCGAGGGCGAATGCCAGAGCGAGGAGGAGGAGGGAAAGGCGGGGGAAGAGCATGGGGGGCTTGGATGTTGGATCTTGGATGTTGGATCTTGGATGTTGGATGTTGGATGTTGGATATAAGGTCTGAGATACGAGATATGTGATATGTGATATGTGATATTTGTTTTAGGGGTCGGGGGGGAGGTCTTGGCTACAGGGTTGCGGGGTGGTGGTGACGGGGAGCGGGTGAGTGGGTTTGGCGAGGACGATCCAGAGATTGTCACTGATGGGGGGATGGTCGCGGAGGCGGAATTCGCGGATCTCAAAGCCGCTGGTGCGGGCCATGGCGACGATGGTGCGGGGGGTGAAGTAGTTGACGTGATCGGGGAAACGAAAGCCGCACCATTTCTTTTTGCGGAAGCGGCGGTTGAGGGATCCGAAATTGGGCACTTTGACGATGGCGACGCCGCCGGGGCGCAGGGCGCGGAGGGTGGCCGCGAGGAGCAGGCGGGGCTCGATCTCGTGCTCGAGAAAGGCGCTCATGATGACGGCGGCGGCGGAGTCGGGGGGCAACTGGCCGAGGCCGGAGACGGCATCGGCCTGGATGATGGTGGCGCCGGGGAGATTCTTGGCGGCTTTGGCGGCGAGGGCGCGGGAGATCTCGACGCCGGCGAGGGGAAAGCGGCCGGCGAGGGTCTTGAGGAAGCGGCCGTGGGCGCAACCAATATCGACGACGGTGCCGTCGCCGCGGACGTGGCGGTTGGTCAGCTCGGTGAGCTTGTCGCGGCGCAGGGTGCGGGCGCGGAAGGTCTTGAGGGCGTCACTGACGCGGCTGACGGTGGGCTCGGCGGCGACGCGGCGGGCGGTCTCCTGCTGGGACGTCTTTTCCCAGGCGAAGGTCTCCTCCATCTCGACGTAGGGCGCGGCGCGCTCAAGGTAGGTGAAGCCGCAGGCGCCACAGGTCTTGAGGGGCCATTTCTTGGGGCCGAGCGGCAGGCGTTTGGCCGCCGTGTTGTCGGTGTAACAGGCGGGGCAGTGGCGGAGGACGATGCGGGGCACTTTGGGGGGAGTGAGGGGTAAAAAGTGAAAAGTGAAAAGTAAGAAGTGAAGAGTAAGAGGGTAGTGATAAAAAGTGAAGGGATAAGAGTATTTTTGAGTTGGGTCTGGGCGGTGTGTGGCGTGGGTTTTTATATATTACTTTTTACTTTTCACTTTTCACTTTTTACTTTTTACCTTCCACTCTCCAGAGCGTTGGCCAACACCTCGGCGAGGTGGAGTGTCTTGGGACGCGGGGCGGGGTGGTTTTTCTCCAACCAGCCTTGGATCTGCATGAGGCAACTGGAGTCGTTGGAGATGATGTATTCGGCTTCGGTGGCGAGGGCGGAGTGGCATTTGACCTCGGCCATGGCCTCGGAGATGTGGGAAAATTTGACGGAGAAGGTGCCGCCGAATCCGCAGCAGCTTTCGGCCTCGGGCATTTCGATGAGTTCGAGTCCGCTGACTTTTTCGAGGAGGCGGCGGGGCTGGCTCTTGATGCCGAGCTCGCGGAGGCCGTGGCAGCCGTCGTGAAAGGTGACGCGGTGGGGGAAGGTGGCGCCCACATCGGTGACGCCGAGCCGGTTGACGAGGAAGTCGGAAAACTCCCAGACTTTGCCGGCGAGGGCACGGGCGTCGGCGGCACGGCTGGTGTCTTTGAGGAGTTCGGGGGTGAAGACTTTCATCATGGCGCCGCAACTGCCGGAAGCGGAGACGACGGCGTCGGCGGTGGCGAAGAGGTCGAGGGTGCGCAGGGCGAGGGGGCGGGCCTCGTCCCAGTAGCCGGCATTGAAGGCGGGCTGGCCGCAGCAGGTCTGTCCCTCGGGGTAGTCGACGGTGTGGCCGAGGCGCTCAAGCACGCGGGTGATGGCGATCCCGGCCTGGGGGAAGTAATGGTCGACGAAACAGGGTATGAACAGGGCGATCCGCACGGCCGGGAATGAGGGACGGCTTCGCGCGGAACGCAAAGGCGGATTTTCGGGGGATCGTGGGAAATGGGGCGCTCGACCTTTCACTCCACCGCGATCGCCCAGTCATCGGTGCGGAAGGGGCTGGCGGGCAGGCCGGCGGCGTTGGCGAAATTGATGGACTCGGGATTGTTCGACCAGGCGTAGCGCACGGCGCGGGGCTCGGTAACGCCGGGGGCGCTGACGACGAGGGTGTCGCCGACGATCTCGGCGGTGGCATCGACGAAAGCGCCGTCGGACGCGGCGATCTGGAAGTGGCGGAGCGGCTGCCGGTCGGTGGAGACGAGTCCGCCGCCGGTGTGGGTGAACTTCACGATGGCTTTGGCTCCGTCGATGGTGTGGGATGCGTAGATCGGGCCGCTGGCGACGAGATCCTCGCCGTAGGCTTGGGCGCGGGCGAAGCGGGCGAGCCGCTCACCGACGGGCTTTTTGTTTTTCGGGTGGATGTCCCGGGCATCGCCGACATCGATGGCGACGACCATGCCGGTCTGGCGACCGTCCTGCCAGAAACGCAGCATCTGCTCGCGGATGAGGGGCCAGCCCTGGGGATGGCCGGCGGCGTAGTTGGGGAGTTGGACGAGGTAGAAGGGAAAATCGCGCCGGGGCGCCTCGGGCAGGGCGGCGGCCCAGTCGGCTCGCCAGTCCTCGACGAGGGCGAGCATGAGGTCGCGATACTGCGGGGCGAAGGGGGCGCGGGAATTCGCCTCGCCCTGATACCAGATGGCGCCGCGGATGGCGTAGGGCTGGAGCGGGGCGATCATGGCGTTGTAATGGCCGGCGGGCCGTTTGGCATGGCCGGGACCGAGGGGCGGCTGCGGGGCGCGTCCGGCGGGGGCGGGCTGGCCGGCGGCGCGGGCGGCTTTGACTTTTTCTACCCAGGCGGCGCGGGCTTTCTCATAGCGCTCGGTGGCTTGGGGGAAAGTGGACACGGCCTGCTCCCAGACGGTGCGGGCGGGGGCGGCGACGGGGTCATTCTGGAAGGTGTCGGTATTGATCCACGAGTAGGCGTTGGTGCCGCCATTGGCGCTCTGGATCAGGCCGACGGGGACGCCGCGGGCGGCCTGGAGGGCCTGGCCGAAGTAAAAGGCGGTGGCGGAAAAGGTGGGCACGCTGTCGATGGAACAGGGTTGCCACTCCGATGAGACCGTGTCTGATCGGTCGTCCGCTCCGGCGACCGGGACTTTGAAGAGGCGGAGATGGCCCAGTTTTCCCTGGGCGGCGGCATCGCTGGCGGCTTTCGCATCGGCGTCGAGGGAGCGGTTCACGGCCATGGCCATGTTCGACTGGCCGGAGCAGAGCCAGACTTCGCCGACGAGGATGTCGGAGACGGTGAGGGTCCGGTCGCCGCTGGTGGCTTTCAGCACGGCGGGCTGGGCGCTGGCGGGCAGGGGATCGAGCAGGACGAGCCAGGCGCCGCCTTCCTCGACGACGGTCTCTTTTTTCTGGCCGGCGAACTCGACGGTGACTTTGGCGTTCTGGTCGCCCCAGCCCCACACGGGCAGCGGGAGTTCCTGCTGGAGCACGGCGTGGTCGGTGAACAGGGGATGGAGGAGGAATTCCGCCCGGGCGGCGAGCGGCAGGGCCAGTGCAGCGGCGAGGACGGGAATCAGGCGGGGTAGGGAGCGGGAGTGCATGAGTGGATGAGGCTCTTGGGGAGGCAGAGGAAACGGCTCGGGGCGTCGGAGGTTGCGCGGAAAGTGGGGATGGGGATGGATTCTGGGAAAGCGACGGCCCGGAGTCTAACAGATGGATGGGTTGATCGTTATCAAAAAGAGCTGTCGCGACCGGCCGGAGAGGGCAGGGGAATCGGACCGAGACCGGCCCAAGTCTTGCGTTTGAGAAAAGAAATGCTAAAGTTTATGGAGCTTTCTCACAAATTTCTCAAAATTATTTCGCTAAAATTAGAAATTTCTGCTGATTAATTTTAAATTATCGGCGATAGTAGCGTCATCGGCAGCATTTTGCCGTTTTTCAACCCAGCCACCGAAACGATGTCGGCCATCACTGAGGAAAAAATATCGTTCATTTGTCCGAGCTGTGCGGCGAACCTGCAGGTGCCGATGCGCCTGGCGGGCGTCACCGGGCCCTGCCCGAAATGCGGCGCGACGATCGTGGCTCCGAAGCCGGTGGCAGAGATGCGCTCGACCCGCGAGCTGCGCGGCGACGGAAATGGTCGGGGGCTGGGCGGGACGACGCATCATCGCGAGCCCTCGGCTCCGGCGGCGCCCACTGCGGTGGCTGATGGGAGAAAGGGGGGCTTGTCGTCTCTGCGGCGTCGGCGTCAGCCGGTGGTTTCTCCCCTGGCCCGCTTTACGGATGAGCCGGTGGAATCGCTGGAGACCGGTCTGAGCGAGGCGGAGATGGGGGCGACCAGCATTTATGGAACGGTGGAGGATGATTTCTCTGCTGAGACGGTGGCCTATGCTCCGGCGCCCGAGCCGATGGTGGCTCCGGCGGTCGGGGAGATCCCGGATGTTTCCGCCGCCGTGCCCACGGAACCCGTAGCCGAGCTGCCGGTTCCTGCGCCCGTTTTGGCACCCGCGCCCGCTCCCGAGCCGGTCGCTGAAGTGCCGGCGCCTGCTCCCGAGCCCGAGCCGGCGCCCGCTCCGGCGATGATTCAGCCGTTTGAACACTCCTGGCCGAAACCCAAAGCCAAGGCGCCGATCAATCTCCAGAGATCTGCCGATCCGCCGGCTGCGTTGCAGCCTGTGGTGCCAGCCGCCCCGGAGACGCCTGCGGTGACTCCCGAACCTGAGCCCCTGCCGGTCAATCCGGTGGCGGAAAGTGTCGCTGCGGCCTTGTCGCTCGGTCAGGGCTATGGCGCGCCAACAGAGGAAGAGCCAGCGGAGGCCGAATTGCCCCGCTGGGGTTGGTCGGCCCGGAAGTCCGACACGGCGATGTCCCCGGCTCCGGAACCGGTGCAGGAAACGGTCGCACCGGCAGCGGAGACCGAGATTCCCACTGACACTGCGCCGATGCCGGACCCGGTTTCGGACAAAACGGCCACCGATGGGTCGGAACTGCTCGTGGGCGAGGATGATTCCTTTGAAATCTCCCGACTCGGTTCGCTCGGCTTGCGCAAGGCGACGGATACGATCGCGCCGTTGGTGGATCTCGACACGGATCTGGATGCGGTCATTCCCAAAGGCCCCGAGGCGTCGTCGGCCGGTGCGCCGTTGCCACCCGCGCCGGGCGCCTTTCCGAAATGGAGTTCGCTGGAGGGAAATCCGCTGATTCAGGCCCAGGCTCCGGTGATCACCGGGGTAAAGTCGGCTGTCGAGGCTGAAGTGGCGCCCCCGCCGCCGCCGGTCGATGAAATGCCGGCTCCTGCGCCGCGCCCTTTGATGTCCGGTCCCGTGTGGGCGCCGCCGGTGGGAGCGTCGGATGCCAAAGCCAGCCCCTGGCTCCCGGTGGCGCGTGTCCCGGCCGCGGCCGATGAGGCTCCGGCAGAGGCCCCCGAGGCGGACGCGGTGGCTCCGGCCCTGCAAAGCCCGCGCTTTTTGGGCAGCGAGAGCAATCGGACGATTCCCTGGAAGCCGCCGATCCCGGAAGGCTTCACGCCGGCCGCTCCCGCTCCTGCGGCGGCTGAGGCGTCGAAGGCACCCGAATCCCTGTCCCTGCCTCTGGCCGAGCCGGCTGCGCAGCCGCCGTTGCTGGATCTGAGCACGTTTGGCGAGGGCGAGCCGCCGCGTCCGGGTGACCGCGCCACGCCTCCGGCCCTGCGGATCAATCTGCCGCAAACGTCGTCGATCGGCGACACCACTGCGAAGGCGACCGTTTCCACGGTGCCTGTCGAGCCGAAGCCCGCCTTCGAGCCGCTCGAGCCCGCTCCAGTGGAAGACAAAGCCGAAGAGCCGGCTCCCGATGCGGACAGATCGGTCGCAGTTGAGGATAAAGTGCCAGCCGCCCCCGAATCGATGGTGCCGCCTGCCGCCGAGCCGACGACGCCCGCCGCCCCGGCGGAGGAGTCTGCCGTGCCGCCGCCCCTGACGACCGCAGCCGCGCCTGCGTTGCCGGCTCCGGTTGCGGAAGAAGCCGAATCCGAGTCAAAATCGTTGTTTTCCGCCCGCGCCCAAGCCGTCGCGCTGTCCCTGAAGAAGCCGGTGATTGGCAGCCCGGCTCCGGCGACGGCAGCAGAACCGGCCTCGCCGCCGCCTTTGTCCGCTCCGCTGAGCCAGATCGAGCCGGCGGATGCCGACGAGATCGGTCTGCCTTCGCTGAAGCTGAACATTCGCCCGCGCCAGAAGAGCGAGGAGCCGGTGGAGGCGGAGAAAATGGCCGCTCCCATGGAGCCCTCGCCGGGGTTGAACTCCCTGCGGCTGGACCGCCTGGCCGCCGGTGACAAGCCGGATCTGTCAGGCAGTGATCTGGCTTTGCCCAATTTCACCTCGTCGAAGCTGGCCGAAAAGCTGGCCAACCGCGATCCCGAGGCCCGCAAGCAGCCGGAGCCCGCCGCCCCCGCCGAGAATCCCGTCGCCCCGGCGGAACCCGCGGCCATCGAGCGCCCCGAGCCGGCGCCTGTGGCCCATGATCCCGAGGACGACGGCATGGCCCGGAGACTCGGCCTGCTGCCGCGGGAAACGAAGCCGGCTGTGATGGAAACTCGCGACGACGCGACCGATGCGGAAGTGTCGGAGACACCTCTGGCGGAGTCGGGTGCTCCCGCCGCCCCGGAGAAGGCCGCCCCCTCCCTGAATCAGGCTCTGCCGAAAGAGTCCGACATGGTCTCGGTGGATGACATCCTTTCCCGTCCCAACACCAAGGTCATGCGGCGCAAGGAGACCCTGGTGGACCGCTTCATCGACTGGCGCGACGCATCGGAAGGCCGGCGCAAGGCGGTCCTCGTCGGCGGCATCGCCGCCGGTGGTGTGGTGCTGGTGTCAGTGATCGGGGCTCTGGCCGGTTGGTTTGGCGGAGACGATGCTGCCGACGCGTCGGGCAAGGCCACGGTGGTCCTGGAGACACCCTCGACCGCGCCGAAATCGCCGGTGATCCTCGCCGACAACAGCAAAGCCAGCCCCGACGGCGCGCCGGCCTGGAGCGACTCGGTGTTTTCCAAGGGCGAAGCTGATCCGAACGGGAAGGCGGCCCCTGTCGCTCCCGCAGCCACCAAGGGAGCGGACACGACCGTCACACCGCCGACGGCGGGCTCGGGTACTCCGGCTCCGACGGTCCAGACCCAGGCCCCTAAAGCACCAGTCGGTTCGCCCACGGCGACCACTCCGGACAATCAGACGATCGTCCTGCCGGGGGTCGGAAACATGGCCACGACGGGAGCCGCTGAATCGACCGATCCCTTCACGTCGGAGGGTGGCTTTACCGAAATCGGCTCCACCGGAAAGGCCCCGGCCGAGGCTCCTGCTGCAGGTACGCCGGCCAACCCCGCGCCCACCACTCCCGAGACGGCCATGGCGCGCCAGGCCGAGCAGGCGCTGTCGGTGGACTCCCTCGTCCAGCCAACCGCGCCAGACGCGGCCATGCCGGGGGCTCCGGTCAGCGAGGAAAACCGCCTCATTGAGCAGCGGACCGCGATCGAGAAATTCCTCGCCGCCAAGACTTGGCAGGAGCGCCTCACTCACGTGTATCGTGCGGATCAGGTGAAGGCCGAGATCGAGGCTCACTACAAGAAGCACCCCGACGGCCCGGTCGCGGCTCCGACGATCCAGTGGTTCGACATGGACGAAGCACCCACGGACGGGGGCGATCCCTTCTATGCCTTCTACGTGTCGTTCGAGGGTGCCGAGACGGAGTTTCCCATGGTGGTGAGAAAGGAAGGCGACGCCTACAAGGTGGACTGGCGCCTCTACGCGGAGTGCAAGGACCGGCTGTTCGCCGAATTCCGCGATTCGGGTGAGTCTGGACCGGCCTCATTCTATCTCGTCATGCAGCGCCACAGCTACTGGGGGAAGGACCGCACCCAGTTCCGGGAATTGGAGAACCTGAACTGCTACAAGATCGAGCCGCCCTATCCCGGCTTCGAGACTTTTGTCTTTCTGCCGAAGGATTCCCCGCACGTCGCCCTGATCGAAGAGATCGCCGGCTGGGGCCTGCCGCCGGTGGACGTGGTCCTCGAGATGGAGCGCCGGAAATTCGCCCACGGCGAGACGCACCTCGTCATCAAGTCGATCAAGAAGACCAGTTGGGTCGCCCCGTGACGGGCGGCCCCGGCGGCGCGGGGGTGTCGGCCGCCTTTCGACATCGACACGCTGAAGCCGCTGGATGTGCCGCCCTAGAGGGGTTCGAGGGGTGATATCGATCCACCGCCGCCGGATGGGTGGCAGGGTGATACAGCAGATCCCGCGTGGCAGGAGCCCGAGTTGGATTGTGCCGAATGGCGCGCCTTGATGCTCGATGGAGTGACCCTTTCCTGCCAGGTGATGTGTCCTTCTTTCGCTGGGACTGAGGGGCCAAGAAAGCAACTGACCGCTCTCGATTGCTTTGCAGAAGATCACTCTGGAGCGTTTCCCTGTGACCGCTTCTCGTGAAAATGAGCCGTCTCCCTTCCGCAAGCCAGCCGATATCGGAGAACCGGTTGACCCAAGAACCGATTTCAGTGCAAAATGCCTCGAAATGAGCCCCATTTTTCCCTTTCTCCCCCTGAATCCCACCCAACCCGGCCCCGAGGTCGGAAAGAGACCGGAGGGGGTGAAAAGGCTAATTCCTAGCAATAATCGGTCGGGAATTGGTTGACCGAGCGTGTTGCGGTCTGCGTCCCGGACATGCCCGGTTGATATTGGCTGGCTCAATTATTCATTTGGGAGCGTGCTTCCGAATAAGGCGAAAGTCGAAAAAAATTGCTGCAACAAGCGTTCATTTGAGTATTGATTACCCAGATCAAATCGAGGATAGGCAAATCGCAGCAACAAGTATGAAGACCGAACCTGAGCTTGCCGCACTGGCTTTCGCCCTAATCGGAGAGGGCTGTGTTCTGTCAAATGCTGAAACCGAATTGCTGAAGACCGTGACGGCTACGGGGGGGGCGAAGCGAGACGTCGAGGCAGCGCGACAGGAAATCTCACTAGGGCGAGATCCCCTCGGGGAGGCATTTTCGTCGATTCGTTCGGCAAATGCGCGTCGCAGCGCCGGTGCGGTTTATACCCCGGCGCTCATCGTGAAATCGATGATGGCTTGGCTTGCTACCCAGGAAGAACCCGCCCGCATCGTCGATCCCGGTGCAGGTTCAGGCCGGTTCATACTGGCCGCCGCTGAAGCATTTCCTCGTGCACAGCTTTTTGCCGTCGAGAACGACCCCTTGGCGGCACTCATGCTGCGCGCCAACTTGAGTGTACGAGGTTGGATAGAACGCGCGACCGTGTTGGTCGAGGACTTCCGGAATGTCCAATTGCCGCCCTGCGCCGGGATGACGGCATTCATCGGGAATCCCCCCTACGTTCGCCACCATGACATCCCCGAAAACTGGAAGGCTTGGTACTCTTCCAACTTTGCGAAGCTGGGCATTCGGGCCAGCGCGCTTGCGGGATTGCACCTGCATTTCTTCCTCAAGACTCGGCTCCTTTCGAAGTCAGGCGATATTGGTGCCTTCATCACCTCCGCCGAGTGGATGGACGTGAACTACGGCTCGGCCTTGCGGAAACTGCTGCTGGATGAATTGGGGAGTACCGCCTTTCATGTCCTTGAGCCGACTGTCGAAGCTTTCCCCGGCACGGCAACCACGGCGGCGATCACCTGCTTCCGCGTCGGTGATATGAGTCAGTCTATCCGCGTTCGGTCTTGCGACGAAGCTTCTAAGCTCAACGGTTTGACGGAGGGTAGTGACGTTTCTCGGGAGAGCATGCGAGCGGCACCACGATGGTCCATCATCATTCGTCCCGGAGATGCTTCGTCTGCTGGTGACCTGCGGATCGGGGACCTGTTTCGTGTTCATCGGGGGCAGGTAACGGGCGGGAACGCCATCTGGATTGCCGGCAAACACGCTAATTTGCTGCCCAAGCGAGTAAAGCTTCAAGCCGTCACCAAGGCAGCTGATCTAATCAAGGCGGGTGAGTGCCTCAATTCGGGGGCGAATCTGCGTTGCGTTGTGGACTTGCCGGTGGATCTTAGCGCATTCGACGAGGAAGAACGCCAACACATCGATGCCTTCCTTTCCTGGGCGAAGTCAGAAGGAGGGGATCAAAGCTACATCGCGCAGCATCGAAAGGCGTGGTGGTCCGTCGGTCTCAAAGAACCAGCACCGATTCTTTGTACATACATGGCACGACGCCCACCGCAGTTCACGCTAAATTCCTGTGGCGCGCGGCACATCAACATTGCGCATGGCCTTTACCCCCGTGAGACACTTGATCCGTTGGCAATTGCCAACTTGGTAAAATGGTTGAACCAAAACATCAGCACGCGCTGTGGAAGGACGTATGCAGGGGGGTTGACCAAGTTTGAACCCAAGGAAATCGAGCGCCTGAGAATTCCGAGCCTTGAAGCACTACTTGCATGACGAGCACGCCGCCAATATGGACTCACGAAGAACTCGGGGAAGACGCCGTCATCGCCGCGGGCCTATTTCGTGATGAACGTCTGGCGATTTCCGACTCTTGGGATACCCACTACCACGATGCCAGAGCCAAATTCGAATCTCTTTTTGAACAGCTCAACAATTTAAATCCAGGCGCGATCACCGACAAAAGCCTCGAGGGTGTGTATGGAATGGGCTTGGGGGAAGCGCTCCGTTATTTGGCCGGGCCGCCGATCTCCGATGATGACTTGCACATCGTTGCGGATGTAGTGTCTATCGTTCCTGGGGTGCTGAGAAAAAATCCGGAAGATCTGCGCAAAGTTTTTGCCGTCATCAAGAAAGTGATCGACCCCCATCGGTTTCCCTGGATTGAAGCTGCCCGTAAACCTACCCGCCAAGAACGAGAAGCGGCGTTGCTGGCTTCTTCTGTCCTTTTGGCGGCACAGCGGATAGCAACGGAGCGCAGAATGACCGGTAAAGACAAGCAAGAGACATTGGTGATGAATTACCTCCGGCAACTTGGCTTCGTAGAGGTCCGAGCTGAAACGATCACCACGATTGTCAAGGGCCCTCAACCCATGCAGTTCTGTGCCGAATGTCAGCTTGGTGAGCGAAAGGCTGACGTGGTGGTTCGCCTTCATGATACGCGTCTGATGGCGATCGAATGCAAGGTTTCCAACAGTTCCACCAATAGCGTTAAGCGCCTCAACAACGACGCTGCGGTGAAGGCGGAATACTGGATCAAGCAATTCGGAGCAGCTCAGGTGGTACCCGCAGCGGTGCTGGCGGGTGTCTTCAAAGTACTGAACCTCGAACAGGCGCAAAGGAGTGGGCTTTCCCTTTTTTGGTCGCACGACCTCGAAAAGCTGGGAGCGTTCATTCAATCGACTGGTTCAGTGTCCGGCAATTGAAATGCGACACGATTTGAGCTTTCAAGGTAGGTGAAATGAAACTGAGTGTCCCGATTGCCACCACGAAAGAATCATCGGTGTGCGCCCCGCTACGAGTCAGTCATGTGCAATACGCAAAGGACATGCTCCCCTAAGGCTCAGTCAGAAATTATGAACAAGAGCGCGCCGTGCACGCGGCGAATTGAGACATGCCACAGCAACGCAACGTACTGCTTCGTCAATCCATCGTATGCTTCGTGATTCCATTCCCGGCCCAGCTCCCTGGTGACCTGGGTTCAGCGAAACCACCGGCGGATCAAGGGGCGACCGATTGATCGACTGATTCACTGACCGATTTGTTCGGCTTTGATGATGGGCGCGAGGCGGACCGGGGTCAGGGCTGTGACCTGCCCACTGCGGCCCGTTCCAGCACCCGGATCACTTCGACGGCGGAGCGCCCGTCGGACAGCGGCGACTGACGGGTGGCGATGCAGTCGAGAAAGTGGCGCATCTCCAATTCCAGTGGCTGCGGGGCGCCCTGGAAGACAATCTCCTCACCGGCGTCCGCTGATTCCAGCGTGGCGGGGTGGATGCGCTTGCGGTGCAGGGTCAAAGTCTGGGCTTTCTCGTCGTAAACGATCATGCCGTCTGATCCGATCACGGTGAGACCGCGGCGGTCTATCGGCCAAAGCCAGGAATTGTGCAGGTGCGCCTGGACGCCGCTGGGAAAGGTCAGGTGCAGGTAGGCGTCGTCGTCGATGCCGGCGTTCAGGCCGCTGTGACCGGTCCGAACCACCTGAGCGGGCGTCTCGCCAACCAGATGGAGCAGCACCGCGATGTCATGCACGCCGAAACTCCACAGCACGTCCTCCACCGACCGGGCGCGACCCAGTTTCAGGCGTTCCAGATGGTAGGTGAACGGACGGCCGATGGCACCATCGGCGATCAGGGCGGCGACCTTGGCCACGGCGGGCTGGTAGAGGAGCAGGTGCCCGGCCATCAGGATGCGTCCGCGCTGTTCTGCCAGGGCGGTCAGGTCCTCCGCCTCGTGGGTGGTCAGGGTGATGGGCTTTTCGACGAACACATCGCGGTCCGCCTCCAGAAAGGCCCGCGCGAGGGCGTGATGCGTCGGTACCGGGGTGGCGATGGCCACGGCGGTGACGGCTGGCTCATCGAGCAGTGGCTCGTGGCTGTCGAGAAAGATCACTCCGGGGTATTTCGCTGCCAAGTCCGCACGGCGCTCGGCGGAGGCCTCGACGACGTGGCTCAACGCGCCCAATTCCGCCAGTGTCCTCACCAGATTGCGCCCCCAATTGCCGGCGCCGATAACCGCGATGCTCATGAACGATACAGAAAAAGCCGTCGTGACGGGTTCGGTGAAACGGTCAGGCCTTCAGGACCTGTCCCGGCCGGGACGGGGTGCTGCCGAGGGCGTTGCGGGTGTCGACGATGGGATCGCACCATTCCACGATCTCCTCCAGTCGGTAGGCGCGGTGGGCGGTCACGATGACAGTGCAGTCGTAGCCGGAGACCGCCTCGCGCGTCCACGGGATCGACGGCTTGCCGGCCCATTGGGCGTGCTCGCGGGTGCGGGGCACCTTCGGCACATGGGGATCGTAGTAGTCCAGCTCCGCGCCCTGCTCGGACAGCAGGTCCAGCAGGCGGAAAGCCGGCGACTCGCGGCAGTCGTCCACGTTGCTTTTGTAAGCCAGCCCGAGCAGCAGGATGCGGCTGCCTTTCACCGCCTTGCGTTGGGCATTGAGCGTCTCCACCACCCGGCGCACCACGTAGTGGGGCATCGATTCGTTCACCTCGCCGGCGAGTTCGATGAACCGGGTGTGCAACTGATACTCCTTCGCCTTCCACGTCAGATAGAACGGATCGATCGGGATGCAGTGGCCGCCGAGGCCGGGGCCCGGATAAAAGGGGGTGAAGCCGAACGGCTTCGTCTTGGCCGCCTCGATGACCTCCCAGATATCGACGCCCATGTGGTCGGCCACCACTTTCATCTCGTTGACCAGGCCGATGTTCACCGAGCGGTAGATGTTTTCCAGCAGCTTGGTGAACTCCGCCGTGCGGGGCGAGCTGACTGGCACGAGTTGCACGCAGACCTTGCCATACAACGCGAGACCCGCGCGCAGACAGGCCGGCGTCACGCCACCGATCACCTTGGGGATCGTGGAGTTGGTGAAATTCGGGTTGCCCGGGTCCTCCCGTTCCGGCGAGAACACCAGATGAAAGTCCTCGCCGATGGTGAAGCCCTTCGCGGCGATCCGCGGCAGCAATTCCTCGTCCGTCGTGCCGGGATAGGTCGTGCTCTCCAGGCTGACGAGCTGTCCGGCGCGCAGGTGGGGCAGCAGGGCCTCGACCGTGTTGATCACGTAGCTCAGATCCGGGTCGCGGTGCTTGGTCAGCGGCGTGGGGACGCAGATGATGATGGCATCGGCGGCGTGAAGCCGGGCGAAATCGCTGGTTGCCTCGAAGGTGCCCGCCTCCCGCACCGCCGCGATGCGGCCGGCGTCGATGTGCTCGATGTAGCTCCCGCCGGCATTGAGCGTCCGCACTTTTTCCGGGTCGATGTCCAGGCCGATGGTCGACAGGCCGGCCCGGGCGAAGTTCAGCGCCAGCGGCAGGCCGACGTAGCCCATGCCGATGACGGCGACGACCGCTTCTTGGCGGGAGAGCTTGTCTTCGAGTCCCATGAAATGGTGAAAAAGGAAGGAAGTGACGCGGTTCCGGGCTCCCATCCGGGTGCCTCGGGCGAGGGGCGGAAGCTACCGTTTCCGAGGCGTAAAGCAAGCCGCATTCCGGTCGTCGGCCGGTCAGGGAAACAAGCCGAGCCAGGCATCCATCGCCGCAGCGGCCGCCGGATTGCCCTCAGCGGGCGCCCAGGCGGCGAATTCCTTGTCGGTGGCGGCGTCGTAGGGGCCGCGTTTGATTTCCAGCAGCACGGTGTCGGGCTCCAGCACCACCATGCCGTGCCAGAGGCCCGGCTCGATGTCGAGCAGGCTGCCGGCCCCGCCTGCCGCGAGCCGATAAGTGGCCTGGACGGTGCCGTCGGGGGCGAAAATCAGGAATCCCAGCGCTCCGCGCAGCACCTGCACGGTCTCGATGGCATGCGGCAGCGGGTGGCGGTGCGGGGTGACCCAGGTGCCGGGCTGCATGAAGTTCAGCATGCGCTGCACCAGCGCGTCCTGGGTGCGGTGGAGCGGCAGGATGATACGCCGCCGCGGGCTGTGACGGGCCGCCTCGCAGCCGCGGTGCAGATCCTCCGCCGACAGGGTGTAAACAGGTCCCGTCACCGCCGGCAAAGCCAGCGCATGGGGCGGGGCGGATGGGGACGGTGCGTCGTTCATGCCGGGATGGGCGACACTTTCGAAGATGCCGGCCGGAAAGCAACGGTCCCGGAGAGACCGGGTCTGATCTCCGATCAGACAGGGTCTCATCGGCGATCAGACCCTGTTGCATCGGAAAAGCCGGGGAAACTAAGCCAGAAAATCGGCCAGTTCCATCAGCGGCGCCTCGGCTCCGGCCAGGAGGCGGTCGAGCGAGGCCTCGTCCTTGAAGCCGCTGCCGGTGATGAGGCAGACGACCGCGTCGTCGGCGCTGATTTCGCCGCGATCCAGTGCCCGGATCGCGCCCGCGAGGGCCACGGCGCCGGCCGGCTCGCAGAACAGTCCCTCCTCACGGGCGAGGCGGCGCTGGCATGCCCACACTTCCTCGTCGGAGACAAGATGGCCGGTGCCGCCGGAACTCCGGCAGGCGGCGATGGTGGCGTCGGCATCGATCACGGTGGGCACCTGCAGGCCACTGATGGCGGTGGTGCAGGGCTCGACGCGGCGCCCGCGATCCGCGCCCGATCGCAGGGGGCCGGCGATGGTGTCGTTGCCCTTGGGCTGGACGCAATGAATGGCGGGCGAGGCCGCATTTCGGGCAAAGCCACGCGCCACCGCGAGGCACAGCCCTCCGCCTCCGGCCGGGCAGAACACGTGGTCGACTCGGTCGCCGGTGTCGGCGGCGATCTCGTGGGCGATCGATTCCACCCCCATCATACCCAGCGGGCTGTGCGCGTAGGCGCTGATCTGCAGGGCGTGTCCGGGGCGTCCGCTCCACTCGCTGAGGCGGGTGAAGACCGCGTCGGTGACGGCGGGATCGATGCCAAAGCCGCGGATGCGGGCAAGTTCGGCCCCGTAGGCGAGCATCTGCCGCAGTTTTCCCGCCGGGGCGGTCTCCACGATGGCGATGCGGCAGTGAATGCCTGCCAAGGCGGCGTAAGCCGCGAGCGCGGCTCCGGTGTTGCCGCTGGAGGTGGCGATGCACACGGTCTCGCTGCGGTCGAGCATGTGCGACAGGGCGGCGGCGGCGAAGCGGTCCTTGTAGGAGCCGCTGGGATTGCCCGACTCAAGTTTGAAAGCCAGCCGGGGCAGGCCAATGGCAGGGCCGATCCGGCGCGAGGGCACCAGAGGGGTGCCGCCTTCGCCAAGGGAAAGCCGTCGTTCGGGTGGTGGCGCCGCGTCGTAGCGGTCGGCCCAGCGCCAGATGCTGTTGGGGGGCGTTTTCAGAGGGAAATGTGGCGAGTTTCCTTCAAAGATGGGCGACGACGGCGACCATCTCGCCGGCGCGGACGCGGGGGAAGGTGCGCAAGGTCAGGACGATGCCGGGATGGGCGGCAGACAGGGTGCGGGTATCGGCGCCGGTGAGATCGGTCACGGTGCCGAGCGGCTGGCCGGTCTCGACCACGTCGCCGAGGGCGATGGCGGGGGTGAAATAGCCGTCGATGGGCGACGGATTCTGCACCTGCATGTGGCCGGAGCCCGGCGTGGCGTCCTCGATGACGCGCCCGACCCGGCCAGCGGTGTCCCGCGGCTCGACGAGACCGAGCAGGGCCATGACATTGAGACATCCATCGACATAAGCCCCGATGCCGGCTTCGCTCACCGTCGCGCTGCCGAGATACTCGCAGTAGATGGCCGGCACCCCGGCATCGCGGGCGACGGACAGGGAGCGACCCTCCAGAGCCGGCGAGGTCCCCCAGATCACCGGGAGATTGAAGGCCCGCGCCATGGCGCGCTGGGTGTCGAGGATGCTGGGATCGGGATGCAGCACGTAGCCGGCCAGGGGGTGAACCGCGAATTCGGTGCCGCCGGTGTGGAGGTCGATGTAATGGGTCGCCTGACGGATGAGTTCGGAAAGCCGGTGGGCGGTCCTTTCCGTCTCCGAGCCGTCGGGACGCCCCGGGCAGGTGCGGGCGAGGTCGAGCCCGTCGCCGGCGCAGCGGTGGCCGCGGAGGAAGGCGGCTTCATTGACACAGGGCACCAGGGTGAGCCGGCCACACCGGAGCGCATCAGACGCGTCAAAATGCGCGATGAGCCGGCGGATCGCCGCCATCGGCTCGAATTCATCGCCATGGACGCCCCCGGTGATGAGGAGGTGCGGTCCGGGGAGATCGGAGGCGAACTGGCGCAGGTGCAGGGAGTCGGATGGCATGGGAGAAAGAGACGGGAACCGATCCAACGGTTTCCCGTCTCGTCAACCGGCTTGGTCCCGGGGGCAGACAGGGTGAGGCAGGAAAAAACCGGCTCCTGAGGCGAAAACCAACTGCTTCACGCCAGCACTTCCTTGACGATCCGGGGCGTCTCGACGCCGGTGAGTCGCTGTTCGAGGCCTTGGAACCGGAAGCTGAGGCGGCGATCGTCGATTCCCATGCAGTGGAGGATGGTGGCGTTGAGGTCGTTCAGGTGGACGGGGTTTTCCACGATGTTGTAGCTGTAATCGTCGGTTTCGCCGTGGACGATGCCGCCCTTCACCCCGCCGCCGGCCATCCACATGCAGAAATTGCGCGGATGGTGATCGCGGCCGTAATTGTCCTTCGTCAGGGTGCCCTGCGAATAGACCGTGCGGCCGAACTCGCCGCCGAAAACCACGAGGGTGTCCTCAAGCAGGCCGCGCAGCTTCAGATCCTGAATCAGGCCGGCGGTGGCCTGGTCCACGTCGAGGCACTGGCCCTTGATCAGTTTTGGCAGGTTGTTGTGCTGGTCCCAGCCGCGGTGGAGGATCTGCACCACGCGCACCCCGCGCTCGATGAGTCGGCGCGCCAGGATGGCACTGGAGGCGTAGCTGCCCATTTTCTTTACCTCGGGACCGTAGAGATCCAGCGTGGCCTGACTTTCACCGCTGAGATCGACCAGATCGGGTACGCTGGTCTGCATGCGAAACGCCATCTCATACTGGGCGATGCGCGTCTGCGTCTCCGGATCGCCGTAGCGCTCCAGGGTTTTCGCATTCAATCGGCCGAGGGCGTCGAGTAGGGTGCGGCGGTCGTCGCCGGAGACTCCGGGGGGATTCTGAATGTAGAGGACGGGATCGCCGGTGCCGCGCAGGGCGACACCGTTGAAGCGGGTAGGCAGAAAGCCGCTGCTCCACATGCGGGTGAAGAGCGCCTGGGCCTGGCTCGCGGCGGGGAAGGTGGGGGTGAAGACGACAAAGGCCGGCAGGTCATTGCTCTCACTGCCGAGGCCGTAGCTGAGCCACGAGCCGAGGCTGGGCTTGCCGGGGATCTCGCTGCCGGTCATGACGAAGGTGCAGGCGGGATCGTGGTTGATCGCGTCGGTGTGCACCGTCTTGATCATGGCGATGTCGTCGGCGATGCGGTGCATGTGGGGCACCAGTTCGCTCATCCACATGCCACTCTGGCCGCACTGGCTGAAGGAAAACATGCTCGGCGCGACGGGGAAGCGCGCCTGGCCGCTGGTCATGGTGGTGATGCGCTGGTTGTTGCGCACCGACGCGGGCAGATCCTGGTCGTAGTGCTTCTGCAACTGCGGCTTGTAGTCAAACAGATCGAGCTGTGACGGCGCGCCGTTCATGTGCAGGTAGATGAGGCGCTTGGCCTTCGGCGCGAAATGGGGAAAGCCGGGCAGGGGAGGGTGCACCTGCGAGCCGCCCGTGGCTGCGGCGGTTGAGGCCCCCAGAGAGGCGGCGCGTGGTCCCAACAGCGAGGCCAGAGCCAGGCCACCCAGTTTCAAACCCGCCCCTTCAAAAAACTGACGGCGGGACTGGGAAGTTATAAATTCTTGAGTGAGTGAGTTCATTGGTGGGGAGCGAGTTCCAAGTTCCAAGTTCCAAGTTCAAGGTTCCAAGTTCAAATATCCCAAATTTAGGGCTAGGACAGCTATTGCTGATTGAACTTTCGACCTTTGAGGTCGGAGCCTTTCAGGTAATTCATAAACGAGTCGAGCATGCGGCTGATTTCGATGCATTGTTCATTTAATGCTTGCCACTCTGATTCGCTAATGTACGCCTCATCCAATGCGACATAGAGCTGAGATCTGACTTCTCCGGCTGATCCTTTGGAATTCGAAAGAAATTGTGAAAACTCTTTGTTGCCTCCTCTTTCAAAGCCCTCGGCAATGTTCGAGGTGATTGAGATGGCCGCCTTTCGAATTTGATCCCTCAACGCGAAGTCCCTGGAGAATTCGCCCTTGCGGCTCTGCGAGTAGATCGCCTTCGTCAGCTCGCGACCTTTCTGCCAGGCGAGGATATCTTCAAATCGTTGGATCGTAGCCATATCTTTATTCCTTTGTGCAATTGCAGTACCAAAACTCCAAACTCCAAACTTTGAACTTTGAACTTTGAACTTTGAACTTGAAACTTCGAACTAAACTACTTCATCACCGCCTCATCAAGGTTGAGCAGCAGGTTGGCGACGAGGGTGTAGGCGGCGAGTTCGGCGGGTTTCAGAGCGGGATCGGCCTTGCTTTCGCCGTAGGCGATGGCGGCGGCGGCGGCCGGGGCGTCGGACTCGTAGCGGTTCAGGTGCTTGGTCAGGGCGTCGGTGGCGATGGCCAGTTCGTCGGCGTCGGGTGTGCGGGCGGTGACGGCTTTCCAGCCCCAGGCGAGACGGTCGGCGGGGGAGGCGCCGCCTTCTGTCATCATGCGCTGGGCGAGGTGGCGGGCGGCCTCGAAGTGCTGCACGTCGTTGAGCAGTTGCAGGGCCTGCATCGGGGTGTTGCTGCGCTCGCGCAGGGAGCAGCTTTGTTCGCGGTTGGGCGCGTCGAAGGTGGACATCGACGGATGCGGCGCGGTGCGTTTGAAAAAGGTGTAGAGGCTGCGCCGGTAAAGGTCGTCGCCGGTGCCCTGCTTGTAGGCGCGGGTGTTGCTGCCGCCGAAGGCCACGGGTTCCCAGATGTTCGGCGGTTGGTAGGGATTCACCCCCTTGCCGCCCATCCGGTCGACGAGCAGGCCGCTCACGTAGAGGGCCTGGTCCCGCAGCATCTCGGCATCGAGCCGGAGGCGCGGGCCGCGCGCGAGCAGGCGGTTCTGCGGATCGCGGGCGAGCAGTTCGGGCGTGACGCGCGAGCTTTGCCGGTAGGCGGCGCTGGTGACGAGCAGTCGGACCAGGCCGCGGGTGTCCCAGCCGGTTTTGGCAAAGTGGACCGAGAGCCAGTCGAGCAGTTCGGGATGGCTCGGCGGCTCGCCCTGAGAGCCGAAATCGGCGCTGGTCTTCACCAGGCCGGTGCCGAAGAACTGCTGCCAGAAACGGTTCACCGTGACCCGCGCGGTCAGGGGATGCTCGCCGCTGACCAGCCAGTTGGCCAGATCGAGCCGGTTGTAGTCGCGGTCGGCCGGCTTGGCCGGGAGCGGCGGGAAGATCGGTGGCACGGCGCGGCTCACCTTGTCGCCGGGCTTGTCGTAGGCGCCGCGCTGCATGATGTGGCTCTCGCGCGGCTGAGGCAGGTCGGCCATGATGAAGGTGAGCGGGATGGCCTTTTCGATCTCCGCTTTTTCGGCGATCAGCGGCGCCTTCTCCGCCTCGATCGGGGCGAGGGCGTCGCGGGCGCCGGCGTAGAAGGTGGAGAGCCAGAAATCGTAGACCTGTTTGGCCTCGGTCGCGGTCCATTGCTCGGGCTGCTTGCCGCGGACGAGTTCGCGGAGATCCTGCGGCAGTTCCTCGACGCGCTTGCCCTGGTTCGCCTTTTTCCAGGCGAGGAAGGACCACGCCGGGTCCTTGGCGGGATCGACCCGCGACGAGACGCCGAGCTGGTCCCACGTCACCGTGCCGCCGAACTGGGTGAAGGCGTAGCCGGTGACCTTGGTCGACGGCTTCAGGCCCATCCGGGCGGCGTCCACCTCGAGCCGCACCCACTGGCCGGCCTTGGGCAGTGCGCCCATCAGCACCTTCTCTGTCGTGTTGGACTTGCCGAAGGGGATCTTCGCCTCCTCGCCCCACACCGCCCGGTGCAGCCAACTGGAGGAGTGAAACTGGATCATGATCGCCGCGGGCGGGTCCTTCGGATCGATAAAACAGGAGACGAAAATCTTCCCGTTGGCCGGCACGCGGAAATCGGCGCCGCCGTTGAAGAAATCCTGCTCGACGGACGGGCCCGCCTGGCGGCGCAGGGCGATGCCGCCCGAAAAGACCTCGCCGGCGCCTTTTTTCACCAGTTGCAGGGGCGCACCGGTGGACTGCGGGCTCGCTCCGGCGGGGAAGGCGTCCTCGAACCACACCGTCTCGCTCTCCCGCACCGGCGGCGGCGGCGTCTGGGTGGCAGGATCGGTGTAGGTCAGTTTGGCCAGCGTGTCCTTGAGCCTGCCATCGACCGCGGCGATCTGCTGGTCGAGCACCTTGAGCCGGGCTTCCTGCTCGGCGGTGGTAAGCTTCAGAATCGGCGGCGTGTCCACCTTGTTGCCGTCCATGGCGGGATCGGCGGCACTGTTGAAGAAGGCATACAGCGAGTAGTAGTCCTTCATCGAGATGGGGTCGAACTTGTGGTCGTGGCACACCGCGCAGCCCGCCGTGAGGCCCATCCACACCTCGACCATCGTGGAGGTGCGGTCGACGGCGTAGCGGTAGATCCACTCCTCGTTGATGCTGCCGCCCTCGCTGGTGCTCACGTTGCAGCGGTTGAAGCCGGAGGCGATCAGTTGGTCGCGGGTGGGACTGGGCAGCAGGTCGCCGGCGAGCTGCCAGCGGGTGAAGTCGTCAAAGGGCACGTTTTCATTGAAGGCCCGCACCACCCAGTCTCGGTAGGGCCACATGGAGCGCTCGTTGTCGAGGTGCAGACCGTGGGTGTCGGCGTAGCGAGCCAGATCCAGCCAGTAGCGGGCCATGTGCTCGCCGTGGGTAGGGCGTTTCAACAGTCCATCGACGAGCGTCTCGTAGGCGGTCGGTGACGCGTCGGCGAGAAAGGCATCCACCTCGGCCGGAGTGGGCGGCAGGCCGGTCAGGTCGAGAGTCACCCGGCGGATCAGGCTGGCTTTGTCGGCTTCGGGAGCGGCGGTCAGACCCTCGCGGGCGAGGCGGTCGCGGAGAAAGGCATCGACCGGGTGTGTCACGCCGGCCACGGGCGGCACGGGCGTTTCCCGCGGAGTGACAAAGGACCAGTGCGGCTCGTACTCCGCGCCCTGCTCGATCCAGCGTTTCAGCGTGTCGCGCTGGGCGGTGGTGAGGGTCTTGTGAAATTCCGGTGGCGGCATGACCTCGTCCGGGTCGGTGCTGAGGATGCGGAGCCAGGCCTCGCTTTCGTCCGGTTTGCCGGGGACGATGGCCTGGTCGGCCAGGGCGCCCTCGGCCGTGTCGAGTCGCAGGTCGGCCTTGCGCTCTTTGGCATCGAAGCCATGGCAGGCAAAGCAGTTGTCCGAAAGGATCGGCCGGATGTCGCGATTGAAGCTGAGCCGGGCCGGTTCGGCGGCCGTGATCGGCGACAGCAGGGACAGCAGGCAGATGGGGAGCAGTTTGGCAGGCGAGAACATCGCCGAAACGGTCCCGGCATCGGGGCGCCATTTCAAGCCGGCTGGGCTCGGTCGTGACTACGCGATTGCGGCGGGGCGATCTGATCAGACCGGGTCTGATCGCCGATGAAAGAGGGTCTGATCGGAGCCAGGCGGGGCGCGGGGAAGGGCTGGAAAGGGCTTGCGATGGGATTACCCTTTGGCGCATGATCTGGCGGTCGCCGCGCCGCGATCGTCCGGCAGGTCCGTCACCTTTCCCATCCCATCGCCATGAAAACCATCCGCCTCTGTCTCGCTCTGCTCACATTCCTCTCGATCGACCCGCCAGCCGCCCGGGCCGGGATCGTCGGGCCGCAGGTCAGGCAATTCATCCTGCTGCAGGACAATGGCGCCCTGGGCGCGGCGGGCGAGCTTGGCGGGGCGATCGCGGCGGACTCGTCGGTGGTGGTCTCGGGCCGGGCGGACGGGCGGGTGCAGTTGATCTCGCAGCGCACCGGCGCCACCTTCCGCCGTCTGGTGCCGCCGGCTCCGCTCGATGGGGTGGCGATCCGTTTCGGCACTTCGGTGGCTCTGTCGGGAAATGTCGTCGCGGTCGGCGCGCCGGGTGTCAGCTTGCCGGCGGGCCCGGGTAATGTCTTTCTCTTTGACCTGCGCAATGGCCGCCTGTTGCGTCAGATCGGCGGGGCGCCCGGCTTTGGGACCAGCGTGGCGCTGCATGGTGACCGCCTGGTGGTGGGATCGCCGGGGGAGGATGGCGAGCGCGGGGCGGTCTTTGTCCTGTCCGTCTCTGATCCCGCCGTACAGACCCGGCTGACCGCGTCGGACCGGGCCGCGAGCGACTTGTTCGGCCAGTCGGTGGCGGTGTCGGACTATTACATCCTGGTCGGTGCGCCGCTGGACGACCGGGGACGCGGCGTCAATGCCGGATCGGGCTACCTGTTCGATGCGTTGTCGCTACAACAACGCCGCAAGCTGACCGACGATGTGAACACCGGCGGCGTGGTGACCTCGCAGAATGCCCAGTTGGGCTTTTCCGCGGCGATCAGCGGGCATCTCCTGATCCTGGGCGCGCCGCTGGCCACGGTGAACGGGGATCCCGAGTCGGGGCTCGCCCTGATTTTTACCGCCAATCAGGCGAACGAGGTCAGTTCGGTGACGTCACCCAGCGTCCCCTCGAACCAGCGATTCGGCACCAGCGTAGCCTGCGGAGACTCGCTGCTCGCGATCGGCGAGCCGGCCACCGATGCGAACACCTTTGATTCGGGCCGGGTGCATGTGTTCGACCCGAGTGACTGGGAAAATCCGTCCCACGTGATCACCCTGTCGCCCCGCGGACTGAGTACCGGCGACGAACTGGGCACCGGCGTGGCGGTGGTGGGGAATACCGTCATCGCCTCGACCGACATCGATGCACCGGGACGGGAAATCGGCTCGATTTTCAGCTTTTCTCCGATTTTGAGGCCCGACCCCACGGGCTCGGTCGTCTCTGCGCGCGGAGACTTTGCCCCGGGGGCGTTTGGGACGACGATCGCGGCTTTCACGCCCCATCTGTTCGATGTGTCGTCGGGGAATACGGTCGCTCTCTACCGGCTGGGGGGGCCGGGCAGCCAGCGCGGCCGGCTCCACGGGCTCTGGAGAAATGGCGAGGAGCCGATCGCGATCAGCAACACCACGGAGACGACGGATTTCACGCCGAGTCTCATCGGTGGCATCATCAACCATCAACTCGGCGGCGGTCGCACCCAGTTTCGCACCTCGTTCGGTCGCTTCGAGACGGGCGCCCGCCGGGCGCAGGGCATCGTGCAGCAGGTCAATGGCTTCGGGCTGGTGACGGCGGCGGTGACGGGTGGGATCATTCCGGATCTCGGGGTGCCGCCGCGCATCGCCGCCTTTGGTGCCCAGGGGATCACCGACACCGGCGTGGCGGTGATCCAGGGCAGTTTGATTCGCGGTGCCGTGGGTAATGTCACGGCGGCGAGCGACACCTTCATCCTTTCCAACAACCCGGTGTCGCCCCTGCCCGGCGCGGCGGTCGCCTTCCGCGAGGGCGCTGCGATCGGGGGGCAGATCGTGGCGCCGTTCGAGGGGGTGCCGCTGGGGCAGATCGTGCCGCGGGTGGCGGCGGGAGGCGGCGCCTACGTCATCGCCACGCAGTTGCAGGGCGATCCGGCGCGGAATCAGGGGCTGGCCCAAGTGAACATCGGCACCGGGGTGGTCGATGAACTGGTCCGTCGCGGCGATCCCGCGCTCAGTGGTGTCAGTCCGGAGGTCTACAGCACCTTTTTTGGCGAGTCGATGGATGCGAATGGCAACGTGGCTTTCCGTGGTCGCATCGTCGGCGGCGGGGTGACGCGTGGCACCGACGAGGTGCTCGCCGTGGCGGTCCCCGGCGGGGGACGGCCGCCGATTTTTGCCCGCAAAGGGGACCAGGCACCCGGCCTGCCCGCGGGCGTCACGATCGCCGGCTTTCTCTCCTTTCAAAAGACCCGTCAGGGCGGCGCCCTGCTCTATCAGGCCCGCCTCGCCGGTCCCGGCGTGCATCGGGGCAATGACGTGGCCGTCTTCGTCGCCGCCCCGACCAACATCGCCGTGCCGCCCGGCAGCCCGATCCTGCCGAACCATGTGCTGATCCGCGAGGGCGACCGCCTGCCCGGCGGCGACGCGGCCACCATCGGGACCATCCTGCGGGTGGCTTACCACGAGGATGGCGACTACATGATCCTCGTCTCGCTGGTGAACCGGGCCGGCGAAGCCAGTCCGGCCAACAATCTCGCCCTGCTCTATGGCGAGGCCCGCCACACCGAGCCCGGTGCCACCGATGCGAACGGCTTTCGCAAGCCCTTCGTCCTCCAGCGAAAAGGCGCCGCCTTTGCCCAGTCGGGCGTCCAGAGCCTCGTCGGTCTGTCGTTTTTCCCCGGCACCATCGGGAGCGGCGGCGCCTCCGGCATCGGCGTCGGCAGCGTAGCGGGCGGCGGACTGCCGATCTATGAGATGTTCTTCAGCGACCGGCAGTTGGTGCTGTACAAGGGCGGGTTTAACAACTGAGCCAGAATCCAGAAAGAGAGGCCCACGGATTTCACGGAAGGCACGGACCCAGGACCGCTGGGAAAGGCGATTAGGCTCGCCGAAAAGACGAGTCTCACGGATCGGTTTCAGAATCCCCGCATTCCGTGGAGGACCGTGCCTTGCCGTGGGCCGCTCGACGGGATCGCCGTCTTCGACCGCGCCCTCTCACCCGCCGAGATCACCGCGCTGGAGATTCCGTGAGGGGTGAGTTGGCGACCGAGCCGCCCAGGCCGGGGCCAGTCGTTGGAACAACGGAGCCGGGGCGCGGTCGGTAGGCGCGGGAGAGGGCGGATGGGGCGCTGGGTGAGGTGAGAGGGGAGTGGTTGGGGAGGACGCGAGGCGGAGGCGGTGTTTCAAAGATTTTAGGGCTTGACGGCGTTTTTCCAAGGCCGCTAAAATCTGGCTCGTTACAGCGAATCGGCTCCGCCGCTCGCTGAACATCGCGACCGATAGCGAAATCGGATATCGCACTGTTCTGCTACAAATGAGCACATACTTCAAACAGCTCAACGACGGCTGGAACGCTGAGCCCAATGCTCCAGACCCGAAGGCTCGATGGGATGGCGAGAATCTACACCTTTCATTTCGTCCCGGCTTCTACGAGCCCGACAAAGCCAGTGGGATCGTCACTGGGATTACATTCCTCAGTTGCTCTCGTTTTCGATTCGGATCTGTGAACGATGAAGGCTGGTATCGCGGACAGTGCCGGTTTAGTCGGATAGCACCAGCATGGGGCAAGTTTTACGAGGTTTCTGGGAATCTTCTACTCGAGCAGATTCCCGGAGATTGGAACTCGCGCGTTGAGCCTTTAGAGACCTCCAAGCACTACCTTTTTTACTTTCGCGATGAGGAGTTTGAGTGCGATGCGGAAGGCTGGTTCCTCAATAAAATTCAGGCAGAACAAGCCGCGACATGACAACCCCTACCAGCCGCCCTATTTCCATGATTTCTAGTGATTGCAACCTTAACCCCGTGATCGACGTGCGCCCCCGCTGGTAGGGGTGCATGCGCTTTTACGTTCTGCCAAAAATGAAGCACTCGATTCTCACGACGTTTCTCGGAGTTGTCGGAGCATTCTTGCTCTTACCCGCTGCCGCAGACGAAACTACCACGCTCCGCGAGATGCTCGCCAAGGTGCAGGCCGATGCCGATGTCGCAATGGACACACGTTCTCTTGCCCACGATTGGATCGGTGATGTCACAGACGAGGATGGCAAGATTGAGCGAATGAGATTGGAGAAGGCGCGCATCATGGAGGGCGAGATCGTGCTTCTCCGGACATACCCAAATGGAAGCTATCTGGGAAGTGACGCTCCGGTTTACGTCAAATCAATTCCTACCAATGAGAAGCTTCGCTCTTGCTCCACGGTTGCCGAGATCCAGGAACTGCTCGGAACTGGACAGCCCGGCTTTTCGGGATGGGGAGGCCCAAAGGGGATGCATAGTTCTCACTCTTGGGTTTGCTTCAGCCCGTCCGCTGAGAGTCGCCTTACATACATTAGCGTATTTGCGCATACTTTATTCAATGAGGAGCAGCGAGCGGAAGGAATTACGCAAGTAAACACACTGCGCATTTGGAGGGGCGAACTGCGACCGGCTGATCCCAGCAGCCAGAAGGAACGCGAGATCTACCTTTCTGGCGCGGACAAGTTCGCTGCCGAGGAAGCGGAGACATCACGAAAGCGGCAGCGCTATCCCCAGCCGCTAAGGGATTTGATTTTGGCTGATGAGCATCCAGATGACCCGGATTTGAAGCACCTTTCGGCAGCAATTCAGACAGTCAGGGAGACGCCAGATCCAAAGCTATTCACCCAACTGGTTCAGGAGATGCACGAAGGAACCCTCAAGATTCGTTCCCTTCTGAATCACATTCTCCTGAACGAGCAGGATCTCTTGGACTTGAAAGCATGGGGAGCGAGAGAGGAGGCTATCGCAGTAGAGGCATGTATCAGCTCCTTGCCGCTGGCGAAGAATGGCGCCAAGGATAACCTTGTTGAGATTCTCCTCCGCGTCTGCGGAGGGGGTAAGATCGAAATCCAAGACAACAATGGGGGTAGCAGTATAGAGGTCATCCCGACTGAGAGTGGCTACCGAATGATTCTTGGGGGAGCATCGGATCCACCTCCTATGGAGGAGGCCCAACAGGAGCTTCGGCGCCTTTACGCAAAATCAAGGGCAGAACAACAAGGTGGTGCTGGACAACCGGCTACCCGCTCCGAGTCGAAATGAATTCCGTAGCTACAACCCTCAACCCGCAGTCGAAGGCGCGCCGCCGGTAGCCGGTGCCAGACCTTGGACGTTCTTTTGGCCGCGAAAGAATCGTCCCAGTCAAAGTCACTGAATAAGAGGGTCGAACCATCGGTGCCGAAACGTCGGGTCACGTCCGCTGTTCCTTTTGTCTGACTTCGGGCCTTGCCTCCCTCGGCGGCTGACTCCCCCAGCCACTCCCCGAACAACCCGCCTGGGAAAATTTTTCTTTTTTGGGCTTGCCTTTTCACTGATGCGAACGGCTTTCGCAAGCCCTTCGTCCTCCAGCGGAAAGGCGCCGCCTTTGCCCAGTCGGGCGTCCAGAGCCTCGTCGGCCTGTCGTTTTTCCCCGGCACCATCGGGAGCGGCGGCGCCTCCGGCATCGGTGTCGGCAGCGTGGCGGGCGGCGGACTGCCGATCTATGAGATGTTCTTCAGCGACCGGCAGTTGGTGCTGTACAAGGGCGGGTTTAACAACTGAGCCAGAATCCAGAAAGAGAGGCCCACGGATTTCACGGAAGGCACGGACCCAGGACCGATGGGAAAGGCGATTCAACTCGCCGAAAAGACGAGTCTCACGGATCGGTTTCAGAATCCCCGCATTCCGTGGAGGACCGTGCCTTGCCATGGGCCGCTCGGCTCCTTGCCCGGCTTATTCGACGCACACCTGCCGATTATGCCCGGTCACCTGAAAGGTGGCCTGCTCGGCTGAAATACCCTCGCCGCAATAGATGTCGATGTGCTTACCCTGAATGGCGCTACCGACGTCTTTGGCGAGAAAGCTTTTGGTGTTCCAGGGTGACGGGAGCGAGGGGATCGTCACCTTCGATCCGAACGGGATCAGGTCGGGATCGACCGCGATGGCTCCCACCACGAGAGCCTTTCCTTTGGCATCCAGCGGGGACGGGCTCTTGTGCCAGGCGTTGCTGTATCGTCCCAGATACCAGCCGAATCGGGTCTTGCCCCAACCCTCCATCTTCACGGCATCGAGGAAAGCTCCCGGAAACGCTTCCCGTCCATGATCGCGAATGTTGACTTCGAAACGCGGGCCGGAAAAGTCGGACTCTGCAGGGGAGTAGTATCCTGTCGTGTACCAACCGGTGGAGCATGTGGCTGACGCGGTAGCCTTTTTGGCAGCAGCCTTCTTGGCAGATGACGCTTTGGCGGCAGCGAGGGAGGGGGATTTCTTCTTGGCGCCTTTGGCGAGAGACGCGGATGGGCTCGATTTCGAAAGGCGATCATTCACCGCCTTCGTGAGGGTGGGGAGCCGGTCGGCGAGCTTTCCTGGACAATCGGTGTCCCGGACATCGCGATGCGGGAGGATGGGCAGACATTCCTGACTTCCGGCTTTCTCCGACAGCCACGTGCAGAGGGCGACGAGAGCCTCCCATGCGGAGTCGGTCAGCACATCGCTTTTGACGTAGTTGCCCTCCATCTCGATCCCGAACCAATGCTGGTTGTAGGTGGCCGAGTTCGCATGAGCGCCTCGCACGACTTTGCCGGCCTCTGCCGCACTGAGCGTGCCCAGGCGGCCCTCCATGATCACGCCGCCCCGGCTGATGGTCCAATGCTGGCCGATGTCCGACCAGCCATTGCCTTTTTTGGACTTCGGGCGCATGTGGAAGTCTTGGCAGTCCCGGGAGACCTTGTAAGCGGCGGCTGTTTCAGCCTCGGCGGTGGCGCCGGGAGTGCGATTGGCATTTTCCATGTTGTGGAGAATGATGCCTCGGGCGTCGCCCTGGGCGAAGGCATCCTCACGGGCTTTGGTGGCACCCCATTCGGTGCGGCTGTGGATGGTTGGTTGGCTCATTTGGTCTTTGTTGATTGGGTTTGGGAGTGATGGGTTGGTTGGAATGAAAATCGGCCAGCGTTGGTTCGTTCAGGGTAGCGCGGCAGCGAGAGAGGGGGAGGCCACCTCCCGCAGTGCTTCGAGCGCCTCGGCCGCAGAGGACAGGCGACTGCTGTTCGGAGCCGGGGCCGCCGCGGCCATGCCGGCGGGGGAACTGGACTGCTTGGCCACCGGGCTGTCCAGCAAGCCGGATTCGACCAACTGCTTGAGCAACTCCGGCCGGTCGAACAGCAGGTATGCCACCTCGCTGCCATATCGCTGTGACAGAGTTTCAGCAGACTTCAAGGTGGCGGGTTTCACCTCTGCGGCGGCAGCCATTCCGGCCATGGCGGGTTTGTTCTTCCAAGGCGTCAGCCAATGACCCAGTTTAAAAATCCCGGAGATCACGTTGCTGCTGATGGTGTGCTTTTTCTTGGGCCAGCCGTTCAGGGCTGATTTCGGGGGTAAATCTGCCTTGAGAACCTTTTCGGCATTCAAAATGCCCGGCCCCATCAGCTTGGTGTTCCAATCGGGCTGCTCGTCATATCCCTCCGTCCTCAAGATGTGGGCAAAAGCCTGGGGGACGTATCGAGGATGCCCGTAGTGCGCGGCGAGTGCCTGACGTCCTCCATGTCTCGCAAGCCAGCAGGCTGCCACTCCGGCCGTGGCTGGCGTGGCGTAGGAGGTGCCCTCACCCCGCGCTGCCGACTGTCCGGGATGGCCGTTCAGATAGTCTTTGCTCGCGCTCAGACGCCAGACATCCTGGGCGGGAGCGGTGATGTTGACTTCCGGCCCGCGCGAAGATCCCGACCAAGGAAGCCGGCGACAATTCGATCCGGCCACGGCGATCACTTCATCCAAGGCGGCTGGCCAGACCACGATAGGCGTCAGATCATTCGACCCGATGACATTCCCGGCGGCGCAGCAGATGATCACGCCATCTTCCACCGCATCCCGGACCGCTCGCTCCATGGTGCCCGTTCGGGACGGAGGGCCTCCCATACTCATCGTGATGACATCGCACCCCTGGCGATGCGCCCGCCGGATGCCTTCCGCGATCCGTTTCACATTAAAATGCACCACTGTGGGACCGATCCGGAAAGGCACCACCGTTACCGCCGGAGCTGTCCCAGTCACTGGCCCTGTATCGCAGAGCAGCACGCTCAGCGTACTGGTGCCGTGGCCGTCGAATGTCTTGAACTTCACCTTCAGCGCATCGTCCAGATCCGAATCCATCGGGTCCAGCGGCCGATTGCCGATCGCCGGATTGGGGTGGTCGGGGTCGTAGAGATTGGCACCCTCAGCAAGGAGGATCCGCGGATCGTTCAGACGCTGGTGGATATGGTCAGTCAGGCCCGTATCCAAATGTCCTACTTTGACGCCTCGGCCGTGTTTCTTGTCCTCGGGCGAAGCCCCCCAGGCGCCAGAAAGAGAAATCTCATCGACACTCCACGAGTGACTGCCCGAGCAGCTCAGATGCTTGTCCGCGGCGGCGGCTGCCATCATCATCGCCGGAGCCGGCGGCGCGGCCGGGCCACCAATATCTGCTGGCGCCGGCACCCACTCGATGTCCGGCTCTGCCAAAGCCACAGCTGGATCTTCCTCCAGTTGGTGAGCCAACTCCCAGGCTTCCGTCACTGACAGGTCGGCCTCCGGATGGGAGATGGTAAAGCCGGTGGCGTCATTCTCCATGGCCGCCACCTTCCAGCCTTCGCCCAGCACCCGGGTCGCCGCTGCTTCCATGGCAGAGAGATCGGACGACTCCCCGTCCACCAGAAAGCTCGTCACCCCATACGTCCGGGGCTCGGCTTCGCCTACCTCTGCCTCGGCTCCCGCCGCCGCTGCGATTTCCACCAAAGGTGCCGTCTCCGCATCCGGCTGACTGCCGCCCAGGATGGCATCCAGCGCGCCCGCGATCAGCCGCTGGCGAATCTTCGTGGGCACCGCCCGGGCCGGAGGGAATTCACTGACCAAAGCCAGATCAGCGAGGACGATGACTCGCGCCCGCAGTTCCGGATCGTTCTTGATGTCTCCTGGTATGCCCAACAGCAGGCGGTTCAAGATCTTGCGGATGGGTTTCAGCAGTCCGTTGGAAGATGGATGGGTAGGCATGACAGATTGAGGTTGGGATTGAGGTTGGAATCGGAAAAAGGGGCGGCTATCAGGCCAATCGCTCGATCGTCACCGAGAGCGAGCCCTCATTATTGGAGTAAGTCTTCGACAAGTGGCCGTCGGCGTCGAAAAAGCGCGCATCGTCCTTTTCTCCGACCCCGCCCGGCCAGTCATTCGCAAAGAGAAAAAGTGGACCAGCCCGGTGGGCAATCAGATCAGCTCCCGAGCCGACCACTCGGACATTCGACTCCGCATCATCGCGGCCGATGGCTGCGATCAACGTGAGAAACGACGCGCGCCTCCCGTCGCGATCCTGCAGCACCCGCAGATGCCTGATGGCTCCGAATCCCGGTGTCCAGCGGATCGGGCTCAGGGGGCCCGGATTCCGGAACCAGCGGTCAAAGAGCCGACCCTTTTTGCCCAAGGGGCCATTGGCATCGCAGGCGAGTCCCTTGTCAGCATACTTCCCGTCGGCCACTGCGGTGATGCGGATGCGGTCCCCTTCGGCGAGCAGAATGTCCGTGGAGACCCACGGTTCATTGGGCGAGACGATCAGTTGGACGACGGGATCAGACATGGGCTGGGGGCTACTCCGAGTCTTTATGAGGTGGCTGATAGATTCCGCTAACGCAGGTGGAAAGCCACCGCGTGCTGATCCCTGGAGCCGGTGCTCCATCTGTCAAACACTCCGGGTCCCTCCGCGTTCGTCTGCCTTCTCTTATGCGATTGGGAAATGATCGAAAAGAAAAAAATGCTACCGACCCAAATATAGTTTCCAGAATGGTCTCGGATCAGCAGGCGGGGATTCTCCGCGCATTTTGCTTCCATCGGGTGAGATTCCTGCTAAAACTCGTCCCATGGAGACCGAAGACCGAATCGCATACGAAGCCGCCAGCCTTGCCGCTGTAGAGGGAGAGCTGCCACCCGGCAAAAGGATGATGGATTTTTTGGAAGGGGATACCTATGACGGGATCGGCCGTCGGATCGAAGAACTGATCCTCAAGACAGACCACTTCATTGTATTTCTGGATGAGTTCGGGAGCGTGCAGTGGGGAGGCGCCTTCGGTGATGTGGATGCGGATAGCTATGATCAGGTCTCCAATCGAGTCGCCGAGTTGGAGATTCGGTCATTCTTCCTACGCCATGGAAAAATGTCGCGCCGGATGGGGTCCGTATCTCGATGGATCGGGTCCTTTCGTAAATCAACGGACCAAGAGACGACGAGATTGGGTCGGGAGTCCGAGAAATCCCTCTTTGCCGCCCGCCGCCTCATTGCCGAAGGCATGGCCCGGCTTTTGAGCACCAATTCCCTGCCTGCTGCGACGGGTATACTCGACACCGCAGAGAAGTGGATCTCCCAGCGGTCCATCGAGTACTCCCGGCGCTGGCTGTTGGTGCCCTTCGGTCTGCTCTCCGCCACTTGCTTGGTCGCCTTTTTCATCCTGATGGCCCGCTGGGGGAGCCCTCCCGAGCCCGCATCTCCCCAAATGTGGCTGCTCGGAGCCCTGTTGGGAGGCGTCGGGGCTCTGGTATCTTATGTGAGCTTCAATCGTCAGATCCCCTTCGATGCCACTGCCGGGCGCTTTCTGCACAACTTGGAGGCCCTTCTGCGCTGGTTCGTCGGCGTCGTCTCCGGGTTCACCGTTCAGTTGCTGATCTAGGCAAAAGTGATCTTCGGCTTTCTCGTCACCCAGCAGGGGCAAGAGCAGACCGTCGCCATCCTCGCATTCTCCCTCCTGGCGGGCCTGAGCGAGTTGTTCTTCCCTTCATTGCTCAAGCAGTTCGATCAGGGACTCGATTGGAAAAAATCAGCCGGATCGCCGCCCGATGGCGGAAAACCCCAATCCTAGATCCAAGCCATGAAATCCGAAAACCGGTCAAAAGCCCCCATTCGGAAAAAACACCCGGCGAAGTCCAGCCCCAAACGCAGCATCCTCAAACTCCAAACTCCCAACGTTGAACTTCAAACCTTGAACTTTGAACTTTGAACTTTGAACTTTGAACTTTGAACTAACTCCCGATCCGGGATCGCCTTCCCGGCGTGCCCTTTGCCGCAGTCGATGATGTGGCCGGCGGACTGGAAAAGCGCGCCAAACTCCGCTCCAGCCGCGGTCATGGCGAATTGGTGGGGGGCAGAGCGTCGAGTTCCGCGAACTTCGCCCGCAATTCCCGCATCCGGTCGGGCACGCCTCTGCCTGGGCGACCCGGTCGGAGATTGCGCTGCGGGGCGCCACCAGCACGGCGGTGTAGTCGTCGAGCAGAGCCGCGTAGGCGTCGACCGTGGCGGGATCAATGCCGAAATCGGCGGCCACGTCCGCGGTCGCGAGCATCTTTTTCTTGTTTTTCGCGTCGCCGGAATCTCCTTGCGCTGGGAATCCATCCCAGCGTGGTGCACAGGGCGACGAGCAGCCGCAAAGTCTATTGGCGGATGGGCCAGAATTGATTCGGCGGCCCCACGTGGCCGCCTCACCCTTCGGCCTCCGCTGCGCTCCGTCTATGGCCGCTCGCCGCCGGCGCGGCTATTCGGTCCGATCGTGCGTGCCGCGTTGAACCACCGTTGGCTTGAGAAACAGGGGCGTTCCCACATGAATGGCTTGCCGCGCCAGCGGCGTACCACCGGCGAAGCCTGACCGCATGGACGGAGCGCAGCGGAGTCAAAGCGATCTGGATCGTGCAGTCCTACGGGCCAATGGCGCGAGGCTGATGGGAAACGCCCTGTGCGGAGCCGTGCGCAGGGATGCGAAGCAGGTAGCTGCGACGACCCGTGGTCGGCGGAGCCTTTGTGGGATCCGCGGCTGGCTGGGTGAACGCTCAGTCAGTCGCGGGGATCTGATTCGGCTGCTTGTTTGATTTCCCATTCAATGAACGAATTTGGCGGATTTCGCGGGTGGCGGCCAGAGTAAATCGCCTCAGCATAGAGGCCGGAAAAACGGGTCTTCTTGTAGTAGTCTCGATACAGGATTCCAATCGGAAAGATGAGCGTCCCACAATCTTCGCTCACAATGGACCAGACTCCATCATCGTAACGGAAATTACTCTCCTCAAAGAGAACGAACTCGAATCTCCAGTTCGAGGTTAATGTGATTGCTCGAGCGAGCGAGAAGCCCAGAGCGGAAAGAAACTTTCCTTCGACGTTCGAGTCCTGCCAGTCCCCTGGCAGCATTGCTTTCAAGGTCTCGAAATGCTGGGTTGGATTCAAGGCTAGCTCTGAAGCGTTGCTCTCTGTAACCTCACCGATCCATTTGCTAGCATTGTCCCATACCACATCGGCGTAGCGACCTTTCCCGATCTTAAATTTCATAGCCGAACGTCGAGCGCTGGCGACCCGCTAGCGGGAGCGCCACGCGGCAACGGGGTTAAGGGTTGATGTTACCCGGATCATTTCGACTCAAGGCGTGTAGCGGGTTGTCCAGCCGCGTTTTGTTCTCCCCGTTTCTCGGGCGGTTGTTCGAGTCCTATCCACGCGACGAGATTGAGAATGAATCCGGCTGCCAAAACGAGTCTTCTAAAACGGGTTTCAAACACGGAAGGCGCAGGAAGAGCCAAATGTTTCTCCCTCCCAGATCCGAAGGACGAGCCGATGATCAAAATCCAACCGAGGAGAAAAAGCTTCATTCCCAACGGCTCAAGGTATGCCTCGAGCTTGCTGTCCCAGAGCAGAAAACTGCATGCAGCTAATGAACCAATCAAGAGGCCCACAAAAAGTGAACAGGGCCACCGGTAGATCCGGATCCACCAAGAGTCTTGCTTTAGCGTCGTCACAGCAATTTCAGGCGAGAACGTCACGGATCAGGCGACGGCGAGCGCAAGACATTGCTGACACGGCAGATAGCCTTCGAGCTGTTGCCTGCATCCGTTTTGTTGTTAGGCGGCATTGGTGTCGTCATAAATCTCTAGCTCCAAGTGCGACAAGCTCGGTGGCAAGCGCATCACCCAAATCACTGCCGGCAGCACGAGCAAGCATCAACGGTGTCGTCCCATCTGGTGTCTGCGCGTTGATGTCAGCGCCGTGGCGAACTAACTCCCGCAACATCTCCAAGCGTGGCCCATCAACTGCCGCCATGTCTGCCAGCCAATGAGTCGGCGTGTATCCGCGATAGGTGTCTCTGGCGTTCACCTCCATGCCCTGCTCCAAACACCAAATGAGTCCCTCCAGATTTCCGCAATAGGCGTCGTAATGAAGCTGGGTCATGCCCCGCTTCCCAACGCCGGGACTGAACAATGTGGGTTTGTCGGAATTGTCCATACGCGTGATGCCGCCTAACAGTATATTATCCGATTTCGCTATCGCCCCGCTTTTCTCCCGGCGGTAGCGATAACGATATCACCGGAATCCCCATCCCTCTCTCTGTCAATCCCTTTTGCACCCGGAGCGGGCTGGTGTTTTGTGCGATCGGGAATCTCGGTTTTCCAAAGCCTCAGGCGAACCGGATCGTTCTGGATATCGACTTTTCAAGCACTTGCGGCGCTCGTTCGGCCGGACCGGGGTTGCCGCCGGTGACCTCCATGGGTTGCGTTCCGGGCTCCTGCTCCTCTTTCGCGATCACACCCTCTTTCCTCGCCGATCCAACCGGGTCTCATCTCCGATCCAACCGGGTCTGATCGGAATGCCACGGGATTAAGACGGCTCTTCGGTCCAAATGGGTGTTTCGAGCGAAATAGATGCCGCAGGCATCACAGCTATTAGCCGGTGGTTGAGCAGCGTAGCGACGACACCACCGGATCAAATGGAAAGGAAACCGAGCATCCCGGAGGGATGCCAGCGGGCGAGGCGGCAGGCGAAATGGCAAGCAGCTGGCATCCCTCTGGGATGCTCGACATGCGGGTGGATGGACCGGTGGTATCGCTGCGCTCAACCACCGGCTAATGGCTGTGATGCCTCCGGCATCCAATCGGCAGGGCAATCGACCCGACGCCCTTAATCCCGTGCCATTCGGGTTGCTCCGGAATCCCGCCCAACCCGCCAACCGGTCGTGAAGTGGTTTCAGGCCCCCAATTGCCCTCCGGAGCCCCGGCTCCCCACTGCTTCGGCGTCATAACCTGAATTATCAGCCCCCACCCATTCGCCCCTTACCAATCCGGGTCCGACGGCCGAGACGACCCCTGAATATCAGCCAATTGCGAGCCCGCATCGAGTTTTTCGAAAACTTGGCACAGGTGATGCTTAAACGGGAGCGACTGAAACAAAAAAGCCGCCCCCGGTTTCGTAGGACAAACCAGGAGCGGCCGTAACGTTAACTAACAAAGTAAAATGAAACATCGATTCAACCTTCGCAACTGGATACTGGCAGGTCTCCTGGCCCTGCCGATGATCACTACCTGGGCCATCGCCCAGGACGCCCCTCCCCCGGCCGAAGCCCCCGCTGCGGAAGCACCGGCCGCTGCGGATGCTCCGGCCTATGCCACGTATGACGACTTCAAAGCGGGTCCGGAGTACGCGGGATTCCTCGCCAACAACCTCTGGATCATGATCGCCGCGGCGCTGGTGTTCCTGATGCACCTTGGCTTTGCCACGGTGGAGTCAGGCCTCTGCCAGAGCAAGAACACGGTGAACATCCTGTTCAAGAACGTCTTCATCGTCTGCATCGGAGCGCTCGGTTACATGTTCTACGGGTTCAACGGCATGTATCCAGGCTGGGAAGCCGGGGTCTCGAAGGATTTCTTTGCCCTAGGGAAACCGATCACCAATTCTTTCGATGACGCAGGACAGGTGGCCAACATGACCACCGCCTACGCCACCGGTCCCATGACCTACTGGACCGACTTCCTCTTCCAGGCCATGTTCGCCGCCACGGCCGCGACGATCGTCTCCGGAGCGGTCGCCGAACGCGTGAAGCTGACGAGCTTCATGATCTATGCGACGGTGCTCGTGACTTTCTTCTACCCCATCACCGGTTCCTGGAAGTGGGGCTACGGCTGGCTGAACACCATGGGATTCCATGACTTCGCCGGGTCGACCCTGGTTCATGCCTTCGGCGGCTTTGCAGCTCTGGCGGCCATCATCATCCTCGGCCCGCGCAAGGGCAAGTTCACCAAGGACGGCGTGAAGCCCATCCTGCCCCACAGCCTGCCTCTGGCGACGATCGGTGTCTTCCTGCTGTTCCTCGGCTGGTTCGGATTCAACGGCGGCTCCGTCCTCTCGGCTGATCCTCAGGCGGTCTCCCGAGTCTTCGTCACCACCGCCATGGCGGGCTTTGCGGGCGGTATCGCCGCTATGATTACCTCCTGGGTGGTTCTGAAAAAGCCGGACCTCTCCATGTCGCTCAACGGCATCCTCGCCGGCTTGGTCGGCATCACCGCCGGTGCCGACGACATCTCACCCTATGGCGCTGTCGCAACGGGTGCCATCGCCGGTGCAATCGTGGTGATTTCGGTGCTCTTCCTGGACAAGCTGAAGATCGACGATCCGGTCGGTGCGGTTTCCGTACACGGCGTCTGCGGTGTGTTCGGCACGCTGGCCCCGGCCATCTTCGGCACGAAGAGCTTCGGCACCCAGCTCATCGGCACGCTGTCGGTCTCGGCCTTCGCGTTTGTCGCCTCGCTCGCCATCTTCATCATCCTCAAGGTGACGATGGGGGTGCGCGTCAGCGCAGAGGAAGAGCACGAGGGTCTGGATGTGGCCGAACACGGTGCTCCGGCCTATCACATCAGCTGATCCACGGGATCCGGCGCCGGTCCGATCCGGCGATCTTTGTCAGACGGGGAAGGGCGACCTTCCCCGTCTTTTTTGTGGCTATGCGGAGTTGGCACAGCATTTGCTAGAGAGGTCCTTGTGGCTCTCCCCCGATCAGGAGGGGTTGTCACTCAATCAGTTGTTTCAAACCCTAGATCCAAAACCTATGAAGAACGCATCGCCTCTCTGGAGGCTTCTGTTACTGACGGCGGGGCTCCTGCTCGGAGCCACCGGTTCACTGTGGGCCCAAGACGCCGCAGCCGCACCCGCAGCGCCCGACTCTGGCGACACGGCCTGGATGTTGATGTCCACCGTGCTGGTGCTCCTGATGACGCTGCCGGGCCTGGCCCTGTTCTACGGTGGTTTGGTCCGCTCCAAGAATGTCCTCAGCGTGCTGGTCCAATGCTTTGCGATCGCCGCCCTGATGTCGGTGATCTGGGTTGTTTACGGCTACAGCTTCGCCACGGCCGGCGAAGGCACCTACTTCGGAAACGCTTCCCGGCTTTTCCTGAAAGGCTTGGAAGATGCCTCTCTGGTGGGCACCATCCCCGAAAGTGTGTTCATCACGTTTCAGATGACGTTCATCATCATCACCCCGGCCCTGATTGTGGGTGCCTTTGCTGAACGGATGAAGTTTTCTGCCATCCTCATCTTCACCACCGTCTGGGTGACTTTTTCCTACCTGCCCATCTGGCACATGGCCTGGGCGGTGAACATCGGCCTCTTCTCCAAGTGGGGCGTGCTCGACTTTGCCGGCGGCACGGTCGTCCACATCAACGCCGGGATCGCCGGTCTGGTGGCCTGTATCATGGTCGGGAAAAGAAGAGGTTACGGCGCGACCGCCATGCATCCGCACAACGTGCCCTTCACGCTCATCGGCGCGGCCCTGCTCTGGGTGGGCTGGTTCGGATTCAACGCGGGCAGCGCCGTGGCGGCCAATGGCTCGGCGGGTTTTGCCATGCTGACCACGCAGATCGCCACGGCAGCCGCCGTCCTAGCCTGGATGCTGGTCGAGTGGCTGGTGACCAAGAAGGCAACCGCCGTCGGTGCCGCCACCGGTGCGGTGGCCGGCCTGGTGGCCATCACCCCGGCTTCTGGCACCTCGACCGTGGCGGGAGCGCTCATCATCGGTGCCGTTTCAGCCGTGATCTGCTATTTCTGCGCCACTTCGCTGAAGCGGAAGCTGCAATATGACGACAGTCTCGACGTCTTCGGCGTGCATGGCATCGGCGGAATCGTGGGTGCAGTGCTCACCGGCGTGTTCGTGCGCGGCGGCGCGGCGGATGGACAGTTGATGAAGCAGATCCTGAGCGTCCTGGTCACGATCGGATGGAGCGGCGTCGTATCGGTGATCGCCCTTCTGATCGCGAAGTACACCGTGGGTCTGCGGGTCACCGAGCAGGCGGAAACCGAGGGCCTGGACACCACGTCACACGGGGAAACGGCCTACACGGGCTGATCAACGTCCACGGGTCCGTTTCCACACGGCCTTTTCAAAAGAGCCTCCTGCTCCGCAACGCTTGCGGGCAGGGGGCCTTTTTTTACCCAATGTCCCGCGGGTCATCCCCCCCCAGCGGCATTCAGCCGATCGCTCCCCGTAGAGTCGCGGTGAGCTTTTCCAGATTCACCGGCTTGGGCAGCACAACGAGGGTGCCACACTGGGCCACGGCGTCACTACTGGTCTCTCCGGGTGAAACCAGGGCGGTCAGCATGACGATCGGGGTGCCACTGAGGGCAGGGTCGGCTTGGATCTGGGCGGCAACATCGCCACCATCGAGGCCCGGCATCACCACGTCGAGCAGCACCACATCGGGCTGAAACTCTCGGGCGCTGGCCAGAGCCTTCATCGAATTGTTCTCGATACGGACTTCAAACTCGCCGCTCTTTTCGAGATTGAGCTTGAGCAGCTTGGTGAAGCCAGCTTCGTCGTCAACGATCAATACTTTGCGGGCCATGGTAGATCGCGGGTGGGAAATTGTCGTAAAGGCTTTCGTGACTCGGTGGCAGAGAGCTTCAGGATCGTCCCTCGACCACAACACCGGGGGAGCCGCTTCTGTGCCTCCATCCACGGTTCTTTCACGCAGTATGGCCGGGATCGCATCGGAATGTCAATCGGCATCCTGAGTCCCGGGCACTTTGAGCGTGATGCGCACGCTGACTCCTCCGAGCAGCCGGTTGCGGATGTCGATGGTCCCGCCATGCAGCTCGACGATCTTGCTGACCACCGATAGCCCCAGCCCCGTGCCGATGCCGGTCGCCTTGGTGGTGAAGAACGGATCAAAGATCTTCGACAAATTCTTTTCGGGGATGCCACATCCGTTGTCCTTCACTTCCAGAATGACCACCTCATCCCCGCTACGGAGATGGTGGGCGGTGCGAACTCCCTCGTCCCTTGCCACCGCCACAAGGGTATCGGAATATACCAGCACCTCCAGTTTCGGCCGGTCAATGTCGCGCATGGCGTGGATCGCGTTGATGAAGAGATTGACCAACACCTGCTGAAACTTGGCCCCATCGATTTTCAGGGCGGGCAGGTCTTTCTCATACTCCACATCGACATTCACTCCGTTGCGGGTGAGTTCGTGCCTGACGAGCAGCAGCGATTCCTCAATCAGGGGCGGCAGTTCCATCGCTTCCAGAGCCAACTGACGATCAGAGGAGAAATCGACCAGCCCGCGAATGATCTTGTCGGCCCGGTTGATCGCTTCGCGCATCTCCACCAGGATATCCGCCAGGTGGGGATCGCCCTCCTTGATGCCACTGTCCAGGTACTCGACGCCCATCAGCAGCAGCGCGAGGGGATTCTTCACCTCATGGGCGACACCGGCCGCGAGTCGACCGATGGACTCCATCTTTTCCGCCTGGATGAGCTGCAGCTGAGTAGCCTCGAGTTCCCGGTTCTTCTCGGACAGATTGCGGTTCAGGCGCTCCAATTGCTCCCGAGCCCTGACCCGCTCAGTGATGTCCTCACTGATGCCGACGATGAGGGTGCGGTCCCCGGCTTCGTCACGTATGGGCACCTTGATGGTGTGGAGCCAGACCTCTCCGGCTGCCGTCGAGACGATCTCCTCTGGCACATCAATCATTTTACCCCGCCGAATCACGGAAAGATCCACCTCACGGAAATAATCGGCCGATTCCTTCGAGAAAATCTCGTAATCGGTTCGTCCCAGAGCCTTCTCCTTCTTCAGTGTCGTGATCTGCTCCTGTTTCTTGTTCCAAACCACGAAGCGGAAATCGTCCGAAGCGTCTTTCGCAAAAACGGCCACCGGCAGATTGTCGATGACCCCGCCGAGGAATGCACCATCCGGCGTGACCGCGTCGCGTCTCTGCCCCGATGATGACTTCCCCGTCTCATCTGGCAGCGGTGGGACTTTGATACCTTCGGCTGAATCTGGCATGGTCAACACGGAGGGTAATTCCGATCACTACGTCCGGCCATCGAAGCGCGACCGGGCACGGCCTTGGGAGGATGTTCCCACCGCTGCCAACAAAGGCAAGAAGAACCGCCCCCATCCGGACGAAACAACTGATCTTGGGCCAGCATCGATACCGAAACGAAAAAAGCCCGGGAGGCGCTGCTCCCGGGCTTTCTCGAAGGGGGTGTCTCCTGGCGGGAAACGGTTGGGATAACCGATCAGGAGAAGAACTGCATGATCGGCTTGCCCTCGGGCAGCATCTCGCCGGTCTTCTCGTCGGCCTTGTGGCCGGCGACCATGAAGGGACGGCCCGACGGCGCGTAGATCACCTTGTCCAACGGGATGCCCATGGCCATCGCGATCGTCGCGTTGAAGTCCTTCGGCTCCACCGGGTTTTCCTCCACGGCGATGCCCAGCTTGTCCGACTTGCCATAGACCTGGCCGCCGACGATACCTCCACCGGCGAACATGGTCGAGAACACCCGCGGATGGTGGTCGCGGCCGCCATTGGCGTTGATCTTCGGCGTGCGGCCGAACTCGGTGCCCAGCACGATGAGGGTCTTCTCGAACAGGCCTTCCGCCTTCAGGTCCTCGATC
>JAEUHH010000113.1 GCA_016795505.1 Verrucomicrobiales bacterium | reverse complement strand
TTTCCAGTCGGCTGTCCTCCACCATCCAGGGACGGCGGAGCGGAAGGGCTTCGGCGAAGAGGTCGTTCGGGCTCATCGCTCAACGGAACTCATCCCTGTCCCTTGCCAAGCCGTTTTTCCACACGAATCAGCGAAGGGGCGGGAGGAGAAGTCCTCTATGGTCACGCCTGTAATCGGGGCCATCAGAAATTGGTCGCCGAGGGACATTCCCACAATACCGCCGTGAGCTTGGTCGGAGAGTGGCAAACGGCGATACGAAGTGCCCAGGAATCCGCCCATCAAATCGCTACCGAGTCCCGGCACATCGGCCAGGCCGATCACGTGGCCCTGCTCATGCAGCACGGTCGAAAGCAAATCATACGCTCCCGCCGCCCCGCCATCGGCCAGCGCCGCGCCGGTGGCGTCAAATTCTTCGTCCGCCAGCGGGGTGCTGTCGATGAACCACGCGTTCGAGCCCGCCGCGTCGCGGTCGATCGTGATGGTGAAGCCATTGGCCTTGCCCAGCGCGTTGCCACTCAGATCCGCGATCTGGTAGGTCACGCCATCCAGTGCCGCCAGTTGATCGGCCGAGAGGCCGGCCTCGATCCAGCGCTGTTTCGCCGCGTCGGCGATGGCGGCGAGGGTTTCATCATTGAGATCCGCTCCCGTGGAGACCAACGTGACCGGTGCGTTGCCGGAGACGGCGGCGGGCGTCTGTCCCGAGCCGGACTCACCGCCGACCGGCCCCTGTTCCGTCGATTCGCCCGCATCCGGCGCGGCTTCCGGCTGGGAATCACCCGATTCCTGATCCGGCGCTTCCACCGGCGCACCGGAGAAAAGCACGCGTGGCTCCAGAGCTTCCACCTCGGCGCGGGCGCCCGGCTGTGGGGCGAGAGATCCAGCGGGAGGCATCGACGAGGTGTCAGCGTCGAGCGAGGAGAACAAGCGGCGAAGGAGTGATTTCATAGGTTCCAGAGGTTCCGTACGGATCTGACGAGGCCGGTGGGTCCGCCGGGTGGCGGCCTTTCTCACCGAGGCGCCCTATTGTTGTAAAAAATGCAAAATTTGCAAGACAATCCTGCCGCCGATGAGCGGAACTTTCCGTCACCTTGGCCGAGTGAGTGGAGTCCCACAGCGGGCGGCCGGTCGGGCCGAACGGGTAGAGCCGGGCGACCCATCGCGGGATAGGAAACTCCCTATCCGGGATGGGATAGGGAGTTTCGTTAGTCTGACGGATCGCTGGGGCGGGATGACGCCTCTGCGAGAGGGGCCCTCCGCCCGTGGTGGGGCGAGCCGTCACGGGGCAAAAATGGGCCATTTCCGCGGGACCGGTGGTCGTTTCCCGAGTCTCGCCATAGGGTGGCGCTGTGGCCTTAATCAATTGAGGGTAAATGAGCTGAGCTGAAAGTGGCCATCTGGGCCATTTCAGAGGCCAGCGGTCGGAAGGCGGGTTGATGGAACCCTGTCTCCTCTCCGGTCAAAGAGGGTCTGATCGGGGTGAAAAGAGGGTTGGATCGGGGAATGGGCGGGAAGGGAGTGGCACGATCCAAGGTATGGAAAATGGGGGATTCGGCGCTTTGAATGAGGTTCGGATTTCGAGTTTCGGATTTCGGATTCCCGCCGCAGGCGGCAAGGGTGGGGGATCTCACGCAGAGGCGCGGAGGCGCAGAGGCCGGGAGATTTGGACAAGGGAATGGGGACAAAGCGACTGAGTGGCAAAGGAATGAGAGAATGGCCCCAACGGGGCCAACGCATACCAGCCCAGAGCAACGCTCTGGGTGGTAGATTCCATCGTGAAGCCCGCGTTCTGAAGGAACGCCGCATTCTGGTCGAATCGCGCTGGACCATCCGAGCGGTGCGGCGTTCCTTCAGAACGCACACGGTTTGTTGTTCCCGTTTTCCCAGGGTTGCACCCTGGGCTGATATGCTTTGCCCCGTTGGGGCAGGCGGGCACGGCTGGTCGGTGCGGTTTCGGTGGGGTGAACGGGCTCGGTTGGTGGGCGCGGCTTCGTTGGGGCGAACGGGCTCTTGGGTTTGAGCCTTTCCCGATTGGTTATTCGAAATTGTTTCGGATTTCGAGCTTCGGATTTCGGATTTCCGCCGCCAGGCGGCTTGGAGGCCTCGAATCTCACGCAGAGGCGCGGAGGCGCGGAGGCCGGGAGATTTGGATAAGGGAATGGGGACAAAGGGACTGAGTGGCAAAGGAATGAGAGAATGGCCCCAACGGGGTCAACGCATACCAGCCCAGAGCAACGCTCTGGGTGGTAAATTACATCGTGAAGCCCGCGTTCTGAAGGAACGCCGCATTCTGGTCGAATCGCGCTCGACCATCCGGGCGGTGCGGCGTTCCTTCAGAACGCATTCGTTTTGTTGTTCCCGTTTTCCCAGGGTTGCACCCTGGGCTGGTATGCTTTGCCCCGTTGGGGCAGGCGGGCTCGGCTGGTCGTTGCGGTTTCGTTGGAGTGAACAGGCTCGGCTGGTGGGCGCGGCTTCGTTGGAGTGAACGGGCTCTTGGGTTTGAGCTTTTCCCGATTGGGAATTGGAAATTGTTTCGGATTTCGAGCTTAGGATTTCGGATTTCCGCCGCAGGCGGCACAAGTGGGGATCTCACGCAGAGGCGCGGAGGCGCAGAGGAGAGGATTTGGGGTCGGGGACGCCGCGCGTGTGCGATGCCCGTTTTGGGCCTTTCCGAATTCGAAGATTCGAGTTTGTTTCGGATTTCGAGCTTAGGATTTCGGATTTCCGCCGCAGCCGGCATGGTGGCCTCGAATCTCACGCAGAGGCGCGGAGGCGCAGAGGAGAGGATTTGGGGTCGGGGACGCCGTGCGTGTGCGATGCCCGTTTTGAGCCTTTCCGAATTCGAAGATTTGAATTTGTTTCGGATTTAGAGCTTAGGATTTCGGATTTCCGCCGCAGGCGGCCCTTCGGATTTCCGCCGCAGGCGGCATTCGGCTTAAGATCCCCGATGGTGATCCCTTTTCGCCAAAATCACCCCTTCCGCCGCACGTCGCGGAACAGCGCGGCGTCCTCGGGCCGGTGGCAGAAGGTGTCCTGACCGTGATCCATGGTCACAAAGCCGGCCCGGCGCACGAGGTCGAGGCATTTCTCCTGATCGTCACCCAACAAGACCCGCTCGTAGTTGAGGAACCGAATCGGGAACCGGATGAAGTCGATGGTCTTGAGGATCTCGTACTCGAAGCCCTCCACATCGATCTGGAGCAGGTCCACGCGCTCCAGTCCGTGGCGGGCCATCAGGTCGGCAAAGGTCACGCAGGTCACGGGCTCCTCGATGCGGTGTTTCAGGTAAAACTCCTGGTACTCCGGCTTGGCCTCGTAGCGGTCCCAGAGCTCGCCCATGCGCGACTCCTTCAGCGAGCTGAGCTGGCTGAGCCACTCGGGATAGCCGTGGTCCTCCGGTTTCACAGCGAGGCGGTAGATCTTGGACTCTCCGGGCTGATCAGCCACGGCGACGTTCTCAAAAATCACGCCAGGCAGGCGGCCGTAGTTCTGCCGCAATTGCTCGAAATACTCGCGCACCGGCTCCACCAGCAGCACGGTGGAGCCGCCGGTGCGGGCCTTGGGACCGCTGACGGCTTTGAAGATGGGGTCGTTGTTGGTATCACCGATGTAGGCGCCCAACTGCACGATGACAAAGCCGGGGCGCTGGATGGTCGCCGCGACGGCGGCCTGGACTGGACTCTGGGTGGGCGCGCCGCGCAGGCCCCGGCGCAGGCGCCGCACGATCCGGGTCAGCAGGGAGGGCTTGGTCTGGTCGGTCGTCATCGTCGTCATTTCGATTTCAGGCGGCTCCACAGCCCCGCCAATGCCGGGAACCGGCTCCCGATGGCCCGCTTCAGCACCGTGCCGGCCGCGAACTGCCGCCGCAGGGACACGGTCTCGTAGCCGGGAGCGAGCCGGATGAAGTCAAAGCCGGCCGCCGGGTCGTTCACGATCAGGAATTGCTGATGGGGCAACGCGTAGATCGGGCAGTTCACGGCCTCAGCGAAATACACCGCCAGCGGGCACACCATGGTCGGCTCGTAGCGCTCGTCATGCTGCCAGACGGAGCGGGTGAAGTCATCGCCGCCAAGAAAGCCGCCCGGCTTCACCTTGGCGAAGGTGCTGACCAGATCGATGGTGATGCCGCGCAGGGTGTGGTCTCCGTCCACATAGACAAAATCGAGCGAGCCATCGTCGAGCCGCGCCGCCGCCTCGCGGGTGGTCTCCCGCAGCACCTCCCGACGCGACGCGGCGAAGTCGGTGCGGCTCATCGCCTCGGCATACACGTCCTCGAAGGCCACGTCGGAGACATTGTAGGGCTTTTCCCAGTCCGCCAGATGCCGCCAGGGGTCGATCATCACGTAGCGGGAAACATCCGGACACTCCCGCAGCAGATGCTCGGCGAAGTGGCCTTTCCACACGCCCACCTCGGCCACCGAGCGGATGCCCGCCTCGCGGACGAAGGCGCTCCACAGGGCATTCCGCGACGGTGCCCCCGCCGCGCAGCGTGTGATGATGTCCCTGTGGTGCGTCGCCATGAACCGGAGCCGGGCGATCGCGCGTCACGGTTCCCACCCGGCGCGCTCACTTAGGTCCGGCGCTTTCGTTTCGCAACCGCAAAATGCCGCTGGCGTCTCCGGCCAATCCAGACTTTCCTCCCCACGATTCTCCCCCACCCCGCCACCATCGAAATGCCGCCGATCCTGCCCCTGCTCCGCGAGAGCCTGCCCGATCATCTGCGACACAGCGCCTGGCCCCGGGAAATCTATGCCCGCTGGCTCGGCCGGGGACGGCCCGACCGCTCCGCCGCAGCTCTGGAGCGCCACCTGCTCGCCTACGCGCAGAGCGAGTCGCCCGGCCGCCTCGCCGCCCTCTCCGGAGGACTCCGGCCCGTGCTGGACCAGCCCATCGGCCCGGAAGCGGTGCCGACACCCCGCCGGCCGGACATCTCGCGCACCCTGATGGTGAAAGCCCCCGGCCCCGATGGGGAGAAAGGGGTGCTGCTGAGCTATTTCGAATACAATTGGAGCCGCCTCCTCCACGGCGTGGCCGACTACCCCGATTTCTGCCGCCGCTACACGGTGGTCCACCTGCCCAGTTGGTCGCCCACGGACTACCGTGTCCTCGCCCGGCTGCTCCGCCGCTCGCCGGCCGATCAGCCGCTCTATCTCCAGCCGGCCAACCATCGCGAGCGGGAGAAACTGTCGCGCTTTCACCCCCGGATGCGCCTCGTGGCCGGGCTGGCCTGCGACTGGGTGCATCCCGGCCATTTCGATCCCCTCCCCTGGGACCAGCGCGACATCGACCTGCTGGTGGTGGCCAACTGGGCGCCCTTCAAGCGGCACTGGGAGCTGTTCCACACGCTCGCCCGCCTGCCGCGCGACCTGCGCGTCGTCTGCGTGGGCCAGCCGGACTCCGGCAAGACGCTGGATGACATCCGCCGGCTCCAGCGGGAATTCGGCGCCCCGCAGGACATCGATTACCGCCAGAGCATTCCCATCGACCAGGTCACCGCCCTCCAGTGCCGCGCCCGGGTCTCGGCCCTGTTCAGCCGCTGGGAGGGCGGCTGCGTGGCCGCTGTCGAGGCCCTCATGGCCGGCTCGGTGCTCGCCCTGCGCGACGACGCCCGCATCGGCTCCCGCGCCCACGTGAATGCCGAGACCGGTGTGACGTTTCTGCGGAAAAATGCCCCCGCCCGCCTGCTCCAGGCACTGGAGACGGGTCCCGCCCTGAGGCCCCGCGAGTGGGCGATCGAGCACATCGCCGCCGACCGCACCCTGGCCCGCATCAATGACGCCCTGCGCGCCGATGCGCTCGCCTCCGGCCAGCCCTGGACGGTGGATCTGGCTCCGGTCTGCTACCGACCCTATCTGACCTACACCGATCCCGCCGATTATGGCCGCTTCGCCCCCGCCGCGGCCGAATTGCACCAGCGCTACCCCGCCACCTTCCCGGCCAACTGGCTGGAGCGCGCCCGCGGGTGATTGGGCGGGGCCGCGATCAGCGCGACGTCCGAGGAGCCCTCCCCGATCGGCCCGTCAGGGCGTGCGGCTTTTCAAAAAGGCCTCCAGATCGGCCCGCCCGGCGGCACTGAACGCGGGGGACATGTTGACCCCACGCAATTTGGGGAATTTTTTCAGGGTGGGGATGGTGGCATCGGTGATTTTGGTCTGGTCGATGCGCAGGCCGGTAATCTCGAGGTGGCTGAGCTGCGCGAGGCCGGCGTCGGTGATGCCGGCACCCTGTCTGATGGCCGACGGTACGGGATCACTCCCTGCGGTTGTCGCAGTGGGCCTTCACTTCGGCGATGCCGGCGGGGCTCATTTTTTCCGGGAAGTAGATGTAACCGCCGATCAGCTTGGGAAACTTTTTCAGGGTGGGGATGGAGGCATCAGTGATCGAGGTCGTACTGATGCGGAGGGCGGTGAGGGGCAAATCCTGGAGATGGACGAGGCCGGCATCGGTGACCTGCGGGCAGTAGATGTGCATGGCCTCGAGGTTTTTGGCACGGCTGGCGGCGAGCAGCCAGTCGTCGGTGAAGGTGGGACCGGTCAAGCTTAAGAAGCTGAGGTTTTTGAGCCGGCCGATCTGTTCTCCAAAGGCGGCGGCGTTTTGAGGGGCTTTGGATTCCGCGGGCCGATTGAGGGAAATCGATTGCAGGTCTGGCATCGCCTGGACGATGGCCGACCAGCCGGTGTCAGTGACCGGGGCATCATCAAGGTCGAGGGAGGTCAGGGAACGGAATCCCTTCACTCCGACAAGGGTCTCGCCGTTGAACGGCGAGTTGAGGCAAAGGCTCCCCAATTCCCCGAGCCCGGCGAGGGCGGCGACGGACTCGGGTGTCAGGGGAGCGGGCTGCAGCTGGAGTTCCTGAAGCGCCTGAAACCGGCCAAGTTGCACGAGCGCCTCGGGTTTGAGTGGGGAATTCGGTCTGACGAAAATCAGTCTCTTGAGTGATTTCGGGGAAAGCGCAGCGAGGAAGGTGCCATCGAGTTGCTTACCGCTGATCTCGAGAGTTTCGAGTTTGGTCAGGGCGGCGAGCGAGCAAAGCATGTCATCGGTCACCGAGTGCACTTCCTCCAGATACAGCCTCTGGAGCGATCTGAAGCGCTGCAGGGCGGCGATGCCCTCGGCGCTGAGGTGATCGCAACCGGTGAGGCTGATGGAGGTGAGGCCCTCGGGCAGGTACATGAGTCCGGTGCCGGTGAAGCCTTTGTTGCCATTGAAGCTGAGCGAGCTCAAGCTTTTCAGCCCGGTGAGATGAGCAAAGTCGGCGTCCTTGAGTGTCCCAAGAGTGAGGTTGAGTGTTTTGAGTTTGATCAGGCCACTGAGGGTCTCGATGGGAAAGTGATTGAAGTGCTTGGCGAAAGAAATCTCCTCCAAATCCAGGAGCCCGGCAATGGTGGGGAGGTGGGATTTCGATTCGGCGTCGTTGTCGAAACTGTACTTGTAGAACTTCACCACCTTGAGATTACCCGCCGGCAGTTCCGCGGAACTCTTGATCACGCGCGTCAGAGGGCCCTCGGCGATGGTGAGGCTTGAGCGCGAATCCCGGAACATCCAGTCGGCCATGGCGCGGATGGCCTCGTTGGTGGCCTTGGCCGGCGGGGGCAGCACCTGGTCGGCGCGCAGGGGCGGTGCCGGAGGCAGAGGCGGCAGGACGATGGCTCCGGCGGGCTGGCCGAGGGCGGGCTGGGGCGGGGTCTGCGGTGAGGTGGTGGCGGTCCCGGGCGACGACTCGCGCTGGCTGGCGGCGAGCTCGCGCACGGCCTTCACGCGGCTGGCGCCATCGAGATTCTGCGCGCGGGTCAGTTCGTCCTGATAGGCGGCGAGGGCGCGGTCGTAGGCGGCCTGGAGCGGGGCGGCGGCCTGATCGCGCTGGGTGAGCAGGGTTTTCAATGCGGAGCGGTAGGTCGTGCGGAGGGGTTTCAGCCCCTCTCTCAGTTCAGGAGCATCCTCTTCCGGCACGGTGCCGTGGGCCTTCATTCGGGCGAGTTCGTCGCGCAGGGCGAGTGCCTCGTCGAGTTTGCCCGCCTGCGAGGCGGCGACGATGTCGCGGTCGAGCCGGCCGGTGTAGCTGGCGTTCAGCGCGGCGAGGGCGGCATCGTGCTTCGGGGAGATCTGGGCGGCATAGGCGTCGAGGTAGTTTTTTTCCAGTTCGGCCAGCCGGATCGACACCGGATCGGTGGGCGCGGGCGGAGGCGTCACCAGCGCAGGCGCGGGAGGCATCGCGGGTTCCGGAGTCTGGGTCATGGCCGGGTCCGGCGGCTTCGGGGCGGGCGCGGTGGGCGGTCGAAGAAATTTGGCCTTGCCGGTGATCTCGCGGAGCTGGAGGGCATCGACCCGAAAGCTGGCTTGGTAGGTGGAAAGGCCCAGTTGGCCTAGGCCCGCCATCGGCGATTCGTCCGGCAGTCGCATTTCGCCCAAGTCGGCGGGCAGGCGGGTGACCCACTGCCCATCGACATAGGCTGCCGCGCCGCTGTTGCGGACAGACACTTGCACCTGATAGGTCCGGCCTTCCTCGAAACTGGGCTGGGCCTGTTTTTTCGCCTCGCCGGGGCTGTGCGCATAGAGGTGGCTGCCGTTCTCCCCGCCAAATGCGAACATCCCGTTGCCATAGGCGCCGCCTGCCCAAACGAATTCGCGCTCTTTGCGGATAAGAAACAGCTCAATTTGAGCTCCCGGAGTGGTGCGGGTGATTTGGAGGCGCAGGTCGTATTCCTCCGGGGCGACGACGGGGAGTTTGACCAAGGCGGTGGGATTTTTTTCGGTGATCAGGGCGGTCCCGTCGCGTTTCCAGCCGGGCTTTAGGGTATCCAGTCCCAGATCGATGTAAGGGAGCAGATCGATGGCATCGGCCCACGGGGCGGTGTCGATGGCCTCGGGTAAGGTCGGCGCAACGGCCGCAGCGGTGGGCGGGGACGGCGCCGGCTGCGGCGCGGGCATTGCCTTCTTTACCTCAGGGGCTGCCTTCTCCGGCGTCGGCGTGGCTGCCACCGGGGCGCTCGGGGGCGGCTTCGGAGCCACCATCTCCGGCTGGGGTGCCGGCTTTGCCAATTCCGGCGGCGGAAACAGCTTCGGCTTCAGCCAAAAAAAGCCTCCCAGTCCCAGCGCCACGCAAGCCGTCACGAGGCCCCCGATCAGCCCAGCCGGGCTCTTCGCCCGAACAGACGGTGCAGGCGACGGTGGTGACGCAGGCGCCGTTTTCCGCTCCCGCATCTGAGGTTGTGGTGGCGCGGCAGGTTCCGCGGCTGTTGCGGCCTCCGCCGCCCGAGGCGTCGTCGCGATCCGATACAGCGACGCTCCGATCTCGCTGGCCTGCTGGATGCGCTCCTCGCGGTCCATCTCGATCGCCCGCTCCACCAATTCATCAAACCGCGGGTCCAGCCCCGGCACCAGCGCCGACGGCGGCTTCCAATTCCCGCGCGGCACCTTTCCCGTCAGCATTTCGTAGAGCATCACCCCCAGCGCGTAAAGATCCGCCCGGTGGTCCACCTCCACCCCCTGCTCCAAGGCCTCGGGGGCCACATAGTCCGGCGTGCCCATCGCCATGTTCGTCATCGTCAGCTTCGTCTCCTCCGTCCCACCCAGCTTCGCCAGCCCAAAGTCCGCCACCTTCACCTGGCTGTCCCGCGTGATCATGATGTTCGCCGGCTTGATGTCCCGGTGCACGATCCCCTTCCCATGCGCGTATTGCAGCGCTTCGCAGATCTGGCTCATCCAGCCAGACACGTGCTCCGGCGTCAGTTTGCCCGTGCGAATCAGCGAGTGGAGGTCGGTGCCCTCCACGTACTCCATCACAAAGTAAAACTGCCCGTCCCGCGTCTGACCGAAGTCATAGACTGCGACGATATTCGGATGGCTCAGCTTCGCCATCGCCCGAGCTTCCCGCTGGAAGCGCTCCGCGAAATGAAAGCCCTGTCCCTCCCCGCCCGCAGTCAGGTCCGGTGGCAGGATCTTGATGGCCACCAGCCGGTCGAGGCTCTTCTGCCGGGCCTGATAGACCGCACCCATCCCGCCGCGGCCCAACAGCCGGATGAACTCGTAGGCATCGAGCACGGCATCAAGCTCCCCCGGCGACGGCGGCTGAAATCCCCCACTGCCCGGCCTGCTGGATTCGGTTCCATTGGTATCCATAAGACGCCGGACAGGCTAACACAGACCGCCGACGCGGCACAATGGGAAATGACGGCCGGGCTTTTCATGGTTGGGAATCGAGATTTCCTCCCAGTCCACTCTGCCGGAGTGGGTCCAGCGAAACTGGCAGCGCCCCTTTTCGAGCCGCGAGGGAAAACAATCAGCCACCGGAGCGCCAACAATCGGTTTCCCGCTCCCCTTTCCTGCCTTGTCCACCAGAAGAGACCAAGTCCCCAAGGTTTGGATCACTTCAACCATCCGAACCTAACGCGTCCGATAAAACGCATCGAGCTCGGCGCGGCCGGCGGGGGTGATGCCAGTGCCGTCGGTGACGACGTTGTTGAGTTTGGCGAAAGTTTTGAGGAGAGGGATGGAGGCGTCGGTGATCTTGGAGCCGGAGAGGCGGAGGTAGGTGAGGGGCAGGGGCTGCAAGTGACGAAGTCCGTCGTCGTCAATGGCGGTGGCGGTGAGGACGAGGTAGCCCATTTGGGGCAGTTTGCCGATGGAGGTGGTCCATTCGTTGCTGATGGTGGGGCCGGAAAGGCTGAGGCTCTCCAACCCGGAAACGCGGGCGACGAAGGCGGCAAAGCCGGCGGCGGTGGCGGGCAGGGGCGCGTTGTCGCGACCGGCCAGGTGGATGCGCTTCAGGCCGGGGAGGGCTTCGCCGATGGCATCGAGCCCGGCATCGGTGATGGGGCAAAGTTCGAGATCAATGTTGACCAGGTTGCGGAAGCCTTTGACGCCGCGGAAGGTCTCGCCGGAGAAGGTGCGATTCTCGGTGATGATGAGCTCGCTGAGGGATTCGAGTTTGCCAAGAAGAGCGAGGGTCCCAGGCGTAATCTCGACGGGAGGGAGGATGAGATTCTCGAGGGAGCCCAGCTTGGCGAGGTGGACGAAATGGGCGGGGTCGAAGGTGCTAGTAGCGCGGAGATTCAGCCGTTTCAGCTTCGAGTTCGGGGGGATGGCGGCGAGTAAGGTGCCATTGACGGGGCAGCCGGAGAGATTGAGATCCTCCAGATCGCGCAGGGCGGCCAGTCCGCCGAGCATGGCGTCGGTGACATTGCAGCGCGAAAAGACATTGTAGTGATCGAAGCTGAGGACGCGGAGCGATTTGAAGCGGGCGAGGTAAGCCATGCCCTCGCCCGTAAGGGTGGGGCTGTCGAGATGGAGCTCTTGCAGGGACTCGGGCATGTAGCCGAGACCGAGACCGGTGAATTGCTCGACCTGGGTCATGATGACGAGGCGCTGGAGGTCCTTGAGTCCGGCGAGGTGGGCAAAGGCGGTCTCGTCGTAGCTGGTGGCGCCGGGGGTGAGGGATTTCAGCTTCGTCGCGCCGCGTAGGGCCTCGATGGGAAAAGGGCCGGTCGAGGAAAGGAACTCGAGGGTCTCGAGATCGGGGGCGCGGCCGAGGACGGCGAAGTGTTTCAGTCCGGTGTCGTCCATGGGGTAGCGATCGACGCGGAAGCCGATGAGCTTGAAGGCGCCCTTGGGCAGGGCCTGGCCTTTGGCGACGGTGACGGGGCGGCTCGAATCGAGGAGATCGAGCCGGATGGTGTCGAGAGTGAGGGCCCACTCGCAGAGGGCACGGATCTCTTCGGCGCTGGCCTTGGGCAGCGGTGGCAGGACTTGATCGGCCCGCAGCGACGGGGCGACGGGCGCCGTCGGAATCTCGCCGGGGCGCGATCCGACCGCGGCGGACGGGGCTGCTGCCTTCGTGGCGGGCGCGGCGGTCGCCGGAGCTTCTCCGCTGGCAATCCGATCGCGCACCGCCTTCACGCGTGATGCGCCATCGAGATTCTGCGCTCTCGTCAATTCATCCTGATAGGCGGCAAGGGCGCGGTCGTAGGTGGCCAAAAGCGGCGCGGCGTTTCTATCGCGGGTGGCGAGGATCGGGGCGTGGGCCTCGCGCCAGGTCTTGCGCAGAGCGGCGATGGCGGCGGGCAGGTCGGCGGCATCCTCCTCGGGGACATGGCCCTGAGATTGGACGAGCGTTTTTTCATCGCGCAGAGCGAGGGCTTCGTCCAATTTGCCGGCCTGCGAGGCGGTCGCGATGCCCCGGTCGAGAGCGGCGCCGTATTTGGCGTTCAGATCGGCGACCGCCTGGTCATGCACCGCCGCGACCTGGGTGGCATAGGCAGCTTGGTAGGCTTTTTCCAGCTCCAGCAACCGGATCGATACGGGATCGGTGGGCGCGGGTGGCACCGCCGGAACGGGATTCGACATGGGCGTCGGAGTTGGTGGCGACGCCGGAGTGGGTGAGGCAGTGGGGGCCGGTGTCGGTCCGGACTTACTGGCTGACTGAGCGCCGGGAGCGGCACGGACCAGGGCCCGGTGGAAGACGACATCAGCATGTTGACCGCCAATGGCGAGTCGGGTCCGGTCCCGGAGCCGGTAGGAACTGTGCAGTTTCAAGCGGCTGGAGTCTCCGGACCACTGGATGATTTCCTGGTCATCCAACAGGACACGGATGCCGCCCCGACGCACTTCGAGCAGAGCGCGCACCGGGCGGCCGCCTTCGATGCCCAGCGCCGGGGACGAGGCGTCTGCCGGCCGATCGGGGTTGTTCTGGTCCATCCCGTCCAAAAGGGGACCGAGGAAGCAACGGTCGCCCCGCATCATCAGCGCGAGCGGCTGCCCCGACGCCACGAACACCTGCGACACGCTGACGTCTGTTACAACCTTATTCGAGACCGTGAATTCGATCAGGTAGTCGTATTCTTCCGAAGGCTGCGGCTGGAACTCCAAGAAGACATGACTGCCTTCACGCTGGGGTCGCAGCCCCCCGGACGTCCTTTCCCACTTGCCCGTGACAGTGTCGCGCGCCACGTCGGCAGTGGCGAGGAGATCGGTCCAGCCGGCGGCGTCGAAGGGGATCGGGGCGGCTGGCGGGGTGTTGGGAGCCGCCACGACGGGCGAAGGCGAAGGCGTCGTGGGCTTGGGTGCGGGCGCCGCGGGCACCGGATCGGGTGTCGCGACCGGAGCCGGCGGTGGCGTCGGCGTCGGCGCGACGATCCGCTGCCCTACCGATTGCGAAGCCGACGGTGATGGAGCCACCGCAGGTTCCGGGTCTCTCGACTTGAAAATGAGGAACGTCGTCAGTCCCAAAGCCACCGCGCCCCCGGCGAGACCGACGATGAGACCGACGGGACTTTTCGAGGCGGCGGGTGGCGCGGGTGCTTTCCCTTTGGTCGGTGCCGGTGATTGCTGCCGGGTGCGCTCCCCCACTGAGGCGGCATTCGGGCCCGGGGCCGACCCCATGGCGAGTTTGGGCCGCGAAGTGCAGAGTGGTTGGGTGGTCGAGATCTCATAAATCGTCGCGCTGATTTCCGAGGCTTTTTGGAAACGGTTCTCACGATCCGCATCCATAGCCCGCTCGATCAGCGCGTCGTAGCGTGAATCCAGCCCCTCCACCTGCACAGATGGCATTTTCCACACTCCGCGCGGCACCTTGCCGGTGAGCATCTCGTAGAGCATCACGCCAAGCGCATACAAATCCGCCCGATGATCGATCTCCACTCCGATCTCCAGCGCTTCGGGAGCCACATAATCCGGCGTACCCATCGCCATGTTCGTCATCGTCAGCTTGGTCTGCTCCGCCATGTCTCCCCCCGCGAGCTTGGCCAAGCCGAAGTCCGCCACCTTCACCTGCCCTTCGCGAGTGATCATGATATTGGCCGGCTTGATGTCGCGGTGAACGATGCCCTTGTCGTGAGCGTATTGCAGCGCCTCGCAAATCTGGCTCATCCAGCCGGCCACATGGGCCGTGGTCATCTGGCCGCCTCTGATGAGGGCGTGCAAATCCGTACCCTCCACGTATTCCATCACGAAATAGAACTGCCCGTCCCGCGACTGTCCGAAATCATAGACCGCGACGATATTCGGATGGCTCAGCTTCGCCATCGCCCGCGCTTCCCGCTGGAAGCGCTCTGCGAAATGGAAGTCCCCCGACTCCGACTCCGCCTCCAGTTGAGCCGGCAGGATCTTGATGGCTACCAGCCGGTCGAGGCTTTTTTGCCGGGCCTGATAGACCGCCCCCATCCCGCCGCGGCCCAACAGCCGGATGAACTCGTAGGCATCGAGCACAGCATCAAGCTCCCCCGGCGTTGGCGGCTGAAATCCCCCACTGCCCGGCCTGCTGGATTCGGTTCCATTGGTATCCATAAGACGCCGGACAGGCTAACACGCTCTTCCTACTCGACACAATGGGAAATGACGACTGGGTTCGTCTTTGTCGGGAAGCGCTTCCCCCGCCACCTCCCCGTCGGGAAACCGCCTTCCACACCAGCGAGCCGCGAGGCAGACGACCGTGGAGGATCAAAAGGCATTCTACTCTTTTGGCAGCGAAATCTCTGATATCTCCCAGCCGCTCCGTGGTGAGGATTCCGATCAGACCCTGTCTGCTCTCCGATCCAACCCTGTCTGATCGAAAAGCTGGCCTCTCCAAACGACTGGCGTTCGTCAGTCTTTTTCGCTAGGATGGCCGGCATGTCGAAATATTCTCCGCCCGTCGATAAGAACGACAACCGCGCCATCCTCCACAACAAGCTGACGGTGGGTGACGCGAAACACATGCTGCGAAACGAGGGCGGTCCGATGACGCCGATGGGCGCGGCGATCCAGATCATCACGGTCCTGGCGGTGTCGGCCTTCACAGCGCGGGCGATCCAGAAAGGCCTGGCGACGGTGTGGCACCTCTTTTTGCCGATGCTGGCGGAGTATCTGTTCCTGCTGATGACGATGCCGGTGCTGGCGATCTTCCTGCCCGACCCGGAACTGCGGCGCGACTCGCGGCGGGGAGCCTACTGGCTGCTGTCGCTGGCGATCGGGGTGGCGGTCTGGATCACGATGCAGGCGTCGAAGCTGGAGCAGCCCTGGATGGATCAGGGACGAGCGGAGATCGGCCGCTTTCTGGGGTGGATCGTGGATCACCAGATGCACTGGCCCATCCTGGCGGCGGTGGCGGGGCGGGCAGCGAATCTCCCGGGCCGGATCGCGGCGTTTCACCGCTACGGACCGCCGTTTGTGCCGGTCGGCCTGGGTTGTGCCATGCGGCTGGGGCTGATGGTGCTGGCGGCGTTTGCGATCCCGTGGCTTTTCGCAGCCAAAGCCGAATCGACCTTTCCCGTGGTCTGGGTGGTGTGGGGCATCGTGTTGCTGGCGGAGGCGCTGGCGATCTGGATGCACCTGGACATCCAGATGCGGCTCAAAAAGCGGGGCATCGAGCTGTGATCCCGCCCGCCGGGTCGGCACGGGGCTTGCTCTGTTGGCGGAAAGATTGCGCCGCGCTCCGCATCGGTTGACCACGCGTTTGCGCGAGGCAAAACGGGCCGGGATGGACTTTGAACTCCGGTCTTTTCGGTGGAATCTGTGGAGAGTCCGGGCTGCGGCCCGGTGCTGTTTGTCCTGACCTGCATGAATCGATCGTTCCTCCCTCTCGTCACCGGGGCGCTGCTGGCGCCGGCTTGGTGCTGCCTGATCGCCGGCCCGGTGGCCGCGGCCGATGCACCAAAATCGGCCATCGCGAGCCCGCTGCCCCCGAATCATCCAGGCAAGGCCATCTACGAGAAGCTCTGTCTGGACTGCCACGGTCCGCAGGGTGAGGGCGTGAAAGACAAAGCCGACGAGGCGCTGCACGGAGACCGCGACATCGCGTGGCTGACGGATCGCGTCCACCGCACCATGCCGGAGGAGGACCCGGATCTCTGCGTGGGCGAGGACGCGCGGGCGGTGTCGGAATACATGTATCACGCGTTTTACTCGGCCGAAGCCCAGGCCCGGCTGCATCCGCCGCGGGCGATTTTTTCGCGGCTCACGGAGTCGCAGTTCCGTCACTCGGTCACTGATCTGGTGGGCGCCTTTCGCGGCGGTCATGCCCGGGCGCTGAAGCCGGAGCGCGGGCTGAAGGGCTTTTACGACGGGACTTTCAAACGCGAGAACGACAACGACAAGCCGGCCGAAGGGGCGAAATTCGACCGCGTCGAGGGACCGGTGCGCTATGACTTCGGCGAGGGCATCCCGACGATGCCGGAGGGGAAAACCTTCGACCCGTCTCAGTTCACGATTCGTTGGGAAGGCTCGCTGATTGCCGAGGAGTCGGGCGTGTATGAGATCGTGTTGCGCACCCGCAACGGGGCCATGCTCTGGGTGAACAACCGCGGCGACGAAGGCCGGCACCTGATCGATGCCTACGTGGCGCCGCACAATGACTGGCGCGAGGAGAAGGCCAGCATCCACCTGCTGGCGGGCCGGGCCTATCCGGTGAAGCTGGACTATTTCAAGTACAAGGAAAAAGCCGGCGGCATCGAGCTCTGGTGGAAGCCGCCGCACGGCGTGCTGGAGCCCATCCCGGCGCGCTGTCTGTCCCCGGAGAAGCTGCCGGAGTCGCTGGTGGTCTCGGCCCCCTTCCCTCCTGACGACCGCAGCACGGGCTACGAACGGGGCATTCTGGTTTCGAAAGCCTGGCAGGAGGCGGTGACCTCGTCCGCGCTCCAGACGGCCGACTATGTGGTGGACCGGCTGGATGAATTGGCGGGAACAAAAAAGGACGATCCCGAGCGGCGGAAAAAGGTGGAGGATTTCGCCCGGCGCTTCCTCGAACTGGCTTACCGGCGTCCGTTGACTGATGCCGAGCGCCGTCAGCACGTCGAGACGGTCTTTCAGCAGGCCCGCACTCCGGAACTGGCGGTGAAGCGGCTGGTGCTGCTGGCTGTGGCGTCGCCGCGCTTCCTCTACCCGGATCTGGTGGACGACGGTGCCCCCTCCCCAGACTACGGCATCGCCACCCGGATGGCTCTGGCGCTGTGGGATTCCCTGCCGGACAAGGCCATGCTGGAATCCGCGAATAAAGGCGAACTCAAGGACCCGAAGAAGGTCGATTACCACACCCGCAAGGCTCTGGAAAGCCCCCGCGCCCGCGCCAAGATGCGCGGCTTTTACCACGAGTGGCTGGAGATGGAGCGCGGCGAGGATCTGGCCAAGGATGCGAAGACCTATCCGGGATTTGATGCCGCGATGCTGGCCGACCTGCGCACCTCGCTGTGGCTCTTCCTCGATGAGGTGACCTGGGGCGAAAAGCCGGACTACCGGCAGTTGCTTCTGTCCGACTCGCTGTTTCTCAATGATCGGCTCGGCGCCTTCTATGGCCGTCCGACGCCCGGCGCGGACTTCCAACGGGTGGCGATGGATGCGAAGCAGCGCACCGGCATCATCACCCACCCCTTCCTGCTGGCGACGCACGCCTACCACAACAATACCTCGCCCATTCACCGCGGCGTTTTCCTGACGCGCAACATCGTGGGTATGACGCTGAAGTCGCCGGTGGAGGCGAACCAGTTCGACGACAGCAAATTCGACCCGAACCTGACGATGCGGGAAAAGGTCACCGAGATGACGCGTTCCCGCGCCTGCATGGGCTGCCACCAGACCATCAATCCGCTCGGCTTCAGCCTGGAGCACTTCGACGGCGTGGGCCGCTGGCGCACGGAGGAGAAGAAAAAGCCGATCGATCCCGCCAGCCCGTTCACAACCGGCGAGGGAGAGACCATCGATCTGAAAGGCGCCCGCGACGTGGCCGAATACGCCGCCAACAGCCCGTCGGCGCACCGCACCTTCATCCGCCAACTGTTCCAGCACCTCGCCAAGCAGCCGATCGAGGCCTACGGTCCCGGCGAACTCGACGCCGCGCGCGAGCAGTTCGAAAAATCCGGCTTTCACCTGCGCGACCTGATCGCCCGTCTCGCGGCTGTCGCCTCCCGCCGACCGGAGGGTGTGGTGCTGACCAGCCGCCAGTGATCGCGTGACCCGTCCGCCCCTTGCGCCCGCCCCGATTTCCCCGATTCTCTCACCACTGCCATCGCTCTCTCACCCCGCCATGAATCGCCGCCATTTTCTCAAAGACCTCGGCCTCAGCGCCGCCGCCCTGCCCTTTCTGACCGGCCTGCCGGGCCTGAATGCCCTCCACGCCGCCGCCGGCAAGCCGAAACAACGCCTGATCTTTGTCTTCTCGCCGAACGGCACCATCCCGTGGGAATTCTGGCCCGACTCCGCGGACGGAAAGCTGGCTTTCAAGCGCATCCTCAAACCACTGGAGCCCTGGCGTGACCAGGTCACCGTGCTCCGCGGCGTCTGCAACCAGATCCGTGGCGACGGCGACAGCCACATGCGCGGCATGAGTTGCCTGCTCACCGGCACAGAGCTGTTCCCCGGCAACATCAAAGGCGGCTCCCACACCGCGGCCGGCTGGGCGCGTGGCATTTCCATCGATCAGGAAATGAAGAATTTCCTCCAGAGCCGCGAGGATTCCCGCACCCGTTTCGGCTCACTGGAATTCGGTGTCGCCGTGCCCGACCGCGCCGATCCGTGGACCCGGATGTGCTACGCCGGGCCGAACCAGCCCCTCGCCCCCATCAGCGATCCCCGCCAGATGCTCGGCAAACTCTATGGTCAGACCAAGGACCGCGAAAGCCTGACCAGCATCCTCGACGACGTGCGCGAGGACATCCAGCGCGTCGCCCCGCGTCTCAGCGCCGAGGATCGCGGTCTTCTCGACGAGCACCTCACCCTCGTCCGCGAGTTGGAGGCCGAACTCCAGCGCGACGAGCAGCAGGGCGACCTGTCCCATCCCGTGCCCGAATTCGATCCCAACATCGAACTCGTCAACGACAACACGCCCCGCCTCAGCCGCATCCAGATCGACCTGCTGGTCAATGCCATGGCCAATGACATGACCCGCGTCGCCACCCTGCAGTTCATGCGCTCCGTCGGCCAGGCGCGGATGAACTGGCTCGGCGTCGAAGACGGCCACCACAGCCTGTCCCACGAGCCCGACGACAACAAGGAAGCCGTCGAAAAGCTGATCAAGATCAACGAGTGGTTCTGCGGCGAGCTGGCCCACCTGACCCAGCGCCTCGCCAGCACCCCAGAGCCCGGCGGCGAGGGCAGCATGCTCGACCACACCCTCATCGTCTGGCTCAATGAACTGGGCAAAGGCAACAGCCACACCCTCGACGACATTCCCCTCGTGCTCGTTGGCGGACGCGGCCACGCCATCCGTGGCGGACGCAGCCTCCAGTTCGAGAAAGTGCCCCACAATCGCCTCTGGCTTTCCCTCGCCCACGCGATGGGTCATGAGCTGAAGTCCTTCGGCACCGCCAAATACTGCGAGGCCGGCGCGCTCTCGCTGAGTTGAGTCCCCACCGCCCACCCGGCGCGATTTTCCGCGAATCCGCCTCCCTTTCGGGACGGCGCAGGCCTTGATTTTTCAGGCTGTCAACGCCTTAAAGTTCGCGAATCTTAAAAAATTCCGTAGCGAAACTATCGGATTCGATAAACTAAACGCTTCCCGCCCGCCTTCCTCTCCCGGTCGGGTCCTCCTCCGCAAAGACCACCCCTTTTTCCGCACCCACTCCGACATGCCCGGCATCCTCGAAGATCTCTCCCTCCGGGAGGCGCCCATCTACGGGCGCATCTTCTCGCCCGAGCAGATCCAGCGCGGTCTGCGCTACTACCGCGAGGGCCGCGTGCGCGTCGTCACCTCCAATATCAACGGCACCTTTGCCGGCATCTTCGGCGAAGTCCTCGACCTCGCCGACGGCCCCACCGCCGAGGTCAGCGTCGTCGTCCGGCGCACCGGCGAGGGCGATTGGTCCATCGACGGCCGCGCCTCCACCGAGCGCCAGTCCAATACCGACCGCGTCGTCGCCCTGCTCCTGGCCGCGAAAGCCGAGAGCGGTTCGCCCGAGGCCATCGACCGGCTCACCTTTCCCGCCACCATCTACTGCTTCCGCGCCGACGTCCGCGTCGGCATCCTCCACTGGGACGACTACGACGCCCGCAACCTGCTGGAGCACCTGCCCATGGCCCGCATCAGCCCCGGCACCGATGCCGACGGCCGTGTCGAGACCTGGCTGCGCGCCTGCGGCCTGCGCCGGCTCGTGGAAATGTATCCCTGGGACGAGATCGACCCTGGCTGCCGCGAATGCTATGCCTTTCCCGCGAAGACCCTGGCCGAGCAGGAGCTGCGCTGGGCCGACTTCATCGCCAACCACCCGCCCGCCGACGAGGGCATCGACGCCCGGCTCGATTTTTCCGCCGACTTCGGCCTGTCCGTCATGCAGCCGGCCGACTGGTACGGCGAGATAGCCGAAGTCGCCAGCGAAGACGGCGTCGACTGGTTCGGCTTCGAGTGCGGCATCCGGCTCGGCCGCGAGCGCATCAACATGCTGCCCTGCCTGGTCGAGTACCTCCGCTGCCAGCCGGAGAATTTCCGCCTCTCCGACCTGAAAAAACTCGATCCCAAGACCCGCATCCCCATCCGCATCGAGGACAGCGACCGCTACGTCGCCATCCCCGTCAGCAAACTCTCCGCCGTGCTCGCCATCCTCGCCGAACTCTTCGACGAGGACCCGCTCGACCCCAAGGGCAAGCTCAAGCTCCACAGCCTGCGCGCCGCCCAACTCGTCATGGAGTCCGCCCACGCCGGCAACGGGGGCAACCGCCTCGTCGACCAGGCACCCGACTACCTGCTCAAGACAGCCGAGGACCTGGAGCATCTCAGACCCAAGGACGACTCCGAAGTGCCACAGGGATTCCTCGCCAGCCTCCGGCCTTACCAAGAAGATGGCTTTCGCTGGCTCCAGTTCCTCCGCGAGCAGAAATTCGGCGGCATCCTCGCCGACGACATGGGCCTCGGAAAGACCGTGCAGACCCTCTGCCACCTCTTCGAGGAGAAAAAGTCCGGCCGCGGCAATCTCCCCTGCCTCATCATCGCGCCGAAGAGTGTCGTGCCGAACTGGGAGAAGGAAGCCAAGAAATTCGCCCCCTCCCTCACCGTTCTGGCCCTCCAGGGCGACAAGCGGAAGCGCTACTACCCGGTGCTGAAATACTCCGACCTCGTCGTCACCTCCTACCCGGTGCTGCTGCGCGATGCCGACGAACTCCTCGCCCAGGAGTTTCACTACGTCGTCCTCGACGAAGCCCACACCATCAAGAACGCCGGTTCCCAGGTCACCCAGGTCGCCTGGAAGATCAAGGCCCGCCACCGGCTCGCCCTCAGCGGCACGCCGATCGAGAACCACCTCGGCGAGTTGTGGTCGCTGTTCCATTTCCTCATGCCCGGCTTCCTCGGCAGCGAGGAGAGCTTCCGCCGCTGCTACCGCATCCCGATCGAGAAAGACCGCGACGAGAGCCGCCGCGAGCGCCTCGCCAAACGCGTCGCGCCCCTCATGCTGCGCCGCACCAAGGACCTCGTCGCCAAGGACCTGCCGCCCAAGACCGAGATCGTCCGCACCATCGAACTCACCCCCAAGCAGGTCGAACTGTACGAAGCCGTCCGCGCCAGCCTCAGCCGCGACCTCAAGGAGGAGATCAAGCGCCGCGGCCTCGAAGCCTCCAAGATCCTCATCCTCGACGCCCTGCTCAAGCTGCGCCAGGTCTGCTGCCATCCCCGCCTGCTCAGCCTGCCCTCCGCGCAGAAGGTCAAGAGTTCCGCCAAGCTCGACCTGCTCATGGAGCTCATCCCCGACATGGTCGAGGAAGGCCGCCGCATCCTGATCTTTTCCCAGTTTGCCCAGATGCTCGGACTCATCGAGCAGGCTCTCGACAAGGAAAAGATCCCCTACATCACCCTCACCGGCGCCACCAAGGACCGCGGCGCCCTGTGCGATGACTTTCAGGCCGGCAAGTACCCCGTGTTTTTGATCAGCCTCCGCGCCGGCGGCACCGGCCTCAACCTCACCGCCGCCGACACCGTGATCCACTACGACCCGTGGTGGAATCCCGCCCTCGAAAGCCAGGCCACCGACCGCGCCTACCGCATCGGCCAGAAAAATCCCGTCTTCGTTTACAAGCTCATCAGCCAGGGCACCATCGAGGAGAAAATCCTCTACCTGCAGCAGAAAAAGCGCGCCCTGTTCCAGGGCATCCTCGAAGGCTCCCCGCAAAAGCTGGAATTCTCCGAAGCCGATCTCCGCGATCTTCTCGCCCCCATCGCCGAGTAGGCTCGACGGCAACGACACCGGCGGGCCGGGTTTCCGATGCAACAGGGTCTGATCGGAGAGACAACAGGGTCTGATCAGGTCTCGGCAGGGTCGGAAAAGCACCACGGAGACGCGGAGGCTCTTGGAATAGGGCTAGTCTTGGCAACGAGATTCGCGGCATTCGCGGCCATTCTTTTCCATTCGCGTTCGAATCACCACGACGCCGAGGAACGGCCTCGCGTGCTTTCGGCAGTCCAGGCCATGTGCTCTTAACACGAATGTAAACGAATCAGCGCGAATGACGCGAATGTTCCCAAGCAGGCCATCAGCCAAAGCCATTCGCGTCATTCGCGGCCATTCTTTTCCATTCGCGTTCGAATTGTGGTGGCATTGGTTTGCCGCGCTTTCGAATTTGCAGGCCTTTTGGCTTTGGCGCGAATAGCGCGAATGTTCCCAAGCAGGTCATCAGCCAAAGCCATTCGCGTCATTCGCGGCCATTCTTTTCCATTCGCATTCAAATCACCACGACGCCGAGGAACGGCCTTGCGCGTTTTCAGCATTCCAGGCCATGTGGTCTTAACACGAATGTAAACGAATCAGCGCGAATGACGCGAATGTTCCCAAGCAGGTCATCAGCCAAAGCCATTCGCGTCATTCTCGGCCATTCTTTTCCATTCGCGTTCAAATCTTCACACCCCCGAGGAACGGCCTCTCGCGCTTTTGGCATTCCAGGCCATACGGCCTTAACACGAATGTAAACGAATCAGCGCGAATGACGCGAATGTTCCCATCGCCGGCTATCCGGCAACAAAACTCCCGCCATTCCCGCCCACACGCTGCCCCACCCGCTGCCCCAACTCCCTCCTCACCGGCTGAATCGATTTCATCAATGCTCACACCAAGCGATTCGATGCGCCGGCTCCGCAGATTGAAAATAGACTGGGCAGGTCCGACAACTTTCAGCCGCCTTTGCACACCATGGAAGCTTTCCTCCTGTTCCTTTTCATCGCCGGAACGCTGTTCTGGCTCATCATCCACCTGTTCCAGACCCGCCAACGCCTCGATGCCGTGGTCCGCGACGTCACATTGCTCAAGGTGGAACTGCAAAAACTCCAGACGGAATCCGGAACGCCCAAGCCGACTCCCTCCCCGGTCCCGGCGCCGGTGCCCATCCCGGATCCAGTCGAAAAGGCAGCCTCTACACCGCCCCCCCTGCCGCTCTCACGGCCCGAGCCCGTCACCCAGCCCACTTCACCGCCGCCGCTGCCACCGGCTCGCCCCAAGTTGACGCCTCCGCCGACTCCCGTTCCGGCCTCGCCACCTCGCTGGCGCCCGATTCTGGAGAAGCTCCGGCTCATGCCCCCCGGTGGCGAGAGCGCCGAGGCGGCCATCGGCGCGTGGTGGCTCACGCGAATCGGCTTGGTGGTGCTGATCATCGCAGCGGTGTTCTTCGGGGTCCGCATCGCCCGTGAGGTGCCGCCGTGGGTGCGGGTCGGCACGCTCGCCGGTCTGGCAGCGGGCTTTCTCCTGCTGGGCTCATGGCTGGAACGCCGGCTGGCCGAGTTCGGACGACTCGTCGCGGCCGGCGGTCTCGGACTGGGCTATTTCACCGCCTTCGCGGCTTACGGCATCGAGGCCACGCGGGTGATTCACGATCCCGCCGCTGGCTTTCTCGCCCAGGCCGCGGCGGTCGTGCTCGTCATCCTGTGGAGCCTCTGGAAGCGCGATGAAGTCATCGCTACGATGGCGACCCTGCTCGGCTTGGTGGCGTGCGGATTCTCCCACTGGCACGGTCTCGACCGCTTCCTGGTCGCCGGCTTGATCTCGCTGGCCGCCGGGGCCGGCTTCCTGTTTGTCCTGAGACACTGGCGCTGGCCCGTCACTCTCGCCACGCCGGGTGCGTGGCTGGGCTTCTTCACCCTCGCCGTTTTCCACTGGCCACGCGCCGCGATGCCGCCCTCGCTGTTCGTGTTGCTCGGCAGCCTGGCCGGTCTGGCCGTGGTCCTCGAAGCGGCCAACATCCTCTCCGAGGAACGCCACGGCGGTCCCGACAATCCCCATCCGCTGTGGCGCCGATGGCTGGCGGTGGGAAACACCTCGCTCGCGGTGGCAATCGGCTGGCTGGCGGTGCGTCTGGCCTACCCACGCGCCATCGAGACGGGCGAGCTGGACTCGTTTTACCTGGTGTTCACCATCGGTCTCGGCGCCTTTACCGCGATCCGGCTTTGGCGACGGCATCCGGCGGGACTCACGGAGACCTACTTCCTCAAAGCCTGTGCCCTGCTGGCGCTGTTCGTGGTCGAGCGTTACGACGGCCCCACCCGATGGCTCTCGCTCGCCTTCCAGACCGGTCTCCTGCTCTGGGCCTGGCAGCGGAGCCGCTACCGCTGGGCGGAGGTCGGCTTTGTCGTCCTCCTCGCGGCGACGCTGGCTCTGATTTTTCACGACGCATGGCAGTCAACCGACCCGATCTGGGACATTTTCTCCGTGCATCACATCGTCGGCACGCTGTCGCTCGGCCTCTTGTCGGCCAGCCTGGCGCTGCACGCCCACTGGGCGCGGCGTGACGAATCATCAGGGAAAAGCTCCGGCGATGATGTCTTTCGCCCGGTCATGGGTCACCTGGGCGGTTTCACCATCGGCCTCGCGGCAACGGCGCTGATCTGGACGCCGAACGCTCCGACCCAAGGCGCCGATCTCGTGTGGGCCCAGTCGCTTTCGGCCCTTCTCATCGCCCTGCCGACGGTCCTGCTGCGCCATCCGGCGCCCGTCGTGGCCGGCCTTACCGCCCTGGCACCGGCGTTGATCCACCTGGGCCGCTGCGGAGACAGCAGCGCCCCCTGCCTGATCGCCGGACTGTGGCTGGCATTTCTGGGACTGGGACTGGCGGAACTGGCTCTGCATCGCTGGCGGGCCGATTCCCGCGGTACCTGCGCGGCGGTGCGACTCGGGCTCCATGGCTTTGGACTGGTCGCGTTGGCGGTGACGGCGCACCGCTTCGTCGATCCCGTTGCGTCTGATGCCGGGTGGCAAAACCTCCTGATCCTCGCCGGCTTCACCGCCATCGCTGTCTGGGCGCTCTTCCGGCAAGCCATCCCGGTGCCGGGAAGCGCGGTTCCGACCGAAAAAGGCGACCCCGATCCGGCCCAATGGCTGCTGGCAGGGCTCGTCGGCTCCACCATCACCTTTCTAGCGCGGGATCTCTTCGCAGGCCTGCCCAACGGCCCGTCCTTCCTCGCGCTGGCGGCCGGCGGACTTTTCACCGCGGCTTACCTGACCCGCAACCACGTGCCCGCCCTCGCCGGTGGCCTGCCCCTGCTCTGGGCGGTGGGCTGGCACCTCGACGTGTTCCATCGTGCGCCCACCTCACCGATGGAACACGCCATCTTCGCCGGCCTCATCATTGGCGTGACCACGACGGCGGCCATGTTGTTGGCTCGGAAAAAAGACGCTCATCCCCGCCCGGTGTTCATCGCCTACGATCTGGTCCTCCACGGGCTGAGCCTGCTCGTCATCCATTGGCTGTGCCGCACCCACCTCGACCCGGCGGAGACCTTCCTGAGCGGCGCCATCATCGCCCTTGCCGTCATCGGCCTGCACGGCCTCGTCCCCTTCCGCGCCCTCGCGTTGGTGTCGGTCGTGCCTCTGATCCTGTCGCTGTTGCACCTGCTGGTCACCTCTCCCGCCGGTCTTCCCGCCACCGGCGACTGGGAATGGTGGGCTTGTCTGGCCGGGGTCTTCGCATGGTTGCACCTCGCCCATCGCGGATGGGTGAAAGCCGGCGGCGGAGCCTTTTCCCCGGAGACCCGGAGCGCCCTGTTCATCGGTTTCGAATGTCTCGCCGCGCTGGCTTTTCTCCAAGCGCCGTGCGGGATTGCTGAGCAGCCTTGGTCGGGTGTCATCGCCGCCATTTGTGCCGTCGGACTCATCCTCTGGGCGCGCGGATGCCGCCGCCCGTCGGGCGAGATGTGGTCCGCCCTACCCCTCGGTGTCGCCGCATGGGAGACCTTCAGCCTCATCTTTGACCGCCATCGTGAGGTCGACCCGACGGACTTGATCGGCGTGCTGTCCGTCGCGATCCTCATCATCGCCCATGGCGTCGTGGTGACTTACCGGCGGCATTCCGACCGGCTGCGACCCGTCGCCTGGATCCATGGCGGACTGGGCTTGCTGGCTCTGGCCTTCCCCGTCCTCGCCATCGACCGCTTCGGCGTCGAATCGCTGACCACCGTGGGATGGGGCGCAGGCGCCATCCTCCTGTTCGCCGTCGGTTTTGCCGCCGGGTTGCGCCCCTACCGGCTGGTGGGGCTGATCGGACTGCTGCTGGCCCTGATCCGGCTTTTCCTGGTCGATATCGACGACCCGCTCTATCGCATCTATGCCTTCTTTGCCATCGCGCTCGTCCTCATCGGCATGGGCTACCTCTACCAGCACTTCCGGCATCTCATCGATCGCGCCGACCCGGTCCCCGATCCATCCACCGATCCAAAGCCGCCGCATCCCGCGGTGGACGACGCCCCGTCCGTGGTCCAAGAATAAGCCCATGGAGCCGACCGAAACCGCCCCACGCACCCACCTCCCCCTGGCTGAGCTCACCGCCGCCGTGGCCCGGGCCTGTCTCGATCGGCTCGCCGATCCCGCGGCGCTCGCCGACGAGACCGTGGTTCACGAAAATCGCGTCGCCACCAAGCGCCTCCGCGCCGCCTGGCGTCTCGTGGCCGATCATGCTGGTCGTTCTGTCGCCCGGGCCCGGCGCACCGCCCTGACCGAACTGTCCGGCAAACTGTCCGGCGCCCGCGACCTCACCGTGCTCACCCGCCTCGCCCAGCATCTCGCCGCCGCTCAGACCGACGGACGCCTCGCCATGGCCCTCGACCACGTCGTCGCAGCGCTCATCCAGCGACATGACCTCGCCATCCAGGCCGCCCGCAGCGACGACGCCCTGCTCCATGAGATCCGCGAGGCCTGGACCGCCGAGATCGCCGCCTGGGAGGCCCTCGACCCCGCCCATCCCCACGCCCTGCGTCGCGCCATCCGCCACGAGTTGCGCCGCAGCCTCCGCCGCGCCCGCCGCGACACCCGGCAGGCCACCCGCAGCCTCGATGCCGAGCTGTGGCACGACTGGCGCAAGACGGTGAAACGCCTCCGCTATCAACGCGAATTCATCGCCGCCTCCCAGGGCCGCGCGCCCGGCAAGTTCGATGCCCGCATCCACCGGCTCGGCTCCCGGCTGGGCGAACGCAACGACCTCGCCAACCTCATCGCCTTCGCCGACCGCCTGCTCGCCGACGGCGCACTCACCCCCGCCGACTACAACGCCACCCGCCAGGCCATCGCCGCCGCCGAGACCGCCATCATTCGACATTGCCGCCGCCTCGGCCGCGCCACCTTGTTGCGGTAGGCAATCGTTGCCACGGGGAAAGCCATCACTGCCCGGAAAAAGTAGTTTGGGCTTCAGCCCAAGCACTACCCCCGCCCTCCAGACCGGCGCCCTCTTGGGGCCGACGCCCAAGCTACTTTCACCAATGCAAAGCCAGGCCACGCGTCCAAGTTAGGATTCCCACAAAACTGAACACCTTGACGAAGATCCGCCTTCGATGCATGATGTTCCATCGACGCGAAGAGCCGCAGGGAAACTCCTCATTCCTCTCCCCGATCACCCATGAGATCCGCCCACAACAGATATCGGGACTCCCGCAGAACGTGGGGCGATGATTCCGAGGATCTTGCCCACGGGCCGTCTGGCGGACCCGTCAAGCAATGGCTGGCTGGCATCGCCTTCCCATTGGTTCCCATCATTTATGGCATTCACTGCCTGCAAAGAGGTTACACCACGATGTTTGGCAACCGCGGCGGCTCAGAAGAACTCACGGGAAATCCGGGGATCGCTCTCGCCATCGCCTACATTGCCATCGGAGCCTTTTTCCACTTTCACTTCTTTTGGGGACTCAATGACCGGCTTTGGACCTTCAGCCAGGCTTTGAAACTGGTATCGCTGATGGTCTTCTTGCCAGCCATTGGTTACGCCCTCTATTCCATGGTTTCGTTTTTCTGATCGATCATTCCTCTTCTGCTGCGATTGACAATCAGATCCCCAACGGACCCGCGAGACTCAGCCAAAAATGTCGTTTGGGCCTCAGCCCAAGCACTGCCCCTCGCCCTCCAGACCGGCGCCCACTTTGGGCTTAAGCCAAAGCTGCTTTCATCCCATCTGCCCCAGCGCCTCCGCCGCGATCTCAGCCAGCGCTTCGGGACGCTCCCAGAGCAGCCGATGCCCGGCTCCAGGCACGACGACCACCCGCACCGCCGGCGCCGCCCCGGCCACGCGGCGAGCCAGCGCCCGATACGGAGCATCCCGCTCGCCGACCACCCACCAGATTGGACATGCCGACCGGGCCAGTACGCCCTCCATCGGGAGCTGACAGCCCAGCGACCAACTCTCGAACCCGCCCGCGATCGCCTCGCGCCGCGGCTCCAGCGCAGGCTGACTCGCCGGCACAGCCTGATGCGCCAGCACCGGCTGGGCGTTCCAGTCCGCCAAAAATGCGTCCCAGCTTTCCTCCCGTGCCCGTCGCGCCCACACGGCATCATGCGCCCGGCGCGCTTCCCGCTCTTCCGCGGAAACCAAGCCGGGATGCGTCGAAACGAAAATCGCCCCCCGCCACAGCGACGGTCGCGCCGCCAGCGCCTGCAAGCCCAACCGGCCGCCCAGCGAATAGCCCAGCAGCACCGGTGCAGCATCCAGCGCCGCCACGTCATCCGCCCAGCGCAGGCCGAACGCCTCCAGCGACAAGGCCGGGAATCGTTCCTGCCACGCCCAGAGATCCGGCGTCACCACCGGATCGGAAAACGGCACCGCCGCGCAGTCCGATGCTGCGCCCAGATTGCCGTGCAGCGCGTGGATCATCCCCAGAAAGCCTCCGTTTCCGCCGCATCAGGCACGATCTCGATGATGGCCGCCGCCTCGTCCTCGGCCGCAACCTCGGCGAGGCCAGCCGGATCGGTCAGACGCCGATAGCCCAGCCCCCACAGCCGCGCCCAAGGCTCGAAGCCGATGGCGTGGCGATTCTCAGTGATCCGTTTCCGGCTTTCATCGATCCCGGACAGGGAGGCAAGGCGGGAGAAAATGCGGCCGCCGCCGTTGTTGATCACCACCAGTCGCCGCCGCCCCGCGCTCAGTTGATCGAGCACCCACGGCGCATTCAGATCGTAAAGCGCCGTCAGATCACCGAAGATCCCCCACGCCTCCGCGGCGCCCTCGCTGAGCCCGAGAAAGGTCGAGACCTCCCCGTCAATGCCATTCGCCCCGCGGTTTGCGTGGACAGCCGGATGCGGCACCGCGCGGGTCGCCGCCAGATTCCATTCCCGGATCGGCAGACTGTTGCCGAGGAAGATCCGCGCCTCAGACGGAATCACCTCTGACAGCGCACCCATCCAGGCCGGTTCACTGCGGGGAAAAGCCGGCAAGCGCTCGCGCCGTTCATCGACTGGCATGTCCGGCCTTTGCGAGCGACCGGCCACGGCCACAGCGGCGAAATCCACCCACGGCAGCGTCTCACTCGCCCGCGCCAAGCCGGAAAAGCCTGTCCGCGTCACCGACAACACAGGTACCCGCGGCTGCGACTCCAGATCCCGCCAGTAGCGAAGACTCGGCACGCCGCCTATACGCAGCACCTTTGCCGGGCGCCACTCGCGGAAAGCCCCGTCGCCACCAGGCAGCAGTAGATGGGCCAGCGCGGCCGACTCGCGCAACCCCGAGGTGGCCTCGGTCCACACAGGCGCGCCCAGCGTTTTGAGAAACCCTTCCACCGCCGGCCGGTCGGTCGCGTCGATCTCGCCCAGGATCACGACGCCGTCCGCAAAGTCGGCCAAAAAACGATCCAACAGGGTCTCATCTCCGATCAGACAGGGTCTCATCGGAGCCGTGACCCGGTGCATCGCTCCTACCCAATCAACAACAGCCGGCGGCTCGGCACCGGGCTCTTCAAAGCCGGGATTCACCTGGATGGGCCGCAGCCGGCTCCATGGGAAGCCGCGCGGAAAATCCTCCGCCGCCTCGACATCGAGACAGCCCTCGCTGTGCTCGCCGAACAGATGGGCCTGCAGGATAGCCTGCGGCGCGCCGGTGCCGCGAAAGCGCTTCGGCCGGTCGGCGGTGATCAGCAACAGCGGCAGGCCAGCATAGTGAGCCTCGATCACCGCCGGCAGCAGTTCCGCCACCGCAGTGCCCGAGGTCGTCACCACGGCGACCGGCCGACGTTCCCGCCGGGCCAAGCCGAGGGCAAAAAAGGCGGCACTGCGTTCGTCGAAATGCCGCCACACCCGCACCGCCGATGGCGCCTCCAGCAGCGGCAGCACCAGCGGGGCATTTCGCGCCCCAGTGCAGACGACGAAATCCCGCACGCCCCAGCTCAGGGACTCCTCCAGGGTGACAGCGGCGAGGGCGGCGTTTGACATGGGTCCACTGGGAATCGATCCGCTACACCCCCAGCAGCGCCTTCACCGAATTCCGCTTCAGGGCCAGCTCGCGCCATTCGCGGTCGAAGCGGCTCTCGCGGATGATGCCGCAGCCGGCGGGCAGACGCATCTCGGTGCCGGACCAGGAGACATTCCTAATCGCCACGACCGAGCGAAATTCCCCGCCCCAGGACACGCCGAAAGGCGCGCCGAACTGCGGCGGGGCGCCGAGCCGCTCGCGGAAGCCGCAGAGCATCCGCAACGCGCCTTCGCCCCGCGGATAGGCGCCGAGGGCGGGCGTGGGGTGCATCAGGCGGATCAGGGCATTCAGGTCGGGCACAGGCTCGTTCAGTTTCACCCGGATGCGGGACAGGAAATGCACCAGAGTGCCCAGATCCATGACGCAGCGGGTCTCGCGCACCATGCTGCCGATGGTGGAGAGCTTTTCGATGAGGTAATGGGCGACGAACTCGTGCTCCCGGATCTCCTTGGGATCGCTCAGGAAATCGCCGGCTTCGTGCTTCGGCGCGGTGCCGGCCAGGGCCATCGTTTCGAGCTGGTCGCCGCGGACGTTGAGAAATTGCTCCGGTGTGGCGCCGATCATGCCCGCATCGCCGAGGCGATAGCCGTAGCCCCACAGCTCCTCTGCGGCGCCATTGACCGCCTTCACGAGGGCCGCGGGGTCGCCACCGTTCAGTTGGCCGCGTTCGGTGATGACGGGCACCGATTTCTCCAGGCGACCACCGGCGATCTCACGCTGGATCTCGTCGTAAATGCCGCGGAATTCCCCGTCGCGGAGGCCGTGCCACTCGATCGCCGGGAGGGGCGTGGAGCCATTTTCCGGCAACAACTGCCGCACATCGGACGTCTCAAAGGCGCGGGCGGGCACTTTCCACGGCGCGGGATCGCTGAGCTGGAAGTCATTGATGTAAAACGCCGCCCGGCCATCCGAGGGCGGCTCGGCGGCTCCGGCGAACGGCCCCACCCCGCAGACAAACCGGCCGGGGCCGATTTTCAGGAAGGCAAAATCGCGATGGGGAGACAAATCTGGCACGGGGAGACGCTGGGAAAGGAAGGCTCTGGGAGAGGTTACGCCGGGCGTGCCAGACAGGACACGAAACCGGCTCCTCTTCAAGTGGTTTGCGCCTCCGGAAAACGCCCGAAACTTGTGCCGACACCCATGGTTTCATCGCTCAATCAACTCCGAAAAAACGCTGGCACTCAACGCGACAACTCTGGACTTTAGCAACGGCGCCGGCTTTGGCCGTCTCCTCAGCCCGCCGCGTCCCGCCGAATCCCGCCCTTCTATGGATGACACCTCCGACCTGCCTGACGTACTGCCCGCCGGCGAGGCTCAGGACGAGGATCTGTCCCAGTCCAATGATCATCACGTCGCCCTGATGCTCCGCGTGCGCGATGGCGATGTCCGGGCCTTCGAGGAATTGGTGTCCATCCACCAGCGCGCCGTGATCGGGACGGTGGCCAAGATGCTGGGCCACCCCGACGACGCCGAGGACATCGCGCAGCAGGTTTTCATCCGAATCTGGAAATCGGCCAAGCGCTACGAGCCGCAGGCGAAATTTACGACCTGGCTGTTCACCATCACGCGGAATCTGGTCTTCAACGAGATGCGCCGCCGCCAGCGCAAGCCGGTGGTGTCCTTCGACGAGCGGGAGGACGACTTTCACATCGGCACGCCGGATGACTCCGCGAAAAACCCGGACGAGTCGATCCTCCAGCGGGAGTTGGAGGACGCCATCGACCGCGCCATCCAGCAACTCCCGGAAAAGCAGCGTCTCGCCGTGATCCTGCGCCGCTACGAGGACATGCCCTACGAGGAAATCGGGGAGATCCTCCACCTGTCCCTGCCGGCCGTGAAGAGCCTGCTGTTCCGGGCCCGGACGCAGTTGAAAGAGAGCCTGGCGGCTTATCTGGGGCAGGATTGAGCGCATCGCACCGCGATTGACGGGGCCGTGGGGTGGGATTAACTCCATATCAGCGCATTTCCGAAAATGCCGGCCCTGCCATCAACAACCGCCCTACCCATCTCCCTCCCAAGCCAGCCCCCCGGTCAATCCCGCCCTATAATCCTCGTCAATCCCGCCCCCAAATCCCGTCAATCCCGCCCCCAAATCCCGTCAATCCCGCCCCCAAATCCTGTTAATCCTGTCCCCAAATCCCGTTAATCCTGTCCCAAAATCCCGTTAATCCTGTCCCAAAATCCCCTCTCTCCCGAAAACACCCCGAGCCATGACCGACGACAAAGCCGAGATCGCCGACATCCTGCGCAAGATCCGCAAGATCGAGCTGCGCACCCGCGGTCTCGTGCGCGAGTCGATCGGCGGCGAGTATCACAGTTGTTTCAAGGGCCAGGGGATCGATTTCGAGGATTTCCGCGAATACCAGCCCGGCGACGAGGTCCGCTCGATCGACTGGAATGTCACCGCCCGGCTCGGGGCGCCCTTTGTGAAGAAATTCGTCGAGCAGCGCGAGTTGACCGTCTTCCTCGCCATCGACGTGAGCGCATCGGGCAACTACGGCAGCCACGGCCCAAGCAAACGGGAGCTCATGGCCGAGGTCGCCGCCCTGCTGGCTTTCAGCGCCCTGCAAAACAAGGACAAAGTCGGACTCATCCTGTTCACCGACGAGATCGAGCTGTTCGTGCCGGCCAAAAAGGGCAGCAGCCACGTGCTGCGCCTGATCCGGGAGATCCTCTATCACCGGCCCATGCGCCACCAGACCGCCCTCGCACCGACGGTGCACATCCTGCAAAACCACGTGCGACGCCGGTCGCTGGTTTTCATGATTTCCGACTTTCTCTTCCCTGGCGACCTCGCAGCCGACCTCCGCACCGTGAGCCGCCAACACGACATGATCGCCATCCAGGTCAGCGATCCCGCCGAATACGCCCTGCCACCCGCCGGGCGGGTGCGGCTGGAGGACCCGGAGACCGGCGAGCAGATCGAAATCAACACTTCCAGCCCGAAACTGCGGCGCGCCTATGCCGCCGAGGCCGCCCGCTGGCAGACGGAGCTCGACAGCCAATTCCGCCGCCTCGCCATCGACAAGATCGCCCTCGGCACCGATCGCGACTACCTGCCCGCCCTGCACGCCTTTTTCAGAGGCCGCCACGGCGCGCAGTGAAGAATCAGGCCGATCGCAATTCGCCGATCACAAATCACACGTCGCAGACCATCGCCGCGTGGCGCAGGGCGAGCAGCGGATCGTCCCAGGTGGGGATGAATTCCTGGGCCACATAGCCCTCGTAGCCCGTCTCCAGGATCGCCCGCATGATGGGCGGGTAGTTGATCTCCTGAGTGTCGTCGAGTTCCGCCCGGCCCGGATTCCCCGCCGTGTGATAGTGGCCGATGTATTCGTGATACTGTCGGATGCGGCGGATCACGTCGCCGTTCATGATCGTCACGTGGTAGATGTCGAACAGCAGCTTGAAGTTCTCCGAGCCGACCTGTTTGATCAGATCGATGCACATTTCCACATCGTCACCGAAGTAGCCGGGGTGCCCTTTCATCGGATGGGTGTCGTCGCGCGAGTTCAGATGCTCCAGCACGAGCGTGACTCCCTTGCTTTCAGCGAGCGGCAACACCTTTTTCCACGCCCGGATGCAATCTTGCTTCGCTTTTTCCTCGTCCATCCCATCGAAGCGCATCCCGGTGAAAGTGATCACTTTCTTGCAGCCCGCATCGGCCGCGGCGGCGATGGCCTTTTCCAGTTCCGACACGGAGAAATCGAAATGCTGCGGGTCGCACGGCCCCTTGGCGAAGCCGTGACTGCTCACCAGCGAAATCTCCAGACCGAGCTTTTTCACCTCCGGATAGAACTCGCGCCCGATGCCTTCCATCGCCACCAGACCGATCTCCTTGCAGTGTTTCGCCAGGGTCAGGGCATCGAAATGTTTGTTGAAGCACCAGCCCATGATCGACTGGCGGATGCGCCCGTTCTTGACCGTGAAAGCCGGGTCCGCCGCACTGCGGGGCAACTGGGCCAGCCCATTTCCCACCAGCCCCCCCGAACCGAGGGCGGCGACAGTGGCGGCGGCGGATTGAAAAAAGCGACGGCGGGAGGGGGTGTTCATGCCCCGATCTAAGCCGAATCAGCCGTCCGCATCAAGGGCGCATCGGCGGCTGCGAATTTCCCCACGCCGGTTCATGCCGCCAAGGGCGGTGTATTGACGACGCGGCCCCGCGCCAATTCGGCCGCATAGGCAATCACGGCTTTCAGATCCTCAGATTGGATGGAGGGATAGCTCTTCAGGATATCCGTTTCGCTGACACCGGCAGCGAGATTGTCGAGCAACACGGATACCATCACCCGCGTGTTGCGGACGCAGGCTTTCCCGTGGCAGATCGACGGGTCGACAACGATGCGTTCAGTCCATTCCGACATGGGAAAACACTCCCGCCAGACCGTTCTCCCGTCAACCACCCGCATCACCCCACCTCAAAACCCCAGCCCCGGCGCCGGCACGAGAAAGGCGTGCTGCTCCAGCAGGCTCCAGGCGCCCTGCCAGCTCAGATACTGGGTGATCCACACGAAAAACACGTAAACCGCCGCCACCGGCAGCGCGGCGAGCCGGCTCAGCCAGCGCCACAGGCCCAGCCGTGGCGTCTCCCGCGCCAGCGCCCGGTGTACCGCCCAGCCCGTCAGCAGCCGGGCCGGCAGGAGGAAGGCCACGAAGAAAAGCGCCGGCAGCCAGGCTACCGGCTGGGGGATCAGCTCGATCTTGAGCACATACAGCGGCACGGCGGCCAGCAGGGACAAAGCCAACGCAAACCAGAAGGCAATCGGTGCCCGACGGAACCAGCGCCGCACCTCGCCCACTTCGAACAAGGCCCCGAACCGCCGCGTCAGGGCGAAGCGCGTCTGCAAAAACGGCAGATACAGCACCACGCCGAGCAGTCCGGCCGCGCCCAGCAGATTGGCCAGGAACGCCACGCCTTCGTTGCGAATTTTCCCTGCCAGCATCAGCACCGCCACCGGCCCCGCCAGCCAGACCAGCGCCCCGGCGAAGCCACGCAGCCCGAGCCAGAAATACCGCGGCAGCCGCAGAGCCAGCACCCAGTCCCCCGCCCTCCCGGCCGCCTCGAGCAGTCGACCGGGCCGGAAGCCGCGCAGGCTCCGCCAGAGGCGCAGCGGAGCCGGCCAGAGAAAATGCCACAGCCGTCCCCCACGCAGGCAGGCCCAGATGATGTGGGCAAAAGCCAGCAGCGTCAGCCCGATCAGCACCAGTCGCCAGCGCGCCTCGATTTCGGACCCGGGGGCGATGAGCCGGGCATCGTTCCAGTAGCTGGCCGCCAGCCGGACCGGCAGGAGCACCAGGAAAATACCGATCGCGATCCGCCCCGCCACCGCCGCCCGGTTCAGGCCGATGAACCCCGACCGCAGCCGTCCCGAGGTGGCGACGCGGCCACTGGCTTCGAGCAGATAGCCGAGACTGAGAAAATGCAGCCCCGGCACCGCCGCCAGCAGGGCCAGACCGGCCAGCAGGCTCGCCCCGCCGAAGACCGTCTCCAGCCCCCGCGCCGCGAGCCGGGGCCAGCCCGGCTTTTCCGCCACCGGCGCGGCGGTGACAGGGGCTTCGGCGACGATGGAAGAGGGTATCATCGGAGATCAGACAGGGTTGCATCGGAAAGACGCGCCACCCCGGTTGGCGGTTACAGACACGATTTTCGCCCTTTTCTGACTGATTTTGGAAAAATCCGATTGCATCGGAAATTTAACATTTCTTAATTGTCGCCGTGGACAGAGAGGCGGCAGGCTCAGGGATGCATCGATCAGACACGGTCTTATTCGTGTGTTCCGGGAATTTCTACCGCAGCCGCTTCGCTGAGGCGCTCTTCAATTTCCACGCCCTGCGCCGGCGCCTGTCGTGGCGGGCGGAATCACGGGGCTTTCAACCCCACCTGGCGACCGAGGATCTCTCGCACCACACCCGCGCGGCGCTGGAACTGCGCAACATCCCCCTCGCACTGACGCGGCGGAAGCCGGCGCGGCTCGAGGCGTGCGATCTGCGGGCGGCGGCGCTGACGATCTGCCTGAAGGAGGCGGAGCACCGGCCGCGGATGGTCGCCGGCTTTCCCGAGTGGACCGACCGGGTCCACTACTGGCACATCCACGACATCGATGTGGAACCGCCGGGCACCGCCCTGCCGGAGTTGGAACAGAACGTGCTCGATCTGGTCGCCAGCCTCTCGGCCGCGCCTGCCCGGGCTCTGGCTTTGGAATTTTGACCTCCTCCTCAAGACTGACTTCACGACTGGAAAACGCCCCCGCATGAGCCACCGCCCCGCATCCGCCCTCGATCCCTTTGCCAACCAAACCGAACTGTTCCACGCTGCCTCCCCTGCTCCCAACGGACGCCCCACGGGCGAGAACGGCAGCCGCAAGCCGAAGTCCCGGCCGGCCGGCTTCGATGGACTGAAGGCGCCCTCGACCTGCGGGAAAAATTTCGTCATCGATACCAACGTGCTGCTCCACGATCCGGAGTGCATCCGCCGCTTTGCCGACAATCACGTCTGCATCCCGGTCGAAGTGCTCTGCGAGCTGGACCGCTTCAAGGCCGAGCAGTCGGAGCGCGGCGCCAATGCCCGCACGGTGCACCGGGAACTGGCGGAGCTGTTTTCCGCCCACCCCGAACTGGCCACCCGGGGCATTCCCACGCCCGACGGCGGCACGGTGCGGCTGGTGAATTGCGACCCGGCCGACCGGCGGGCCGCCCGCGCCGTCGCCCATCTGCGCGAGATGCTGCCGACGCTGGACACGCCCGACCACCGGCTGCTGCTCTGCACCCGCGTGATTGGCGAAATCAATCCCGCCCCTGCCGCGCTGGTGACGAAGGACCTGAACCTCCAGCTCAAGGCCCACGCGCTGGGCATTCCCTGCGAGGACTACCTCAGCGACAAGGTGCAGAACGACAGCGCCATCACCCGCAAGGTTCGGACGCTGGAGATCGAGCCGACGGAGATGCAGCGCTTCGCCAGCACCGGAGAACTGGCCCTCGCGGCGCGTCACCTGCCCGATCTGGCTCCGAATGAATACGTCCTCTTCCAGGCCGGCGACTCGAAGCGCACCATGCCGGCGCGGCACGTGGCGGGCGCGGCTTTCGTCCGCCTCCGCCTGCCGGAGAGCATCCGCATCCAGAAAGGCGCCACCATCCGGCCGCTCAATCTGGGCCAGCAGTGCTTCCTCGACGCGCTGTTGAATCCGGACATCACGCTGGTCACCTGCTACGGGCAGGCCGGCACGGGAAAAACGCTGCTGGCGGTGGCCTCGGCGCTTCACGCCACCTTTTCCGGCGGCTACGCGGGCGTCACGGTGAGCCGCCCGGTGGTGCCGCTGGGCGACACGCTCGGCTTTCTGCCCGGTTCGCTGGATGAAAAGCTGCACCCGTGGCTGAAGCCCATCTTCGATGCTCTGGAGTTCCTCACCACGCCGCCCGACCCGGCCGACCGTGCCCGCAAGCCACGCCGCCCGGTCTCGGGACAGAAGCAGCCGGCTCCGGGCGGTCCGCCGCAGAAGCCCTACCAGCCTTTCCTCGACAGCGGACTCATCGAGGTGGAGGCCCTCTGCTATATCCGCGGCCGCTCGATCCCGAACCGCTTTTTCATCCTCGACGAGGCCCAGCAACTCACGCCGCTGGAGGCCAAGACCATCGTCACCCGCATGGCGCGCGGCTCGAAGCTCGTGCTGGTGGGCGATCCCGCCCAGATCGACAATCCCTACGTGGACCGGCGCAGCAATGGCCTCGTCTATACCCGCGAGCGGCTGGAAAACCAGACCTTCACCGCCCATGTCACTCTGGAGCGCGGGGAACGCAGCGATCTGGCCGAGGCCGGTGCGCGGCTGATGTGACGGGGCGGCTTTTCCGGTCGACAAGCGGGGCGTTTCGGGTCCTGTAGGGGGAAAATAGGCCCATTTTCCCACTACCATGTCCTCCCCCGCCGCGCCCCACCGCGATCTCTCGCGCCTCTGCATCCATACCGCCACCACGAAGCCCTGGCCGGTCGAGACGGCCATGGAAAAATACGCCGCCGCCGGTGTCACCGGCATCACCGTGTGGCGTGACGCTCTGGAGGGCCGCCAGCCGGCGCGCGTCGGCGAGCAGATCCGCGCCTGCGGGCTCGAGGTCGTGTCGCTCTGCCGGGGCGGCTTTTTCCCCTCCACCACCGAAGCCGGACGCCAGCAGGCCATCGATGACAACCGACGCGCCATCGAGCAGGCCGCCGCGCTCGGCGCGCCGCTGGTCGTGCTGGTCTGCGGCGCTGCGCTCGGGCAGTCGCTGGAGTGCTCGCGCAGCCAGATCATCGATGGAATCGCCGCCATCCTGCCCGATGCCGAGGCGGCCGGAGTCAAACTCGGCATCGAGCCCCTCCACCCGATGTACGCCGACGACCGCTCGGCCATCAACACCATGGCCCAGGCCCATGCCGCCTGCGACCGGCTCGACCACCCTCTCGTCGGCATCGCCGTCGATGTCTACCATGTCTGGTGGGACGATACCCTGCCCGCTCAGATCGCCCTGGCCGGGGAAACGGGCCGGCTCTTTGCCTTCCACATCTGCGACTGGCTCACCCCGACCCGGCACCTGCTCACCGATCGCGGCCTGATGGGCGAAGGCTGCATTGATCTGCGCGGCATCCGCGCTCAGGTCGAGGCTGCCGGCTTCCAGGGCCATCACGAGGTCGAGATTTTCTCCACCCGCTGGTGGGAGAGCGATCAGGATGCCTACCTCGCTCAAATCACCGCCGCCTACCTGGACCACGCCTAAAAAAAAATCGATCCCAGATCTCAGATCCCAGATCGCAATTCGCTAATCCCAGATCGCAATTCGCTAATCCCAGATCGCCAATCCCAGATCGCAAATCTAAGCCCCCCAATGTCCAACCCCATCCTCGACTCCGGCGACGAAGCCATCTACACCCTGCGGACCAAGGGCCCCGGCCCCGCGGGCACGCTGCCTTTCACCGCCAGCCAGTTGCTCACCCAGCCCAGCGGTCACCTGTTCGGCTGGACGCAGAATGTCGGCATGGGCTGGGCGGCGGACAAGGTGGCGGGCGGCGATTACCTCATCCTGAGCACCCAGGGCGGCATCCGCCGCGAGGATGGCACACCGGTCGCCCTCGGCTATCACACCGGGCATTTCGAGGTCGGCCTGCTGATGGAGGAAGCCGCCCAGGCCATCACCGCGCTCGGCGGCGTGCCTTTTGCCGGCTTTTGCAGCGATCCCTGCGACGGCCGCACCCAGGGCACCGACGGGATGATGGATTCCCTGCCCTACCGCAACGATGCCGCCACCGTGCTGCGCCGCCTGATCCGATCCCTGCCCACCCGCAAGGGCGTCGTCGGCGTCGCCACCTGCGACAAAGGCCTGCCCGCCATGATGATGGCCCTCGCCGGCACCCGCGACCTGCCCACCATCCTCATCCCCGGCGGCGTCACCCTACTCAGCCAGGATACCGACGAGGATCTCGGGCGCATCCAGACGATCGGCGCGCGTTTTTCCCAGGGCGATATCACCCGCGAGTATGCGGCCGAGATGGGCTGCAAAGCCTGCGGCTCGCCCGGCGGCGGCTGCCAGTTCCTCGGCACCGCGGCCACCAGCCAGGTCATCGCCGAGGCCCTCGGCCTGACGCTTCCCCACGCTGCCCTGAGCCCCTCCGGAGCCGAGATCTGGCGCGACCTCGCCCGGCGCTCCGGCCGCTCGCTGGTCGAACTGGAACGCCGCGGCATCAAGACCCGCGACATCCTCACCGACGCCGCCATCCGCAACGCCCTCGCCGTCCACGCGGCCTTCGGTGGCTCGACCAATCTCATCATGCACCTGCCCGCCGTGGCTCATCAGGCCGGCCTGCGGCGCCCCACCGTCGATGACTGGCGCGCCTTCAATGCCCGCATCTCCCGCCTCGTTGATGCCCTGCCCAACGGCCCGCACCACTACGCCACCGTCCAGGTATTCCTCGCCGGCGGCGTGCCCGAGGTCATGCTGCACCTCCGCGATGCCGGGCTGCTCGAGCTGGACGCCCTCACCGCCTCCGGCCTCACCGTCGGGGAAAACCTCGCCTGGTGGGAGACCTCCGAGCGCCGCACCCGCCTCCGCGAAAAACTCCGCCAGCTCGACGGCATCGACCCCGACACCGTCATCATGTCGCCGGAGAACGCTCGCGCCCGCGGCCTGACCAGCACCGTCACCTTCCCCGGCGGCAACCTCGCCCCCGAAGGCAGCGTCATCAAGAGCACCGCCATCGACCCCAGCAAGATCGACGCCGACGGCTGGTACCGGCACGAAGGCCCCGCCCGCGTCTTCGGCTCCGAGCCCGATGCCATCGCCGCGGTCAAATCCACCGGCGACGACCGCATCCGCGAAGGCGACGTCATGGTCCTCATCGGCCTCGGCCCCATCGGCTGCGGCATGCCCGAGACCGCCCAGATCACCATCGCCCTGAAAAACCTCCCCTGGGGCAAACACGTCGCCCTCCTCACCGACGGGCGCTTCTCCGGCGTCTCCACCGGGGCCTGTGTCGGCCACATCTCCCCCGAGGCCTGGGCCGGCGGCCCCATCGGCAAACTTCGCGACGGCGACCGCATCCGCATCGAGATCGACACCCGGAACCTCACGGGACGCATCGATTACGTCGGCGATCCCGCCGAACTCACCGCCCGCGAGCCCAATCCCCGCCTCCAGCCCCTCCCCGGCGTGCCCGACGACACCCGGCTCTGGGCCGCCCTGCAGAATGTCAGCGGCGGCAGTTGGGGCGGCTGCGTTTACGATGTCGAAGCCATCCTCGCCCGGCTCCAAGCCTGATTCGAATCGGCGTTTGGTGTCGGCATCCGGTGCCAGGTCGATCATTCGGAAAAACCCGAATCGCCGTCGCCAGACGGTGGCCCCATGCCTCGCGCCACGCTCTGGCGAGCGCAGCTACGGATGAAAGCCACGCTCCTCCTGCACCCCACGTAGCCGCCGTCGCCAGACGGTGGCCCAACTTCACCAAAATCCGATGCCGCAGGCATCACAGCCATTAGCCGGCGGTTGAGCGAGGCACGAGCGACACCGCCGGGTCCCGTCGCCTCCGATTCCCGCATCCCGGCAGGGATGCCAGCCAATCGCCGGAGACTCCCCGGCCCCATCACCGCCCCGTGCGCTGGCATCCCGGCTGGGATGCTCAGAAGCTATTGCCATCTGTCCGGTGGTATCGTCGCTCCGCTCCTCAACCACCGGCTACCGGCTGGGATGCCTCCGGCATCCCTTTCTGCCCGGATCACCCCACGTCGACGATCAACCCAAAAAGGAAACTGCGTGCCCCCGGAACAGATCGAGCCCCCCAAAAAAGACGAGCCTGTGAACCGACTCTCGAGACTCGCCTTTTCGGGAAAGTTTCATCATTCCGCCAATCGGTTCTCTTTCCAACCCTTCCGAGCCTTCCGCGGGCCTCCATTTCCGGATTAGGACGCCTCCTCCCGCGCCGGAACACCCGACCAGCCCCTATCCTTCGCCCCCTCTCACCACCGCTCACCACCGCTCACCACCGCTCACCACCGCTCACCACCGCTCACCACCGCTCACCACCGCTCACCACCGCTCACCACCGCTCACCACCGCTCACCACCGCTCACCACCGCTCACCACCG
>JAEUHH010000112.1 GCA_016795505.1 Verrucomicrobiales bacterium | reverse complement strand
GTCTCCTTGGTCAACCGTGGCATCGCGTGGCGGTCTGGCACCTTGACGAGGAGGTGGAAGTGATTGGACATCAGGCAAAAGGTGAGCACCTGCACGCCACAGAAGGCCTCCAACCTGCGCATCCATTTGCGGAAATAGTTCATTTCCTTGGCGTTGAAAATGAAGCGCCTGTCAACCACGCGGGAGACCACATGATAGCAGGCATTGCCGTTTTTTTGAAGGAGACGGGATGAATACATAGGCAATCAAAATGAGTGATCGAAATTGCTGGGAAGCGACTCAAGCCCAATTCCGAAAATCCACAAGCCGATTTTAATAATTTTCCTGACTTTCTGTTGATGGACTTTCTGTTGATGGACTCTGACTTTCTGTTGATGGACTGCCGCACTACGATCCCAGATTGAAAAGGCTTCGGAACAATGTCGTCCATGTCTTCCAGTCGTGTCCGCCATCGATCACAGTCAGGCGGCCACCGAGAAAGGTGTCGGCGAAAAGCGCATTCGCTTCCCGGAACCGATCCTGCGCTCCCACTGCGACAAGGGTCTCCGGACGATCTCCCGCAGCTGGAGGACGATCTCGCCAAGCGGCCCAAATCTCGCGATCCCGATCATCCTCTTCGACCAGGCCGGGTTTCCAGCGCTCCAGACCACCGGCAGCACGGATTTCCCGCACGATCGCTTCGCCACCTGTGTAGGGTGACAGCAAGACAATACGGTCGACTTCCCCGGGAAATCGGTCGGTGTAAATCAATGCCCCCAACCCGCCGAGTGACACACCGATCATCTCAATGCGCCGGTAGCCCTGTTGCCGGGCGGGCTCCAGAATATCCTGCCGCAGCCGCACGTCGAGGTTGCGCTCCCGATAGTAACCGAGATGGAGGTCGACAGTCACCACATCGAGCCGGTGTTCCGGCCGAATGTCGGCGAAAAAGCCGTGACGCTCGAAATCGCCCGGCTGCTCCCGCCTTCCCGGCAACAGGACCAGCAGGGTGCTGTCTGCCGGAGATGCCTCTGACAATCGATGCCAGGTTGCGGGCACGGGATCTTCCGCCGGTCTGGGCAACACAGCGCAACCGCCTGCCAGCAGACCGAAAAGCAGTATGCACCCGACCGAAGATGCCCTTTGCCAAATCGTCCCGTTCATCGCGATCGATACGTCATGGCCGCGACTATTGGCCGTCTGCGATCAAACAGGGTTCGATCGGAGAGGAGACAGGGTCTGATCTCGCCGACCGCGGGCAGCCGGCTGACGGTCTGGAATGTCCCACGTCGTCAGCGGGCGAAAACACCCTCGATTTCCAGCAGTAACGGCGATCGGCAGATGTCGGCTTGCAGGTACATGGTGTCTGCCTCAGCTGCCGTCTCGCCAACCACAGAGGCAAAGCGCTCGCGCACCCGGTCCAGATCGCCGGGATTTCGCAGGTATACCCGGAAGGCCCGTTCCCCAGCCCAGTCGGGGTCCAGTCCGTCCGCGAATCCCATCCGCTCCAAAATCGCGCCGATATTCTCCAGGGTGGTGCCAAACTGCGCTTCCAACGACCCTTTGCCGATGGTCTCGTGTCCGCGGATGCTCGAGGTCCCGGACAAATAGCCGATGGAGCCGCCATCCACGCCTGTCACCACGGCCCCGCGGGCAAAACTGGGCGAACAGGGGCCATATTGCTCCGGGTATCGGTAAGCGGGCACTTGGTGCGGGTTCTCAAAAAAAGCGACCGGACCCCGGCCCGTCAAAAAGCCGACAGCCAGCACCGGCTCGTCAATTCCCACCGCCGAAGCCGCCGGGAGTCGTGATTCCATGGCTGCCTCGCCGTAGTGTTCGCGAAACGCGTGGCAGCGCCCCACATTGAAACTCTGGTATTGCTCCCGGCCCGCCACGGTCGCATTGATGTGCGGCACAAAATTCCACATCCGGTAAAGCGCCTGGTCTCCCAATGCTGGCAGAATTTCGCCGTAAATCTGCCGGGCGACCGATTCCACGGGTCCCGGGCAGGGCAGCGAGGCAAAACCGCCGATGACTTCACCCTCGTCCGTTTTCACCAGGTACAGGGCTCCCAAACGCTGGACCGAGCCACCCTCGGGGATGGTCAGCAGGCGGTCGACGGGCCGACCCGCCAACACCGGCATGGCCAGTCCGGCAGAGAGTCCCGAGCCATCCACCCGGCACGCCGTCGCTTCCCGGCCGAAAATCAGCCGGAACGCTGGCGTTTTTACCAAGGTCTCCATCAGGTTATTAAGGTTTGCCAAATCAGGGGTGTCAATCGCTCCTTTGACTTTGGCGACTGGCCCTCTCAGTTTGGACGCCTGAATCATGAGGCAGATGCGCGTCGTTTTCCTGATCCTGGCTTGGGCGGCACTCACCGCCATCGGCTGGTCGCGCCTGAGCTTCAATGTCGATGTCCTCGATCTCCTGCCCGCCGGACAGCCCGAATTCGAGGCCATCCGTGATCTTTACCGGCATTTTGGTCGGGAAAATGAACTGCTCCTCACCCTGTCGGCATCGGATGCCGACCGCGCCCGCGAGGCTGCTGCGTCCCTCGCGGCGCGTTTCTCCGACCGCCCCGATCTCGCCGGTGCCGTGGCGTGGCACCTGCCTTTTGAGGATAATCCCGCCCTCGCGGCCGATCTCCTGGCCTGGTTGTGGCAAAACAGTCCTCCAGATGCCGTCCGCGCCCTCGCGGAACGCCTCGCGCCGGAGCGGGTGGACGAAACGCTCGCGGAAACTCTGGACAGCCTCGCATCCGGCTTTCTGGGACCCGAGACTCTGCTCCTGGGCTACGATCCGCTCGGCTTGACGGCATTGCCCGGCGGCCTGCGGGAAAGCGTGGGTGCCGATGCCGATTTGTTCGCCTCCGCCGATGGCGCCTTCCGCGTGATCTATTTGGAGGCGCCGGTCGCCTCTTTCTCCGGCTATCAGGAGACTGCAGCATGGATCGACTCCGTGAGGGCGGAGATCGCCGCCTGGCAGGCCGACCAAGGTGATGCCCTCGCGGTTGGCATCACCGGAGAGCCGGCCTTTGTCGCCGAGATTTCCCTGGCCATGGAGCGTGACATGACCGGCTCCGTCATCTCCACCACCCTGCTCATCGCCGGACTTTTCTGGCTTTGGCACCGGCGGCTCGCGCCCCTGTTGTGGCTGGTGCTGATGCTCGGGATCATTTTTTCGGCCACTTTTGCCCTCGGCGGAGTCCTGTTCGGCACGCTCACGGCCATGAGCATCGGCTTTGCCGCCATTTTGCTTGGTCTCGCTGTCGACTATGGGATCATCCTCTACCGGGAGAGCTCCCATGCCTGCGGTCAGACTTCTGTGCTGCGTCGACAGGTCGGCCCCGGCATCCTCTGGGCTGCCGCCACCACGGCGGCGGCCTTTGCGGCGCTGAATTTCTCCAGCCTGCCGGGCATTGCTGACTTGGGCACCCTGGTGGCCATCGGCACCCTTGTGGGCGCCGGCGTCATGCTGGGCGTGTTCGCCCCCATCATTGTCCGGCAACCTCCGGACTTGCCGCCTCCCGCAAGCGCCCCGGCAGCCATTGCCGGCACCGGAGGAAAATGGACTGTCGCATCGCCCGTCACTCTGGCCGCCCTGATCGCCATCGCGGTGACCTGGCTCATCGCCGGCCCCCCGCAGCTCCATCGCGATGCCCGGCCCTTTCAGTTGAGGGACAGCGCCGCGGCTGCTGCTTTTGAGACCATGACGGCCCGTCTCGGCGGTGATGTGCCCGGTTCGCTGCCCCATCTCCCTGTCGTAGTCACGGCCGAGAGTCCCGAGGCACTCGCCGACCGGCTCGCACACGCCGGAAAGCGTCTGGCTGCCGCCCAAGTTGCGGGAATGGTGAAAAACTACCAGCTTCCCATCGCTCTGGCTCCCGATCCCCGTCGCCTGGAGGCAAACCGCCCGGTGCTGGCCCGTCTCGCCGCCGATCCCGAGCGTCTCGCCCGCGCCATTCTTGCCGCTGGGTTCAACGACGAAGCCACCGTCCTCACCCGGCAAATCCTCTCTGCCTGGGCCGATCCCGCCGCCCGGCCGCGCGGTGATTTCGGCCGCTGGCTCATCGGTCGTGCCATTTCCCTGCCCCCGGACGGATCGGACGGCCCCTGTGCGGCTGTCGGCCGACTGCTGCCCACCTCGCTGGAGACGGATGCCGCCGGACATCTCGCTTGGGGTGGCTCCGTCAATGCCCCCGGTATCCAGATCACCGGTTGGGACACGGTGAATCCGGCCCTCCAGCATCTCGTCGCCGGGGATTTCCGTCGGGTCTTCATTCCCATGGGTCTCATTTTGGCCGTTATGTTGGGGCTCGTTTTCCGCACCTGGCAGGAGACCCTGCTGGCCATCGGCTCGCTCATCTTCGCCAGCCTGAGCCTGGTCACCCTGGCGGCCTGGCTGGGGATCCAGTGGGATACCTTCAATGTCAGCAGCCTGCCCATCCTGTTCGGCACCGGGCTCGACTACGCCATTCACATGATCTTTGCCCTGCGCCGCGAGCGCGGTGATCTCACTGCCATTCGTCGTGGCATCGCGCGGTCCCTCATTTTCTGCGGCCTCACCACGGCCGCCGGATTCGGATCGCTCGCCTTTGCGGCCAGCGAGGGACTCAGCAGTCTCGGCCGGATCTGCGCGCTCGGCATCCTCGTCAACATGGCCACCGCGGTCTGGCTGCTGCCCGCCTGGTGGCGGGTGGCACGTCGGGATCGGACCGCGGTGCCCGCTGCTGATGTGAGTAGCCCATGACCGTGCCGAGCGGTTTTTCGACTCTTCGGGACCGGTGTCCTATTCCTTGAGTCAACCAACGCGTGGCGACCTCCGGCGGCGCGTCTCCGCCATTGTCTCAGAGGACTCTTTTCGGGAGGATGAGGGAGACATGAAACGCCTTTTCGTTTTTCTGGCCGGCGGGTGCCTGGCACTGCCAGTCCCGGCCCGGTCACAGACTGAGGAATGGCCGGTGATCCGCCGCAGTTTTGCCACGGTGGATGCGCCCGTTCCGGCCTTCGCGGGGGGCGTCTTTGATCCCCGTCCGGGTGAGACGATCTCCTTTCTCGGCGGCACGGACATCCATGAATGGGACCGGCACCCCGACCTCGAACTGGCCTTCCATCTCGCCTGGCCGGATCGCAGACTGCATCTGCGCAATCTGGCCTGGCAGGGAGACACCATCTACTATCAGGCCCGGCCGCGCTTTTTCTACACCCGCGCGGGCGATCCCCAGCCGGGCAGCATTCCCGACCATCGCGAGCGCACCCAGCCCGGCATTGTGTTTCTGGGCTTTGGGAAAATGGAATCGTTGGAGGGCTCCGAACGCCTCGCCGCATTCGTGAAAGCCTACGGCGAGGCACTCGACCTGCTACGACCGCTCACCGGCCGGATCGTGCTCGTCACGCCGGCGCCCTTCTTCGCCACCGGGCCGGCTTCGTCACTGGCCGCGAAGCGCAACGAGACCCTGTCGGCCTACACGGAAGCCATTCGCATGCTGGCTGCCGAACGCGGCTTGCTGGTGGTCGATCTCTTCGGTCCCCTGTCGGAAAAGGCCGATCCTGCGTGGACCACGAACGGCGTCCATCTTTCCGCCGCCGGCCAGCGGGAAGCGACGGCCCAGATCGCAAGCCAGTTGCGGTTTCCTGTCATTCCGGGGGCGGCTACCGATTCCTCCGTGGTCCAGTCGCTGCGGCAGGCCGTCGGACGCAAGAATCAGCTCTGGTGGCAGTACTACCGGCCGTCGAACTGGGCCTTCCTCTTTGGCGACCGCCAGCATGTGCCCGCCTCGCGCGATCCGGAAGATCGCGACCAGCGATGGTTCGTCCGCGAGATCGACTCGCTGCCGGGACTCATCGCCGAGACCGAAGCCGACATCCATCGTTATGCCCGCGCCGCCCGGTCCGATGCCAAAGCCCAGCCCGTCACCGTGCCATGAGACATTTCACCCCAGCCATCCTGCCCGCTCTCGTTGCCGGGATCGCGGGCCATGCCGGAGCCATCAGCCCCGACAATGCTCCTGCCCGCGACAACTCGCCCGCCGCCGAGCAGGCGACCTTCCGCGTGCATGAGGATTTCACCGTCAATCTGTTCGCCGACGAGTCGCTCGGCATTGCGAACCCGATCGCGATCCAGTGGGACCCGCGCGGCCGGCTTTGGGTGCTTTGCACGCTGGCCTACGCGCAATTGAAGCCGGGAGAGCGACCCGACGACAAGCTGTTCGTCCTCGAGGACACCGACGGCGACGGCCGGGCCGACCGCTCCACCGTGTTTGCTGACGGGCTCGACATGCCGATGGGGTTTGCCCTCGGACATGGCGGCGCCTGGGTGGCCGAGGGGCCGGATCTGGTCCACCTGCGCGACACCGATGGCGACGGCAAAGCCGACGAGCGCCGCGTGGTGCTGACGGGTTTCGGCACCGGCGACACCCATCAGAACATCAGCAACCTGATCTTCGACGCGGGCGGCTTTCTCTACTTCAGCCAGGGCCTGCACACCTTTTCCCAGGTCGAAACTCCCTGGGGCGTGGCCCGCGGCGACACCGCCGGATTCTGGCGCTTCGATCCCCGACTCCTCCGGCTCGATCCCTACGGCTTTCCCTCAATGACGAGCCAGAATCCCTGCGGCGTCGCCCTGGACCGCTGGGGCGCGCTTTTCATCAAAAGCAATGGCCCGCACCTCTGTTTTGCCACGCCGGGATTGATCCCGACCACTCACCCGCGCGAGCTGATGCAATTTGCCCAAGTCGGCCAGACTCCCGGCAAGAGCATGGGCGGCGACATCGTCGAGTCCGCCCACCTGCCCGAGTGGATTCAGGGGCATGCCGTCATCGCGGGTTACTTCGCGAGGGAAGTCTCCGCCATTCCGCTGGTGGACGAGGGCGCCGGCTTTGCCGTCTCCCCGCCAGTGCAGCTCATCTACGGTGGGCACGAGAGTTTCCGCCCCGTCGACATCCGGCAGGGGCCCGACGGCGCGATTTACGTGGTCGATTGGTTCAATCCCATCATCAACCACTACCAGGTCTCGCTGCGCCATCCCGACCGCGACTACACCCACGGGCGCATCTGGAAACTGTCCGCCAAGGGGCGTCCGCCTGTCGCCCGTCCGCCACTGGAGACGATGTCCGCGGTCCAGCTCGCCGGGCAACTACGCTCGACCGAGCCCTGGCCTCGCCTTCAGGCCCGGCGAATGCTGAGTGACCATCCCGAGCCGGAATTGGTGGAGCAGACCCTGCGAGAGTTCATTGCGTCTCTCGAACCTAAAAAGCCAGCCGACCAGGTCGCGCTGATCGATGCCGCTGGCGTGCTGGAGTCGCTCGGCATCATCCTGCCCGACGTATTGGACGCCCTGCAGGCGTCACCAGAGCCCCGCGTGCGGGCGGTGGAGGCGCGGATTCTCGCCCGGGCATCCGATCCGCCGGCCGATGCGCGCGACCGGTTGGCGACCCTGCTGTCCGATCCGCATCCCCGGCCGCGGCTGGAGGCGGTCGTGGCCTGTGCCAGCCGTCCCGGTGCCGATTCCATGACCCTGGCCCTGACCGCGCTCGATGGAGGGCCGGACAAGTTCGTCGACTACGCGCTGAGCCAGACCGTCTTCGCCCTGGAGAGCCACTGGCTGCCCGAGGCCCAGGCCGGCACCTTTCAGACCGAAAAGCCAGCCCATCTCGCCTACCTGCTCGAAACCCACGGCGGAGCCGTCGCCGTCGATCTCGCCCGTCAGGCCCTGTCCGGCTCACTGGCTCCCGAGGATCGCGGGCGCCTGCTTGCGGTGCTCGCAAAACTGGGAGGAGCCGGCGAGGTCCGGACCGCCTTTGCCGAGGCTCTGAAAGCCGGCGATAAGCCCCTGCTCCGGTCCGTAGTGGAATCGGCCGAGACCCGCCGGCTTGCGCCCGCGCCACCGGTGGAGGCTGAGTTGAAGGAATTAATTGCCGATCCTGATCCAGACCGCCGGCTGGCTGCCCTGCGTCTGGCCGGTGCCTGGCGCGTCGCTTCGCTGGCTGGCGAGGTTGAGACCGTCGGCCGCGATGCCAAAGCCCCGCTCGAGGCGCGCACCGCGGCGGTGAAAGCCCTGTCCCAAATCCGCGGAAAAGCCGCCGGAGAGACACTGCGGGCCTTCACCTCGGATGCCACCACGCCCGAGCCGCTGCGCCGCACCGCGCTGGAGGCGCTGGCCATGGTCGATTTGCCCGCCGCCGCGACAACCCTCGCCGAGGGGCTTCGGGACCCGGCCGGCGCTTCCGCCGCCACCGCATTGCTACCCGCCTTACTGAGCCAGGGTGGCGGTCCCGGTGCGCTGGCCGCCGTGCTGGAGGCCGGGCCCGATCCCGATGCCGCCATGGCGCAGGAGATTCTCACCGCCATGAACCGCCTCGGCCGGGCCGATGCCAGGCTGACGCCCTTGTTGAACCGCCTCACCGGCCGCAGCAGCACGGCTTTGGCCTACGATGCCGGGCGCGTCGCCGCCATCGTGACCGCAGTGCGGACCGGTCAGGGAGATGTGAAAAAAGGGGCCGAAGTCTTCCGCCTTGCCCACTTGGCCTGTCTCGCCTGCCACCGCATCGGCGACGAAGGCGGCGTGATCGGACCCTCGCTCAATGGCGTCGGAGCCGGCATGCCACTGGACCAGATTGTCGAGTCGATCCTCTGGCCCGAGCGACAGATCAAGGAGGGCTTTCAGGCCGTTTCGTTCACCACCACCGCCGGCGCGACCATCACCGGCTACGTCGAGCGGGAGGGCGAGGACATCGTCTGGTACCGCAACACCACGACTCCGTGGATCGTGCCGCTGGCGAAAAAAGACATCGCCTCGAGAGAGGCCATTCCCTCCCTGATGCCCGCCGGGCTGACTCAAACGATCACCGAGGAGCAACTCCGCGACCTGGTCGCCTATCTGGCTTCGCTGAAAGGGTGAGGTCCCCGGCCCGTTTCCGATCAAACAGGGTAGGGTCTCCGATCAAACCCTGTTTGATCGTGCGGGCGGGTCGGAACAATTCGTCAGCGCAGGCCGGCGGCGACCAACTGCTGGTGAACCCACGCCTTTTCCGCGTCGTCGGCAAAGGGCGTCTCGGGATCGTCGCCATGCGGGCTCAGGTAGTAGCGCCCGGCTTCGTAGCACCGGTCGATGAGCGGCTGGAGGTCGAGCACGATGTCCGCGTCGGTCTCGCGGAGCGGCAGACGGAAGGCGGGCAGTCGCTCGCGCAGGGGGCAACTGTACACTTCACAACATTGCGGCGTCCATGCCCGGCTGATGCAAATATGGTAGCTGGTGCCATCGGCCTTTTTGGCGATCAGCCCCAGCGGCGCCGCGAGGACATGGCGGCCCTGCCGGAGGAGGTCGATCTCCACCAGGCTGGCGCAGCTTTCGAGGTAGGCTCGTTGCTTGGCTTTGTAGGCGTCGGCCCCGGGGCCGAATTTGTTCGAAGGGCTCAGGATCTCGATGGCGGTCACGAGACGGCCTTCGGCGGTGCGGATTTCGATCCAGCGGTCCACTGTCTCTTCCAGCCACACCACCTGGGGTTCGGCCAGATTGCCCTCGCCGCTTTCCGGCTGGCCGGGAGTCCAGCGGGGCGGCCGGCCGCGTTTCCATTCTTCGGAAACGGCCACGTCCGGCCGATAAGCGGCGGGACGGGGGATCTCGTCGATCTCGATGCGCTCCTCCGGTCGCACGATGAGGTCGGCGGGCAGTTGGCGGCCGATCTCGTCGTCAATCCAGGAGACGAGCTTGGCATGCACAGGCCCCCAGTTCCGCTCGAGGAACGGGTTCATGCCTGGAAAGGGATTTTTCGTGCTCACCGCCATCGGATGTCAGTGTATCCGGCAGGGGAGGCCTTGCCAAGAGCGCAATCGGCCGTGGCGAGTGACTCAGGCCGAGGGCAGGGCCCTGACCGGATCGGTCTCGGCACTGTAATCGACGCCTTCCAGACCAAAGCCGAAAAGCCGGAGAAACTCGCTCTGATATCCGTCGAAATCGGAAATGTCGCGCAGATTCGATGTGTCCACTTGTTCCCAGAGGGCGGCGACTTTCGCCTGGATGTCATCGCGCATCTCCCAGTCGTCGATGCGGATGCGGCCTTTGTCGTCGAGAGCCGGGCCGGCCTCGCTGGCGAGATGATCGGCGAACAGGCGCTCGATCTGCTCGATGCAGCCTTCATGATTGCCCGCTTCCTTCATCACCCGGTAAAGCAGGGAAATATAGAGCGGCACGACGGGAATGGCCGAGCTGGCTTGGGTGACCAGAGCCTTGTTGACCGACACATAGGCGGTGCCGGCGCCGAATCGACCGTTCAGGCGGGCGGCACTCTCCTCGAGATGCTTTTTCGCCATTCCGATGGTGCCTTCGGTGTAGATCTTCCAGGTCAGATCCGGTCCGATGTAGGAATAGGCCACCGTGGTGGCGCCGTCCGCGAGCACGCCGGCATCGGCCAGGGCATGCAGCCAGAGTTCCCAGTCCTCGCCCCCCATCACCTTGACGGTGTGGGCAATCTCCTCCTCGGAGGCGGGATCGATGGATACCGTATTCACCTCGGCCTTGTCGGTGTTGACGTTTTTCTGGGTGTAGGGCTCGCCGATGGGTTTCAGCACGGATTTGTAGACTTCGCCCGTCTCGGGATCGGTCCGGCGCGGACTGGCGAGGCTGTAGATGACGCAGTCGACCTGTCCGAGGTCGGCCCTGATGGCGTCGATCACCTGTTGCTTCATTTCCTTGGAAAATGCGTCGCCATTGAAGCTGCGGGCATACAGGCCGGCGGCGCGGGCTTCGCTTTCGAAGGCGACGGAGTTGTACCAACCGGCGCTGCCCGTCTTGCCTTCCTCGCCCGGCTTCTCAAAAAACACTCCCACGGTGGCCGCGCCGCCGCCGAATGCCGGCACGATGCGGGAGGCGAGGCCGTAGCCGGTGGAGGCGCCGATCACGAGCACCTTCTTCGGTCCGCGGGTCAGGGCGGGGCGGGATTTCACGTAGGCGATCTGCTGGCGCACGTTGGCCGCGCAGCCTTCGGGATGCGCCGTCGTGCAGATGAAACCGCGGATTCTGGGTTGGATAATCATGGATTTTTTCGAGAAAAGGGACGTTGGAAAACGGAATACACCGATTCCGGGGATTTTCCGGTATAAAATCCATCCCGCTGGCATGAATGGAAACTGGTTGCACTGGCTCTGGTCCCCGGGGGAAACCCATGCCCTGGCGCGCGTGATTTACCTGCGCGGCTTGGCGGCGATTTATCTGGTCGCCCTGCTTTCGTGGTGGGTGCAGGTGGAGACGCTGGTCGGCAGCCGGGGGATCGTGCCCATGGCGGAGTTCCTCGATCATGTCGGCGAGACGCTGCACGTGCAGGGCTACAGCCGGTTTGGCGGGGTCCCGACGGTCTTTTGGGTGGAGGACGCCGACTGGTTCATTCACGCCGTGTGCGGGATCGGGGTGGTGCTGGCGCTGGTCGTGTTGGCAGGCTATGCGGCGGGCCCCGGTCTGGTGGGGCTGTGGTTCATTTATTTGTCACTGCTCGGCACGGGGGGATTCTTCATGCACTTTCAGTGGGACATCCTGCTGCTGGAAGCGGGCTTTCTGGCGATTTTCCTCGCCCCGTGGCGGCGGTGGCGGCTGCGGGCGGACCCGCTGGGCTGGGGCGAGCGCATCGCGCTGTGGTTGCAGTGGTTCCTGATCGCCAAATTGATGTTTCAGAGCGGCTGGGTGAAACTCGCCTGGGCCACGCCAGACCAACCGGAATGGTGGCCGGACGGCACGGCGATGACCTTTCACTATGTCACCCAGCCGATCCCGGCCTGGACCTCCTGGTGGATGCACCAATTGCCCGAGTGGTTCCACCGGGCGTCGCTGTGGCCCATGTACGGCGTGGAGTTGGTGTTGCCCGTCCTGGTTTTCCTCGGTCCGCGCCTCCGCCTCGTTGCGGCCGCCGGCTTTGCGGGGCTGATGCTGGCCATCCTCGCCACAGGGAACTACACCTACTTCAATTGGCTGACCATCGTGCTGTGCATCCCGCTTGTCGCTGATCGCTACTGGCGCTGGAGGCCGGGACGGAAAAAGCCGGCCGTATCATCGGCGGAGCAATCGGGTCTCAGCGGAAATGGCGGGCATCCGGCCTTTTCCGAGCAAGGAGAACTCGCCAGCCTCGCCCTGCGGGCGGTGCCGCTCGGGCTGGTGGCGCTGCTCAATGGCATGACCGTGCTCGGAGACCTGCATGCGGCCTCGGCCGTGCCCGGCGCGACGCTGCAATGGGCGCGGCTGGAGCGGGACCCCGTGCCGGAGTTCCTCCTGCCGCTGGCGCGGGCGGTGCAGCCCTGGCATCTGGTGAGCGGCTACGGGCTGTTCCGCACCATGACGACCGAGCGCCCTGAGATCGTGCTGGAGGGGACGGTGAACGGCGTCACGTGGCGGGAATACGAGCTGCGGCACAAGCCCGGACGGCTCGGCGAGCGACCGCGCTTCGTGGCGCCGCACCAGCCCCGGGTGGCGTGGCAGTTCTGGTTTGCTGCCTTGGAGCGCCAGTACCATCCCCGCAGCCGGAATGCGGCCTGGATGACCGCCTTGATCCTGCAATTGCTCGAAAACGACCCGGTCGCGCTGGCGCTGTTCCGGGAAAACCCCTTCCCCGACCAGCCGCCCGAGCGCATCCGGGCGAAGCTGTATCTCTACGAGTTCACCACCCCCGCGGAACGCCGCGAAACCGGTCATTGGTGGAAACGCCGGGAAACCGGCCTCTACCTGCCGCCGGTGGGCCGGGACGCCGCCGGGTGAAAGCCGGCGCAGCTACCCGGTTGAAGACCGGCGAGCCGGTGGTATCTTGGCGGCGTTTTCGTTCCCCGTCCCATTCGCGAAGGCCGCGGATGCCCCCCAGATTTCTTCCCACTGCCTGATCACACCTGTCTTCATCAAATATGGAAATTCTGATCTCTATACTCCGTTTCATTGGCGTGTTGTTCCTCGTGCTGATGGTGTTCAACCTCATGATCGTGGTACACGAGTGGGGCCATTTCCTGGCCGGCCGGTGGCGGGGCCTGGTGATCGACCGCTTCCAGATCTGGTTCGGCAAGCCGATCTGGAAAAAGACCTACAACGGTGTGCAGTACGGACTGGGCAGCATCCCGGCTGGTGGCTTCGTCTCGCTGCCCCAGATGGCGCCGATGGAGGCGATCGAGGGCAGCACGGCCGACGATGTCAAAAAGGAGCCGCTCCCGCCGATCACGCCGCTGGACAAGATCATCGTGGCTTTCGCCGGGCCGCTGTTCAGCTTCCTGCTGGCGGTCGTCTTTGCCTGTGCGGTGTGGGTGGCCAAAAAGCCGGTGGACGAGGCATCGGCCACCACCATCATCGGCAGCGTGGGGAAGGATACCCCGGCGGAAAAGGCGGGGCTGAAGCCGGGCGACAACATCCAGTTCATCAACGGCAACCGCGTGAAGCAGTTCCTCGGGATGAACGACAGCGTGAAGTGGTTCGTCATTTCCTCGGAGACCGACACGCTGAAAGTCGATGTGCTGCGGGATGGCAAGGAAATGAGCTTCACCGTGGAGGCGCCGCTCCCCGAGGCGGAGAAAACCGACGGGAATGTATTCCAAAAATTCTGGGCCTCGCTGTCCGAGCGTCCCCAACTGCGATCCATGGGGGTGGGGCCGGCAGTGACACCCGTCGTGGCCGGTTTCATGCCCCATGCGCCCGCAGAGAAGTCCGGTCTGAAGGCCGGCGACATCATCACCGCGATGGATGGCAAGGCAGTGACCATGCTTGATCAGGTGTTTGACCACCCCGTCGAAGCCGGCAAGCCGATCGAATACACCGTCCTGCGCGGCAAGGAAACCGTGAAGGTCTCGGTGACGCCCCGACTGCCGGACGAGCCCGAGGGCTACAAGGACGCGCTCACGGGCATCATTTACAACGGCGCGGGAAAGCGCACCCTGGTCCGGCTCGACCCGATCACCCAGGTCATCGACGGCTGCCGGACCATCGTGAACACGCTGAAGGCGATCACCAATCCCGACACCGGCATCGGACCGAGCCAGTTGAGCGGTCCGATCGGCATCCTCGGTCTTTACTACGATCTCTTCCAGCACCCCGATGGCTGGCGCCTCGTGCTGTGGTTCAGCGTCGTGTTGAACGTGAACCTGGCCATCCTCAACATGATGCCCTTCCCGGTGCTCGACGGCGGCCACATCGTGATGTCCACGATCGAGTGGATCCGCCGCCGGCCGCTCAATCTGAAGGTCCTCGAGGTGGTGCAGACCGCCTTCGTCGTGCTGCTGCTCGGCTTCATGGTATTCGTCTCCTTCAAGGATGTCGGTGATCGCGTACCCGACGCTGAGGCCGCCCAGGAGGCGGAGAAGGTGCCGGTCTTTCATCCCGCGAAAGGTTGACGGGCCGGCGAATCGGGAGTCCTGATCTCTCCCCGACCTCCCGCCATGAGCCGCCTGATCTACGCCCCGCATCCCTACGGTTCACCCCGCCGCCGCACCCGCGAGGTGCGGGTCGGAAACGTGGGCGTGGGTGGGGACAACCCGGTGCGGGTCCAGTCCATGCTCACCAGCGACACGCGGGACACAGAGACCTGCGTGCGGGAGACGCTGGAACTGGCCGCGGTCGGCTGTGAGATCGTCCGCATCACCGCCCAGACCCGGCAGATCGCGGCGAATCTGGAGCACATCGTCGCCGGCATTCGCCGGGCCGGCTGCGACGTGCCCATCGTGGCCGACATCCATTTCAAGCCCGACGCCGCGATGGAGGCGGCCAAGTGGGTCGACAAGGTGCGGGTGAATCCGGGTAACTACGCGGATAAGAAGAAATTCGCCATCCGCGAGTACACCGATGCCGAATACGCCGGAGAGCTGGCCCGCATCGAAGAGGAATTCGCCCCGCTGGTCGATCTCTGCCAGGCCCGCGGCGTGGCGATGCGCATCGGGACCAATCACGGCTCCCTGAGCGACCGCATCATGAACCGCTACGGCGACACGCCGCTCGGGATGGTCGAGAGCGCGCTGGAGTTCGCCCGCATTGCCCGACAGCGCGGCTATCACGACTTTGTCTTCTCGATGAAGGCCAGCAACCCCAAGGTGATGATCGAGGCCTACCGCCTGCTGGTGGCGCGCCTCGATGCCGAGGGGCCGGATTGGAATTACCCGATCCACCTGGGCGTGACCGAAGCCGGCGACGGTGAAGATGGCCGCATCAAGAGCGCCATCGGCATCGGTTCCCTGCTGGCCGACGGCATCGGCGACACCGTCCGCGTCAGCCTGACGGAGGACGCCGTGCACGAGATCCCCGTGGCCCGGGCGCTCGTCGAGACGGTCGCGGGTCTGGTGGGCGATGGAAAAGCCATCGACTCCTCCGGATGGGAGGCCGCCACCTGGGATCCGTTTTCCTATGCGCGCCGAAAGACCGCCCGGCTGACGATCCAGGGCATCCCGCTGGGCGGCGAGGAGACCGTCCGCGTTTTCACATCCCAGTCAAAGTGGGATGCCGTCGCGCACAAGCTCGACCGCCTCGGCGACTACCAGCCCGAAATCGTGGTGGAAAGCGCCGGCGTCATCGCCATCGACCCCCGCGACCAGGCGGCCATCGACCGGATCAACGCCGCTCCCGAGCCAAGTGTGGTCACGGTCGCGGACGGACTCGACCTGCCGGTCATTGCCGCCTTCCGGCTGCTGGCATCGCGGCTGGAGGCGCGGCATCCCCTGTTGTTGAAAGATACCCTCGATCCTGTGCCGAATCCGCAGGCCGATTTTCTCACCTCCCTGCTGCGGGCCAGTGCCAATATCGGCTCGCTGATCTGCGACGGCATCGGCGACGCAGTCCTGATCCAGGGCGAATCCGCGCCCGGGCAGAGCCTGCGCCTCGCCTATAATATCCTCCAAGCCAGCGGGGCGCGGATCTTCAAGACCGACTATGTGGCCTGTCCGAGCTGTGGGCGCACTCTGTTCAATCTCCAGACCACCACCCAGAAAATCCGGGCTGCGACCGGCCACCTGAAGGGCGTGCGCATCGCCGTGATGGGCTGCATCGTCAACGGTCCCGGCGAGATGGCCGATGCCGACTTCGGCTACGTGGGCGGGGCGCCGGGCAAGATCAACCTCTACGTCGGCAAGGAGCCCGTGAAGTTCAACATCCCCGAGGACGAGGCCGTCGAGCGTCTCATCGACCTGATCCGGGAGCATGGCCGCTGGTTCGATGCCCCGCCGCGGCCGGCGGAAGCCCTCGTCGATGCGTGACAGGTGGGCCGGCGATTCCGATCAGACCCTGTTTGATCGGCGATCAGACCCTGTTGCATCGGAAACCGGGCCGGGCCAAGGATTCTTAGAAGCGATGCCGTTCAAGTCAAAAAACGAACCCTTTCCGTTTCCGAACGAGTTGTACCCGGATGACTGGTTCCGCCGTCTGACGCCGGAGGAGATTTTTCCGGGCCGGCCGGAGGCGCCGGTCGAGGTGGACCTGGGATGCGGCGATGGCAGCTTTCTGCTGGCCATGGCGCGGCAGTATCCGGAGCGCCAGTTTCTCGGAGTCGAGCGCCTGCTGGGCCGGGTGAGAAAGGTGTGCCGCCACATTGGCCGGTCGGAACTCGCCAATGTGAGGGCGATCCGGGTCGAGACATCGTATGCGCTGAGCCACCTGCTCCCGCCGGGCTTTGCCGACCGGGTGCATCTGCTCTTTCCGGATCCATGGCCGAAGCGCAAGCACCAGTGGCGGCGGCTTATGTGCCAGCCAGCTTTCCTCGGCGGGGTGCATGCGCTGCTGAAGCCGGGCGGGGAACTGCTGTTCAAGACCGATCACGAAGGCTATTTCGCCGCGGCAGTGGAGGCCCTCGCTGGCAACTCTCTGTTTGAGCGCATCGACTGGTCCGGGGATGAGTTTTTCTATCCGGTGACGGACTTCGAGCGCCTGTGGATGGCGGAAAAGCGGCTCATCCAGGGCCTGCGACTGCGGCGGGTCGGCTGATCCGGACGTATCAGGCCTGTGGGGCGCGGCGGAGCTTCAGTCGGAAGCGGTCGTCGTAGCGGCCGCCGTTTTCCCGGCGGCAACAGTCGTAACAGGCGACGGCGACGCGGAAGCGGCGGACGCGGTGGATCTCGCTGCCGCAGGCGGGACAGCCGTAGATCAGCTTTTTGGTCAGTCGACGCGATTGGAAGGGCAGGGTGTGGCAGCGTGCCTCGCCGGGGATGCCGAGATCGGCACAGGCGCGCCGCCATTCATCGCCGTGCGGCTCGATGCGACGGCCGCCGGCCCGGTGGTGGGCGATGAGATGGGCGAGCTCGTGCCGCAGGGTGCGGTCGACCTCGGCGTTGCCGTCCACTCCCGGCAGGGTGAGCAGGCCGGGATTCAGCTCGATACGGAAGGCCTCGTAGTAGGCGCGTCCGGCGGCGGTGCGCATGCGGCGGTTCCACCGCACGGTGACGCGCGGAGCGATCGCCTCCAAGCCCAGGCCGACCAGCAGCATGACGGCCCGCGTGGTGAGCGTTTGTTCGCGCAGGGCATCGCTGGTGGACTGTGGCTTACTTTTAGAAGCAGTCTTTCCCCTGTCTGGGCCGGTGTTGATCCGTTCATGGATCACCGGAAAGCTAAGCCGTCCCGGTGAGGCGGGGCCCGGCTTGGTCGCCGGGGAGGAGGGCTCCAGATCGGCGGCGGCAAAGAATTCCAACTGACAGGAAACGCCAGGGTCTCGCATGGTTACTGTTTCGGTGGTTGCTGTTCGGAATCGGTTTCTACAACCAGATAAAACGGAGATGCAGAAAATCAACGTCTATGAAATAAATTCTCTCCGCATTTCAGTGCCCTGCGATCGCCTGCATCCGTGTCGGCGCGGGTCGCGGCATCGAGCATGCCGGACAGCGAGCGAGGGCATTGGGCCGGTTTCCCGATGGAGACCGGCGTTGATCCGGTCAGTCCTCGTCGGTGCGGATCGGCTCGATCACTTCGCCGGTGCGCTTGTCGATGATGTGGAGGCGCTCGCCTTCGGTGCTGACAAACGAATACGGCGGGACGCTCTCGCGGAGGAAGACATTGGCACCGACGGTGGAGCGGGTGCCGAGGATGGTCTTGCCTCCGAGCACGGTGGCATTGGGATAGATCACGACCCAGTCTTCGACGTTCGGATGGCGCTTGTTGCCTTTCACCACGCGACCTTGGGCATCCTTGGGGAAATTGCGGGCGCCCAGCGTGACGCCGTGATAGAGCTTCACGTGATTCCCGATCACGCAGGTCTCGCCGATGACGACGCCGGTGCCGTGATCGATGAAAAAGTGGGAGCCGATCGTGGCGCCGGGATGGATGTCGATGCCGGTGAGTCCGTGAGCCCATTCGGTCATGATGCGCGGGATCAGCGGCACATCCTCCTCATAGAGCACATGGGCGCAGCGCTGGATGGCGATGGCTTCGATGCAAGGGTAGGAGAGCAGGATCTCGTCGAAATTTTTCGCCGCCGGGTCGCCTTCATAGGCGGCCTCCACGTCGGTGCGCAGGAGCTCGCGGATGCAGGGCAGTTGTCCCAGGAACCGGCAGGTCAATTCGCGAGCCTGGCGGAGAATGTCGGCCGGTTCCTCGCTGGCGCTGGTGGTATGAGGGGCGGTGCTGTCTTCACCATCGCAGTCGCCGCTGCCGGTGGTCGCCACGTAGCCACCGGTGAAGCCCCGCAGGCGCAGGGACTTGCCGATCTCGACCTCGAGCTTCTCGATGAGCGCGGCGATGCGCTCGCCGGTGATCATTTCCAACTCATCCTCGGGGATCGGCTCCTCGTCGTGATAGCCGGGGAACAGCAATTGCAGAAGTTGCTCGCAGACCTGTCCGATGCGGCGTTTTGACGGCAGATTGCCGCACTCGATGCGGTTGATACCGCCGACGGCATGGTAGGAGGCGACGAGGGCATCCGCGATCTGTTGCTGGCTGCGATCCATGGAACTGGGAAATGGGGGCGTGCTGGGTGGCGGAAAAGCCGACACAGTAAGGCCGCCGGGGCCTGATGGCCACCGCGATCTTTCATCGCCTGTCGCGAAAAATCGGTGTCGTCAGACCAGATCAGGGTGCTTTTTCCCGCGGCATGCCGAGCGCGATGCGGAAACCGTCGCGCGAGTCGGAATAGGCCGGACCACGCAGCCCCAGACGCACGGCGCAGCGGGCATTTCCCGGTACATCGAAATAATTGCCTCCGCGGCACACGGGGCGGGGGTTATCCTCGACGAAATGGACATCCTCATGACCGCCGGCTGGGTCGAAGTGGTCCAGCACGATCTCCCACACGCCGCCGCACATGTCAGCGATGCCGAAGCCATTGCGGCCCCTGGCCCCGTAGTGATCGACGGGTGAGACGAAGGCGAAGCCATCGCTCCAGGGCACTTTCGCGAGCGGCCAGGTCCGGTTGCGACCGGGGAGGAAATCGATGCCCGAGATGTTGAGTCGCCCCTCGCCGTCATCGATTTCATTGCCCCACCAGAAGTAGAGGCTCTCACGGCTGCCCCCGCGGCAGGCATACTCCCACTCTGCTTCGGTGGGCAGGCGATACACCAGTCCTTCCGGCAGGCGCCCTGCTGCCCGCTCCCGCTCGGTGAGCCATCGACAAAAGGCCCGGGCATCATTCCAACTCACGCAGACGACGGGGAAATCCTCGCGGAGCGGGTGGGGGAAGTTCGGGTCCTTCCAGCTCTTGCCCGGCATGGCTTTCCACGGATGCACCACGGAGTCGGTGAGGCGATAGCCCCGCCACTCTGGATCAAAGCAATGGGGGGCGCCATCGGGCTGCTCCGCGTCGGTCACGTAGCCACTCTCGGTGACGAAGCGGCGGAACTGGGCCATGCTTACTTCGGTCCGAGCCATCCAAAATGCCTCCTTGATGCGGGTGAGCCGCGGCTCGCCCTCGGGCGCCTCCCGGGAGGTGCCGGGCGTGGCGCCGCCCTCGATACCGGTGGCCCAGGCCTTTTCCTCCGCCGTGCTGCCCATCATGAATTCGCCGGCCGGCAGATGGAGCAACTCCAGTCGGACGCCTTCGCCGAGGTCGACCTGTTTTGACTCCCGTTCCTCGGCCCGAGCCGGGAACGCCGCGGTCAGCGAGATGGCCAGCAGCATCGCGGGAATCGATGGGGCGGTGGAGCGACTGATGGAGGCGGACAGGTGGGCGGCAGGAGGATTCATGTGACCGGGTGTTTTTTTGGGAATGCTAAGCATTCGAGTCGAGCCAAGCAAAGATCCGCCGGTGCGGGGATCGGTGGCTTTGGGTGAAAATCTAGGTCGCCCGAACCGTATTTCGTCGTTTTTTCCGCGTGACTTGCGCAGATTTTGTCCGAAGGATAGGTAACCGCGTTCTCTTGTCCCATGATTCGAACCCCGCGATTGTTTCTGCCCCTCCTGACCACCGGACTCGCCTGCCTTTTGGCCTCGTGCGCAACGACCGACAGCGGGGGCGTTGCCCAGATCACCAAGGTCAATCCCTACCATCTCAAGCCCGGGATGTGGATCCAGACCGAAGACGCCATGATCGCCTTCGAGCAGCGGCACCACCTGCACGGCGCGGTGACGGCGGAGGATTACGCGGAGAAATTCGGTCATTACTTCACGATCTTCTGGAAGACTTCCGCGCGCGGATCGGCCACCACCGTGCGCCTCGAGTATTTGCAGGCCAACACCGGCCCGACTGTCCATGTGAAAGAGACCGTGGTCGGCAATCCGAAGGGTCGCAACACCACCGACATCGCCGTGGTGGGCGAGGAATACACCAAGAACGGCCCCATCATCGCGTGGAAGGCCTCCCTGATTTCCGGCGGCCAGACCGTCGGCGAATTCAAGTCCTTCCAGTGGAAGTGATGCCGGCGACGCAGGGGTTCACGCCGGTCGCAGCCGGGTTCGGTCCGATTGGATCGTGTTCCCTCGCTTTTTATCAAGCTTGCCAGTGGCGCGCGATGCGAAACCGGCTTATGGTCTCATCTTCCCGGACAGCGCGGCGCTCATTCTTTCGAGCCGGTAGCTGCCTGCCGGATGCTCCAGCGCCGATGCGGCGAACCCCTTGAGTGCCCCAGGTTCCATATTGGTGGGTTGCTTTGGCGACGTGGCTTGGATCCGCGTCGAAGGCAGCGGCTCGCATTTGAACAGCGACCGGCTCCGCGATTTCGCGCGACGGCGCATCGACGAAGACCGCGGCCAGTTCGTCATCGATCTCGCCAACTGTCCCGGCATGGATTCCACCTTCATGGGCACCCTCACCGCCATCGCCCAGGAAATGAAGCGGCGCGGACGTCCCGGAGCAGTGGAAATCCTCAACGCCAACGAGCGCAACCGGCAATCTCTGGCCAAACTCGGGCTGCAACACCTCCTGCGCATCGACGAGACCGGCCAGGCGTGGAGCCGCGAGCGCGATCTGGTCGCCCAGAATGTGACCCACGCGCTGCCCGCCTCCGACCTCGACCGTCACGAGCGCATTGAGATGGTGCTCGAAGCCCATGAAGCCCTGATCAAGGCCAACGCCGAGAATCGTTCCCGTTTTCAAGACGTGCTCGAATATTTGCACCGGGATCTGGAGTCCAATTCAGCCTGAGTCCAGGCGCGCGGCGATGGCCTCCCGGCGCCGGGCGTTTCGCCCGATGATCTCGGGCGGGCGCCGCCGTCTCCCGAGCCGGTCACCGCCCCGCCTATTCCATGGTTCACGCAATCTACATCGGCATCATCATCGCGATGAGCGTCCTGATGTATTGGCAGTACACCCGGCGATGCCGTGAGCAGGAGAGCGAGCGTCGCGAGCGCGAAGCGATCGTGGGCGAGGAGCACCGGATGTTTCACTTCCTTCACGGCTTGGGCGAGTCCCTCCAAGACGACAGCTCGCGGCCGAACATGCACCGCTACATCGTCACCGGCGTGGCCGAGGTGGTCGATGCCGACGGCGGCATCCTCTATCTGCTGGAAAATCGCGATCGCCCCGAGTTGGTCCCCGTCTACCAGACCGACCGGGCCGCTCCGGTCATTCCCCTGCCGGCCGATGTGTTCGAGCTCAAGGGACTGCGCCAGCAGCGCCGGCTGAAGAGCTTTCTCCAGCTCACCTCCGTGCCCCGCGGCGTGGGCCTGCTGGGACAGGCTCTCGATGCCAGGTCACCCATCTATGTCGAGGAAGTGCTGAACAATCCGGTCTTTGACGGAACGGCCAACGAGATCCAGGAAGACCTCAGCGCCATGCTGGCCCCTCTCATTTACGGAGAGAAGGAGGTGGGCGTGCTCGCCGTGGTCAGAAACGGGGGGCGCGGCTTTTCCGCCAATGACCGTGACGTGTTCGGCTCCATCGCCGAGCAGAGTTCCATTGCCCTGGGCAGCGCCATCGTCCATGCCGAGGCGAACGACAAGCGCCGCCTGGAGGAGGAAATCAAGCGCGCCAGCGAGATCCAGCGCATCCTGCTGCCGAAGAATCCGCCCGGGCTCAGCGACTACCGGTTCGCCTCCGTGTTCCGTCCGGCCAGAATGGTCAGCGGTGACTACTTCGACTACGTCGCGGTGGACGACCGGCACTTCGGGGTCGCCATCGGGGATGTCTGCGGCAAAGGCATCGCTGCCTCCCTGATCATGGCCATGTGCCGCAGCACCCTGCGGAACAATGCTACCGGCACCCCTTCGCCCGCTGCCGTGCTGCATGCGGTGAATCGCGCCATTTTCCCCGACATCCGGGAGGATATGTTCGTCAGCCTGCTCTACGTCGTGCTGGGTCGCGACAGCGGCGACATCCAGCTCGCCCGGGCTGGTCACGAGCCGCCACTCATCTACCGGTGTCTGGACGGGCGGGTCGATGTGGTCGAGCCGCCCGGCATGGCCGCCGGCATCGACGACGGCGAGGTTTTCGACCGCTCCCTGTCCGATCATGGCGTGCATTTGGAGACCGGCGACGTGCTGCTCCTCTACACCGACGGCGTCACCGAGGCCGCCGACAGCGCGGAGAATGAGTTCGGCTTGGAGCGCTTGCGCGACGTGCTCGCCGCCCATGCCTCCCAGGGCGCCCAGGCAGTGGTCGAAGCCGTCTCCGAGGCCATCGCCCGCTTCACCGGAGCGGTGCCCCAGAGTGACGACATCACCTTGATTGCCGTCGAAAAGCGTTGAATATTCGCCCCCCTCCGCTGAGGGGTGGAAATGGAGTGGCCCAACGTGTCGGCCAGTCCCTTCCTCCAGCCGGAGACAGAGACTGTGAACCGATGACCACCGAACCCGAAGATCCCCAGACCCTGACCGAAGACGCGGCCGCCGCCTCCGAAACCTCGGACGGTGATCCGGTGGCCGTGGCCCTGGCTGAAATCGAGAAATGGCGCGACCTCGCACTGCGCAGCCAGGCCGACCTCGACAACTACCGCAAGCGGATGGCCCGCGAGAAGGCCGACGCCATCCTCTACGCCAATGTCTCCCTGTTGAGCAGCCTGCTGCCAGTGTTGGACAACTTCGAGATGGGCCTCCAGGCCGCCCGGCAGGAGGGCGAGGACAATATCATTTACCAGGGCCTGCGGATGGTGCGCAAGCAGGTCGACGACTTCCTCGCCGAGCAGGGCGTGCATCCCGTGCCCGCGAGCGGAGCCTTCGATCCGAACCAGCACGAGGCCGTCCAGCAGGTCCACAGCGACAGCATCCCCGAGGGCGAGATCGTCGACGAGTTGCGGCGCGGCTACCGGCTGAACGACCGACTGCTCCGCGCGGCGAACGTCACCGTCTCAAAGGGGCCGGCCGCCGCAGCGGACTGACCCTGTTGCGTCTCCGATCAAACCCTGTTGCCTCTCCGACGCAACCCTGTCTCCACGACTTTTCCCAACGAACGCCGATGGCCAAGCGAGATTACTACGAAGTGCTGGGGGTGAGCCGCGACGCTTCGTCCGCTGACATCAAGAAATCCTACCGCAAGCTGGCGGTCCAGTTCCACCCGGACAAGAATCCCGACGATCCATCGGCCGAGGAGAAGTTCAAAGAGCTCGGCGAGGCCTACGAGGTGCTGATGGATGATCAGAAGCGGGCCGCCTACGACCGGTTCGGCCATGCCGCCTTCGGCCAAGGCACCAGCCCCAGCGCCGGGGCGGGTGGCGGTGGCTTTGGCGGCGGTTTCCACGATCCGATGGATATTTTCCGCGAAGTCTTCGGCGGTGGTGGCGGTGGCGGCGGAATCTTCGAGGAGTTGTTCGGCGCGGGCGGCGGCGGTCGTCGGCAGCGTGGCCTGAAACGGCCCGGCTCGGACCTGCGCTACGATCTGGCGATCACGCTGGAGGAGGCCGCTTTCGGCACGGAGAAGGAATTGGAGCTGGAGAAGTTCAGCAGTTGCGAGAGCTGCAGCGGTTCCGGAGCGACCGGCGGCAAGAGCGAGGTGCGCAAGTGCCCGACCTGCGGCGGTGCGGGCCAGATCGTGACGACGCGGGGCTTTTTCCAAGTGCAGCAGACCTGTCCGGCCTGCGGCGGCTCGGGAGAGACGATTTCGAACCCCTGCGGCTCGTGCCGTGGCGAAGGCCGGGTCCAGAAGGCATCCCGGATCAAGCTCAAGATACCCGCCGGGATCAGCGAAGGCGCGCGGTTGCGCTCCAGCGGCAACGGCGATGCCGGACAGCGGGGCGGCCCGGCCGGGGATCTCTACGTGGTCATCCACATCCGCGAACACGACATCTTCGAGCGCGACCACAGCGATCTCTACTGCGAGGTGCCGATCCCCTTTGCCCTGGCTGCGCTCGGGGGCGACCTGGTGGTGCCCACTCTGGAGGGAAAGGCCTCCATCAAGGTGCCCGCCGGCACGCAGACGAACACATCGTTCCGACTGCGGGGCAAGGGCCTGCCCGATCTGGCCAGCGGCCGGAAAGGCGACCTGCTGGTGAACGTGCAGGTCGAGGTGCCCACCAAGCTGAGCAAGGAGCAGCAGGAAAAGCTCCGCGCCTTCACCGAGAGCATCGGTCAGGAAAATTCCCCCATGCGCGAGTCTTTCATCGAAAAGGCGAAGCGCTTCTTCAGCTGAAACCGAGTCATGGCCTCCAAGCCCCGCTTTTTCATCGCACCCGGCGATTGGAATCCCGCAGCACTCCGCCTGTCGGGCGACGAATTCCACCACTGCCGCGATGTGATGCGCTGTCGTCCGGGTGACCGGGTGGTGGTCTTCAATGGCGCCGGCGTCGAGGCCGATGTGGAGATCCTCGCTCTCGACGGGTCGTCCGCCTCGCTGAAAGTGCTGACCCAGTCCGACACGCCGCGTCCGCCGGCCCGTCTCACGCTGGGGCAGGCGGTGCCCAAGGGAAAGAACATGGATCTGATCGTGCAGAAGGCGACCGAACTCGGCGCCTCGATGATCGTCCCCCTCCTGTCGGAGCGCACCGTGGTGCGTCTGGATCCCGACGAGGCCGCGAAGAAACAGGAAAAGTGGCAGCGGGTCGCGATCGAGGCCTGCAAGCAATGCGGCCAGAACTGGCTGCCGGAGGTCGCCCTGCCGGTATCGGTGGAGACGTTCGTCGCCAAGTCGGGTCGGCCCCGGACCGGCGATCTGCGGCTGATCGCGGCGCTTTCAGCCGAGGCCCGCTCCCTCCACGTCATCCTCGCCGACCAGGAAAGCCGGCCGGCCAGTGCCACGGTCCTGATCGGCCCGGAAGGCGATTTCACGCCAGCGGAGGTGTCCCTCGCGATCGGTGCTGGCTTTGAGCCACTGACGCTGGGTCCCATCGTGCTGCGCAGCGAGACGGCGGCGATCTACGCGCTCAGTGTGACGGGTTACGAATTGATGTGAGCCATAAGAGTGGGCGCCGTCAGGGGCTTTCCGCTCTCTCCGGCCGGTAGCGGTAGTGGCCGATGACCTTCCACTGAAACAAGCCGCTGTCGGCCACCTGTCCGCCGCCGATATTGTGGACGAACCGGTCCTCCCCGATGACCACGCCGATGTGCCAGAGGCCCCGGCCATTGAGGTCCCAGGCCACCAGATCGCCCGGCAGGTAATCCGCCGCCCGGTCAGATGGTTTGAGCGAGGTGCCGTGCCGGGTGAAAAAGGTCTGGAGATTCGGCACCCGGCGATGATCGATGTTCGGGTCCGGCTTTTTCAGCCCCCAGAGGCGCGGGTAACGGGAAAAGTGAGCGCGCATGTCCTCGTGGACGAGGCGTTGCAGGTCGATGCCGAGTTGCCGGTAGCTGCGGATGACGACGTCCGTGCAGACGCCGGTATCCGCGGGCACATCGCCTCCCGGGTAGGGGATCACGACATAGGCGGGGTCGTAGCGGACCGTCTGCCGGGTGCAGGCGATGGCCGCCGCCGCAAGCCCGATGGCAAAGTCGGCTTGGGAAGGCCCGGCGCCTTGGGTTTCATCCGTGGGACTGACTTCCTGTGCCGCGCTGCTGTCCGGTCGGGTGACGGTAGTGGCGAAAGTCAACGTCGCGAGAAGCAGCCATCGCAACGGGAGTGGGCTCGGCTGGCGAATATTTTTCATCGGGAACATTACGGATTCGGGGTGGCGGTTCTTTCGATTCCGGCGTCAGAATGACGACCCGGTCACCAAGAGAATGCCAGTCGGATGCCGATCTTGCCCGCCAGCCGGTGAGCAGCTTCGGAATCGAGAAATTCGCCGGCCGGCTCGAAAACAAGACGGTTGGATAGGGGATCCGGGCGGCCAGGGCGCTCCCACAGAACGAGGCAGGGCTGATGATTATGCCGGCTGAGATACCGGATGCCATCAAACCCGGCCGGATGACGGGCAATTCTCTCCGCCCACATCCGCGGCAGGCTCAGATCGGTCGCGTAGAGCGTCGCGGCATCGAGTCCAGCCCGCAGGAGCGTCTCGGCGTCGGTGAGATCGCACATTTTCAGGTCATCCGGCAGCCGGGCGACCCGCAGGAAGGCCCATTCACGCGCCTGACCAGTGGTGATGACATAGGGATTCCCTCCCTGATCCCGGTGGGCCGCCAGACGATCGCCCCACACTTCGGCCACGGTCGTTTCGACCGATGCGCCGAGATAGCAGCAGGGAAACTCGCCGCTAGCCGGTGTCAGACGGGAGCCGGTGGAGGCATGGAATTGATTTGCGAAGGCCACCCGATAGAGTCGGAACCAGGGACCGGCCAAACCGGCTTCTCCGACGACAGGCACAGGGATCTCCCGGCGGTCGAATTCCTCCGCTGGAGGAGGCTGGCGCCATGACCTCATGCCAGCTCAGCGGGCATCGGCTTCGACAGCGGCGAGCACCTCGGCGAGGCGACCTTCCCGAAGATAATGGAGCGGCGGGAGGCCGCCGGTCAACGGATGGGCCTGAAGGAGAAAGGCAAAGGCCGCCAGGGGACTGCTGGAGTCGATCTGTTCCCGGATGGCTTTGAGCACCTCGGGGAGCCCCTCCCAAGTCCCGCCCTCGGGCCGAAATTGCCAGACGGGGACCACATAGTCGCCCCCGCCGGACCGATACGCGAGCACGTTGCCATTCCGGATCTGGAGGGCAAGCGCCTGCCGCGTGACCCCGCCGGGCTTGCGAAACAACAGCCGGGCCTGACCCACCTCGACGCACCCGCCCTCGGCGGTGAGCAGGGCAACCAGTCCCTCGTCTGGAGTCGCGTAGCCGTCGCTCAGTGGCAGTGGCAGGCGGGACCGCAGGGCGTCGCCCATCATGCGGCTCAGGTCGGTGAGCCCGACGCCGAAGTCCATCGCCACCCCGACAAGGGATCGCAATTGGGCTTCCACCACGGCCCCGGCTTCGGGGCGCTCGGGGGTCAGATAGCCAACACTGATCTCGTTGAGGCGGGTCATTTTTCCAATCTTTCCCTTGATTATCTTTCGGAAATTCTGGTATTCAAGTATTTTCGCTCTACCACGCCAGAATTCGCGCAATGGCTGACCGGAGGGCGATTTCGAGGACGGCGGCTTCGGCGTGGGAGAGGGGGATGGAGACTTTGCGCAGGCTCTTTTGGGCGTCCATTTCCTGTCGGGACACCGTCATGAGATAGGGAGCCCGTTGTGGGTCCTCGCGGGCGAGGAGTTCGCAGGCGCTGTTGGCTTTTTCGGACTGGTGAAAGAGCTTGGCCTGCACCTCGCGTCCTTGCAGCACGGCGAGCGCGGCACCCAGATCGGCGAGGCCCCATTTCATGGTGATCTTGCGATCCCAGTCGAAGGCCTTGTCGCCGGCCTGGGAGGCGGCGTCAACGAAGACGGCCCCTTTGGACCGGTTGAACTCGAAGCGGATCACGCCACCGGTGCCGCGGCTGGTCGGCTTGTAGATGGCGTAGTCGGTGGAGCGTTTGGTGTCGGCCGGAGTCGGCGCATCGGATGGACCGTCGGGAGGACTGGATTTCATGGCTTTGGTAGGATGGTCAGCATCCTACCGGAATCCCTGCGACGGGAGAAGCCAAAAATGTCTGTCCTCAGGGTTGACCTTCGGCGATGTCGCCCATCGCCCGGCGCACGCTGGCCAGGGCGGTGTGATAGGTGTGCAGGGCGACGGCCTCCTCGAGGCGGGCCCGGGTCAGCTCCAACTGTGACTGCAACACATCGAGCTGCGTGGCCGCGCCGGCTTCGAAGCTGGAGCGGGCGAGCCGCAGGGCCTCATCGGCCTGTTCCACCACTTTCTGGGAACTTTCGAGAATGGTCGAGCCCTCCTCCCAGGCCACCCATGCATCCCGGACTTCCCCCTGGATGTCGAACTGCTTTTGCTCCTCGCCCAGTTCGGCCTGTCGCAGTCGTGACTCAGCCTGTTGCACCCGGCCTTTGGTCAGGCCGCCATCGATGATGGGGATGCTCAGGCGTATGCCCGCGGTCCAACCCGCCAGCCCGTCGGTCACGCTGTCGGTAAAGCTCAGGCTCTGGCCGCCGTAGCTGCCGACCACCTGGAGCTTCGGCTTGTGGCGGGAGGACTCGGCGCGGATCTGCTGGCGGTTGGCTTCGATCTCGGCCCGGATGGCCGCGAGTTCCGGCCGGTTGTCCAAGGCGCGGCGGATGGCGTCGTCGAGTGAGTGGCGCAGCTTGGTATCAGGCCACCGGTCGACCAGGGTGATGTCCTCCGGACCTGCTCCCTTGGCGAAGTCCATGCCGATGACCCGCCGGAGCCGGTCGATCGCGATCTTGCGGTCTCCTTCGGCGCGCACGAGACCGGGTTTCGCATTGGCCAGGGCGACTTCGGCCTGCAGGACATTGAACTGGGGACCGGCGCCCGCCTCGAACCGCTTCTTGGCATAACTCAGTTGCTCATCCAGCACGGTGATTGCCTTTTTCTGCACCTCGATGCGGTCCGCGGCCAGCAGGGCGTCGAAATAGCGCTGCGACACCTGGAGCAGCACGTCGTCCAGCACGGCCTGCATCTGGCTTTCCGCCGCCGCCCGCGCAGCTTGGGCGGCCTCGCTGTTCGCATCGCGGAATTTGCCGTCGAGCACCGTGTAGCTCACAGCCAGATCAGCCACCCAACTCTGGTCGAGCGGGGCAAAAAGGCCGCCGAACGATTCGATCCGGTTTTTGTCGCGCGCATCGTAGCTGGCATTGGCATCGACCCGGGGGGAGTAGGCGGAGCGGGCCTCGACGATGACACCTTCCTGTTCGCGAATGCGTTCCTTGGCTTGGGCGATGGCCCGATTGTGGGAAAGGGCGAGCGCCCGCGCCGTGGCGAGGTCGAGCTTCTCGGGGAGTGTGGCCGAGGCTCCGCCATCGCCAGTGGATGTTGAGTCTCCAGCGGGCAGGATGGCCGGGAGGAAACCCAGCAGGACGGCTGCCACCTGGAGGACGGTGGGAAAGGGCGTGCGTTTCATGTTTCGTGATCGGTTTCGGAGCGATCAGGGTGGGTCGCGGGGGACGGAGTTATCTGTTGGGCGGGAAAAGCCTGAAAGCAAGACGCCGATCCCCGAAAAAGCAGATTCTTTCCGGAGGCTGGGAGCAGCCGGGGTGCAGAGATGATCATTCGGACGACTGTCGGGCCGAAACCTTGCCGGCCGATCATCGGAAAATGTGAAAAGGGGCGCCTGTCCCAGCCTCAGGCGCTCCGACTTTTCCGCAGATGAGCGATCAGGGACTTCACCCACTTGCTCTGATAGCGGTAGGGATTCCACGCCATGGAAAGGGTGCGAAAGGGCTTCTCGCCGGAGAAGGATCGATAGACGCGCCGCTCGCTGGAGTCGAGGCGGCGAGCCATCTCGGGGATGATGGAGATGCCGTGCCCGAGTGCGACGAGTTCCTGCACCGTGGCGAGCTGGCTGAGACGCTCGACAGTGACGGGCTGCATGGATTGCTGGCGGCAATAGGTCGCGATATTGTCCGACAAGCAGTGTGCCTCGTTCAGCAGGATGAACGGGAATGCCTCCACCGCTTCGGGCGTGATGCGCGCATTGCCGGCCAGGGGATGGTCGGGCGGGGTGACGAGGAGTAATTCCTCATCGAATAGTGGCTCGATCTCGAGGTATTTGGCGATCACGGGCAGGGCCAGAATCGCCAGGTCGATCTCGCCATGGCTGCAACGTTTCAGGAGGATGTCGGTGGTGTCCTCCTGCACGGAGACGGTGATGTTGGGGTGAGATTCGGCAAAACCCCGCAGCAGACCGGGCAAGAAGTAGGGGGCGATCGTTGGAATCGCTCCGAGCCGGATGCGACCACTGAGGCCCGCCTCTGAAACTTGGGAAAAGGTGTCTTCCACCCGTTTCAGGATCTCTTTGGCCCGCTCCAAAAGGAGTTCACCAACATCGGTGAGCACGACCTCCCGCGGCTTTCGCTCGAAAAGGGGCTGGCCCACCTGCTCCTCAAGCTTTTGGATGGACCGGCTCAGGGAGGATTGGGAAAGGTTCAGGTCCGCGGATGCCCGGGTGATGTTTCGCGCCCGCGCTACGGCGACGAAGTGTTCGAGTTGGGTGAGTTCGACGTCGAATCGCATGGGTTTACAGAACCATGCGTTTTTTGCATCGCAAATATTTCGACAATGCATTGGATGCATTTCAGTCTCGCCCGTATTGAAGAGTAGATGGGTGTTCTACTGGAGACAGAGACATCCGCTTTTTCCTTATCGCCCATAAAGGCCAAAAAGAGAACCACCAAGGCTTTGCCAACCGCTCCGTTGCTGGCGCCGCCCGCATCGGCATCAGGGCGGAACCAATAACCCCCAAACCAACCCGAAAAGCCCATGAACCAAGCCAGTCAATGTCCCGTAATGGGAAATGTCCTGCCGGGAGCCTACCGGCACACCGCCGCCGGAGCCATGTCGAACCGCGACTGGTGGCCGGAACAGATCAACCTGCAGATGCTCCACCAGAATTCGGAGAAGAGCAATCCGGTGGGGACTGCATTCAACTACGCCGAGGAGTTCCAGAAGCTCGATTTTGCGGCCCTGAAGAAGGATTTGCAGGAGTTGATGACCACCTCTCAGGACTGGTGGCCAGCTGACTATGGCCACTACGGGCCGCTGTTCATTCGCATGGCCTGGCACAGCGCCGGCACCTATCGCGTGGCCGACGGCCGCGGGGGCGCCTCGGACGGCACCCAGCGTTTTGCCCCGCTCAACAGTTGGCCGGACAATGCCAATCTCGACAAGGCGCGCCGCCTCCTCTGGCCGATCAAACAGAAATACGGCCAGAAAATTTCCTGGGCCGACCTCATGGTCCTGACCGGGAATGTCGCCCTCGAGTCCATGGGCTTCAAAACCTACGGATTCGGCGGCGGTCGTGCCGATGTCTGGGAGCCCCAGCAGGATGTGTATTGGGGACCCGAGAGCGAATGGCTCGGTGACAAGCGCTACACCGGCGACCGGAATTTGGAAAATCCCCTCGCTGCCGTCCAGATGGGTCTGATCTATGTGAATCCCGAGGGGCCGAACGGCAATCCCGACCCGCTCGCGGCGGCCAGAGACATCCGCGAAACATTCGGACGCATGGCCATGAACGATGAGGAAACCGTCGCCCTGATCGCCGGTGGCCACACCTTCGGCAAGGCCCACGGTGCCGCCAGCGCCGACCATGTCGGTCCCGATCCCGAGGGAGCGCCTCTCGAGGAACAGGGCCTCGGCTGGAAGAACAGCTATGGCAAGGGCAATGCGGGTGACACCATCACCAGCGGCTTGGAGGGCGCGTGGACGAGCGCCCCGAACCGGTGGTCCCACATGTATCTGTCCAACCTGTTCGCCTACGACTGGGAGCTGACGAAGAGCCCGGCCGGAGCTCACCAGTGGGTTCCCAAGGACGGAGCGGGCGCCGGTACCGTGCCGGATGCGCACGATCCCTCGAAGAGCCACCAGCCGATCATGTTCACCACCGACCTGGCCCTGAAAATGGACCCCGCTTACGGGAAAATCGCCCGTCGGTTCTTCGAAAATCCGAAGGAATTCGAGGAGGCGTTTGCCAAGGCGTGGTACAAGCTGACCCACCGCGACATGGGGCCAATCAATCGCTACCTCGGCCCCGAAGTGCCCAAGGAACCTCTGATCTGGCAGGATCCGGTGCCCGCGGTCGATCACGAGTTGATCAACGACCAGGACATCGCCACCTTGAAACAGCAGATCCTCGGCTCCGGCCTGTCGGTGTCCCAACTCGTTGCCACCGCTTGGGCCTCCGCCTCGACTTTCCGCGGATCCGACCTGCGTGGTGGTGCCAACGGCGCCCGCATTCGGCTGGCTCCCCAGAAAGACTGGGAAGTCAATCAGCCTGAACAGCTGGCGCGAGTCCTCTCTTCACTGGAGAAGATCCAGGCCGATTTCAATGCCTCTCAATCGGGTGGCAAAAAGGTGTCGCTGGCCGATCTCATCGTCCTCGGTGGCTCGGCTGCGATCGAAGAGGCGGCAAAGCAGGGTGGAAACCCTGTGACGGTGCCCTTTACGCCGGGACGCACTGACGCGACCCAGGAAATGACCGATGCCGAGTCGTTCGCCGTGCTGGAGCCCAAACAGGACGGCTTTCGCAACTACCTCGGACACGAACTGGACCGGCCTGCTCCCGAAACGCTGGTCGACCGGGCGCAACTGCTCACCCTTACGGCTCCGGAAATGACCGTGCTCGTCGGTGGCCTGCGCGTGCTGGGCACCAACGTCGGACACCCCGATCTCGGCGTCTTCACCGCCCGTCGGGGCCAGTTGACCAACGACTTCTTCGTCAATCTGCTCGACATGGGTACCGAGTGGAAGGTTTCGCCGATGTGCGGGCACTTCTACGAAGGCCGCGACCGCAAGACGGGTGATTTGAAGTGGACAGCCACCTCGGTGGATCTCGTCTTCGGCTCCAACTCCCAGTTGCGGGCCATTTCCGAGGTATACGGCAGTGCCGATGGCGGGCAGAAATTCGTCGCGGACTTCGTTTCCGCATGGACCAAGGTCATGAATCTGGATCGCTTCGATCTCGACTCCTGATCCACTCAATTCTCTCCAGGATTTCCCCCCAGGAAGCAGCCCCATCCTGGCCGCCACGGTGGCCGGGGTGGGGTTTTGCTCTTTTCCACCGGAATCCCTGCCTGCCAGCCGGGGCAAAGACTGGCGTCAAACCGTAGGTCCGCTCCGCCATCGAGGACTTTCCCCGTCGGGCCTCCGTGGCCTACTATCGACTCCATGAATGCTGATCGACGCCGATTTCTCAAGTCTTCCATCGGGTTGCCCCTGCTGGGCGCGGCGGGAGCCGCCGCTCCGGGCTCCACGGATGCTGCCGAAGCCAGACCGAACCTGATTCGCGAGGAAAATGCCAGGCCCGGGGCCACCGACTGGCAACTGACCCGGGTGCGGCTCGATGAACGGGCTGGCTTTCGTGCCTCGGACATCGAGGGCTACTGCTCGCGGCAATCCGTCTCAGCCGGCGAGACGCTCGAGATCTTTGTCAGCGCCAAGGTGCCGGGCGAATTTACTCTGGAGATTTTCCGCACCGGCTATTACGGGGGCAAGGGGGCCCGCCTCATGAAAACGATAGGCCCGCTGCCGGTGAAGCCCCAGCCAACCCCCGAGCCGACCCGCGGCGACCGCCATCTGCACGAATGCCTCTGGGAGCCGTCCGTAAAGCTCGACATCCCCGAAGACTGGCCGAGCGGCGTCTATCTCGGTCGGCTCGGCACGCCGGACCAGACGGGACACGGCTACTGGCAGAGCTACGTGGTCTTCATCGTCAAGGATGACCGCCCCGCCGACATCTGCCTCCAATGCTCGGACAACACCTGGCAGGCCTACAACAACTGGCCCAGCAAATACTCGGTCTACACCCATCCAAAGGGCAACCAGGGTCCCTGGGCCGATGTGAGCTTCGACCGCCCCTACGGAAAATATGCCCAAATTTATGAGAACCCGATGTCGATCGGCTCGGGTGAGTGGCTTTGCTTCGAGTTTCCCTTCGCCTACTGGCTGGAGGAGCAGGGATACGATGTCACCTACTGCTCGAATGCCGACATGATCGACCCGCAGTACGCGCGGCCCGGCCGGTTCAAGGCCTTCATTAGCAATGGCCACGACGAATACTGGGACATTCGCCAATATGAGAATGCCGTGAAGCTCCGTGACAGCGGGACCAGCCTGCTGTTCTTCTCCGGCAACTCCGTCTGCTGGGTCACGCCGATGACCCCGAGCACCGATGGCCGACCGAACCGAATCATGTTCCGCGGCGGTCCCTACGGTGGCGACTACAAGTATGCCACGGCGCGGGAGCGGGACGAGGGGCCCTTTCCCCACCGGGGACCGGACGAAGGCTACCTGATGGGCTCGCGTAACGTCGATCCCGTCAATGGGGGCGGCGACTGGGTCTGTGAAAAGCCGGAACACTGGATCTTCGAGGGCACCGGCATGAAAAAGGGCGACGCCATACCCGGCTTGATCGGCTGGGAATACCACGGCGACCCGCCGTCCGACATCACGGGACTCGAAGTGGTCGGGGCGGGCACCGCCCTGCAGGGCGGGGTGAATCCACAGCAATGGACCGCCACGATCTATCCCGGACCGAAGGGCAATTTCGTCTTCAATGCCTCCACCATTTTCTGGTGTCAGGGCCTCAGCTCCCCTCCCGGACACATGCTCCCCTGGTCGCACTGGTCCCGGCCTCATGGCCCGGATGAGCGAGTTCAGCGCATCACCCGGAACCTGCTGGATCGCGCGGTCAAGTCCTGAGCAGTTGCCGCTTGCGGCTTACTTTTGCAAATAGGCAATCAGATCACGCACATCATCCGGAGACAGGGTGGCCAGCAGCCCTTCCGGCATGATCGACTGCGGTAGGGTCTCGCGTTTCGCGATGTCTCCGACGTTGACGATCTGCTCATCAGTCAGGGTGCGCAGGGTCACGGCGTATTCGTTTTCGCCCTTCACGTTGCCGCTCACGACGCTGCCGTCCTTTCGTGTGAGGATGGTGAGCTGGAAGTCCTGGGGTAGGGTGGCGCTCGGGTCGACGATGTTCTCGAGCAGATAAAACAGCTCGGCGCGATTGGCTCCGGTCAGGTCCGGCCCCACCTTGCCTCCCTCCCCATGGAGCGTGTGGCAGGCCAGGCAGAGTTGCTGGTATCTGGCATGGCCGTTCTTGAGATCGGCTTTGGCGAGCACGTCGGGCAGGAGTTGATCCTGAAGCTGCCGGATCTGGGCCTGCTTGTCGGCTGATGAGGATTTGGTCGAACCCCACACGGCGGCGAGACGCTTTTTCAGCGCATCCGCCTCCCCGCCCTTGAAGCTCTGAATCTGCCTGGCGTGGTAAGCCGTCACGGCGTGGCGTGGCACCTTCTTTGACTCCAGCGCATCAATCAGCTTGCCGGCATAGACTGGATTCGCAATGAGAGTGTTGATGGCGGCGGACTGGGCCTCGGGACTCAGGGTTGGAAACCGCGAGGTCAGCGATTCTGCAATCGAGGGATCGTTGAAAGCCGCCAGGGCACCGATGGCCCGGCTGTGGAGGGCGGATCGGGATTCAAGATTCAACAAATCGGCCACCGCTCGGGCAGAGGCGGCGTCGCGGGCTTCCGCGATCAGGTCGATGGCCAGGCCCACCTCCTCGTCCGGACCTTCTTTCGATCCGAGGATGGCGCGCTGCCGGTTCAGGGCACCCGACCGGTCGAGCACAAAGTCCACCCGGTCGGCCAGGGGGCGCAAAATTGGATCTGCCGAAGCCGCCTCGCGGATGCCCGCCCAGCGAGCCGGAGCAACGATGTCCGTTCGCCCCGCGAGTCCCGCCTGGAGTCCCTCCAGCAGCCGCGCTTTCAACGCGTTGTCACCGGCGTCGGTCAACAGGTCGAGCACCGGCTCGATCTGGCCGGCCGCGGCCAGGCGCCGCGCCACGTATGTCTGGAGGACAGGCACCCGGCATTCCTCGACGAAGCGGACGGCCTGCTCGGTATCCTGTGCCACCTGGTCCTTGATCCCATACCAGATCATCAGCGGCAGGTTGGGATCGTCAGCAATGGCTGGATCGCTGGTCAGTTGTTTCACCACTCGCCAGCCGAATCCCTGAAAGGTCGCCTTCTGGAGGAGAGAGGCCCACGCGAGCCGCACTTGCAGCGAGGGATCGTTCGGATTGAAGGCGATCTGGACGGACGGGTCGTCTTCGAACTGGTATTCCGTGCACAGCCGTACCGCCCAAGTCCGGATGGTTTCGCTTTCATCGTGCACGAGGTCGTTCAGCGCATCGTGCGGCAGGGTATTGGTCGCGTGCAGGGTCAGCATCAGGCGCAGGCGCACCGCGTCATCCGGGTGGACGGAGAAAACCTTGCGCAGCGTCTCCTTGAACGCCTCGGGATCGGTCAGTTTGCCTTCCGCGGCGCGCATCTGGAGGATGTGCCGGGCGGTGCGGGCGTACCACTCGTTGGGATGGAGTTGATATTCGACCAGTTTCTCCTGAGTAGCCTCGTGGAGGTTGGTCTCCGGCGTCGGCGACGGTTCGCCGTGGATAATTTTGTAGATCCGGCCGGAGGTCCTGTGCACACCGTCGTTGTCATGGCATTCGCCGTGATCGGTCCAATCGCTCAGGTAGACATCGCCATCCGGCCCATAGAGCAACTGAACCCCGCGAAACCAGGGGCTGCCCACACTCAGAAAATCCGGCTCATGCACGCCGACGTAGCCGGAGCCGCGGCGATCCAGCCGGTCGACATTCACCCGCCGGCCGTGGGTGTTGCTCATGAACATGCGCCCCTGATAGACCTTGGGCCATTTCCCACCCAGATAGATCATCCCGCCGCAATGGGAGTGCCCGCCGCCCAGTTCACCGTGGACACCCTTGCCGTCCCGGGTCTTTGTCCAGTCATCGGTGGAGCCGGCATGGTGCAGGTGATCGCAGCACATCCCGATACGGTCGTAGATGTGCTCGACGAAACGGTCGTCGCGATTGCCCATGCGGGGGTAAAACGCGCCGAAGAGTCCGTGCCACAGATGCCCGTTCACATTGTTGGTGAAAAACAGTTCCCCTTTGTCGTTCCAGTCAAGACCCCACGGATTCGTCGTGCCGCGGCACACCACTTCGAAGGCCTTGGTCGTCGGGTGGTAGCGCCAGATCCCGCAATCCAGCGGCGTGCGCTGCTCCTCCGGCGCGCCCGGAGCTCCCACATATGATGGGGCGGTGATCCCATGCCGGCCATAAAGCCACCCGTCGATGCCCCAGGTCAGACCATTGAAAAAGTTGTGCTTGCCCTCCGTAGTCCAGCCGTCGAGGACCACCTCGGGTTTGCCATCGGGCACATCGTCGCGATCACGATCGGGAATGAACAGCAGATTCGGCGAATCGCAGACCCACACACCGCCCCAGCCCACGGTCATCCCAGAGACGTGGTTCCCGCCGGTCCAGAATACCTTGCGGCTGTCGTGGCGACCGTCGTTGTCGGTGTCTTCGAATACGAGGATGCGATCCTCGCCCTTGTTCTGCCATTCGAAGTAGGAATAAGACTCCGCCACCCAGAGCCGGCCACGGTCGTCGATCGCCATGGCCACCGGCTGCCGGACATCGGGTTCTCCGGCGAAAAGGCGGACCTGAAAGCCCTCCGGCACCGTGAACGAAGCCACCGTTTCCTCGGGTGTGGGCGGTTCCTCGCCAGGCGCCTGGGAGTTCCGCGGCTGGTAATCGGCATCCGCACCCCGGCTGATTCCGGCTGGCAGACAGATGGACAGGACGGCGGCGAAGGCGGCAGGGAGAAACGGACGCAGGGACATAAGCCGGCGATTGTAGCGACTCTCCCGCAGCTGGGGAAGCCCGGAAACACGCCCCGCCGACAAAAAGCCCCCCGATTCAGGGACGCCTCCCTGCTTTTTCTACCCGGTATAGGACCGCCCCGAGATCGTCATGGAAAGTCAGGCGCAGTCGGGGATCGGAGCCATCGCCGCCGCCATCGACGGTCACATGGAGGAATCCGCCGGTCGGCTCGGGATACAGATAGGGTTGGCGAATCTGTCCCTCTGGATCCGTCGTCTTCGGTCCCCCGGGCTTTTCGCCGCGGATGGCATTCTCATCGTTCAGGGCGCCGACAGAGAATTCCTCAACCCCCTTCGGATGGATGCTGTGGTATTGCCAATGCCGGTCGCCGCAGAAAGTCAGCACATTCCCGATCTCCTCATCCTGCAGGTATTGGAAAAACGCATCCGCCTCATGTTTGAAGCCGGCCAGGTTCGTGTGATTGTCCACCTTGCTGTTCCGATCCGGACCCACCATCGGCGTCGGGGTCACGATCACCTTCCAGGTCGCGTCACTTTCCTTCAGGGTACGCTGGAGCCACTCGCGTTGCTCCCGCCCCCAGATGGTCTTTTCGGGACCGTCGGGCTGCCGGTTGGGCGAGCGGAAATCGCGACCCTCCACGAACCACAGTTGCAGATCCCGGTGCACCCGATGGGTCCGATAGGTGGGTGATGAATCATCCCCGGACGGGTGGATCGGCATCTGTTCCCGGAAAATTTCGATGCCCGTGGCCGGAGCTGGCTCCTTCCCGCCGCTCAGGTCCGCATCGTTGAAGCGGAAGTCATGGTCGTCCTTTGACCAGTAAGCCGGCGTGCGGCCAAAGAAGTCGATCATTCGAGGAAAGCGGAACTGCTCATGCCATTTGCGCCGCAATTCGGGCAGCGTCTTCGCCGCGGTCTGCGGTGGGTGGTCGTAATAGACAATGTCACCCGTGCCGATGAAAAAATCCGGCTTCAGGGCCGCCATCGCCGCAAAAGCCGGATAGCCCAGCCGTTTGTCCTCCGCCGTCGCCGTCACCGGCCCGCCGCCATTCGCCTTGCCGGCCATGAACGAGTGGTAGTTCATGCAGCTGCCCATGCAAAACGATACCGGCCCGTTCGTCTCCCGCTCCGGCAGGGTGCGAAACTGCCGCGTCGGCCCGGGTCGGGCTGTTTCACGGCTTTCACCGCTGATCACGCGATAGAAATAGCGCGTCCCCGGCTCCAGATTTTCCACCGATGCCCGCACGATGAAATCCCTCTCCGCCGACGCCGTGAGCCACTCGGTCGCCGAAGCTCCCGCAAAATCTTCGCTCCGGCTCCATTCAAAACGGACCACTCCCGCTTTCCCGTGGATGTCGCCCGCTTCATCCAGATCAGGACCAGCCACCGCCGTCAACCGGCTCTGGAGCAGGACCGTTCGCGATGTCGGCTCGCCCGCCATCTCCCCCTGAGCCTGATAGACTTCCGCTGTCCGCGATACGCTTGGCGAAAACAGGCAGACCCAGATCAAGACTCGTGCAGCGGCGTGGGGTGGTGTCATGGTGGGGCCATTTCGCCAGAAATGCCCGCTCCGGGCAAGTCCGCATTTCCTGCCCTCCGACACGCGACTCCGGCCCGGTTTCGCGCCACTTTCCGCGATTGCGGCCGGAGATGGAACTTGGTAGGATTGAACTCCGATCAGTCCGGCTCTTCGTCCGTCCGATCCCACCCCTACCTGCCCCCATGACTTCCCGCACCCTCCTCCCCTCCCTCGCTGCCTTCGGTAGCGCGGCGGCCGTCGCCACCTTCCTTGCCTTTGCCCAGGATGGCGCCCCCGAGCAGCAACAGGCCAAAGCCGTCACCAACGACGAGTTCGTTTCCCTCTTCGACGGCCAGACCCTGAAAGGCTGGTCCGGCGATCCCGCCCTCTGGCGCGTCGAGGATGGCGTCATCACCGGCGAGACCAAGGCCGATGCCCCCATCGCCTACAATTCCTTCCTCAAATGGACCGCCGGCGAACTCGATGACTTCGAACTCACCGTCGACTACCGCATTTTCGGCGGCAATTCCGGCATCCAGATCCGCAGCTTCGATGCCGACAAGCCCCACTCCATCGGCGGTTACCAAGCCGACATCGATGCCGCCGGTCAGTGGGCCGGCACGAATTACGGCGAGAGATTCCGCGGCATCCTCGCCAAACGCGGCGAAAAAGCCACCATCGGCGAGGATGGCAAACCCACCGTCACCGGCAGCCTCGGCGATCCGGCCGAACTCGCCAAGGTCATCAAGAAGGAGGACTGGAACACCTATCGCATCGTCGCCCGCGGCCACAAGATCATCTGCGAGATCAATGGCCAGGTCATGTCCGAGATCGAGGACAACGACACCGACACCCGCCGCCGCGCCGGCTCGCTCGCCTTCCAGCTCCATCAGGGGCCGCCGATGAAAGTCCAGTTCCGCAACATCCGGCTGAAGCGCCTGCCCCTCGGCGACGTGAAGAAGATCGTCTACCTCGCCGGCTCACCCAGTCACCCCCCGCGCCAGCACGAGCACAATGCCGGCGCCCTGCTCGCCCAGCGCCTGCTCAACACCCACCACGGAGACAAAGTCCACGTCACCACCTACCTCAACGGCTGGCCTTCCGATCCCAGCGCCTTCCAGAATGCCGATGCCCTCGTCATCCAGTCCGACGGCGGCCCGCGCCATCCCGCCTTCTGGCATCTCCGTCAGATCGATTACCTGCGCCAGCAGGGAGTTGGCGTCGGCATGGTCCACTATGCCGTCGAGATGGTGCCCGGCGAGACCAACGACACTCTCATCGCCGCCACCGGCGGAGCCTTCGAGATCAACTACTCCGTCAATCCCCACTGGGACGGCGGCTTCGCCCAATTCCCCGACCATCCCGTCGCCCGCGGCGTCAAGCCCTTCACCATCCGCGACGAATGGTACTTCAACATGCGCTTCGCCAAGGGCATGGAGGGCGTGACGCCCATCCTGTCCGCCATCCCGCCGGATGAGACCATGTCCCGACCCGACGGCCACCACTCCGGCAATCCCGAGGTGCGCAAGATGGTCGCCGAAAAGCAGCCCCAGCACGTCTGCTGGACCATCGAGCGCCCCGAGGGCGGTCGCGGCTTCGGCTTCACCGGCCTGCATTTCCACGACAACTGGGCCAACGACGACTTCCGCAAGACGGTGCTGAACGCCATCTGCTGGATCGCCAAGGTCGAGATCCCCGCCGACGGCATCGTCACCCCCACACCGACACAGGCCGAACTCGACGCCAACCTCGATCCCAAGCCCGCTCCAAAGCCCAAGAAAGGCTGATCGCGCCAATCGATTTTCAAGATTCACCCCTCCCCAACCACCTCTTTTCCAACAAGTAACATGATGAACGAAAAACCCAGCACCTCCCCCGTCGCCCCGGCCATTGAACCCAGTCGCCGCGGCTTCATCGCCGGAGCCGCCGCCGCCACGGCTGCCACCGCCTCCACCCTGCCCGTCGAGCTGTTCGCCCAGGTGGCCGGCAGCGACGAAATCAAAGTCGGTATGATCGGCTGCGGCGGACGCAACTCCGGCGCCATCATCCAGAATCTCACCGCCAACGACGGCGCCCGCCTCGTCGCCGTGGCCGATGCCTTCCAGGACAAACTCGACGGCTCCGCCGCGCGCGGCAAGGGCCTCCCCGCCATTCAGGCGCAGTTGGAGAAGGAAGGCAAATCCAAGCAGTTCGACGTGCCCTCCAGCCGCCAGTACGCCGGCTTCGATGCCTACAAGGCTGTCATCGACCAGTGCGATCTCGTCTGCATCGCCACCCCGCCCGGCTTCCGCCCCATCCATTTCGAGTATGCCGTCCAGGCCGGGAAGCATGTCTTCATGGAAAAGCCCGTCTGCGTCGATGCCAAGGGCTTCAACCAGGTCATCGAAGCCGCCAAGATTGCCGACCAGAAGAACCTCAAGGTCGTCGTCGGTCTCCAGCGCCACTACCAGAATGTCTATCTCGAGGCCTTCAAGCAGGTCCACGAGGCCGGCGCCATCGGCGAGATCGTCAGCGCCCAAGCCTGGTGGAATGGTACCCGTCCCTGGATCATCCCCCGGGAAGCCGGCTGGTCCGAGATGGAGTACCAGATGCGCAACTGGTACCACTTCAACTGGCTCTGCGGCGACCACATCGCCGAGCAGCACGTCCACAACATCGACGTGATCAACTGGTTCGTCAGCGGCGACTCCGCCATGGGCGGAAATCCCGTCATCGCTCAGGGCATGGGCGGCCGCGCCGGAACCGAGCCGCGCACCGTCGGTGAGATCTTCGACCACCACTACGTCGAGTTCCGCTTCGGCCCCGAGCACAACAACGTCTACATGAACAGCCAGTGCCGCCATCAAAAGGGCACCATGTCCAAAGTCGCCGAGGAGATCGTCGGCACCGAGGGCATCCTGCAGCTCGGATCCGGCCGCATCACGGACCACAAGGGCAACGTGAAGTGGCAGTACCGCACCGAGCGCGGCAAGGCCGACCCCAATCCCTACCAGGTCGAGCACGACGAACTCTACCGCCACATCCGCGAGAACAAACCGATCAACAACGCCTATTACGGCGCCAAGAGCTCCTTCACCTCCGTCTTCGGCCGTCTCGCCACCTACAGTGGCAAGGAGATCAAGTGGGACGACGCCGTGAAGTCGAACTTCTCCATCATGCCGGAGAATTTCGCCATGGATGCCGAAGCTCCCGTCAAGCCCGGCCCCAATGGCGAGTACGCCATCGCCATCCCCGGCGAGTGGCCCCTTCCATGGGGTTGAGATCTCCGATCCAACAGGGTCTGATCGCCGATCCGACCCTGTTGGCCCAGAGGTATCCCGCCGCCGCCACACACTCATCTCACCTCTTGCCCATCTCACCTCTTGCCTCTTCAATATTGAGCCAGAGAAATGAAAAGAAGAATGCTTGCATTCGGCAATTGGCGTGCCATTCTGGATGGATCAGTTTCCCGCTCAGCCACCCTGCCTGACCCATGAGAGCTTCCAGACTTATTCCCGATCGCGGTGACGGCTATTTTCATGTCGTCTCCCGTGTGGTCGACAAGCGCTTCATCTTCAATGCCAAGGAGAAAAACCACTTCCGGAAATGGATGCGCAAGCTGGAGGCCTTTCTCGGGGTGCAGGTGGTCACTTATTGCCTGATGTCCAACCACTTCCACCTCCTCCTGCGCGT
>JAEUHH010000110.1 GCA_016795505.1 Verrucomicrobiales bacterium | reverse complement strand
TTTCCAGTCGGCTGTCCTCCACCATCCAGGGACGGCGGAGCGGAAGGGCTTCGGCGAAGAGGTCGTTCGGGCTCATCGCTCAACGGAACTCATCCCTGTCCCTTGCCAAGCCGTTTTTCCACACGAATCAGCGAAGGGGCGTTTTTCGAGGCGGTGTTGAAGTTGGGTCCCGAGTGGGAGGTCACCGAAATTTCCATCTTCGAGGAGTCCAAGCGGATCGAGATCGCTCTGGGTTTCCGCCGGGAGACAGGAGTGAAGTGCCCCGATTGCGGCCGGACCTGTGCGATCTACGATCACGGCCAGGAAAGGCAGTGGCGGCACCTCGATACCATGCAGTATGAGACCCGGCTGCGGGCGCGGCTTCCCCGCGCCGATTGCCCTGAGCACGGCCCTCAAACCGTGCGGGTGTCCTGGGCTGATCCGAAGACCCGGTTCACCCATCTCTTCGAGGCCCAGGCCATCGAGGTCTTGGAGAACGCGCGCAGCATCGTCCAAGCCTGCCACCTGCTGCGGATCGGCTGGGGAACGGCCGATGCCATCATGGGCCGAGCCGTGAAGAGGGGCTTGGAAAGACGGAGCCTGGAAGCCTTGCCCCGAGTGGGGATGGACGAAAAGAGTTTCCGCAAAGGGCATCGCTACATCACCACCCTCAACGATCTGGACCGCGGGCGGGTGATCGAAGTGGTGGAGGGAAGAACCGAGGCCGATGCCGACCGGCTTTGGGAGGCGGTGCCAGAAACGACCCGGGGCACCGTGGAGGCGGTGGCCATGGACATGTGGCAGGCCTTCGAGAACGCCACCCTCAAAGCGGTGCCCTCGGCGGAGATCGTGCACGACAAGTTCCACATCTCCAAGCATCTCAATGAAGGAGTCAACCGGGTGCGGGCCGAGGAGCATGGAACTCTGGCGCGGCGTGGAGACGACCGGCTCAAGGGAACCCGATGGCTCTGGCTTCGGGGTGAGGAGAACCTGACCGACAGTCAGTATGAGAAATTCAGCGACATCAAGGATGCGGAGCTAAAGACCTCCAAAGCCTGGCTGATCAAGGAGGCATTCCGGTTTTTCTGGAGCGTTCCCAGGGATCGCGTCCATGCCGAGGAGTATTTCCGGGACTGGTACCGACACACCATCTACAGCAAGCTGGAGCCGATGAAGAAGGTGGCGCGGATGCTCAAGGCCCGGTTGCACCACCTGCTGACCTGGTGGAGCCACCCGATCACCAATGCGGTCAGCGAGGGACTCAACAGCAAGATTCAAAGCATCAAATCCGCCGCCCGAGGCTTTCACAGCTTCAAAAGCTACCGGACTCGGATCCTCTTCTTCTGCGGAAAGCTCGACCTCACGCCAAACCTAACCTAATCCACTGGATTCCGCGAAGAACCAAATTTCATAAGTCGGAAGATCCTTCGGAATTCCGTTCAGGTCAGTTCGCCTTCCCTCCCTAAAGCCTTTTGTGTATCCCTCACCCGAGCCGGGTTGTCAGTGTTTCGGTGGAAGCACATGGAGCGGATGACAGCATAAATTGGCGATTAAAACGGCGCGACAACGGAAGGCACGGTGACGAGGCAGGAAGGCTTCCCGGAGGAACCGGGGGCGCATCCTGAACCCGAACCCGAGAACCCGAAGCCATGCCTGATTCGTCCATTCAAGAACTCGAAGAATTGCCGCCCGACGCGGCCGTCGCCGCCGACCACCGCAACCCGCGCCGCCGCCAAAACAGGCAGGCGCAGCGCGAGGAGGAGCCCGAAGTAGGAATCCTCGTAAACTCGGATCCCAGTCACGATCTCGCCGGCCTGATCCTCCACCCCGGCGTGAAGCAGCAGATCCTCGACGGCCTGCGCTCCATCCGCATCCGCGACCAGTTGGAGGAAGTCTGGAGCATCAGCCGCCTCCAGCCCCAGCTTGGGCGCTGCATCCTCAACTTCTACGGCGCGCCCGGAACCGGAAAAACACGGGCCGCCCTCGGAGTAGCGCACCGACTCGGTCAGCCGCTCTATCAAGTCGATTACAGCGCGGTGATCTCGAAGTATTTGGGCGACACGGCCAAGCACATCAAGCGGGCCTTCGAGCGTGCCACCCATCACGGTGCGGTTCTCTTCCTCGACGAGGCCGACAGCCTGCTTTCCAAGCGGGTCAGCCTCGACGAATCCTGCGCCACCTCGATCAACCAGAACCGCAACGTGCTGATGCAGGAGCTTGATCGGTTCGAGGGCGTGGTGGTGATGACCACGAACCTCTTCGGCAACTATGACGACGCCCTGCTGCGGCGGGTGCAGCAGCACATCGAGTTCCGCCTCCCCGACGCTTCCATGAGGCGGGAACTCCTCGCTCTCCATCTACCCAACCCCGAGCGGGTGAAGGCCAATCTGCGTTCTCTCGCGGAACAAAGCCGGGGTCTCAGCGGCGGGGACATCTTGAACATCTGCCTGAACGCCATCCACGCCGGCAGCCGCGATCCCGATCCGGCAAAGTGGGTCGTGACGCAGGAAATGCTGCTTCGGGAAATCAAGCGGGCCAAGGCGGCGAAGGAGAAGCATTCAGGCCGCAAAACCTGTGGCCGACGGATCGGATTTCGCGCTTGATCCTGAACCCTGAAACCAAGAATTTCACGACGATGGGCTTTCGCATCCTGAGACCCCTGTTTCCCTTGGGAGACGTTTACCTGTCTGCCGGGGCGGCTGCACTGGCGCTTGACCCTGCCGAGATCGACCGGCTGCTGAACCGTCATCATTGCGGCGATTGGGGCGATCTCGGGGAGGACGACAAGCGGGCGAACGCCCTCGACCTGAAGGAAGGCGGAAGGCTCTTGAGCCGATACGACACTGAGGCAGGCTCGTTCTACGTGATCACCGAGTGGGACCGGTCGATGACGACGCTGATGTTGCAGGAGGAGTATTGACGGGTTTTCGGGGGGGTCCTGAGCCTTCGGTCCACCCCCACTCGGACCCAATTGGATGATCGGTAAGCCCTTCAAACGCATCCCATGCCGCAATGGAAGGCCATTGGACCCTCATTCTTCAACTCTTCCACGGCCAGGATGGCCGCGAAGCCGCGAACGAAGCCACTTCATTCTTCTCGACAAACCGTCAATCGCTACCCTCACAATTTCTTTGAGGGATTCCCGCGGCCGTGGAGTTGCACTCCATGAAGGCCTGATACATGGCCGAACAAACAACAAACAAATCCAAAATAGATAAAATCTGTCCATGAAAATCAAACTTACCCTTCTTGCCGCCGTGATCGTCGCAGCGATCGCCTCCAGTGCCGCCATCGCCGGTCGCGATACGCCGATAACTCCGAATACGAAACCGGCTGGGATGGGGTGCTGTGCGGCGTCACCCAAGGCTTCCGCTCCGGCTCCCTCCTCTGAGAAGGAAGCCCCCGCCCAAACCGGCATGAGTTGCCACAGCGCCCCTGCGGCAACCAAGAGCTGCTGCAAGTAAACCCCCGAACCAGCCGACCCGCCAGATATCGGATGATCTGGCGGGTTGTGCTCCACCTCCACATCCGGCAAACTCTCCCTGACATGAACGACGACGAACTTCACGATCTGATCCGGCAGGCCCACCCGAAACCGGAGTTTTCCCCCTCATTCCAACGCGATGTCTGGGCGCGTGTCTCGGTCGCCGAACAGACTTCATGGTCCGCGCTCTATCGCCGATGGGGTGAATCACTCTTCCAAACCCTGGCCCAGCCGGCCCCGGCGATGGCGGTGGTGATGACAACATTGCTCTTCGGCGCCGGCCTTGGTCGGATCGTCTCGTCCGAGAACAACGCCGAATTTTCGCGGGACGCCTATGTCGCCTCGATCAACCCTGTGGCGGCGGCTCACCTCGCGAATCGGGAATGAAGCGCGGCCTCTGGATATTAGGTGCAGCTCTCGCGGCGGGTATTGCGGGCTATGCCTTGATGCGTTTACAATCCACCGATCACGCGATGGCAGCGCCGCGAAGTGCATCCCTTCTCCCGGAACTCGAATGGCTGCGTCACGAGTTCGATCTGACGGAGGCGCAGTTCGCCGAAACCTCGGCATTGCACCTAGCCTACCGTCCGACTTGTGAGGCTCTCTGTAGCAGGGTGATGACCTCGCATGAACGAATCAGGCAGCTCGTGGAGGCCGGTCCCCCGATCACCCCGGAACTCGAGTTAGCCCTGAAGGACCATGCGGCCCTGCATGTGGAGTGCCAGACGGCAATGATCAACCATCTCTACGAGACGGCGGAGTGCCTTTCGCCCGAACAGGCAAGACGCTACCTCGACACCATGCTGCCGCACGTGATCGAGATGGAGATGGAGCCGGCAGGGCACTGATATTCCTTCCTGCATGGACTTCACCCATGATGCCGATACGGTTCTGATGCAGCGGCTTGCCTGTGGTGAGGATCTGGCATTGAACGAACTGATGGCCCGCTGGCGCGAGCGGGTCGCCGCCTTTCTCTTCCGAATGGTCGGGCACCATGCCACCGCGATGGACCTGACCCAGGAAACCTTCGTTCGTCTCTACACGAGCCGGCACAGCTACAAACCGGTTGCCGCCTTTTCGACCTACCTCTTCCACATCGCAGCGAACCTTGCGCGTAGCCAGGCCCGCTGGAGAAAGCGTCATCCCACCGTGCCCATGGAGGACGAGGCTGGCAGGTCCGTTCACGAGGCGGTCGACGGGCAGTTGGCTCCCGATGAAGCCGCTGCGCTTCATGAAAAAACCTTCCAAGTCAATCGCGCGATCGCCGCTCTTCCGGGGGAACTGCGCGAGGCACTGTTGCTTTTCACGGTCGAGGAAATGAGTCAGGCCGAGATTGCCAAAACATTGGGTTGCACCGCCAAAGCTGTCGAAGTCCGAATCTACCGCGCCCGACAGGCTTTGCGGGAAGCGCTCGCCAAAGAAGCACGATGAATTGTTCGAAATTTCCAGAGGGATCGAAGTTGCGTCGGCGTTTCACCCCGTGGCAGACTGGCACCATCCCGTCGATCCAGAAAACGCGGGAACCTCTTTGCATTGAAGGATTGACTTCGATCCAGCTCCACCTAACCTCAATTGACGGAATTTGACTCGATCGATTCTCATGAAATTCCCGGGCGTCATTGTCCTCATTATCGCACTCATGGCACAGGCTATGCCCGTGACATCGAGCGCGTCGGGAGTTGAGCGGGCGGAGTGCGGAACCAACTGTTCTTGCGATTCCGGGGCTGCGGGATGCTGTTGTGTCGAGTCCCCCGAGGGACCGGGTCTGCCGCTGCCGCCCAGTGCTCCCCCGTCTACCGGACGCGATCTTCTCCCTCCCCCTCATTGGGTGGAATACGTGATCGTTGAGCCGGGCGAATTGGCAAACGCGGATTTCATGCCTAGGTTCCGCGAGTGTACTCCCGACGCCAGGAGTGAGGTCCGCCTTATCGTTCTTTTTTGCTCGATTCTGATCTGATTCGGGGAAGTAGAAGCCCGCATTGTGCCCATCGCCAACGGTCGATTCCCGCCCGTTCTCGGATGCGAGGGCCTTGTCTTTCTCTATCTCCACCGACTCAGATTCCATGCATCGATCCATAATACTGCCCGCGCTGGCACTCACATTCGCAATCACGGCCCACGCCGAGGACTCGACGACTCGCGCTACGGCCGCCTATATCGACCGTCTCGTCGCGACGGCGGTTGCCGCCCATCCCTCGATGGAGGCCGCTGAAGCCCGCACCCGGGCTGCCACCTCCGCCATCAAGGCGGAGCGTCTCTGGGAAGATCCGCAATTGGGCCTCGGAGCGACTGCAGCAAGGCGTTCGATGCGTATGGATGATGGCGACATCATGGTCGGCATCGACCAGATGCTCCCGCGCAGGGGCCTCTTCAATGCCGAGAAGCGCCGTGCCATCGCCGAGCAGCAAGTGAGGCAGGCGACCCGACAGCAGACTGAGGCCGAGCTGGGACTCACGGTCGGGCAGACCGTCCTGGAGCTGGCCTTGGCGGATGAGTTGATCCGACTGCAAAGCGAGAACCTCGCCTGGTTGAAAACCATCGTGGATATCGCCGGGGAAAGGGCGAAGAATCCCGATGCATCGGCCACGGAATCGTTGCGGCTGGAGAGTGAACTCGCCCTGCGCACGCAGAGCCTCGCTTCCCTGAAACGACAGCGCCTCCAGTATGCCGCGACCCTGAATCTACTCCTGAGCCGGTCTGCAGACACCCCGCTCGGAACCCTCGCTCTCGACAAGAGTCCTTCCCGGCTCACCAATGCCATCGCCCTGCGGGAGCGACTGGAGCAAAACAATCCCCAGCTCGCAGCGATGCGGCACCAGGCCGAGGGGGCACAGGCAGAGGCGGATGCGGCACGGGAAAAACGAAAGCCGGTGATCTCCGTCGGAGTCGAGACCAACACCTATTCGGGCGGGGATTTCCGCGATGCGATGTTTGCCGTGAGAGTGACGCTACCGTGGTTCAACCGTTCGGTCTATCAGGCCGATATCGCCCGTGCGGAAAGCGAGCGCGACGCCACCCTCGGCGATCTCGCCGCCCAGCAGCGTGAGCTTTACACCCAGCTCATCACCCTCATCACCGAGGCCCAGAACAATCAGGAACTCTTCGATTCCTATTCGAACGATGTGTTACCCAAAACCGGGAACGCACTCGAAACCACGCAGAGTGCCTGGATCTCTTCCAAGGCGACCTTGCTCGAAGTGCTCGATGCCCGCCGTCTTCTGCTGGAGGCACAGGCGGAGCAAAAACGCGCGCTCGCCTCCCGTCACGTCGCCGATCAGGCGCTGATTGCGATCACCGGAGGCAATCTCCAAAAACAAGGAAAGTAACTCCCATGAAAAACTTCATTACCCTTCTCATCGTCATCGCCGCACTCGCGGCGGGATGGTTCCTTCGCGACCAATTCGGAGGAAGCTCCTCCCTGGAGGGGGCGACCGATGGTTCGTCCGGCGAACGCAAGGTGCTCTACTACCAGAGCGCGATGCACCCCTGGGTGAAAAGCGACAAGCCGGGGCGCTGCACGATCTGCGGCATGGCCCTCACGCCCGTCTATGAGGGGGAAAAGGGACTCGACGCGTCGAGCGGTGACTTTGTCTCCCTCACCCAGACGCAGATCCAGGTCCTCCATGTCGAGACGGCTGAGGCCAGGGTGCAGCCGCTGATTCGGACACTCCCGGTCGCGGGCATGATCGATGACGATGCCAGCCGTCACCGCGTCCTCTCCGCCTACATCGACGGGCGTGTCCAGAAGCTCCACGTGAACTTCATGGGTGCGGAAGTCACGGAAGGGCAACCCCTGGCGGAGTTTTACAGCCCGTCGCTTCTCCAGTCCGAGCGAGAATATCGCCAGCTCACCGGAGAGTTGAAAAAGAACACCGGTCTGCGCCTTCAGCAAATGGGGCTCACTCCGGCGCAGATCGCCGAGCTAGATGAGAAGCCCGAGGACGCCCTTACTTCGCAGATCCTGGCCCCGGTCAGCGGAACGGTCGTGGCGAAAAACGTCAACGAGGGTCAATATGTCAAAGAGGGCGACAATCTTTTCGAGATCGCCGATTTCTCGAAGATGTGGTTCCAGTTCCTCGCCTACGAGCAGGACATGCCGTGGATTCAGATCGGACAAAGCGTGACGGTGACGACCCCTTCACTGCCGGGTCAGACCTTCGAGGGGAAAATCACCTTCATCGATCCGAACTTCGATGAGACGACCCGCTCGACCAAGGTCCGCGTCGAACTGCCAAACCCGCTCGTGGATGGTCGCCGTCTCCTCCTGCACCGGCTCTACGCAGACGGAGCTTTGAAGGTGGAGGCTCCCGATGTGCTGACCGTGCCCCGCTCCGCCGTAATCGAAACAGGACCTGAGGCCGTCGTCTATGTCGACCGCACCGAGGGAGCATACGAGCGCACCGTGGTCAAGCTTGGGCGGCGAGGTGACAAGCTCATGGAAATCCTCTCCGGCATCGAGGCCGGGGACAAGGTGGTGACGAACGGGAACCTGCTCATCGACGGGCAGGCAGAGATGAACCGCTCCTTCATGTCGCCGGTTGAACCAATGGCGCCAATGGAGACGACCGCGCCGCTCGCCGCATTGAGTGAACCGCAGAAGCAGGCCATTGTTGATTTTGTTCAGGTCGCGGATGCGATGGCGGCGGCGCTCGCCGCCGATGATCTCGCCGCTTTCAACAAAGCCAGTGAGCCGACGATGGAAACAACCGGTTCACTCGTCGAGGCGCTGCGTTCCCCGGAAAGCACCCTGGAGACCCTGGATGCACTGGAGGAGTCCATGCATTTTCACGGCTTCGACGACATCCAGTCAGCCCGGGTCGCCTTCCACAAGTTCACCCTCGCGGCGACCGCCGTCCTCGAACCTCTGCGCATGGTCGAGGGGGCACCTGAATTCGATGTCTGGGAATGTGCCATGGTGGACCAGGCCATTCCCGGTGCTCCGAAGAAGGGCCGTTGGTTGCAGGCCCATGGTCGGGAAGGACAGAATCCGTTCTTCGGCGCGGAGATGCTTGACTGCGCCAGCGAGATCAAACGTGGAGTTGCCAAGCCATGATCGAAGCCATCATTCACGGGAGCCTGAAAAACCGCTTCCTCGTGTTCTGCGGCACTCTGCTCCTCGTCGCCCTCGGTGTCCGCGCCGTCTACCTCACTCCGGTCGATGCCATCCCCGACCTCACCGAGAACCAGGTCCTCGTCTACGCCGACTTCATGGGACGCAGCCCGCAGGAGGTCGAGGATCAGGTCACCTTTCCACTCTCGACCGGACTCCAGGGGCTGACAGGGGTGAAGGAAGTGCGTGCGACCTCCATGTTCGGGTTCTCGCTGATCACGATCATCTTCGAGGACAAGATCGACACCTACTTTGCCAGAACCCGAGTGCTGGAGCGATTGAATTACCTCCAGGGTTCGATGCCCGAAGGAGTGAAACCGCAACTCGGTCCCGATGCCTCGGGTCTGGGGTGGGTCTATCAATACTACCTCGACGTCGATCCGGCCAAGGCGCCGGACGGCGGATACGATCTCGCGCAACTCCGCTCGCTTCAGGACTGGCAGATCCGCTACGAGCTCGCGAGCGTCCAGGGCGTTGCCGAGGTAGCGAGCATCGGCGGATTTGTGAAGCAGTATCAGGTCGAGCTCAACTCCACGAAGATGCGCATGGCGAATGTCACGCTGATGGAGGTGATGACGGCAGTGCAGAATGCCAACCTCAACGTCGGGGGAAAAGTCGTGGAGGAGAACGGTGCCGAATTCGTGCTGCGCGGCATCGGTCTGGTGACCAGTCCGGAGGATCTCGAACTCGTCACGGTGAAGGCGATGGAGGGCACCCCCATTTATCTGAAAGACATCGCAACCGTGCAGATTGGCGGCGACTTCCGCCGTGGAGCCCTCGACATGAATGGCCACGAGGCCGTGGGCGGCACCGTCGTCATGCGCACCGGTGAAAACGCGAAAGCCGTGATCGAGCGGGTCAAAGAGAAGATCGCGCAGATTGCGCCGAGTCTTCCGCCCGGGGTCACGATCAAGCCCTTCTACGACCGCAGCGAGTTGATCGACAAC
>JAEUHH010000084.1 GCA_016795505.1 Verrucomicrobiales bacterium | reverse complement strand
GTCTGATTGGAACCGCCCTGTACGGAGCCGTACGCAGGGATGCGAAGCAGGTAGCTGCGACGACCCGTGGTCGGCGGAGCCTTTGTGGGACCCGTGGCTGGCTGGGCAAAGGCTCAGTCAGTCGCGGGGACCCGATTCGGCGTCGTGGTTCTTCTTCACTGGGCGTTAAGTTCGGTGATTAGCTGGACGGCGGGTTTGAAGAGTTCTGTGAACGTCTCCGGCGCAGGGTCTGGTTTCGTGTATTTTTCGCCGAGCATTTCCTGATAGATTCGATCCATCTTCGGGGCCATGCTCTGCACGTAAGCCTTTTCTTTCCGGGAAAGGGCAAAATCCACTTGTCGCGAAATCTCTTCTTCGCTGACCGTGGGCTTTGAGGTCAGCGCGACGATCAGAGCAACAATCGCAAGTAGCAGAGCGAGAATCGAGATTGGTAATGGCGCTTTCATTTCCTTTCTGCCGAACAGTTTATTATCCGATTTCGCTATCGCTCCACTTTTCTTCCGGCGGCAGTGATATCGATATCACCGAAATTCCCATCCTTCTCTCTGTCAATCACTTTTGCGCCGGAACGGGCTGGTGTTTTGTACGATCGGGAATCTCGGTTTTCCAAAGCATCAAGCGAACCGGATCGTTCTGGATATCGACTTTTCAAGCACTTGCGGCGCTCGTTCGGCCGGACCGGGGTTGCCGCCGGTGACCTCCATGGGTCGCAATCCGGGCGCCTCTTTCGCGATCACACCCTCTTTCCTCGCCGATCCAACCGGGTCTCATTGCCGATCCAACTGGGTCTGATCGGAATGGGCACGGGATGAAGACGGCTGGTCGTTGCCCATGGATGTTTCGAGCGGAATCGATGCCGCAGGCATCACAGCCGATGGTTGAGGAGCGTAGCGACGATACCACCGGACGAAATGGAGACGAGACCGAGCAAGCCGGAAGGATGTCAGCGGGCGAGCCGATGGCGGGAGTGGCAAATGGCTGGCATCCCTGCGGGATGCTCGAATGAGGGTGGATGGGCCCCGGTGGTATCGGTCGTGCCTCGCACAACCACCGGGATCGCCACTCCGCAACGGGGTAGTGGGGCGCCATCGGACGGTCGGCAGGCTCCGGAATGCGGCCGGGAGGCGATTGCGGCGGCATGAGGGGCGATTGCGGCGGACCGAGGGGCGATTGCGGCGGCATGAGAGGCGATTGCGGCGGCATGAGAGGCGTTTGATCGGGTGTGAGAGGCGTTTGATCGGGTGTGAGAGGCGTTTGATTCGGTGTGAGGGGCGTTTGATTCGGTGTGAGAGGCGATTGATTCGGTGTGAGAGGCGATTGATTCGGCGTGAGAGGCGATTGATTCGGCGTGAGGGGCTTTTGATTCGGCGTGAGAGGCGTTTGATCGGGTGTGAGAGGCGTTTGATTCGGTGTGAGAGGCGTTTGATTCGGCGTGAGAGGCGTTTGAATTCCCTGACGATGCGATTGCGTTCCCGGAAGATGCGATTGCGTTCTCGGAAGATGCGATTGCATTCCCGGACGATGCGATTGCGTTCCCGGAAGATGCGATTGCGTTCCCGGAAGATGCGATTGCGTTCCCTGACGATGCCGTTTCATTCCCGGAAGATGCCATTGCATTCCTCGGCGAGTCTGTTTATGTTGCCGGTGATATGACTGCGAAATCCTCTTTCCCGGTGGCGGGTGCATCGGAGGGTCGGGTGCCGGCCCTGCCTTTTGGTGCGACGGTCAAGGCGATCGGTGATCCGCTCCGGCTGCGTATCCTGCGGGAACTGGGGTCGGGGGATCGACTGATGGTGACGGAGATAGCGGGTCGGCTGCGGGTGTCGGCGAATCTGGTGTCGAAACACCTGGCGGTGCTGCGTCGGGTGGGGCTGGTGGACATCCGCCAGCGGCTGTATGGGATGCCGCGGCACGTCATCGTGGACGGGGATCGGCAGACGCTGGATCTGGGCTTCTGTGTGCTGAAGCTGGATCGGATCGGCGGGTGAGGTTGGCTTTCAGCCAACGGGGCTCTGGCTCCGGGCCGATCCCTTGGGGCGTTGCCCCAGGCTACGGGTGCGGTCGGGCCTTTGGCGCTGGCATTTCCCTCTGCCGGGGCGATCGGTAGGGGGCCGTGGCCGCCGATCTGCGAAGGCTCTGTCCGTGATACGGAGGTGACGGATGCGTCTGAACGCAGGGATCCGAGCTTGCCGGGGGGGAATCGAATGGGACGGGACGTTTGAAGAAACGCCCTTTCCGGTCGCCGCGAGTTCCCGCGCCTTGCAATCGGGCGGATCGCGGGCCAATCTCGGTCGGACAGGGTCGGATCGGCGATGGAACCCTGTCTGATCGGAGGGCGAACCCTGTCTCTCCGGCTTTTTGTTGCGACGCTCCCCCCCTTTTTTTCTCTCCCAGAATGTCTGTGCCAGTGATCCAGTTCGATCGTGTCTCGTTCGGCTATGGGCCGACGCGGGTGCTGGAGGAGGTGTCATTCACGGTGGAGGCGGGGCAGTCCACGTGTGTGATCGGCCCGAATGGGGGTGGGAAGACGACGCTGCTGCGGCTGGCGCTGGGGCTGCTGGAGCCGCAGCGGGGGGAGGTGCGGCTGTTCGGGGAAAAGCCGCGGGACGCGGTGCGGCGGATCGGCTATGTGCCGCAGGCGATGCGGTTCGACCCGCTGTTTCCGGTGAATGCGCTGGACATCGTGCTGATGGGCCGGATCGAGCGGGTGCGCTTCGGGTTTTTCTCGAAGGCCTGCCGTCTGGCGGCGCAGGCGGCGCTGGCCGAGGTGGGTCTGGAGGCGGAGGCGCGGACGCCGTTTGCCAATCTGTCGGGCGGGCAGCGCCAGCGGGTGTTGATCGCCCGGGCGCTGGCGTCGGGGGCGGACCTGCTGCTGCTCGATGAGCCGACGGCGAATGTGGACCTGACGGTGGAGGCGCAGTTTCTCGACTCGCTGGATCGGCTGCGGCAGCGGGCGACGGTGCTGATGGTGACGCACGACATCGACTTGATCAGCCGGCTCGGGGACACGGTGCTCTGTGTGAACCACCGGGTGCATCGGCACGGGGTGGGCGATCTGCACGGGGAGCTGTTGCGGGAGATTTTTTCGGGGGAATTCCGGCTCGAGCACGACCGGCGGTCCCGGCATCAGGCGGGAGATCACTCGGCTTGTCAACATGGCTGACTTCATCACGGGACTGGGCGAATTCTTCGCGGCGCTGGCGAGTCCGAACACGGCTCTGCTGCGGCATGCGCTGCTGGCGGGGCTGATCGCGAGTGTGACGTTCGGCATCGTGGGCGGCTTCGTGGTCACGCGCCGGATCAGCTACATCGCGGCGGCGATCTCGCACAGCATCCTGGGTGGGATCGGGGCTTCGATCTACCTGAGCCGCTCGTACGACTGGGCGTGGTGCACGCCGTTGTTCGGTTCGATCGTGGCGGCGCTGGTCTCGGCGCTGGTGATCGGGATGGTGAGTCTGGTGGCGCGCGAGCGGGAGGACACGATCATCGGGGCGATCTGGTCGACGGGGATGGCGGCGGGGGTGCTGTTCATCTATTTCGCCCCGGGGCCGGCGGTGAATGCGGAGAGCTACATCTTCGGCAACATCCTGCTGACGTCGAAGTCGGATCTGATCGTCACGGGCATCCTGGGCTGCATCGTGGTGGGGGTGACGGCGTTTTATTACCACAAGCTGGTGGCGGTGTGTTTCGACGAGGAATTCGTGAAACTGCGCGGGGTGCCGGCGCAGGCCTACTACCTGCTGCTGCTGTGCCTGATCGCGCTGAGCGTGGTGCTGCTGGTGCGGCTGACGGGGATGATCCTGGCGATCGCGCTGCTGGTGCTGCCGGCGGCGACGGCGGTGCGTTTCAGCCACCGGCTGTGGGTGATCATGCTGCTGGCGTCGGTGCTCTGCATGGCTTTCACCACGGGCGGGCTGGCTTTCAGCTATCCGACGCAGACGCCGACGGGGCCGGTGGTGGTCCTGTTCGCGGGGCTCACCTATGGCCTGTCGCTGCTGTGGCGGGGCCGGCGGGCGAAGAAAACCCGGTAGGCGGCGGCGGTGGCAGTGGCGGCAAGGGGCCGTCCGTCCGGTCAGGCGGTGGGGATGGGGCCGTGCAGCGGGCGATAGACGCTGACTTTGGCGGGGGGAAAATTGGTCCAGACGATGTGGGAATCGACTTTGCTGAAGCTCTTCGAGGGCGGGACGCCGTTGACGATGTGGTAGGAGAACTGGACCCAGTGGGCGCCGGGCAGGAGGCGTCGCTCGATCTGGCTGGCGAGGGTCTCGACCTGCTGGGGGGAGAACACCTTGAGCGGCAGGCTGGAGATGACGGCGGCGAAGTGCTCGTCGGGGAAAAGGCCATCGAGGTCGAGGGCATCGCCGGCGATGATGCGGGTGCCGGGGAACAGGTGTTGGAGGTGCCGGGCCATTTTCTCGGATTTCTCGACGGCGACGAGGCGGCGCGGGGGCAGGCCGGACTTGAGCAACTCGGAGGTGACAATGCCGGTGCCGGGGCCGAGCTCCAGGATGGGGGCTTCGCTATCGGCGGGGAGAAACCGTGCCATGGCACGGCCCAGGGCGGGCGAGCTGGGCCAGACGGCGCCGACTTGTTTGGGGCTCCGGGCCATTTCGCTGAGGAACAGTCGCAGAGAAGGGCGTGGGGAGGACATAGATTGCGTTGGGGAGGGGAATGGCTGAAAGGTGGCCGGCTTTCAGGTCACTGAAATAGCCGGTTTCGGCGAAGTTGCCAGCGAACTTTTTGCCGGTCAGCTATGCATGACCTGGCCGCCGTCGATGTTGAGGGTTTGTCCCGTAATGTTGCGGGCGAGCGGCGACGCCAGGAAGACGGCAGTGGCGCCGAACTCCTCCGGCTCCTGCCAGCGGCCCAGTGGGGAGACGCGGCGGATTTTTTCGCCCGCCCAGGTGGGGTAGTCCTGTCGATCGGCCTCGGGCAGGTCTGCCTGGGAGGCGGCCCAGACGGATTGGTTTAGTCCGGTGCGGACCATGCCGGGGGAGAGGGCGTTCGACCGGATGCCATGGGGGGCGAGATCGCGGGCGAGGCATTGCATGAAATTGATCTGAGCCGCCTTGGCCGCGCTGTAGGGCGGATCGGTCTGCGAGCCGATCTGTCCGGCGACGGAGACGAGAAACAGGAACGTGCCGCCGTCGCCGCCGGCGATGAGCTGGGGCGCGAAGGCATGGGCGCTGTGGACGGCGCCCAGCACGTTGATGTCGAGCACGCGTCGCCAGTCGGCCGGGGGGACGCGGGTGAAGGGAAAGCCGAACTTCCCCGAGCCGACTCCGGCGGCGAAAACGACGTGCCGGGCCGGGCCGATCCGGTCGCGGAGGCTGTCGGCGGCGGCCTGCATGTCGGTCTCGGACACGACGTCGGCCGTCTCTGCGACGACGGTGGCCCCGGTGGCGGCGGCTATTTCCGCGGCCGTCTCGGAGACCCGGGGATCGCGGTCGATCAGTCCGACGCGGGCGCCTTCGCGGGCGAATGCCTCGGCGATGGCGCGGCCGATCCCCTGGGCGGCGCCGATGATGATGGCAGGTTGGTGGGCGAGCTGGAGATCCATGGGAGTGCGGTGAGGTGGGGCGTGGAGGGATTTGAAAATGAGCGACGAGTGAAAACCTAGGCCGGTTTTGGTCAACGATCACGGAAAGGTTTTTGCTTTAGTTGCGCGCCGGGACGGTGCAGCGTGTGGTCATGCCAACGCCCCGCTTTTTTTCGGCCGTCCTGATCGGCCTGCTCCTGACCGCCAGTCCCGCCAGCGCTGCTCCCGCGATCTCGCCAGAGGTGACACTCAAAGGGCGGGTACTCTTCCTCGGCGATTCCATCACCCATGCCGGCCACTATGTGACGCTGATCGAGGCCGCTCTGCGCGACAGTGGAGCCGGTGGGGCGGGGGGCTTCGAATTGATCAATCTCGGTCTGCCCAGCGAAGGGTGCACCGGTTTGTCGGAGCCGGGACATCCGTTTCCCCGGCCGAATGTGCATGAGCGCATCGACCGGGCGCTCACCCGGGTGAAGCCGGACGTGGTCATCGCGTGTTATGGGATGAACGACGGCATCTATCATCCGTTCAGCGAGGAGCGCTTCGCGGCGTATCAGAAGGGGATCGACGGCATCATCGCCAAAGTCCACGCCGCCGGCCTGCCGCTGGTGCTGATCACCCCGCCGCCCTTCGATCCAGAGCCGCTGCGCGCCAAGGGCGACCTCCAGCCCGCGGGCGCTCCTGCCTACAGCTGGCTCAAGATCTACGAGCACTACGATACGGAAGTCATGGCCCGCTACGCCGAGTGGATCCTCGCGCAGCGCGACCGGGTCGAGGGAGTGATCGATGCGCGCTCCCCGGTGCTGGCTTATGTCGGGGAGAAACGCCGGACGGACCCCGGCTTCACCCTCTCGAACGATGGCGTGCACCTGAACGAGGAAGGCCACCGCGTGCTGGCCCGGGCCGTGCTGGCAGCTTTTGGCCATGATCCCGCGCGGCTGGAGGCGATGGACCCGGCGGCGATCCGACGTCTCCACACCCGGCAGACGGTGATGCACGAGGCCTGGGTGTCGCATGTCGGGCATCTCCGGCCGCAGACCCGGGCCGGCCTGTCGCTGGAGACGGCGCGCGCGGTCGCCGCCCTGCCGGATGCGGAACTCGACCGGCGCCAGGCCCTGTTCAATGGAAAGGACCTCACCGGCTGGGAGGGCGATCCGGCTTTCTGGAGCGTCGAGGAGGGCATCATCATCGGCCGGAATGCCGGCGCGGTGCCGTCGAGCACCTACCTGTTCAGCAAGGACAGCTTTCGTGATTTCCGGCTCATTTTCGAGGTCAGGCAGACCGTCTCGCCAGCGCATTCGACGATGCACTCGGCTGTCGCCGTGCTCGGGGAGCGCATCCCGGATCAGGGCGAAAATGCGTTCGGTTTTCGCGGGCCGCTGGTGATGTTCTGCCACGACTGGGGCATCTGGGATGCCCACCGGCGCAATCGTATCGAGCCGGCCGGGCAGAAGGGCACCCTGCGCATCGCGGCGGAAAAGGTGGGCGACTGGAATCTCGTCGAGGTCCTCGTCATCGGCGACCGGATCCGCTGCGTGGCGAATGGCACCGTCGTCTTCGACTACACCGACCAGCCCGGCCTGCTGAAAGCTTCGCCCGTCGGCCTGCAACTGCACGCCAACCAAAAGCCGCAGGAGTATCGCTTCCGAGGCCTCGTCGCGGTGAAAGATCCGGAGGACCGTCTGGTGACGGGATCTGGCCAGACGAAGTGAGCCGGAAAAACGGCTTCGTCGATTTCCGATCCAACCCTGTCTGATCGCTGATGCAACCCTCTTTCTTCGCACCGGGGCCGGTGAAGGCCAAAATCTGCGGGCTCACCCGGGGAGATGAGGCGGCGCAGATCGCGGCGATGGGTGCCGACGCGCTTGGGATCAATTTCTGGCCCGGCTCGAAGCGCCACATCGCTCCGGAGATGGCCGCGCCCTGGCTCCGGGAACTCGCCGGCGTGGTGACGCGGGTGGGGGTGTTCGTCAATGCCTCCGACGCGGAGATGCTGGCTTTGCTGGAGGAAGGCCTGATCGATGCGGCCCAACTCCACGGGGACGAGGCGCCCGATCAGGTCGCCAGGCTGATTTCCCGTGGTCATGTGGCCTACAAGGCGCTGGGGGTCAGGGATCGCGCGGGGCTTGATGCCGCGGCCGGCTTTCCCGGTTCCGTGCTGTTGCTCGATGCCTGGGCGCCGGTGACCTACGGCGGCACCGGCGAGACGATGGACTGGGCGCTGGGGCGCGAGGCGGTGGAGCGCTGGCCGGAGCGGCGGATCGTCCTCGCCGGGGGCCTGACACCGGAAAACGTAGCCGAGGCGATTCGTCAGGTCGGTCCCTTTGCCGTCGATGTCGCCAGCGGGGTCGAGAGCGGCACGCCCGGTCTCAAGGATCTGGAGAAGGTGCGGGCGTTTTTGGAGGCGGTGGCAAAGCGGGGTTGAGGGAGGATGCCGGTCGCCAAAGCTGAGTTGGAGTGATACCAAGGGCAAATGAAGGTGAAACCCTCCCCAGCAACCCTGAAAAAAAGGGTTGGCGGCAGTCTCCGGACGAAATCTCCTTTCGAACGGCTGGAACTACTGCGTCGGAATGCCGCCCCCTTCTGCCGGAATCGCCGCCATGAATCACCCGATGGAGAGTTCGTTCGAAAGACTGTTGGCAAAACTGGTGCATGACGGGATCGACATCTTCACCGTGATGCATGGATGCCGTCTCGGAGATTTTCGTGACGAGATCCGCCACTTTGACAGTGGTGGCATGTCCATTTTCTATCTCGGCCCTCGCGGCCTGATCCGGCTCAAACTGGGCACTCATCGCGAAAAGGATGCCGTGGATGTATCAGCGCTGCGGCAGTTGCTGGAGGATCCCGATGCGTTTGCGTAAATGGCTTCCGGGCTTGGTGAAAGGCGGCTGTCGTGGCGGGGCTGGAATGGACTCCCGCAATGGCACGGAATTCGGGAGAAATCGGTTGAGTTTGGCCCGGTCCATCGCAAGGGTTGCGGCTCTTTTTCGTTCACCCATTTATCCTAATAATGAGCAATCAGACCCTCAACATCGCCGTCCTGCCCGGAGACGGCATCGGACCCGAAGTCATGGCCGAGGCCCGCAAGGTGCTGGGCGTGGTGGGCAGTCGTTACGGCATCGATTTTGCCTTCGAAGAGAAACTGGTCGGCGGGGCGGCCATCGATGCGACGGGTTCGCCGCTGCCGGAAGACACGCTGAAGGCTTGTGAAGCGGCCGACGCGATCCTCTTCGGCTCGGTGGGTGGCCCGAAGTGGGAGAATCTGCCGCCCCAGCAGCAGCCGGAGCGCGGCGCCCTGCTGCCCCTGCGGAAGCATTTTGGCCTGTTTGCCAACCTGCGCCCGGCCGTGTGTTTCCCTGCCCTGACCCATGCCTCGCCGGTGAAGGAAGAGCGCATCGCGGGCGGATTCAACGTACTTTGCGTGCGCGAGCTGACGGGCGGCATCTATTTCGGCGAGCCGAAGGGGATCGAGACGCGCGACGGCGAAAAGGTCGCCATCGACACGATGGTCTACCGGGAGAGCGAGATCGAGCGCATCGCCCACGTGGCCTTTGCCGCCGCCCGCACCCGAGACAAGCGGGTCGTCTCGATCGACAAGGCCAATGTGCTGCAGAACGGCCTGCTCTGGCGTGAGGTCGTGGTGCGGGTGTCGAAGGAGTATTCCGATGTCACCCTGAGCCATCTGCTGGTGGACAATGCGGCGATGCAACTCGTCGCCCGGCCGAAGGATTTCGATGTCGTGCTGGCGGAGAATCTCTTCGGCGACATCCTCAGCGACGAGATGGCGATGATCGCCGGATCGCTCGGCATGCTGGCCAGCGCCAGCCTGGGACAATCAAAAGGCGACGGCCTCTATTTCGGCCTCTACGAGCCCAGTGGCGGCACCGCCCCGGACATCGCGGGCAAGGGAATCGCCAATCCCATCGCCCAGATCCTGTCCTCGGCGATGATGCTGCGCTTCTCCTTTGGCCTGAACGAGGCGGCCGACGCCATCGATGCCGCGGTGAAGGCGACCATCGATGCCGGCTATCGCACCGGCGACATCCACACGGGCGCCGATGGCACGCAGCGGGTCGGCACAGCCGAGATGGGTGATGCCATCGCCAGCCGGATCGGCTGAGGAAGCCGCGCATGAGCGATCCCGACAGCAGCGAGACGGGCGCGGAATCGCCGCCGGCGGCGGGAAGGCTATTTTCCACCTTCGAGACGGTGTTGTCGGTGCGACCCGACGACATCGACATGAACCAGCATGTCCACAATTCGAAGTACTTCGATTACGTCCTGACCGCCCGCTATGACCAGATGGAGCGCTGCTACGGCATGTCGATGGACGCCTTTCTCGAGCGGGGATTCAGCTGGGTAGTGAAGGAGGCCCACATCGAGCACAAGCGCCCCATCCGCATGGGAGAGACCGTCACGGTGCGCACCCGGGTAACCGACATCCACACCCGCGGGGTCACGGTGGGCTTTGAGATCCTGAAAAATGTCGATGGCCGGCTCAGTGCGCGGGGCTGGCTCGACTATGTGATGGTCCACGCGTCCACGGGGCGGCCGGCGATCATTCCGGAAGACATTCTGGAGAAATACTCGGTCTGAGAAGGCGCTGGGATGGGGCGATTGGGGGAACTAGAGGAATGGGAGAATGCCTACCCGTCCTTACGCAGATGTTTTCGGCGGCGTTTCCATGTTCGCCGATGATCTGCCAAAATCGGATTGACCCAATTGACGCTGCCGAGCAACAATGGCGCCAACAGAGGCCTCTCGGCGTTCCTTTTAATCCAGCTCTTCCAACCCTGCCCGAAACGCGGTCGGGAGGAAACGGGCTCGGAGTGTGGATTGAGATCCGAGACAGGTCCAGCCCGTGCAGAGAATGAATTCCCAACAATCCAACTATCCTCAGGTGCCCCGGGAAACCAGTGGGCTGGCCATCGCTAGTCTGGTGACGGGTTTGGTGGGCTTCTGCGTGCCAATCTTGGGCTTGGCGGGGGTCATTTGCGGGCACTTGAGCCTGTCGAAAATCCGAAAATCGGGTGGCACCATCGGTGGCGGGGGCCTCGCGGTGGGCGGATTGGTGACCGGCTACCTGAGTTTGGCTTTCTGGATTCTCTATCTGGGAGTGATCATCTTCGGATTGGTGACTATTGATCGGATGGATCGCGAATCGAAGGAAGAGGCGGGTCTGCCATTTCCGCTTGGTTCGATCGAGATCCCCGGCTTTCCCTCTTTGCCGGAAGGCCAGGTGATCGAGCCGTCGGGGGTGCGGGTGAGCCAGGTGGAACTGGTGGCTCATGATGGGCCGGGGAGGGCAATGTCAATGCGTGTCTATTTGCCAAAAGGTGATCCGGCGCCGGGTTCACTGCCTTGTGTGCTGATAGCTCCCGCCGGGTCGAATCTGCTATCGGGTGCGGGTCTTGATCCCCTGGATGACGATGCCTATCACTTGGAGGCCCTGCCTTACGCGGAGGCTGGCTTCGCGGTCGTGTTGTACTCGATCGATGGCGGGGATTCGGATGGGGAAGCGGCCGACGAGCAGAAGAATGAGGAGATGATGCGGGCATACGAAGCCTTTCGGGCCGCAGGTGCCGGCACCGTGAACGGGCGGAATGCCTTCGAGTTCGTCCTCCGGAGGATGCCGGTGGTTGATCCCGGCAGGGTGTATGCTGCGGGACACAGTTCCGCGGCGACGCTGGCTCTGCTAATGGCTGCCCACGAACCTCGCCTGAAAGGATGCATCGCCTACGCGCCCGCGTTGGACGTCGAGGACCATTTCTCTGACATCTTGACCATGCCCGGAGTCGATGGGAGCCTACCCGGCCTGAAATACTTCGCGAAACGCAGTTCCCCCCTGACCCATGCGGGCAGGATCCAGGCGCCGGTATTTCTTTTCTTCGCCAGAGATGACGAAGTGGCTCCGTTGGACCCGATCGAAGCGTTCGTGGGAAAAGTCCGCGTCAACAATCCCGACGTGACGGTGAAACTGGTCAACGAGGGAGGCCACTACAATTCCATGATCCGCGAGGGGATCCCGGCCGGGATCGAGTGGATACGCGCACAAGAGGGAAAGGCGATGCCGTGAGGGGAAAGTTCCGCATTCCTTAAGATGCGAATGTTTTAGTCAACTCCCTGAACGTCTCCACCCGCGTGGCAGCCCTGCTCACCCGACGATGCCGCTCACATCGAGCAGCCAGAGCTGGCGGCCGGTGCCGCCGTGGGGTGAGTCGATGACGACCTGTTTGCCGTCGTTGCTGGATCGCGGGTGGGTGTCGCAGCGCCATTCGCCGGTGTATTCCTTGGGCGAGTGGAAAAAGCCCAGTTCATGCCGCTTCCGCGTGGGCACGTGGTAGAGATAGACATTCTGCTGGCGGCGGATGCCGGTGGGATAGGTGTCGTTGAGGATCCATTCTTTCCCATCCCCGATCGTCAGGTAGGTGTTGTGGCCGTTCACGGGCATGTCGCCGTCGCCAATGATCGAGAACTGTGCTGTCTTGTCCTCCAGCACGTAAAAGGCATCCTTCTGCCCCTCCGGTCGAGTCCAGGCGGTGATGTGGGACGCATCGCGCCAGATGAAATGGGAGGTGTAGCCGGAGGGATCGATGATGAAAGGGTCGCTCCCGTCGAGGTTCATGGTGAACATGCGGGTGACGAAACCATTGTTCACCGCAAACTGCGGATCGTCGGGGCCTTTTGCCCGCCAGCGATGGAGGAAGGTAAAGCGCTGCGAATCCGGCGCGACGAGAAGGTGATTGAACCAGTTCCACTGGTCCAGAAGCGGGCCGTCCTTGAAGGGAATGGCTGCGGCTTGCGCATAGCTGAAGATGAGCTCCTCGCGGCCGCTGGCGAGGTCGACGCGCCAGAGGCCCGTTTTCTCCGGAGCCTTCGAGGTGCGATGGGCGTCGGCGATTCCCTGATAGCCGTAGCCGGGACGCAGGGCCTGGAGCCGGGCGAAATCGGTGGTCACGCCCCATTTTCCATCCGGGCTGAGCGCGTAGATGGCGCGGGGCAGGGTCCGCATCTCGCCGGTCTCGACGTTTTTGATCCGGGCCACATACCGATCGCTTTCGCGGTCGTTCCAGAGCACCTCGTTCTTCGATCCGGGCACCCATTGCAGCATGCAGCCCTGTTGCCAGCCCCAGGCATCGCTGGTGCCCAGTTCGATCCATTTGTCCCCGTCCTGGAGATCGACCATGCCGACGCGGATGCGGTCGTCGGCGGTCGGGGTGCGGCCCTCGAAGTCAACCTGATTGCTCAGGACGAATCGGTTGGTCGGGTCGAACTCGAGTTTGTCGTAATAGCCGAACCAGTGATGCTGAGGGCCTTTGGTGATGGCCCGGGCCGGGACCCGCGCCTCGCTGAGCTTGGCCAGATCGGCATCCTGGGTGCGTCCGGTGCCGGTGGCAAAGGGCGCGGCTGCCAGCCATCCGGCGCTGGTATGGAGAAATCGGCGTCGTTTCATGGTGAGGGGATCGGGTGAAGGCGGCGGTTGAATCCGGGGGCCATCACAGTGCCCGGGCAAAGGCCCCGCCGTCCACCAGCAAGGTCTCGCCGGTGATGTAGCTGCCGGCTTCGCTGGACAGGAGGATGGCCGGCCCGGCCAACTCGCGGGGCTGGCCCCAGCGGTTCAGCGCGGTGCGTTGGGCGAATTCGTCTTTCTCCGAACTGCTGAGGAGGTTCATCGGCAGATCGGTGAGGAAAGGGCCCGGCCCGATGCAGTTCACGGTGATGCCAAAGGGCCCCAGATCGAGCGCGCTGGCTTTGGCCAGACCGAGCAGGGCGGCTTTGGTCGCCGAATAGGCATTGCGGCCCGGTTTGGAGCCGACGCCCAGCACCGAGGAAATGTGGATGATGCGTCCCCAGCGACGTTCCTTCATCTGCGGCACCAGCGCGCGGGTGAGGCGCATGATGCTGGTCAGGTTGAGCTCCAGGATCTCGTCCCAGACCGCGTCGTCGATCTGATCGATGGGCTGGGGCTTGTTCGAGCCTGCGTTGTTGATCAGGATGTCCACGCGGCCAAATCGCTCCAGCGTGTCCGCGGCCAGGGCGTCGACATCGGCCCGGTCGCGCATGTCGGTGACGCGGTACTCCACCCGCACGTCGAGCCCGGCGGCAATTTCGGCTTGGGCAGCGATCAGTTCGTCCTCCTTGCGGGAGCAGATCATGATGTCGGCTCCGCATTCCGCCAAGCCGCGGGCCATGGCTTTACCCAGCCCTTTGCTGCCGCCCGTGACCAAGGCCACGCGCCCATCGAGATTGAAGAGATCGCATTGCATCATGAGCGGGATCATGAACCGGGCGTGAGCGGATGGAAAGGACGGAATCGGGGTGGGTCCTCGCGGGGTCTCGCGACGAAGTGGAATGAGAAATCCGGGTTGGGCCTCCCGGCCGTTGGGGGAACTGGCTCATCGGCTCGTCTTCCGGGAAGGGGCTGCCGCGGTCGGCAATCTCTCACATTTGCGACAAATCGTGATGTTGATTCAAAAAAATGCGATTAATTCTTGTTTTTATGGTCAAATCCGATATTTTTGAGCCGAGAAACCGTTCCGTCCCATGAAACACCGTGCCTTTACCGTCCTTGAATTGGTGATGACCCTTGCCGTGCTGGGCATCGTCGGGTCGTTTGCCTACGCAGTGGTAGAAGGCGTGGGGCAGCGGATTGCCCGGCAGAAACTCGAATCGGATGTGGACACGCTGAATCGGGCAATCGGCAGCTATCTGGCCATGGGTGGCTCGTTGCGGGATGCGCAGACGCCTGCGGAGGTGATCGGCCGGCTCAAGACGAAAACCTCGGACGAGGAAGGACGTCGCTCAACCGGGCTCTCTTCTTCCTTTGTGGATGCCCGGCTCGGGGTGCGTCTCGCGTCCGGCAATCAGGGAGTGGTGTGGGATGCCAACCGGTCCAGGCTGGTCCTGGATGGCACCGGCGCCGGAGCGGTGGCGGCCTTCACGCTGGATGATGCCCTAGCCGAGGTGCCGGCGGCGGAAGAAACCCGGAGTCACGCGGTCAAATATGCCAAAGACTCAGCTTGGATCTGGGATTACCAGGATCGGGCTGCAGGACCCGCTATAGGGGCGACCCTGGTGTCTGTCGAGACCTCCGTCGATCCCGATGATGACGAGCTGCCCGCGGCGACGACGGTGGAAGATCACACGACGCTGCTGCTGCCTCCGGCTTTCTCTGTTCCGGCGGGCACCTACCCGATCCGTGACTTCGACCTGTCGGTGACGTTGACGAATCCCAATCCCGGTAGCACCTCACGCATCGTGTACGCCATCGACTACGGGAACTGGCGTGACTATGTCGGACCGGTGACGGTGGCTCCGGGCTCGGTGCTGTCCGCCCAGACGCTGACGATTCACCAGGGCTATCGCGACAGCGCGAAACGGGATCAGGAATACCGGGCCGAGCCGGCGACGCTGGAGGCTCCTGCGATCGAGACCGATCATCCGTCCTTCGGCCTCTTCGAGCGCGACGAAGTCGAAGTGACTTTGGGTAATCCGAACGCCGCCAAGATCTCCCGTCTGGAATACCGGATCGGCGGCGGTGACTGGCGGCAGTACGATGAGCCGTTTTCCCTAAGCCGTGATGAACACGCGAATGGTGCCTCGATCGAAGCCCGCGCCGTGCCGGTGGGGACGGACTACTATCTGGTCAGTCCGATCGCCTCACGGTCCATCCCGGTGGATCCCTTCCGGGCCAGCGGATCGGTGTCGGGCCAGTTTGCCAATGCGGGCGGCTCTGACCGCATGGTGGCCACGGTTGGCACGGAGGGGGCTGCCGGCACCTTCGCGTGGGGCGAGTTGCTGCCGCTTGGCGACGACCGCCGCACCGACCAGAGCCGGTTGGCCTTCACCGGCAGCCGGTTTGATGATGTCACAGTGGGTCAGTCTTTCCAGATCGGATCGCTCGGATACTACAATGGCACCATCCTCGGTGGCACCGGCGCGGATCGGGTCGATCTGACGATGCGGCTCGACCTGACGATTGGCGGAGTCGCATTTCGGCCGGACTTCTCCTTTGTCTTCGATCTGGTGAACACGGTGAACACGGCCGACGCGTGGGCTTCAGCCGACTTTGTGCGCGTCGCTGATCCGGTGGCCCGGCAGATATTTGCGGTGAATGACTACGAGTATGAGTTCGACATCGAGTTTGGTCGCACCACGTCGTTGGGCTACTCCCGCTTCGACGAATTCCACGTGTTGGAAAATGCGTGGGCCAGCGCCGAACTCTTCGGCCGCCTGATCGACCTGGGCCGCCGGCGCCGTTGAGGCGAAAATCCATCGCTGGAGGCGGAGATCCGGGCCGGTTTCGTCTGGACGTTGACCGGCGACCGAGTGCATCTTGGCGACGATGCCAAGACCTTTGCCCGTTTCCCTAGTCGTTGCCGCCAGCGGCGTGTTGTTGTCGGTGTGGGCCGCGAAGGCGCCCGATCCACATACCGCCGAGGCTCCCTTGCCGCCGGAGGAGGCTGCGCGCACCATGATCGTTCCGGAGGGCTTTCGCGTCACGCTGTTTGCCGGCGAGCCGGAGGTGATGCAGCCCACGGGATTCAGCATCGACGACCGGGGCCGCCTGTGGGTGGCGGAGGGCTACAGCTACCCTGACCACACCGACCAGCCGGCCCGCGACCGCATCGTGATCCTGACCGACATCGACGGCGATGGCCGTCATGATCGGCGCACTGTTTTCTACGACAAGCTGAACTACGTGACCGGCATCGAGACGGGCTTCGGCGGGGCTTGGGTGATGTCGCCACCCTATTTCTACTTCATTCCCGACCGCGACGGCGATGATGTCCCCGACGGTGAGCCCGAGGTGGTGCTCGATGGCTTCGGCAACCACGCGAACTCGCACAACATCGCCAATGGATTCGCCTGGGGACCGGATGGCTGGCTCTATGGCACGCATGGCCGGACGAACTGGTCGATGATCGGCCGTCCCGGCGCCCCTGAAAGCGAGCGCGAGCGGTTCGACGGCGGCGTGTGGCGATATCATCCCATCAGGAAAGTGTGGGAGCCCTTTGCCGACGGCACCACGAACCCGTGGGGGATCGACTGGGACGACTGGGGCCAGGGATTTGTCTGCAATTGTGTGAATCCCCACCTGTTTCATGTCATCCAGGGCGCCCATTACGAGCCCTGGCGGGGGCGGGACTCGAGCCGCCATGCCTACCGGCGCATCGAGACCATCGCCGATCACCTGCACTACACCGGTGGGGGCGACGTTCGCGGCGGGCTTGGCAGCGAGGCGGAGGATCTCGCCGGCGGTGGTCATGCCCACTGCGGCACCATGGTCTATCTGGGTGACAACTGGCCGGATACCTACCGCAACGGCATTTTCATGAACAACATCCACGGCAGGCGCATCAACCACGACATCCCGCGCCGCGCCGGATCGGGCTACGTGGCTTCGCATGCCCCCGATCTGATGCGCTCGCGCGACCCATGGTACATGGGCGTCACGCTGCGCTACGGACCATCGGGGGAGGTGTATGCCAGCGACTGGTCCGACACCGGCGAATGTCACAGCACCAAAAACACCCGCCGCGAGACCGGGCGCATCTATCGCATCACTTGGGGCGATCTGCGGGTGCCTCCGGTGGATGTCTCCCGTCTCGATCTCGCCGATCTGGTCGCCAGTCATCTGCACCGGAATGACTGGCACGTCCGCCAGGCCCGGCTGGAGTTGCAGGAGCGACAGGCGATCGGCATCGACATCGCGGCCGCCCAGGCCGAACTGCGGGAGATCTTTTCCAAGAACCCCGACGTTACCCGAAAACTACGCGCCCTGTGGACGCTCTGGGCCACTGGTGCCGTGGACGACGGCTTCCTGACGGATCAACTCAGCCACGAAAGCGAGTATGCCCGCGGCTGGGCCGTGCAACTGCTCTGCGAGGACCGGGATCCTCCTGCCGGGGCGTTGGAGGCCTTTGCCGCGATGGCGGCGAAGGATTCGTCACCTTTCGTGCGCCTCTATCTCGCCAGTGCCCTGCAGCGTCTGGAGCCGTCAAAGCGCTGGCCCATCGCCGAAGGTCTCGCCATTCGAGTCGAGGATGCGGACGATCAAAACCTGCCGCTCATGCTGTAGTACGGCATCGAGCCGCTCGTGACCGATGATGTGGATCGTTTCGTCGCGATGGCGGGCCGAACGGCCTTTCCCGTCGTGCGGAACCACATCGCCCGGCGCATCGCTTCCCTCGGTGCCGACGAGCGGCGAGCCGGGTTGGAGCGCCTGCTGACGGCCCTGCCCAATTGGCCCGATGCCGGCCGGCGCGATGGGCTGGCGGGGCTTTTCGATGGCTTGGAAGGACAGCGCCAGGTGGAAATGCCGCCCGCCTGGCCCGCCGCCTACCATGTATTAAAGGAAACCGACCTCATCGGCGAGGCGACCCGGCTGGCCCTCATTTTTGACGATCCCGAGGCTCTGGCCGAGGTGAAGGCGCTCGTCGCGGATGTCTCCCAGCCGGCTGCGGATCGGAGTCGGGCCCTGAAAGCCCTGATCGACCGAAATCCAGCCGATCTGGCTGCCACCCTGCTGCCCTTGCTGGGCGACAGCGCGCTGGCGGGATCTGCGGTCCGGGGCTTGGCCGCCTCCGATCACCCCACGACGGCCGACGAGTTGCTGCGCCGTTATGCTGCGTGGCCGCCCGCCGTGCGGCAGGATGCCCTGCTGACCCTCGCGTCCCGGCCGGCTTGGGCAGGACGCCTGCTCGATGCCGTGGAGACCGGAGCGGTGCCAAAATCGGATCTCACAGCTTACACCGCGCGTCAGATTGCCGGTCTGGGCGACAAGGCTCTGGCCGCCCGGGTCGAATCGGTGTGGGGACTCACCCGCCCGAGCGGAGCTGACAAGGTCGCGGCGATGAAGCAGTGGCGCGCCGCCCTGACGCCGGAGACGCTCGCCGCCGCCAATCGTTCCGCCGGCCGGGCCGTGTTTCAGCGCACCTGCTTTGCCTGTCACACTTTGTTTGGGGAAGGAGGCTCTGCCGGTCCCGATCTCACCGGTGCCCAGCGATCCAGCCTCGACTATCTGCTGGAAAACATCGTCGATCCCAGCGCGTCGGTGGCGAAGGAGTTCCAGCTTACCTTGGTCGAGACGACCGGCGGCCGGTTGATGAGCGGGTTCATCGCCGAGGAGAGTGACAGCTCGCTGACCTTGCAATCGTTCAATGAAAAAGTCGTCGTGCCCCTCGCCGAGGTGAAGTCCCGCAAAGCGTCGCCGGTTTCCATGATGCCCGAGGGATTGCTGAACACGCTGACACCGGAGGAGATTCGCGACCTGATCGCCTATCTTGCCGGGACTGAGCAGGCGCCTCTGCCATAGCGGGCGCCGCTCGTGGGTTGGCTTGTTTGCGGCGGTGGCGGAGATTTACTTTTTCCGGCGGGAGCGGCACCATCCTTCGTCATGAGCATGACTACCCGTCACGATGCGAGCCACGGAGCCAGCGGTATCGATCCCTGGTTCAGTCCCCGAGCCGGCGATCTGGTCCGGATCGGATCATCGCGGCGCGGATTTCTCCAGACCGGATTGACAGGCCTGGCCGGACTTTCGGTGCCATCCCTGCTCAAGAGTCAGGCTGCCTCATCCACGGCCGGGACCGCCACGCGGAAGACCAGTGTCATTCTTTTCTGGCTCTCCGGCGGTCCCAGTCATCTCGACATGTGGGACCCGAAGCCCGACGCACCCGCCGAGATCCGCGGGCCCTTTGCCTCCATCCCCACCGCTCTGCCGGGCGTGCGCGTGTGCGAGCATCTGCCGCTGACCGCGAAGCTCATGGATCGGCTGACGCTGCTGCGCTCGGTCGATTGCAGCGCGAGCAATCACACGCCCATCACGATGCAGGCCGGCAATCCGCTCGCCCGGCGCACCAATGATGGCAAAGACGGCGGCGGCTGGCCCTCAATGGGATCGGTCGCGGCCCGTTACCGCGGGGCGAATGCATCGGGGTTGCCGGCACATGTGGGCCTGGCCAATTCCTGGGTCTCCGACATCTGGGGTGCTGGCCAACTCGGCTCCGCCTACGAACCGGCGAACGGTGGAGAGATGGCGGGTCGTCTCGCCCTGACTTCGGGCCTCACCATCGAGCGGGTGGGCGACCGGCGCCGCCTGACGGAAGAGTTGGACCGCTGGAAGCGTAGTCTCGACCGGAACAGCGACCTGTCGGCTTCGGATCAATTCACCCATCAGGCCTACGATCTGTTGTTGTCGGGCAAGGCGCAGCGCGCCTTCAATCTCGACGAGGAGAGTGCCGCGACCCGCGATGCCTACGGACGCGACAGCCTCGGCGAGAAGGCCCTGATGGCGAGGCGGCTGGTCGAGGCGGGCGTGACGTTTGTCACCGTGAGCGGCGCCTGGGGATATTTCGATCATCACGGCGACAGCGTTCAGTGGGGCGGCATCGTGAAGGGCTTGAAGCCGCTGCTGCCGACTGTGGACCGCACCCTGCACGCCATCGTCACCGACCTGGAGCAGCGCGGCCTGCTCGACAGCACGCTGATTCTGATGATGGGCGAGTTCGGCCGTGGACCGGTGATCAACAAGGACGCCGGTCGCGATCACTGGCCGCGGGTGATGTCCATGGTCATGGCCGGCGGAGGTCTGCGCCATGGCCAGGTGATCGGCAGCACCGACAAGGGCGGCTACGAGATTGCCAGTCGTCGCATTGGTCCGTCGGATCTCGCGGCGACAGTCTTCCACCATCTCGGCATCGACCTGAACACCCACTGGACCGATCTCGACGGTCGCCTGCGGCCCATCGTCACCGAGGGCGGCAAACCGATTGCTGAACTGATCTGAGGCGTTTCCGATGAGACCCTGTCTGATCGGCGATCAAACAGGGTCTGATCGGAAATCGTCATGCCGTCGGGTGGCCGAATCAGCCGGCCAACACGGAAACCGGCTTCCACGTCCGGATGCCGGAGAGCTCGTTCAGGTCGATCGGGCACGGAATGCCGTGGTGGGGGAAGGCGGGATCGAGAGACCGCATTTCGTAGACCTGCCCCAGATCGGGCACGGCGAGCGTGGCGAGGAGACGGGCCGGCGACCCGGTGAAAAGGTGGATCCAGGCGGTATGGGGCTCGGCCCTTGATTCCCGTGGCAGGATCGGCGAGGAACCCACCAGCCAGCCGGCCGAGCCATCGGAGAGCCGGCAGCGGCCGAGACCGCGGAAGAACTCGGCCTCCCGCTCAAATACGGGAATGGGCTCGATGCCACCGGAAGTGTCGAAAACGACGGAGCGGTAGGCCGAGGCGACGATCCGGCTTTCTTCAATATTGTGACTGCCGTGGAGTGGGTTTGTCAGGGTGAGCAACGTGCCAATGAGTTTGCCCCGCGGCGAGAGGAGCACAAGTTCGCTCGGGTGTTCGCTTCCGTTGTCCAGGGAAACGACCACGGTGCCCAGCGGGCCGGGGGAAAGACCGTTGATGTGGTTCACATCCGAGTGGTGGTCTGTCCATCGCCAGATCGATTGGCCCCCGGTCAGCGGATCGAGCCGGATGAGGGCATTTTCCCGCGTGGCGGTGATGAGCAGGTGGCCCTGATGATGGAGGATCTGGTGCCCATCGATGTCCCGTCCGATCGGCAGGCGTCGGATGTCGGTGCCGGTCCGGTCGTAAACGAGGATCGTCTCACCCGAGCCACCGCAACGCGCGAGGATGTAGACTTCGCGATCGGACCAGGTGATGCCGTAGTAGTCGCCGTGGCCTTCATCGAGGATACCGAGCGCTCCGCGGTGCGGGTCGTAGATCCCACAGCAGGTGGGTCCGGCGAGGAGCAGGGGAACGGGAAATGGGGCGGCCATTCAGGGGAGAGGAGGTTTGCGCAGGGCGATCTGGTGGCCGGAGTGGAGGATCTCCCATCCTGCCGCAACGAGCCAGGGGACGGCGAGGGCGCCTTTGCCGGCGATGGTACCCTTTGCCCGGTGGGTGTCGTCGATGACGAGCAGCCCGCCGGGTGCGACATGCGGGGCGCCGTGCCGGGTCTCGGCGAGGGCGTGTTCCGCATGACCGGGCGAGGTGGTGTCGAGGCTGTCGAGATAGAGAGTGTCGATGGGGCCGCCGGAATAATCGCGAAGGTAAGCCACTGAGTCGGAGGGGACGACGGACACGCTCCCGGCGAACGGCGAGGTCTGGATGCGGGCAAAGGCGCAGCGTGTCGGCTCGATGTCGACCGAGATGACTTCGCTGCCGGTGAGGTGGGCCAGCTCGCCGAAGAGATAGGTGGAAAAGCCGGCCCCGCGCCAGTCCTCGCGGGCGCGAATGGTGCCGGTCTCCACGAAACGGAACGGCCTACCCAGGCTGGTGAGATGTCGCGCGATGAGGTCGAAGCTGCGGTGGCGGTCGTTGTAGCCGTCGTTACCGCACCAGCCGCCGTGGGTGAGCCGGTCGATGTGGTGCTGCAGCTTCACATCGGCGGCGATGCGTGTGGCATCGAGGTAGCGGGGCGGCCGCAACAGCCGGCAGGCGGCATCGCCGATCAGGGCGCCGGGCACGCGTTCGCCTTCGGCTTCGATGAGATGGTAGGTGGGCCGGAACTTGATATTCCAACGGTGAAAGGGGGCCTTGGGAACGAGGTGGAGAGTCCGGTGGTCGGGTAGCATGTACTGGCTCGGGTAGTGACGGAACCACGTCACCAGACTCGGGGTGGCGGTGAACCGGGCAAGATGGGCCGGCCCGCTGTCGATGCCGATGAGGAGGTCGGCCTCGTGGATGAGCGCGTAGGTCTGGGCCACGGTGAGGCGCTGGAAGTCATCGAGCAAATGCCGGAAGCGACCATGGGCGACTTTAGGCACCCGCTGATCCCAGTCGAGCAAGACAAAGGTGCCGGTGCCGAGATGTTCGAGGAGATGGGTGTAAAGGGCCCGGGTGCTGTCGTCGTCGAGATTTTTCTGATCGCTGACGGCGTTTCCCTTGGTGTGGAGCAGCACAAGCGGCCGGGGCAGGTCGGCGACGAAGCGTTCGATCAGGTCGCGGTCCTCCGCAGCGAGATGGCGGGAGAGATCGAGCCGCACGTGGCAAAATTCCCTCCAGAGCCCCTCGTCGATGAGGCCGATGGGTGGCATGGGAGGGCGTGAGAAATTGCACGCGGCCTTGTTGGCAAGGAACAGGGTGCCGCCCTCGACATCCTCCAGAGAGGGGCCGTGTTCCCAGGAATGGTGGGGAAAGCCGGTCGCTCCGGGTCGGACGGTGACACCTGGACCGCAGTCGGCAAAGATGAACGCCTTGTCCGGGGCGCAGGCAATCTCAAAGGTATGCCCGCGCTGGCAGTAAACAGCCAACTGGTGGGCAAAGTAGACGCAATCCCCCAGCCCGTGGTGGAAAGAAACCCGAATCGGCTCAGCCATGGGTGGGGAGAGGCGAGGCGACAGCCGTTGGCCCCAGAAGGGAAAACGGACACCTCCGGGCCGGTTTCAGCTCAGAGAAGACGAGGAGGACGAGCTCGGAGATGGCTGGGCGGGAGAGGACCAGGAAGAACTCGACGAGGCGCTGGGTGATGACGGCGCGGGAGGCGAGGAAGATGAGGAGCTTGACGGGGCCTGCGATGGCGAGGACCAGGAGGAACTCGACGAAGCACTGGGCGATGAAGCCGCCGGAGAGGATGACGAAGGCGCCGCCGGACTGCTTGAAGATGAGGAAGACGACGAGGGCGGCGGCGGGCTGCTGGAGGACGAAGAGGGAGATGAGGAACTCGAGGGAATCGGCGACGAGTGGGAGGATGAGGAACTCGAGGAACAGGAGGACGATGCCGGCACGCACGGCCTCCACTCGTAGTAAAGGCATCCGGGAGGAAGCATGGCCGATTGAGCGGCTGAGTTGCCAGATCGCGCCGCCGACAGTCGGGGCCATTCGGGGGAGTAGCCGCACTTGCATTGATCCCACCCTTCGATGTGGGTAGCCGGCCAGAACTTGCCATCTGTCGGATCGAAATAGGTCAGGAAAGAGCCCTCGGCATTGTTCGAGTCGTCAGGCGGATCGGGAGGAGGCGGGCAGGGGGAACTGCTGGAACTCGACTCCGGAGGTGGAGGAAGTTGGCGGGACGAGCTGGAACGCGAACTGCCCGAACTGGAGGGCATGAAGGGGAGAGGATCGGTTGACATGTCTTACTACGGTGGAGAGGTGACAGGGAGAGGGTGCCGACTTCCGACGATAAGAGGATTCAGCTCGATCCGTCAACGGCTTTGTTTCATTGTTCGCGTTATTTGGGCTGAGGACGATCCAGGGTGATGGCGAGTCGGAAACCGACGACGGGAGAGAGGGAACTGAGAACTCCTCTCCCGATCCGGTAATTGGTGACGCTGCGCATTTCTATGTAGGTCGAGAAGTAGTCTCCGGCGACGATGAAGTCTGCATCGGGTTGTCCGCCATGGTGACAGTACTCCGAAAGGTTGCCGACCACATCGAAGAGACCGAATCGATTCGGCCGCAGCCTGTGGACGGGATGTGTCCTGGGTGATCGTATTTCGTTCCCTTTTTGCAGATAGGAAAGATGCAGATCGAGGCCGGAGCCGTGGGGCAGATCGGTGACGGTGCCGGCCGTCGCGGCGTGGAGCCATTCGTCGTAAGTCGGGAGGCGGAACCCTTTCAGATGGAGGTACTGGGGTTTGGGTTGCAGCGTTCCGCTGTCATCCGCGGCATAGCACCACTCGCTCTCGGGCAGGTCGTCCTGACGGGAAAGCCAGTTGGCGAACCGCATCATGGCCTGCTGGCTCAGGCCGGCGATGGGCGAGTCCGGCAGGGGGCTGACCGATCCTTCCCAAGCTTCGGAAAGTCCGCTCTTTTGAAAATCCGCCACCGTGGTCTCGGTCTGGGCGATGGCGTAGCGGGCGGGCAGTTGCCGATTGATGTTGGTGCCGTCAGGAGCAGTGATGATGCTGAATACGATGCCTGCGTCGGTGGTGAACCACCGGCGGTTATCATCGTCGGCGGTGGAGCGGGGCTTGTCCAAACGGGGAACCTCTTCGCCCCAATGCTTCAACAGCCAGTCAACGCTGGCGTGCGTACCCGGGTCCCCGGCATCGCGGTGGACGACGAGAAGCCACTCGTGGATCGCGCGCCGAGTCTGTGGATCGATGGAACCGGTGGGATAGCCACCAAGGGCCTGAATGATGGCCTCCCTTTGAGCGGGCACGATGCCTGATCGACCCAGATTCACCAACACTCCGGCATCGATCCCCGTGTGCGGAAGCAAATCTATGAGGTGACTGCGGCCGGTGGGGTCGGGTTGGAAACGCAGCAGTTGCCAGGCCACACTCTCCGGGGCTCCTCCCGAGTCCGACAACAATACGGAGGCGTGGCGGGCGGCCTTGCGCCCGGCGGTGGATCCGATGGGCTTGTTCGTGTCGGCCAGTTTGAGATGATCGGTCACGGTCTTGCTCAGGCGGTCCCGAAGCGGTTGATCGAGAGGCAGCAGGGCATCGATTACTACGCGGATATCCTCCTTGTTCACGTCGTCCAACAGTGCGAGTAGGGCATCTGGATTCCCGCTTCGGAAGGTGGCCAGGGCGATGGTGGCGCGGTTGGACTGTTCAGGGGACAGAGCGGCGAACTGTTCGAGATGGCCAGGGAGATGCGGCAGCAGTTGCTCGCGTAGCGGGTGAAACCGGGGCGGCAACAGGCGAGCTTCTTCTTCCGTCGAAAACAGCAGCCAATCGGCAATCTCGGGTGCCAACTGCTTCCAGATGGGATCCTCCGGGATGGTCTGCAGCAACAGGGCAGCCAGCCTGAGACGCTGGGATACGGTGGCCCGTGGCTCAAGCAGGAGGCTGCGGGTCTCGGCTACCCAGTCGGCTGGAATCGGAGAGATCCGGTCCATCGCTGCCAGCGACAACTCGATGGGCAGATGCCGGCATTGTTCGAAAAGGTACCGCCTCTCGTCAGGATCGGCTCCGGAGAGGAGCAGCGCGGCATGGACGCGGGCGCCTGCTGGCAGCCCGCCAAGCTGGACACGCTGCATCAGATTGGCTCTGATGGATTCGCTCGGGTGCGGCTCGCGGGTTAGGTGTTCCGCCAACTCGGGCGTTGGTTTCAACAGCAGGTTGTTGACTTCGCGTTCGATCTGCCTCTCCCGGGCCATCCAGAGTCCTCCGGCTGCCAGTATCGAGCTGATCAGCGTGATGAAGGCCGCCCGCCAACCATGACGGCTGCGGGCCATTTCCATGAGTCCGGCCTCGGAGGCGTCCCATCTGGCACGCGGGACGAGCGCGCGAATGCGAACCCATTCCCAGAAAGTTGGGAGGTGTCGCGAATCCGGCTGCGCTTGCCAGGAGGCTGCCAGCTCTCGCAGACGAATCCGGGCGCGACCGCGGAGGGTGGCTCTTTCGCCAGCATTCAGCCACTCCCGCAGGGCTGGCACCAGATAGTCGTGGGATAGCTGGTAGCGGCGCTCTACCGGAGACCCATCCGAGGCGTCGACGGGGGTGAGGAGCCTCAGATCTTCATCCAACACGCGCAGAGTGGCCTCAAGCACGCGATCATCCCGCTCGTCGGTGAGGCGCTCGCGCAATTCATCGACGCTGAGCGGCTTTTCCTTCAAGTTGCCGCCTCCGGCGGGCAGCAGGGCTCGGAGGATCTCCCGGGCTGGGCCTTCGAGAGCCCGGTAGGTCGGGTGGGGAGAGTGTCGGGAGAAGATCGAATCGAGAAATGCGACTCCGATCGCCGTTCTCCCGCCCAGCGCGCGATAGGTCCCCGTCCGCCACGGGATGGACCGGGCGATCTCGGCAAAAAGGGAGATCTGGAGCGGCATGATGCGGCCGTCCATCTCCATGTCGTTGATGACCATCTCGATGAAGCGCTGGCTGTCGGCGGAGGCGGCGGAGCTGTCATCGGCGGAAAGCCGGCCGTAGGCTTGCCCAAACTGACCAAGCACGCGACAGGCATGCTGCCGGTCGAACAGTTCGATTCCGGCGGCATTCTTTGACTGAATCAGTTCGACGTCGATGTCGGCCATGAGTTTCGCGATGGCCATCCAGAAGTCGTCCCGGACGGAAAGCAGAAACTGCACCCGGTAGCCGTCGCACTGGCGGAGGGCGGCAAACAGTTCAGTGGAGGGCTCTCTCCCGGATCGCCGGTGCAGCCACTGCTCGAACTGATCGATGACGATGAGCACCTTCGTCCCCGGGGGCAGCAAGGTTCCCTCGCGCAGCCGGCGGATCAGGTCATCCAAAGACAGATCGGACCCAGCCGCTGGCAGAGTGTCGGGCGCGTCCAGCCAGTCGTCGTCTACGGGCTCTGTAGGTTCGAGGCCAGCCTTCAAAAACGCGATCGGATTCTGCTGAGTCCGATTGGTGAGCGATTCGCGGGCAAGATCCGTGGTCAGTCCGGGGATGGCGCGGAGGAGTTGGTCCCGCAGGATGGATTCGAGGTCCCCCGTTCCGGCACGGACGAGAATCGCGGTCACCGTCCGCGGCAGCCTGGGCAACAAGCCGGCGGTGAGAAACGAACTCTTGCCGCTTCCCGATGGCCCGTAAAAAACACCCACGCGAAAGGGATCGACCGTCTCTGTGATGCCACGCAGCCAGAAGCGCAGTCCGTTGGGAATGCCGTACTGGTCCCGCAGGCCTGGCAGCAGGGTGAGGAAGAAGTCCGCATCTCCCGAATCAAAGGAGCGGAGTCCTTTCGGAACCATCTTGGACCCGATCGTGGTGTGGTCTCGGGCGGCTTCGTCGGCTTCGTCCGCCAGGTAGGCGCGCAGTTCGCCGGCCAGGTCGTCCGCGGTGAGATAGCGGTCCAGGGGCCGTTTGGCCAGTGCCTTGAGGCAGATGCGCTCGACCGGCTTCGGGATGGTGGGATCGAACAGTCGGGGCGATGGCACCTCGAGCAGAGGGGAGGCGATACTTTCCAACAAGTCCTCCCGGCTGCCTTCGTAGGGACGCCTCCCGGCCAGCATTTCAAAGAGGATCAATCCCAGGCTGAAGAGATCCGAGCGACTGTCGATGAGATGGCTCTCGCCGCGCGCCTGTTCCGGGCTCATGTAGCCGGGAGTGCCGATCACGCCGTCGAGGCGGGCCATCCCGGCGCGGGTCTGGAACGCGATGCCGAAGTCGATGAGTACCGGGCGGTCCCGATCCACCAGGATGATATTCCCGGGTTTCACATCGCGGTGAATCACCGACCGCTTGTGGGCATAGGCGAGAGCCTCGGCCACCTCGGCCGCGATGCGCACGGCCTCCCGATGGGAGATCCGGCTCTTCTTGAGACGCGCGGCCAGCGTCGGTCCCTCGAGATACTGCGAGGCGAAAAAAATGCGACCCGACTCGTCCTGGCCGGTGTCAAAGACCTCCACGATGCCGGAGTGGCTTAGTTTTGCAAGCAGTCTGCCCTCTTCGAGGATATCCTCCTCCGACAGATCGGTTGGCAGTCCCCCGGCTCCGCGGGACAGCAGTTTGACCGCGACGGGGCGATCCAGCTTTTCATCATGGGCGAGAAAGACTTCGCCAAAGGTTCCCTTTCCGAGTCGCCGGAGTACGCGGTAACGCCCAACTCTTTCCAACGACGAAGCCTCCGGCATGCGGCCGGGTGGCGTCTCCATGGGAGCGGTGTTGGCTTCGTCCATGTCAGGCTGGGCGGGATGGGATCAGGTGCGGGGCGAATCCATCGAGATAGCGGCTGATGGCCCGCACGACATCATCGGCCGTGATCATGTCGAGGCAACGGGGCAGATCGCCGACCGGGTCCAGGCAGAGGTTTTCCGGCCGGTCCTTCTCGTCACCGTCGCCGAGGGGGCGCAGGCGGGCCTTCCAGCAGCCGCCATCGTCACAGCACCAGAGGGCGCCGACGGTGTGCAGAAACTGGTGATGTGGATACGCCTCCCAGGAAGGTGGCTCGCGGCCGCCGGCCACCACCACGCAGGCGCGATTTTTCGGCCGGCCCGGTCGCATCTCCACGGCGGCGGCCAGGTGCATCAGCAATGTCACAGGGCAGAGTACGCCATCCGCATGATACATCAGCCTGACCAATTGGCGTAGATCTGTCCTTCCGCGCAGATCAATGACACCGCGCAGCGGTGGGTGGTGGTGGCCGTCTTCGCCGACTTGAACGAACCGGACCCGGTCCGCGAGGCGGTCCACCACCTCCTGATAGCGGGCGTGCGACCACCATTTCAAGGTGTAGTCGTACTTTCCCCCGGCCGCGATGATCCAGAAGCGGGTGTCCACTCCGGTCATCTCGTGCACCTGTGACATCCAGCTCTTTTCGAGGTCGCTGATGTGGATGTCACCACGGAAATGGCGCGGACGAATGGGCACGCCCAGCCTTTCCCCGAGGAACTGGTGAAAGCCGTGGATGAAATGCCAGGGTTCGCGGTTGCAGTGGTGGATCAGGGGGTAATGGCAGTCGATGACCTCCACCTCCGGGTCGTTCTCATCGAGCCGAACGATCCAGGGGTTGTTTTCCCACAATGCCGGGCAGGAAGTGCGAACATCGGTGACGAACCGGCCCGGATGGCACAGGTGCAGATCGCGGACCGCCGCCGTGAGCATGACGATGTCGCCCGGCGACAGGCCGTTGCGCAGGATCAGCTTCCGGATGGCGAGTCCGGTTGTTTCCTCGTTTGCGACAGTCTGGGGAGTCTCCACGGCTGCCGATCATAGCGCAGGCGATCCTGTTTGGCCATGGTGGAAGTTCCGGCGCATTCCCGTTTGTCCAAGCCGGGAAGACGGTGGACACTCGCGGGATAGAACCCATGCCCACGATCCGACTGCTCGACTATCGCTGCCACGTCGTCCGTATGCGGACGCGCTTTCCGTTTCACTACGGCATCGCCTCGATGACGTCGGTGCCGCACGTGCTTTTCCGCGGCGAGTTTGAGATTGGTGGACGGCGGACGGTCGGCTTTGCCTCCGATGGCTTGCCGCCCAAATGGTTCACCAAGGACCCGTCGACGACCTTTGACGACGATCTGCCTAAGATGCTGGAGGCGATCGAAGGCGCCTGGTCCGCGGCGATGGCGCGGGGCACGGAGCCGGGCTTTTACGACTGGTGGCGGGGCCTGTATGGAGACCGGAACGACTGGGCGGTGCGAAACGCGGTGCCGGGGTTGCTGGCTCATCTGGGCACCAGCCTGGTGGAGCGCGCCGGGCTGGACGCGGTCTGCCGGTCGCTAGGCAAGCCGGTGGCCGACGTCGTGGCGGGCGGCGATCTGGGTCTCAGGATCAGCGAAATCCATCCCGAACTCGCCGATGGGAGTGAGAGGGAAACGATCCAACAGGGTCTGATCGGAGATGCAACCCTGTTGGTCCGGCACACGGTCGGTCTGGCGGACCCGCTGACGGACGACGATATCCCGGAAGCCGAGCGGGTCGCGGACGGTCTGCCGCAGAGTCTGGCGGCCTGCATCCGGGCCTATGGGCTGCGGTGTTTCAAGATCAAGCTGAGCGGGGATTTTGAGCGGGATGGAGACCGACTGCGCCGTTTGGCTGCGCTGCTCACTGAGTTGTGCCCGGACTTCCGCCACACGCTCGACGGCAATGAGCAGTATGCCACCGTGGCCGCCTTTCGCGACCAGTGGGAGCGGCACCGGAACGATGCAGTCCTGCGGGAATTCCTGTCGCCTCCGCGGCTGATCTTTGTGGAGCAGCCGGTGCATCGCGACCACGCCCTCGACGAGGCTGTGGCCGGGGATCTGGCGGCGTGGCCGGACGCGCCGCCGCTGATCATCGACGAATCGGACGGGGCTGTCACTGCGGTCCGCCGCGCCCTGGAGCTGGGCTATTCGGGGGCCAGTCACAAGAACTGCAAGGGATTGGTCAAGGGCATTGCCAATGCCTGCCTGTTGCGGAGCCGGGGCGCCATTCACTCGGGCGAGGACCTCGCGAATGTCGGTCCGGTGGCCCTGTTGCAGGATCTCGCCATGATGAGGGTGCTGGGAATCGGCCATGTGGAGCGGAACGGGCATCACTATTTCCGCGGGCTCGGGATGTACGGCCCGGAGATGAATCGGCGGGTGTTGGCGACACATGGCGATCTCTACGGTCCGATGGGCGATGGAACAGCGGCTCTGTCGATCCGGGAAGGCCAGATCGCCCTCGGGTCGGTGGCGGCGGCTCCGTTCGGCACCGGCTTTGCCGTCGATGAGATGTTGGAGCCCTGGCTGTCACTCGACGAGTGGCGCGCGCGCGGAGCCTTTTCCGGCTTTTGACAGGCTGGCAGATCGCTCAGGCAAAATTTCCCAACACGGCGAGCAGGCGGTCGATGTCGGTGGCTTGATTGTAGCCATGGACGGCGATCCGGAGCCTTCCGGCCTGGTGCATGACGTGGATGTTTTCCTCCAGCAGCGCGGCCTGGATCGCGGCGTCGCGGTCGTGCCGGAAGGCCACGATGCCGGAGCTGTAGCCCGGCTGGGCGGGGGACATGGTGGCGATGCCGAGAGCGGCGAGGCCTTCGTGGACGCGGGCGACGAGCGGATCGGCGTGCGCGGCGATGTTTTCGATGCCGATGCGCGCGAGGTAATCCATCGAGGTCCGGAGGGCGTAGATGGCGGGGAAATTGGGCATTCCAACGGCGAAACTGGCCGCCCCCTGGAGCGGCTCGGCGCGGGTGAACCGGTCGGCATCGAAGGCGTTGGCGAGATGAAGCCAGCCGCCGGCGCGGGTGGTCAGCCGACCGGCCTGGAGGCGCGGTACCGAGACGACGCAGCCGCCGTGTATGCCGAGCAGCCACTTGTAGGAACTGCCGATGAGGCAGTCGGCATCGAGACAATCGAGCACCACGCGGCCGAAGGCTTGGGTCACATCGACCGAGAGCACGGCCTGCGGCGCGAAGGAACGAACGAGATCGCGGGTGGATGCCCAGTCGAGCCGGTGCCCGGTGAGGAAACTGACCAGCGAGACCTGGACGAGCCGGGTGTTTTCATTCAACAGCGGACGGAGATCGGCCGGATCAAGCACGCCTTCGCGATGCTGCCACAGGCGCACCCCGGGCCGGCCCGGAGCCAGCAGCCAGGGTGTGGCGCCGGAGGGAAACTCTAGGTCGGTCACGACCACTTCGTCGCCGTTCTTCAAATCGAGGGCTGATGCCAGGAGGTTGAAGGCTTCTGACGAACAGGAGCAGAAGGCGACCTCGTCGGGCTCGCGGGCCAGCAGGCCGGCGGCCGAGACCCGGGCGGCTTCCAACTCGGCGAAATGAAAATCGCGCCCTTTCATGCCCAGAGACTTGTGCTCCCAGTAGGCGAGCAGGGCGTCGCGGACCGGCAGCGGTGGCAGGCTTTCGGCGGCCGTATTCAGGTAGGTGCGCCCGTGTAGGCTGGGAAAATCGGCGAGTCGGGAGTCGGGAGTGAGCATGGGTGAGCCCTCCTGTATCGGAATTTTTCACGATGACAAGGGCGCGTGCCCGGCACGGTCAGCCCAGCGCGGCGCGGAGACGCCACCAGGCGGTCTCGACGGGGAAAAACTGTGAGTAAATCAGCCGGCTGTAGTCGTAGCGGGCGATCACGCGCTTCACGGCATCGGCCCGCGACGCGAGGAGGTCGCGATCGGGGGCGAGGGTGACGATCCAGGCGGCGAAGGTGGGCTCCCGGACGAACTGGGTCTCCAGATTGCGCCGGGGTGAGACTTTGAGGAAGGATCGCAGTTGGGCCTCGGCGAGTGTCTGAGCCTCCTGCTCGGTCTGCTGGGGCTGCCACTGGTCATTCATGACGCGCCAATTGTGATCGAAGTGGCTCCGGTCCGCATTGTCCCAGCGATCCGCCAGCGGCAGGCTGGCCAGGGCCTGCGCGGCGCTGTTTTGCAGGCCGGTGGCGTAGCGGGACTTCAGGGCGTCGTCGGTTTCCATCTCCCACAGGCCGCGCAGGGCGCAGACGCTGTTCACGGCGGTCCACGAATGCGGGTGGCTGTCAAACACCATGCCGCGTTCGCAGGCAGCGAGGCGCTCCGGCAGGGCCTCGCGATAACGGGTATCCCAAGCCGTGTCGCCGGTGAGGCGATGCATCATTTTGCAAACGAACAGGAGACGGGGGGCGTGCTCGAATCCCGTGCTGCCAAAGCCACCGCGGACGCCAAAGGGCGGTTCGGCGGGCATGAGCCAGCGGCGTTTGACGATCTCGTCGGCGGTGAGGACGAGGTGGCCAAGGATGCGGTCGCGGGTCGCGGCATCCTCGGCGTGGCCCGCCTCGAGGTAGCGCCACAGGCCGTAAAACCACGGAAAAGTCTGGTCGTTCGATCCCATCGGGTAGTGGGAGCGGCCATCGGTGCTGACGCCCCGTCCGACGAAGCCGGGCACGTCGCTGATGGAATTGAGGTGGAGCAATCCCTCCATGAGTCGGCGGGCCTTCCCGGCGGCGTCCTGATCGGCAGAGACCTGCCAGCGCAGGATGGCGGCCTCGAGATACATGCCATTGAACATGGCGCCGTTCTCGATCGGCGACCACCAGCCGAGGGCGTTGGGCTTGCCGAGGCGGCATTCTTCGGGCGTCGGCAGCGACACGGAGCCGTCGAGATCGGCGAAGTCGATCAGGATGCCGTGACGGTCGACAAAACGGCGCCAGATCTCTTTGTGAGCGGCGGCGACAGCGCCCTCTGTGTCTGACGACTGGGCTGGACTCAGGCGCGGGGTCGCCAGCGCCCCGGTGGCGGAGATCAGGGCGGCATCGAGGAAGCGGCGGCGGTTCACGGCGGCTGGGGCAGGGGATTGAGGCGGAAATTGTCGATGAAGAAGGCCGTATCGGTCGTGCCAAGGCCGCTGAAAAGCAAATAGCCGGCATCGGACCAGTCCGGCTGGCAGGGGATGTCGGGAAACTCCGCCGTCGAGCCGTCCTGACGGGTCAAGGTAACCCGATAATGGCCGGCTCCCGTGGTGGCCCGGATGGTGACGCGGCACCATTCGCCGGCCGGGAGATCGGCCAGCTTCCGACTGCTTGTGTTGTTGGCCGACAGCACGCCGCCCTGCCAGCGGATGTAGGGGCCGGCGGCAAACTCTCCCGTGCTGGCCCGCATTTCAAAAAACCAATCGGCGCCCTCGCGCGCCATGATGTCGAAGGCCGCCTCGTAGGTGCCTGCCGGCCAGCGCGGAAAGATATCCAGCACGGGATCGTAGCTGTGGGCGAGGCCGGGGGCGTCGCGGACCATGAGGCTGCGTCGGGAGGCGGACTGGCCCTCCAGGGGCAGCGGCGAGGCCATTTCGGCGGTGACACCGATGCTTTCCCCTTTGTTTTGTTTGTCGTAGGAAGTCCGCGGCAGGCCGATCTGGCCGGGGGCGGTCGTTTCGAAGGTCTCCAGATCGATCTGAAAAGCCGGGGCGGGCCAGGGAACGGCGTCCTTTTCCCACTCCGGGTCGTCATAGGTGGCTTCGGCAAGTTTTCGCCAGGCGGCGTCTTCCGAACGGACGCCTGCCAGACTCAGGTCCCAGGGGACAAAGCCAATGGTGGCGGCGGGGCTGTCGGGTTGGAGGCGGAAGTCGCGCCGCGCGGGATCGATGAACTTCGGGTCGGCAAAGGCGCTGCCGGCATCGCGCCCGAGGCGGCGCCAGTCGTCCCAACTGTAGTGGGTCTTGGTCAGGGTCGCCGGCAGCTTGCCGTCGGTGGTCCAGTAGAGATTGCGGCGGAAGATCGCGGTGTCGCGGGGTTCGCCGTGGCCTGGTTGATCGCGCAGGCTCCAGTTCGACTCGCTGCCATCGAGCAGCGGCGCCCCGGGGTCCCAGAGGACGATGTTCCGCTCATAGATGAAGGAGAGCCGCGGCTCGTTGCGGCTTCGTTGGATCTGGGCCTTGCGGCCGAAGGCGAAGAGGTTGTTCCGCACCCGGTTGGCGTAACCGTAGTGCTGGTGAAAACCGGCTTCGCTGGTGTCGTGGACGAGGTTGTTTTCCATCAATACGTCGCCGCTGCCTTCGTCCGTGTAGAGGCCCCAGCCGCCATAGCGGTGGCTGGCGATGTGGTGGATGTGATTGCCGCGGATCACCGTGCCGGGAGCGTTGCCCAAACCATAGAAGCCGCCCATGTCGCTGAGATAGGCCCGACCGAGGTGGTGGATGTGGCAGTTCTCGACCCGGTTCTCCCGGCCCAGGCTTTCGCCATAGCCCCAGTGCCACCCGATGCTGACGCCCGTGTAGTAAAGCTGGCCGATGTCGCAGTGGGTCACCGCACAACGGCGGGCGTGGGTCATCACGACCCCGCAGGCGCTGGGATGGAGCCGGCCTCCCTGGTGGATGATGCAGTCGTCGACCACGATGTCACGGCAGATGCGATCCTCTTCGGGCCGGTCCGTCTCGCCGATGCGCACGCCGCCGGCACCGAGATCGTGGAGGTGACAGTGCCGGATGACGGAGTCTGTGCAGCCATTTCTGAAATAAATCGCATAACGGCCCACGTGGGCTATCTCGCAGTCCTCGATGGTGATCTTCCGGCTGTCGGCAATCTCGATCGCGCCGTCGATGGTGGTGGCTGCCTGTCCATCGTGCTGTCCCTCAGCGGGATAGAGATACTGCCCGTGCCGGAAGCGCAGGCCGCGAATGGTGATCTCGCTGGCACCGCGAATGAGCAGAAAGCGGTCCGCCACCGGCACGACGACCTCGGCCTGGGTCATGTCCTCTCCGGGCAGGGGATGGTAGAGCAACTCGGCGCGCTCACGATCGTGATACCACTCGCCCGGAGCGTCGAGTGCGGCGCGGTAGTGCTCCATCCAGTAGCGCTGATCCGGCTCCTTTTCGCCGAAGGGATAGCGGGACTGCCCCTTTATCGTCACAGTTCGCGTCGCGGCATCGATGCTTTTTACCCGACATTGGCCCACCGCCCAGGCATGGGTCACGGTGATGAGCAGTCTCTCCCGTTCCGTGGCGGAAAGGCCGGACAACAGGGAAAACTCGGCTGGCTTGAGTCGGAACTGGGTGCGGCTTTCGGCGGCCGCCTCCGCAACTGGATCGGCGAGATGGAAGTAGCCCCGGTTGGGGCTGCGGGCGGGTGTGGCGCGCCGGCCATTGATCCAGACCTGATCGAATAGGCCGGCATCGGCCGGAGCCGGCGCCTTCCACAGGCCATTTTCAGCCGGCGTCCAACCAGTCACACGACGCCCGCCGTCGAAGATGGGCTGTGCGCCCGGTGCCGCCTCCCACGTCACACCGGAATCGGCGGCTTCGAGTTCCAAGGCCTCTGTGACACGATAGGTGCCGTCGGAAACGAGAATCCTGACGGGCTTGGGTGCTCCGCGGGCAGCTTCGCGGGCAGCCTGCGGAGTCGAAAGGGGGCCGTCCGGAGAGAGGACGATATCTGCGCTCCATCCGTTGCTGCTCAACAAAGCGACAAAGGCGGGAATGATTTGCCGGAAAAACATCCGGCATGAATAGAGCCACATTTTCAGTGGGTCCAGCCGCAGACTGTCGGGAATGATGCGCCAATTGCGTCGGTTCAGACGAATTGAGAGGCAATCACGACTCGCACGTTTCGCAAAAACCGGCCCGGATGGCCCGCGCCACGAGGTCTGTGGTGTTGCGAGCACCGAATTTGGCGACCAATTGATCTCGATAGGTTTCCACGGTCCGATGGCTGATTCCCAGTTCATTGGCGATTTCGCGGGCGCTCGCTCCCTTGACCAGTAGGGCCAGAACATCTGCCTCGCGACTGGTGATGGCGAGGACATTCAGGGCCTCCCGCAGTTTTATCACATCCAAAGCGGCGCTGAAGTAGGTCCCGCCAGTCGAGACGACCCGCATCGCCTCCGCGATCTCTTCAAAGGCATCGTCCTTCAGCAGGTAGCCGCGGGCTCCACAGCGGATTGACTCCGCCACGAGCAGGGGATCATTGAAACTACTCAGCAGAACGCACGGCACGGAAAGGCCGCCATTTTTGACGGCGCGTGTCACATCCAGTCCGGTCATGCCCGGCATGGAATGATCCAGCAACGCGACATCTGGCAGGAGTCTGCCGATGGCCGAAAGGGCCTCCGGTCCTGTGCCGCAATCAGCCACGACCTCGCATTCAGCGGCTTGCAGCAGCCCGCGGAGACCTTGACGCAGCAATCGATGGTCGTCGGCCAGCACGATGCGGAGTCGGCGGGAGTCAGGCGGCAGGGGAGGGTGATCGCTCATGGCTTGCGAGGGGCACGCTTGCTCAGCGGCATGAGGTAGTCGACGCGGGTGCCCTTTCCGGGTTTGGACTCTATGACGAGACTACCTCCGGCGAGATCGGCCTGATTGCGGAGGAATTTAAGCCCCAGCCCTTCGCTGATCGGCTCCCGGGGATTGAAGCCCCGGCCGTCATCAATGATGCTGGTCAGAACGGCACCGTCTGTCGAGGTCACGGAGATGTTGATGGATCTGGCTTCCGCATGGCGACAGGCATTTTGGATGGCCTCCTGAGCGGCGCGAAAGATGGCGTCTCGTTCCGAGTCAATCAGTTCAGGCAGTTGGCCCATGGAGATCTGAATGGGAATGCCGTGCCGATCCGTCATCCTGACGGCCAGAGATTCCAGTGCCTCCCGTAGCGTGGCACCGCGGAGGGCGAGCGGCTGCAGGTCTTCCGCCGCCCGCCGGATCTCACCGATCGCCTCTCCGAGTCCTTGAACGAACTCGTCGATCGGAACAGTGTCTGTCCGGTCGCCCTTGATCCGTTTCGCAGTCAGCAAGAGGTATTGCAAGTCCTGGGCCACCCCATCGTGGAGAAAACGACCCACCCGCGTGCGTTCGACCCGTGCGCTCTCCAGAACATCGGCAGCCAGTTGCTTTTCGCGAATCCGGGCATGTGAGTAACGCCGTAGCAGGGTGCCTCCGATGCTTCCCACGGCTGCGAGTATGCCGATGTCCATCGGTTGCCAGGCAGAGGATGCCAGATCCATTCCCGGCAGGGCGAAAAGGGCGATCTGCCCGGTCGCTGCCACGGCGAGGCAGATGGTCCCGAACAAGACTGCCGGGGCCGCCACCGCCCCCCTGCGCCAGCCACTCCAGGAGCGGGAAAGGACGACACCGCCAACGAGCAGGAGCATGACGGAGTAGATCAGAATCGCATCCAGGGGAGGATGCGGAGGTCGCTGGGCTGCTGCTGCCAGGGCAATGCCAACTGCGGTGGTGAAAAATTCACGCCGCTTTCCCCTGGCTTCGCACAGGCCCCGTATCATCCAGACAGACAGGATGGGCACCGCCCAGTAGAGAACGATGATCGGGCCCAGGATCCAACGGGGATCACCATCCCAATCACCCGATGTGAAAAACTGACTGCCCGTGAGGTGTACCGCCCCGGTGCAGGCAAACAATCCGGCCGCAAAAAGCCACGGCTGGGTGTTGTCGCCGGTGATTCTGACCACCGCAAAGAGAAGCGCCCAGATCAGGGCAAACGCAGCGACGAGCATGACGGTCATCTCCCGGGACGATTCCAGAGTCTTTCTCATCTTCGAAAGTTCCTCGGTCGGATAGACTCCCACCGGACCGCCCAGCAGGCCTCCGGTGCCACAAACGTTGCGCACGCGAATGGCGAGCACGTTGGGTGAGCCATCGACTCGAAAGTCGCGGCCGCTCAGTGGCCAGGCGTGCACGGTGCGCTGCGGGGGGATCGCCGGTATGCCTGCGATTTCGCCACCCCATCCACCGAGAGGCCGGCCGTTCCACCACGCTTCCGAGATGTTACCGAGAAATCCGGCCGAGACCGACCAAGGGAGCGATTCACTGTCCGATGGTGTGGAAAAGTAGAGCCGGTAGCGTCCCTGTGAGCCGACCCATCGAGGGCCCCCGCTCAGATGGTGCCAACCACGAGTCAGTTGATCCCCGCGGACCTCCAGCCACTGCGAGTCATCAAACTCCGGACTCATCCAGTCCTCGCCAGAGCCCGGCCCAGCCTGAAACGCAGCCTTCCGAGGAGACTCCGGCATCACCTCCGCGCCATCGACGGTTGGCGGCGGCGCGGCCAGACAGATCGCCAGGATGCAGGGAAAGCGGAAACGCATGGCGGTGATGTTCGGTGGCGGAAAGCAGGCGATCAATCCGCTTTTGTCTCCGTACAATTCCGGAGGGAGTGCTGAAAGACGAGCGTGGGCCGGACGCTTACCGTTTTTCGTTCCCATGAAAAAGTCCTGCCTCCGTTCTCTTCTCACCCTTTGGTTTCTTCTCTGTTTCTGCGCGGCACCGCCCCTGCAGGCCCAGATGCCGGCCATCACCAGGCTGCTATCTCGCCCCCTGACCGATCCTGCCGACAGTCGGTTTGGGAGTTCCGTGGCTCTGTCCAGTCGATGGATACTGATCGGCGAGCCGGCCAACGATGATCGCGGAGGGAATGCTGGGTCGGCTTCCGTTTTTGATGCGGGCACGAATCGATTGGTGCGTCGCTTGTATTCCCCCACGGCTCAGGAGGACGGAGATTTTGGCCTGGAAGTGGCCATTTGTGGAGACTTCGGTCTCGTGTCGGCTCCGGGCGAGGGTGATGGACTAGGAGCTGTCTTCCTGTTTGATCTGAGGAACGGTCGGCTGATTGCCCGTTTGGAGAATCCAGACGGTGAAGCTGCGGTGGGTTTCGGTGAGGCGATCGCCCTCAGCGACCGGTATGCCGCGGTGTCGGCTCCGGACCAAAATGGCTCCGGGATCGTACACGTCTATGAAGGGCAGACGGGCGCCTTTCTTTTTCAAATCAGGGCCGAAGATGGTGACCACCGCGACGAATTTGGCGCATCGATCGCCCTCATGGGTGATCTGGCGCTTGTTGGTGCACCACAGGATGACCAACTTTTCCCAAACGCGGGAGCTGCCTACGTCTTCAATCTGATCAGCCAGAAACAATCGGAGAAGATCTTTCCCCAGGATGGAGGCGCCGCCAATGGTCTGTTCGGCTGGACCGTTGCGATGGCCGGGGACCGGGTGGCGATCGGCTCGCCCTTTGATGAGAACGGAAAAGGGGCCGTGGATCTCTTTCAGCTCCGGGGAATGGTGCCCATCCAGCGATTGCAGCCTCCCGGTACTGGCTTTGCGTCTTGGTTCGGGATGGGATTGGCTCTCGATGGAAACCTGCTCATCGTGGGAGCGCCCTTGGAAAGGACGGGGGTGGGGGCCGTGCATGCCTTCAGGGCGGACAAAGGGTCTTACCTCTACAGTTTGCCACGGCATCCGCGTGGCGCGGGAAGCAATCTGGCCCTGTTGGGCGACCGGGCGATCATTGGCGAATCCACCGACGATACTCTGGGGAATGGTGCCGGAGCCGCCTATGTCTATAGCGGGCTGTCAGCCCCCATGCCTCTCCAGTCGGGCCCTGTGGTCGGGGATTATGTCCCGGGTCAGGATGGCAGCGTTTTCACTTCCTTTTACCAAGCCACGATCCTGAACGGCTCGGGTATCGCCTTTCTGGCGCGGCAGACCGCCCCTCGGGGCAGCCGGCGAGTCGGAGCGTCCTATTGGTCCCTCTATGATGAAGGAAATGAACCGAGACGGGAGTTTGGCCCCGGCGTTTCCCTGAACCATCATGGCGGAGCCCTTCAGGGAGTGACCGTGTCCGGGCTGGCGGAAGCCCTGACCAGCCCGATCACAGGCTACGGCTATCTCGCGCGCTTGTCCGGCACTGGCGTGACGCGACGGAGCGACCTGTTGGTGGTTTACGACGATGGTCTGGGCAATTCGACACCCCTATTGCGTACCGGCACTGCCATTGGCGATCTGCAAAACGCCGAGGTCGGTGCCGTTTTGCAGATGGTCGTCTCACCGGAAGCGATCGCTTTCCCGATTGCCTATCGGTTGAATCGGGGCGTGGCGGGAGTCACCCTCGGCAGCGACTCGGGCATCGTGACTCCCTCCTATGATTTTGTTGAGCCCTCCTTTGGCGACACCGCTCTGAGGGAAGGAGGCGGAGGGCCCGGATTCGGCATCTACCGGCAGTTTGCCCCCCGGGTGGCGGTGGGACGGGCTGGAGGGCTTGCCTACTCCGCGATGTTGGATGACGGGGTTGCCGCCCGTTCCTGCCTGTTCAACTCCAAGTCCGGTATCGTCGCGAGGCAGGGAGATGCACCCACCCAGCCGGTGACGACGGCACGCTTTCAGACATTTGTAGGTGAGAGCTATTCCCGCGTGACGGAACACGTCGTCTACCGGGCCACCCTCTCCGGTGGCGATGCCAATGCCGGAAACAATGAGGGGATCTGGCATCAGAATCCCCAGATTGGGCTGGTGGCGCGCAAAGGGAGCCAGCACCCGACCGAGGCGGCCGGTCAACTGTGGCATCGGTTCCTGGCTTTCTGGCCGGTTGGCGATCGCTCTGTCACGGTGATGGCTCGCCTGCGTGGCCCGGGTGTCACGTCTGGCAACGATTGCGGGCTGTGGCATCTCCAGGAGGATGGGACCTGGATCCGGCTGCTCCGCGAAGGCCAGGCCCTCGATGGCCCCGAATGTGTCCGGGTGGGAGCCCTGATACGGGCGGAAGTCGATCCCTATCAGGGGAGATACTGGGTGCTGTGCAGTCTGACTGGCAATCGCGCGGCCAATCTGGCCCAGCTCAGTGGGCATGCCAGGGTCGGAATACCCGATGTCGATGGGCCGCTTCGGCGCCCCTGGGTCGGTCTGCGAAAAGGGACTCTGGTGAACGGGGCGGATACACCGGGGTCGCGGTTGCGATCGCTGAACCTTTTCAGCTCTGTCGATCGGGCGGGCGCCGGGAGCAAAGGGCTCGGCCAATCAATCGATGCGTCGGGCAGGATCGTCGCGACTTTGACCTACGACCGTGGCATATCCGAACTGCGTTACGGTAATCCCTGACATGGAATCGGGCCTCTGGCTCGATCAGCACCCCGGGATCGGCGGAGCAACCCGGTTGCTCCGCCGATCCTACCCTGTCTCATCGGAAAAACAGGAATCGCTTTCGATTCACCCCGTTTCCGAACACGATCGGTTGACCACCCGGCTGCCACAGCTTTCCCTTCGAGATCATGCGAGACCCCCAGTGGCATCGAATTTTTCCCGATCAAGACTTTCGTTGGTCCATGGCCCTGCAACCGGGCGATGCGGCGGATTTCTTCGCGCCATCGCCGGACTGGCAGGTCCAGGTGGATCTGCGGCGGGTCTTGCTGGCCGAGGCTCCAGAGCACTACGCCGTGTTGCCGGATTCCGCTGCCGGGGACATCGCCGAAGCCGTCGCGCTGCTGTCCCGATGCGCGGGCCGGCCCTTTGCCGACGCCTGGCAGGCCGGGGCGGAGTTGGAGCCCGACTGGGTGATCCTCAAGCCCGATGAGACCGGCCGTTGCCGGGTGATCGCCGGGGTGGTGTGTTTTCCGTCCCAATGGTCACTCCCGGAAAAGGCGGGGCTCCCCATCGAGGCGGTTCACGGTCCGGTGCCCGCTTTGAATGACGCCCTCTCCCGGCAGATCGACTCGTTTCTGGCCCGGCTGACGGAAGGAACCGTGTGGGAGCGGGAAAACTGGGGCCTTTCCGCCGACGATGCGCTCGATCATCATCCCCGCCATGGCCGGCAGCGGTTGACGGGGGCGGAGCCGTTGGATGCCGTCTGGCTGCGCCGCGAGCGGCAGATTTTCCTGCGACTGCCCGGAGGTGGCCTCATTTTCGGCATCCGCATCGGCACTCACCGGCTCGATGAACTGACTGCCGGCGTGCCCGGTCTGGCCCGACGGCTCGCCCGCGCCTTGCGGACCATGCCCGATGCCGCGGCAGTCTATAAAAATCTCGTCGTCGCCCGGCCGGCGCTAGTGGAGCGGTTGGAGGCAGCCGGCTGAGGATGCGCCAAGCATCCCAGGTGGGGAAAACTGGCGGACAGGGAGGGATTCGAACCCTCGGTACCCTTGCAGGTACACACGCTTTCCAGGCGTGCCCAATCGACCGCTCTGGCACCTGTCCTTGGTGAGAAACGGATTCGCGGGATGGAGAATTTCCAGCCCGGCCTTCCGATGAGCAGAAACGACTAGTCGGGCAAAACCGGCAACAGGCAAGTCAAAAACGGAGCGACTTCCCGACGAGATTGTTAATATTTATTAATTAAACGAAAAAAGTATTTGTCACCCTCTTCCTTTTCGCTAATCTGAGAGGGTCAACTACCTACTCAGGAAATACCAATGAAAAAATTGTTGTCCACTCTGACGGTCCTGTCTCTCTCGCTTGGCTTCGCCGCCGCGGGTGACTACGGGAAAAACCCGGTCGAAAAGAACCCCGTTGTGCCGGCCGGCTGCGATTGCTTCGGCACGGGCTTCGAATTCAGCGGCTTTGTCGCTGGTGCGATCCCGGACAGCGGCGATGGCGAAATGGGCGGCGGTGCCTCCATTGGCTATTTCTTCACCGAAAACATCGGTATCGAGACCAGCTACACCGTGGCTGCGTTCGAGAGCGAGGAGCACGTCCTCACTGCGAACCTGGTCTACCGCATGCCGATCAAAGATCTTTGCATCGCTCCCTACGTCCTCCTCGGCGGTGGTCTGCTGACCAACAGCAGCACCGACGGTCTGTGGGATCTGGGTGGTGGTCTTGACATCCGCTTCGACTCCCTCGGTTGTGTTGGCATCTTCGTCGACGCCACCTACAACTGGGTCGACGGTGATCGTGACTTCACGCTGGTTCGCGGTGGTGTTCGCATCCCGTTCTGATCCAGACACGAAGGAAAACCTCATTCCTTCCTGAGGACCAAATTTGACTGGCCGGGGTGGTTCGCCACCCCGGTCTTTTTTTGTGCTCATCCCGCCCGCCGGATGGCCTGGGCCTCGCGATCTTGCAGGAGCGGAAAAGTCGGGGCCTTAAGAATGAACATCGGGGGTGAATCTGAACGATTTTGAATTTCCAGCAGACTCAGAGAGCCCGACAGGTTTTTGCGACTCACAATCTGCTGGCCTCTCTGAATCTGCTGGAGATCCCACGCCGTCCGGATCGTCGTGTTTGATGCGTAAGCCCTGAAAGTCGGGGCGGAAGGTGGGGAAACCGGTTGACGGCGGGGCGCTTCTCGGCTTTTTTGCGGTTCGACTCGCCTGCGGCGATCGGATCGAGGCCCGGCTCAGACGGCAGGGCGTTGCGTCCGGTCAACCCGTCAGGCCAAACTACTGGTGAGGTGGCTGAGAGGTCGAAAGCACTTCTTTGCTAAAGAAGCGTACTCCAAAAGGGTACCGTGGGTTCGAATCCCACCCTCACCGCCATTTTTCTTGGCCGACCGCGTCCACGATTTCGGCGGCGGTCGATGCGGGGTGAGGGCGCTTCCATTTCTTTCGGTGATCACCATGCGCGTCTATCGGCTGACCTGTCCTGTTCTGATTATCGGGCTGGTATCGGTGGTTCTCTGCGGTTGTCTGGGCTCTGGATCGGGCAGCGGTCCGGCCGAGGGCGCGAATAAAAAGGGCCTTTTTTCCAAGGCATCGGCGTGGCTGAAGGAAGATTCCGATGCACCCAAAAAAGGTGAATCGACGCCCGCGCCGACACCGGCATTGACGCAGAAATTGCCCGTCGGTTCGGTGCATCTGGTGCAGGAGGATGCCCGCTTCGTCCTGATCCGCTCCAGCCGGCTCACGGTCATCGCGCCGGACGCGGAATTGATCACCTATGACTCCGGAGGTCGGCCCACGGGGCGACTGAAGCTGAGTCCGGAGCGAAAGTCCGGCTTTCTCGCCGCTGACATCATCGAAGGCCGCCCCCAGACCGGCGACCGGGTGCTCCTCTATGGCGTGGCAGCAGGGGCGGAGCCTACCGGGGCGGGAGATCCAGCCACTGGAACCGTCGAGGTGCTGGAATAAAAAGAGAAAAAGCGATCGTCCCGTTGCGGCGAACCTTTGCCTTTTCCGAGGGGCGGAGCCATCGTGTCGCTTGACGTATGATTGACGAATCGGAAGCCAGGCAGCGCATCCTCGACCGGATTTCGCCTCCGACCGGAGTGGAGACGGTGCCCTTGGGGCAGAGCCTCGGGCGCTTGCTGGCCAACGATCTGGCGGGTCAGGTCGATCTGCCCGGCTTCGACAATTCCGCCATGGATGGCTACGCGGTGCGAGTCATCGACGCCCCGGTGGGAGCGGTCCTGCCTGTCGTCGGCGAACAGCCGGCTGGCCGCGATCTCGGGCTGGTCCTCGCGCCGGGAACCGCGATCCGGATTTTCACGGGAGCGCCGATACCGACGGGCGCCGACGCCGTCATCATGCAGGAGGATGTCCAGCCCGCGCCTGATGGATCGGGCATCGTCATTGCCGAAGCTCCCGAGCCAGGCGAGTGGATTCGCCGCCGCGGGGCCGATTTGTGCGCCGGGCAGCGGATTCTCAGCGCCGGGACCCCGCTGACGGCGGCTCGGATCGGCCTGCTGGCCTCGCAGGGGTTGGATCGCATACCCGTCCGGCCCCGGCCGCGCGTGGGCATCGTGACCACCGGTGACGAAGTGGTCGAGCCGGCTCAGGGTTTCGATCTGGCCGCTGGTCAACTTTACAACAGCAACGGACCCATGCTGGAGGCCCTCGCCACGGCGGCCGGGGCGGTCGTGCGGCGGTGGCATGCGCCCGATGACCCGGAGAGTCTGCGCCAGCAGCTCGGCGAGGCTCTTGAAACCTCCGATTGTGTCGTCGTGGCCGGGGGCGTCTCGGTTGGCGAGCGGGATTTCGTCAAAGCCTGTCTCACCGACCTCGGCGTGACTGCCGATTTCTGGAAAGTTCGGATCAAACCCGGCAAGCCCTTCCTCTTTGGTCATCGCGACGGGGAAAAGCCGGTCGCCGTCTTCGGCTTGCCGGGAAACCCCGTGTCGGCCTTCGTCACCTGGCACCTTTTCGTCTCTCCGGCGCTGATCCGGCAGTCCGGTGGGACGCCGGAACCCGGGCTTCCTCTGGGATTGCCCCCCGTGTGGGGGCGACTCGACCGGCTCCTGAACAATCCCGGCGACCGACCTCACTACCTGCGTTTGCGAATTGACCACGCGACCGGCGATTTCACCCCGTCCGGCCTCCAGCAGTCCCACGCCCTGTTTGGCCTGAGCCGGGCCGATGTCCTGCTGCGCCTCGAGCCGGAGCAGGCTCTTGCGGCCGGCGACTGGGTCCAAGGCTGGCGCCTGTGAGCCGCCGCCGCATGACAGAGAAATTCCCCGCGCGGCTTGCCAACGGGCCGGGGCATCGGATAGGCTCCGCCCCATGCGCGCCGCCTCTTTACCTGCCCCATTCGCCCTCTTGCTGGCTTTCGCCCTGACCGCCATCCCGTCCATGCGGGCGGAGTTTCACCTCCATGGCGGTTGGGAAGTCTGTGCCTGCAAAGCCCATCTCCGCGCCGCCGTGCCCTTCGAGCCCGATGCCGATCATGCGGGAAACGGCCGCCAGTATGCCCGCAGCCGCGAGATCGACGTGAAGCACGTGAAGCTCGACCTCAGCCCCGACTTCGCGCGGCGCAGTCTCGCCGGCGTGGCCACTCTGACCTTCGCGCCCATCGCACAGCCGCTGTCCAGCCTGCGACTGGATGCCGTCGATCTGCGGATCGCCTCGGTCGAGGCCTCCGTACCCGTGACCGCGTGGCAGGCGGGTGACAAGGCGGTCACCATCACCTTCGCCCAGCCCATCGCCGCAGGGAGCGAGGCCAGCGTGACAGTCACCTATTCGGCCGAGCCGCGCGATGGCTGGTATTTCCGCACCGAGGCGATGGGCTACCCAAAAGGCGACGACCACTTCTGGACCCAGGGCCAGCCGGAGAAGCACCGGCACTGGTTTCCCGGCTACGACTACCCGAACGAACGCTTCACCAGCGAGGTGATCTGCCGCGTGCCGAAAGGCATGACGGTGGTTTCCAACGGCCGTCTGATCGAACAGGGTACCATCGGAGATCAGACCCTGTTTCATTGGAAACAGGAGCAGGAACACGTGAACTATCTCATCTCCGTGGTCGGCGGTCACTTCCAGAAGCTGGAGGGCCGGCACGGCGAGTTGCCGCTGGCTTTTCTCACCCCGCCGTCGGAGTTCGCCGTGGCTGAGAATTCCTTCCGCGACACGGCCGCCATCCTCGCGTTTTTCGAACAGGAAATCGGGGTGAAGTTCCCCTGGGCGAAGTATTACAACATCTGCGTCACCGATTTCGTCGCCGGGGGCATGGAGAACACCAGCGTCACCACGCTGACCACGCACACCCTTTTCTCCGCCGAGTCGGAAAATCTCCGCACTTCGCACCGGCTCGATGCCCATGAGGTGGCGCACCAGTGGTTCGGCGACCTTCTGACCTGCAAGGACTGGTCGCACCTGTGGCTCAACGAGGGCTTTGCCACGTTTTATACCCACCTCTACGACGAGCACAAATCCGGAGTCGAGGAGATGCGTTACCGTCTCTGGCTCGATGCCCAGGGCATCCTGTCGAATCCCGACGAGAAGCCTATCGTCTGGCGCGGCTACCGCGATCCCTTCGAGCAGTTCGACTACCGCGTCTATCCGAAGGGCGCCTGGGTGCTGCACATGCTGCGCAGCCAGACCGGTCCCGAGCTGTTCCGGAAATCCATCGCGGCTTACCTGGAAAAAAACCGCAACGGCAACGTCGTCACCCAGGATCTCGTCGACGCCTTCGAGGAGGTCACGGGGCGCTCGTGGGACGAGTTTTTCGACCAGTGGGTCTTCCACGGCGGCGAGCCGATGCTGAAGGCGGCCTATACCTGGGACCAGGCCCGCGGCCAGGCGAAACTGTCCATCCAGCAGACCCAGAAGACGGGACCGGGCGTGCTCCTGTTCGATTTCCCGCTTCCAGTGCGCTTCGTCGATGATCAGGGTGGGGTACACGATTTCACGGTGCGGATCCACGAGACCGCGGAGGACTTCTTCTTCGACCTGCCATCCGCGCCGAAGATCGTGCGGCTCGACCCCGACCTGACCGTGCTCGCCGGGATCGACTTCACCCCGCCGCCGCCGTTGCTGGCCGCACAGTTGGAGAATGGCGCCGACATGATGGGCCGCCTCATCGCCGCAAAGAGCCTCGGCGGTCGTACCGACGCCCAGAGCATCGGGCAGTTGAAAAAAGCCCTCGCCACCGACGCCCACTACGGCGTTCGGATCGAAGCGGCGCGTTCTTTGGCCAAGACCCACAGCCCCGAGGCTCTCGCGGCCCTGCTGGCGTCGCTCGACCAGCCCGATGCCCGGGCCCGGCAGGAAGTGGTGGCCGGCATTGGCAAGTTTTACACGGAGCCGGCCTTCGCTGCCCTGCGCGACCTGATCGGAACGGAGAAGAATCCCGACATCGTCGCCGACGCCATCGCCGCCCTCGGCAAGTTCCCGCAGGAGCAGACCCGCGAGACCCTGATCGCTGCGCTGGACCGCCAGAGCTACCGCCACCGCATCGGGGCGGCGGCCATTCAGGCCCTGAGGACACAGGGCGACCCGGCGGCGGCAGCCACCGTGGCGGCGCACCTGAAAGCCGCCGAGCCGCGCTTCACCAGCCGCGATTTCGGCACCGCCCTCGATGCGCTGGCTTATCTGGCCCGTCAGCAGGAGGATGGTCCCCGCGAGGAGACGCGGCGCTTCCTGGCCGGCTATCTCGATCATCCGAAGGAGACCCTGCGCCGCTCCGCCATCGGCGCCCTCGGCACCCTGGAGGATCCCCGATCGCTGGGTGCCCTGCGGACCTTTGTCGATGCTGGCAATGCCGACCTGCCCGAAGCGAAAGCCGCCGAGGAGGCCATCCGGAAGCTCAACTCCGAAAAAGGCCAGGCTGACGAAGTGAAAGACCTGCGGCGCGAGGTGCTCGACCTGCAGAAGGAGCTGAAATCCCTCCGGGAAGGCCTCGATGCCGTGAAAAAACAGGCCGCGCCCGAGCCGGCGAAGCCTTCGAAGTGACGCCGCAAGTCAGGGCACCGGCACCCCGGCAGCGCGTCTGAGCGCGTCGAGCACCCGGAGATTGCCGATCGAATCCTCGCGCGTGATCCACGGCTTGGCTTTGCCCGCCACCACGGCGGCGAAGGCATCGGCCTCCAGGGCATAGATCGGGCCAGTCGGCGGGCTCTCGTGCTTCTCGATGGCTCCGTCGGCCCGCTTCAACGCAAAGCCGTCGCGGCCGAACCAAAAGGCATCGATCGCAATCTGGCCCTCCGTGCCGGCAATGAAGGTCCCGGGATCCGAGACGACCGTCATGCCGCAGGTGAAGGTGACCAGAAAGCCGTTTGGGAAGGTCAGCGTACCCGCGGCATAGTCGTCCACGCCCAGCGGATGCAGGTGAGCCGTGGCTGTCACCGAAACCGGCTCGGCCCCGGCGAGGGCGCGGGCGAAGTGAACGCAGTAGCAGCCCACATCCATCAGCGAACCACCGCCCTGCGCGGGATCATAGCGGGCGTCATCGGGACTGGCGGCACGGGCGAAGGTGAAATTGGTGCGCATCAGTCTCGGCTCGCCGATGCCACCCGAGCGGACCAGGCGGATGAGCCGGTCGACCAGCGGATGGGCGCGATACATGAAGGCCTCGATCAGCACCTTCCCGGCGGCTTCGGCCGCATCGAACATGGCCCCGGCCTCGTCGGCATTCCGCGCCAGCGGTTTCTCGCAGAGGACGTGTTTCCCGGCGCGCAGGGCGCGGATCGTCCAGTCGTGGTGCAGCCCATTGGGTAGGGAGAGATAAACGGCGTCGACCCCGGGATCGGCGAGCAGTTTTTCGTAGCCGGACAGTCCCTGGCCGCCGAATTCGCGGGCAAAAGCCTCCGCGGACCGCTTCTGCCGCGATGCCGTCGCCACCAGAGTCCCGGTGGCCGAGTGCGGCAGGTCGGCGGCGAACTTCCGCGCGATCATGCCGGTGCCGAGGATGCCCCATCGCAGTGGAGTCGGCTTTGCCATGGATCGGATCGGGGAGGCGGCGGCGTTTTCCGGATTCGGGCTCGGCAGCCGGAGATCAGGGCTTCAGGATCACCTTCATCAGGCCTTCCTCGTTCTTGTAAAGCCGGCGGAACCAGTCGGCGCCGTCTTTCAGGTCGGCCACGGCGCTGATCAGCGGCTCCACCCGGATCGTCCCTTCGGCCACGGCCTTCACTGCCTCGGCGTATTCGCCGGCGCTGGCACAGCTGCCGAAGACATTCAGCTCGCGCGTTACCACCGCCTGGAGCGGGAAGGGCACCTCGGCCTTCAGATTGCCCACGCAGCTGATGCTGCCGCCCTTGCGGACCGATTCGACTGCGATCTTCATCGTCGGGCCGAAGCCCACCACCTCCAACGCCACGTCGGCGCCGTCGCCGTTGCCGACGAGTTCCCGCACCTGGGCCGGCACGGTGTCGCCGGAGATCAGGGCGTGATCCGCGCCCAGCTCCTTCGCCAGGGCGAGCCGCTTCTCGTCGATGTCCACCGCGATCACCAGGCCGGCGCCCTTGGCTTTCAGTGCCTGGATCACCAGCAGGCCGATCAGGCCGGCGCCCACCACCACGGCCGAATCGCCCGGACGGAGCGGCAGCCGGTTCACCCCGTGCAAGGCGATCGAGATGGGCTCGGCAAAGGCGGCCTGCTCGTAGGGAATGCCCGCCGGGATGCGGTAGAGGATGTGTTGCGGCACGGCCACGTATTCCGCGAAGGCCCCGTGCCGCCGGTAATCGCCGCAGGACACGCCCAGGACGTTGCGGTTCGGGCACAGGTTCATCTGGCCGCCCAGGCAGGCGGGGCACTTGCCGCAGTAGACCGTCGAATCGAAGGTGACCCGGTCGCCGGGCTGCCAGCCTGTGACGGCCGAGCCGACGCGTGAGATTTCGCCCGCCGCCTCGTGGCCCATAATGATGGGCGGTTGCCGCCGGCCGGACGAGCCGTCCATGCCATGGATGTCAGAGCCGCAGATCCCGCAGGCTTTCACGGACACCAGCACCTCCTCCGGCCCGATCTCGGGCTCGGGCGCGTCGCCGAATTCGAATTGGTGATAGGCGGTCAGGGTCAGGGCTTTCATGGTCTGGGAAAACAGGTCGGGTCGGAAAATCGGGGCATTATGCGGCCTTTCGGGGCGAAACCAAGGGGGAAAACGGCCCGCCCGCCCTCATCCCACCCGCCGCATCCGCACCACTCGTTCGCGACCCTCGCGGCCTTCGTAGGCGGTCTGGGGTACGGCGTGATCGATGATTTCGAAGCGACCACTCTGGACAAAGCGCTCCTCCAGCTCCGCCAGCGACGTGCCGTGCGGCGGTCCGCCGCCGGGCTGATGCTCGTCGTCGTAGGGATCGAGGTAAAACACACCCAGCAACTGCCCACCGGGACGCAGGGCGGTCCAGACGGCGCGGACGTAGTCCTCGCGGCGGTCGGGATCGATTGCGCAGAAACAAGTGTGCTCCCAGACCCAGTCGAAGGCCTCCAGCATGCCCTCGGGCAGGTCGAACAAATCGCCTTCCTTGTAGCGCTCGGCATTGACGGTGGGGATCTCACGCGCCATCGCGACCGCGGTCGGCGAGAGATCCAGACCGACGGCTTCCACCCCGGGATGCGAGGCTGCCAGCGCCCGCACGTCATGTCCCAGGCCGCAGCCGATCGCGAGCACGCGGCCGCGCAGTTCGCCGGGATGCATTGCCAGCCACTCCACGAGCGGTGGGGCCGGTGCGCCTTTGTCCCAAGGGGTGAAACCGTCGCGATAGTGTTGATCCCAGTCAGGTGACATGAGCGGAAAGGGGGCTGTGTGGTGGTGCCCGCCATCATCGCACAGGGAGGCGGAGCGCGCGACCGGCTTTGCGCGCGAGAGGGGAGCGGCATCTTTTCCTTGAGACGGGCCGGATTTTTCCGATTCTGTTCGCCTCATGTCCCGATCGTCCTCCTCCCGTTCTTCCCGATCCGCCTCCGGCCGCGTCTGGCGCGCGGTGTTGCTCGCCCTGCTGATCCTTGTCGCCTACTGGTACCAGCAGAAATTCGAAAGTGGCGACACCAGCGGGCGAACCGATCCGCCGCCGGCCACGGTTCAGGCGCCCGACGAGCCCGCTGCGACCCGATCACAGCCCGATCCGGCACCCGCGGCCGGTGAAAACGTTGACCGGCCGAAAGCTCCGAGAACCGCAGTGGCCCGGGAAGACCTGCCGCCCGCGCCCAAGGCCCCGCCGAAAGCGGCACCGGCTCCAGCGCAGAAAGGCACCGTGGCCAAGGTGAACGGCTACGACCGGCTCGAGGGCTGCCGGCTCGTTGAGCACCGGGACAATGACGGCGACAGCTTTCACATTCGGCACGGTAGCCGCGACATCGAGCTGCGGCTTTACTACGTCGACACGCCCGAGAAATATCTCAGCGACCGCTACGAGGACCAGCGCCGCCGGGTGGCCGAGCAGGGCCGCGATTTCGGCGGCATTTCGCCCGAGCAGACCGTACAGGTCGGCTTGGCGGCGAAGATGTACACGGCCAAACTGCTCGCCGACCGTCCGTTCACGGTCTATACGAAATGGGAATCCGTCTATGACAGCGAGCGCGTCTATGCCTTCGTCGAGCTGCCGGATGACGACGGCGGTTATCTGTGCGAGGAACTGGTCGAAAAAGGCCTGGCCCGCATTCACACCAAGGGCGAAGCCACCCCCGACGGTCGTGGCTACCGCCAATACAAGGCCCATCTCGAAGCCATCGAGCGCGCCGCGCAGGACGCGGATCGCGGCGCGTGGAAGCTGAATTGAGGTGCGGCGATTTCCGATCCAACAGGGTCTTATCTCCGATCCAACAGGGTTTGATCGGAGAGGCAACAGGGTCTGATCGGAAAGCCAAGCCTCCCTCTATTTTCACAACACCACCGGCCGGCCGCCGTCGCGGGCCGAGGCGAGGCAGGCGTCGAGGATGCGCTGGGTCTGGAGGGCCAGGCGGGGCCAGGAATCATCGATCCGTCCGGACAGGGCGAGATCGGCGAAGTGGCGGAACAGTTTGGTCTCCTGCGCGGTGGCGTGGCTGTTGCTGTATTCGGGCAAGGCGATGCGGGTGTCGTGGCGCTCCATCCGGAAATCGCAGCCCTCGACTTCGAAGCGGGGGCGGGAGAGGGTGAACTCGACTTCGCTGCCGTAGGCGGGCAGCACGAAGTCGCGCAGCTCGATGCTGCCGTCGGTGCCGCTGAGGTGAGCCCACTGCTGGTGACCGGTGAGGAAGCTGCAGTAGAAGCCGGCGGTGGGGCCGGAGGCGAAGATCAGCTCGCCGGAAAACTCGGTGGGCACGCCGCCGGCGGTCTGGTTGATGAGGCGGCCGGTCACGCTGGCGGGCATCTCGCCGCGCATGGTCCAGAGGGCGAAGCGGATGTTGTACCATCCCAGGTCGCCGAGGCAGCCGAGGGGTTCGAGATCGGTCTGGACGCGGATGTTGCCGCCGGCGAGGAAATCCTCGGGGGCGAGGAAGCTGAACTGGGTGGCGATGCGGCGCAGGCGGCCAATGACCGATCCCTGGTCGAGGGAGGCGCGCAGGGCGGCGAGGCGCTCGCTGTGCATGTACATGACGCCGTCCATGAACTGGACGCCGGCTTCGTGGCAGGCGGCGATCATTTCCTCGACTTCGCCGGCGTGCGAGCCGCAAGGTTTCTCGCAAAGCACGTGCTTGCCGGCGCGGGCGGCGCGGATGACCCAGTCCTTGCGCACGCCGGTGGGCAGGGGGATGTAAACGGCGTCGATGTCATCGCGGTCGATGAGGGCTTCGTAGCCGGCGACGGCTTCGGGGCGCTCGGCAAAGGGGTGGTCGGCCTGGCACTCGGCGATCCACGCGTCGGCGCGGGCGGCATCGCGGCTGGCGACGGCGCGGACGAGGCCGTTGCCGCTGCGGCGGATGGCCTGCCAGTTTTTGCGGGCGATGGTGGCGGTGCCAAGGATGCCCCAGCGGCAGAGGAGGGTGTTGCTCATGATGGGCGGCATTGTGAAAGGAAATCGGTCGAAATCAAAGGCGAAGACGCGTCGGCAGGACCGGGGCGTGGCCGGATCAGGGATTCCAGGGCTGTTTCTCCCGGGTTTCGAGCAGGGCTTTTGCGGGATCGAAGTGGGGATTTTCCGACGGTACCGGCACGGGGATGGTGGCCATCCAGCGGCGCAGGGCGGCTTGCAGGTCCCGGGCGCGATCCGGATGGACGGTGGAGAGGTCTCGGGATTCGCCCAGATCATCGGCCAGGTGGTAGAGTTCCACTTTCCTTCCCGGCCGATACTGGCGCGCGTCGTCGAAGGAATCGCCGAAGTATTCGATGAGCTTCCAGTCGCCGTCGCGGATCACGGCACAGGGGGTGGCGGCCCAGCGCAGGTCGTAGAGGGGCATGTACCAGTGCAGGGCGCGGGGGCGGATCGTGCCACCGCGCAGCAGGGGCATGAGATCGACGCCATCGAGGGGATGGCCGTCGGGAATGGGCACGCGGGCCGCAGACAGCAGAGTGGGTAGCCAGTCCGTCACGTGGACGGGCGTGCCGCTGACCTGCCCGGCGGGTATGGAGGCGGGCCAGCTCACCAGGCAGGGCACCCGGATGCCGCCTTCGTAGGGGCCGCCTTTGCCCTCGCGCAGCGGGGCATTGTCGAATTCACGGGTGCGAACGGTGAGCGGAGTGGAGCCATCACTGGTTTCGGGCAGGGAATGGACCGTGTCGAGTCCGCCATTGTCGCTGAGGAACAGGACGAGCGTGTCCCCGCGCTGGCCGGTCTCGTCGAGGGCGCCGAGCAGGCGGCCGACGCTGGTGTCGAGATGCTCGATGGCGGCGAGGTAGGTGGCATTGAACAGACCGGTGTCGGGAGCGCCGGACTGCCGGTGCTTTTTGACCAGATCCTCGGGGGCCGAGACGATGCCGTGGAGGGTGTGGTGGGCGAGGTAGAAGAACCAGGGGCGGTCGTCGGCCGAGCGGATGAAGCGGATCGCCGAGTCGGTGAGGTGGTCCACCCACTTGTCCCCTTCATTCTGGGTGCCGGGCCCGCGGGGAGCGACGAAGTCGAACCCGTAGTCTCCGGCCGCCTCGGGTCGGAGCGAGACGTAATCGCCGTCGGTGCCGGTGGTGAGGTGCCATTTGCCGGCCATGCCGGTGCGGTAACCGGACTGGTGCAGCATCCTGGGCAGGCTCGCCGTGTCGCGGGGAAACTGTTCGCGGAAGGGTGGCTCGGCGATGCGTGCCCAGGGCAGCCCGTACCACGGGATGACGTGCCACATGCCGTTGCGGGCGGTGTGCTGACCGCTCAACAGAGACGCGCGCGTCGGCGTGCATTGGGGCATCACGTAGGCATCGGTGAGACGCATCCCGCTGGCGGCGAGCCGGTCGAGGTGGGGCGTGGGCACCCGCTCCGATCCATAGCAACCGAGAGTCGGCCACCCCTGATCGTCGGTGAGGATGATCAACACATTGGGCCGTTCATCGGCCGGGCATAGTCCTGCGAGGGCGAGGAGCAGAGAGAAGAGCGGGAAAAACCGGGTGGCTTTCATCTGCGGGCAGATTGCCGGAGGCTCGCTCTGCATTCAAGGGAAATGGCCGCCCGTGGTGGTGGGCGGGTCGCATTTTCCCGGTTTCCCGCTATGGTGGCAGCCATGTCGTCCGAATCGCTCCAAACCTATCTCGATTTTGCCCGTGAAACGGCCCGTGAGGCGGGTCAATTGACTCTGCGCTATTTCCAAACGGATGCGGCGCAGGCAGAATACAAAGCGGACGACACGCCGGTGACGATCGCGGATCGCGAGGCCGAGCGGCTGGTGCGCGATCGGATCGGGGCGCGGTTCCCGGACCATGCGATCGTGGGCGAGGAATATGGGGCGGATGCATCGGGCGCCTCGCACCGGTGGATCGTGGACCCGATCGACGGGACGAAGAGTTTCGTCCACGGGGTGCCGCTCTACGGAGTGCTGCTGGCGCTGGAGATCGAAGGGCGGGTCGAGGTGGGAGTGGCTTACTTTCCGGCGTTGGATGAAATGATCTCGGCGGGCACGGGGCTGGGCTGCGATTGGAATGGCCGTCCTGCGCGGGTGTCCACCGAGACGCGGCTGGACCGGGCGGTGTGCTGCCACATTGACACGGCTTACTTTGGCCGGAATGGGAAGGGCGCTCCGTGGGAGCGGTTGCAGCGGTCGGTCTATTACAATGCCGGCTGGTGCGATGCCTACGGCTATCTGCTGGTGGCGACGGGCCGGGCGGAGGTGATGCTCGATCCGGTGATGGCGGTGTGGGATTGCGCGCCGTTTCCGCCGATCTTCCGCGAAGCGGGCGGGTATTTTGGCGACTGGCAGGGGAATGAGGGCCGGATCGATGGCGGTGAGGCGCTGGCGACGACGCCGGCTCTGCTGCCGGCTGTGCTGGGTGTTTTGGGAGGCAGCGGAGAGAAGTGACGGGAGGAAAGCGGTGGAAATCGGCTGATCCACCATTTGCACTTTGGGCTCTCTGCGGGCACTTTCCCGGCCCATGCCCAGCAAACCTGTAGTCCTCATCATCCGTGACGGCTGGGGCGACAATCCCGGCGGCGAAGCCCAGGCCCAGGCCAATGGCGACGCGCCCCGTCTCGCCCGCACGCCGTTCCACGACCGCCTTTATGCCGAGTATCCCCTGAGCCACATCAGCGGCAGCGGGGCCGATGTCGGGCTGCCCGACGGACAGATGGGCAACAGCGAGGTCGGTCACCTGAATCTCGGGGCCGGGCGCATCGTGTATCAGGACCTCACCCGCATCCATAAGGCGGTGAAATCGGGCGATCTGGCCCGGAACGAGGTGCTCCAGGAGGCGTTTGCCAAAGCCCGGGGCTCCCGTCTTCACCTGCTCGGCCTCGTCTCCGATGGCGGCGTCCACAGTCATCAGGAGCACCTCGTCGCGCTGGCCCAGACGGCGCGCGACGCGGGGGTGGAGGACATCATGGTCCATGCCATCACCGACGGGCGCGACACCTCGCCCCACGGTGGCGCCGGCTATGTCGGCTGGTGCGAGGATCGGCTCGCGGCCTGCGGAGCCCGCATCGGCACGGTGATCGGTCGCTACTACGCGATGGATCGGGACAAGCGCTGGGAGCGCACCAAACTCGCCTGGGATGCCATCGTGCATGGACAGGGCCAGGCGTGTGATCTGCTGCCCAGCGAGGCGATCCGCCAGCAGTATCAGGCGGAAAAGACCGACGAGTTCCTGCTGCCGATGATTTTCGAGACGCCCGGCCAGGATCTCGTCCGGGATGGCGATGTGGTGTTGTTTTTCAATTTCCGGGCGGACCGCGCCCGCCAGATCAGCCAGGCGTTTTTGGACAAGGATTTCAATGGATTCGCCCGGGGCGGCCATCCGCGGGTCCACTACGTGACGCTGACCGAATATGATGAGAATTACGACTGTCCGGTGGTGTTTCCGCCCGACAACCTGAGCGACACGCTCGGCGAGGTTGTCGCCCGCGCCGGCAGGCGACAGCTTCGCATCGCCGAGACGGAGAAATACCCGCACGTCAGCTTTTTCTTCAATGGAGGCGTCGAGGAACCCAATGCGGGTGAGGATCGCGCGCTGCTCCAGTCGCCGCGCGATGTGGCCACCTATGATGAGAAGCCCGAGATGAGCGCCGCGGATGTGACCGCGACGCTTCTGGAGAAGCTGCCCGACTACGATCTGGTCATCTGCAACTACGCCAATCCCGACATGGTCGGCCATACCGGCGACCTGAAGGCTGCCATCGCCGCGGTCGAGTGCATCGACGACTGCGTGCGGCAGGTGGTGGAAAAGACGCTGGCTCTCGGGGGCGCGCTGCTCATCACGGCTGACCACGGCAACTGCGAGCAGATGATCAATCCCGACGGCTCGGCGCACACCGCCCATACCACGAATCTGGTGCATCTGGTCTATGTAGCCCCCGACGCTGACCAGTGGACGCTGGAGGATGGCATCCTGGCCGACATCGCTCCGACGCTGCTCGACATGATGGGCCTCGACAAGCCCGCCGCCATGACCGGCACGACCCGGCGCAAGCGGAAAGGGTGAGTGGATGATGCCGCGTCTCGCGCGGACGCGAGGCGTCTCAAGCGAGCGCGGCAGGGCAATCGAGCCGGAGGCTCGGCGGACGGTAGCCGGCGGCGTAAGTCGCCGGACTCTTTCCCTCTGCCCGGGTGGCCCGCTCCACCGCCAATCCGGCCCTCCCCGCTTCGCGGTGCGGCGTTCGTTCCCTCTCTCCGCCTGGAATCGAAATTGAATTTCACCCCCGTTGGGGCGTTTGTCTGCCGACTCGCCCAGTCCGTGCCCCATGTGGGACCGGGCTGCGGGCTTGCGTAATCGATCCCCCAAAGTCTGCCAAAGGGCTGTATCGCTCCAACCTCCTGCCACCATGCTCACCCGTTTTCCCAAACATCCCGCCCGAATCTCTGCATTCGCCCTCGTTTTGTTCGCAGCCTTCTCAAGCCATGGTCAGGAGGCGCCGGCGCCGGCTCTGGCGGAAACGGAAGAGGCCCTCACGCTATCGATCGGCGATCAGCCGGTGCTCGTTTACCACAAAGCCGAGGTGCCGCCGCCGGACGGGGTCGATCCGGTCTTTACCCGCAGCGGTTTTATCCATCCGCTGCATGCGCCGGGTGGCGGGGTGGTGACGGGAATCCATCCGGCGGATCACTATCACCATCTGGGCCTGTGGCATGCCTGGGTGAAGGCAGAATACGATGGGAAGCCGGTGGATTTCTGGAATTTGAAGGGCCGCACGGGCCTGGTGCGTTTTGTGAAGGTGCTGGAGCGGCGGGCGGCGGGATTCACGGTCGAGCAGGAGCAGGCGGCCTATCTGGCTGGTCCCGATGCGGAGGCCGTGCCCATCCTGCGGGAGAGCCTGGCCGTGGACGTGGCGCGGGTGGATGGAGCGCATGTCATCGACTACCGCATCGCGCAGAAAAACGTGGCCGCCCAGCCGCTGGTGCTTCCAGCCTATCGCTATGGCGGTGGCCTGGCCTATCGGGCGCCGCATTCGTGGAATCGGGAAAACAGCGACTACCTGACCAGCGAAGGGCTGACCCGAGTCGACAGTCACGCGACGCGGGTGCGTTGGTGCGCGATGTGGGGACCGGCGGAAGGAGGGAAGCGGCCTAGTGAACTCGCCACGGTGGCCATCCTCTGTCATCCGGCCAACCGCGACGCGCCCCAGCGGGTGCGGACCTGGGACTCAGGCGAGGTGTTTTTCAACTACGTGCCAATCCAGGAGACCGGCTGGGAGATCAAGCCGGGCGAGACGGTGGAACTGGTCTATCGGCTCGTGATTCTGGACGGTCGAGCCACCCGTGAGGCGATCGAAGCCCGCTGGCAGGCGTTTGCGAAGGATTGACGGGCAGGACCTCGCGGGGGGGCATCGGTGTCCTTGCAGGCGGCTGGTGCTGGTTTACCTTGCCGCTCTCATTTCCGGACCCATGGGCATTTACGATCGCGATTATCTGCGCGACGCCGATTTTCGCGGCGGTCGTGGCGGCTTGTCCGGGCCGCGGAGTTGGTCGCTGATCACGTGGCTCATCGTCATCAATGTGGCGGTGCATCTGGTCCAGATGCTGTGGCTCGACGCGGACCGGGTCGGCTGGGTGTCGCGCCGCGAGTTGTTTGATGGGCATGTGTATCTGCTGCTCACTTATCAGTTCGTCCATGCGGATGTCTGGCATGTGGGGCTGAACATGCTGATGCTCTATTTCATGGGCCGGCCGCTCGTGGAGCAGGTGGGGAAGGCGACTTTCCTCAAGATCTACTTCGGCGCGGGTCTGCTGGGCGGGCTGGTGCAGATCCTGTATTCGCCCGACCCGATCATGGGTGCCTCGGCGGCGGTCTTTGGAGTGCTGTATGCGGTGATCACGCTGACGCCGTGGCGGGAGGTGTACCTGATGCTCTTTTTTGTGATCCCGGTGCGGGCGCAGATGTGGAAAATCGGGATGTGGCTGGCGGTCTTCGAGATCGGGATTTTTGCGGCGCAGGCGTTTGGCCTGTTGACACTGGGACAGCATGGGATCGCGAATCTCGCCCACCTCGGCGGGGCCTTCTTCGGGTGGCTCTGGATCGCCTGGATCTGGCCGCAGCGACGCGGTCACGGACGACGCGAAGCGCGGGAAAGGGAGGAGCGATGGAACGACCGCTACGGCATGGGCCGGGTGGTCGATGCCGAGGTGCTGGACGAGCGATCCGCCCCATCGGATACGCCGCGCAAGCCGAAACCCTTCGTCTCCGAGGAGATTGACGCCATTTTGGACAAAATATCAGCCCACGGCATGCAGAGCCTGACGGAGGAGGAAAAGCGGCTGCTCCAGCAGAGCAGCGAGCGCCTCGCCCGCCGGGTCGAGGGCAAATGACCGCGCCGGCAGCCGTCCGGACCGGTGAAACGATCACCAGCAGATGACTCCCAAGACCCGTCAGTGGTGGCTCAGCATCGTGGGTGGCCTGGTGTATCTCGCCGCCCTCGGGCTCGCGGCGCATTGGGGGGTGACGGCGGCGCTCCGCACCCTGCCGGAGTCTGCCGGTGGTCCGGTGAGCGTGCCGATCGGGATCGTGCTGACTATTGATGGGAATGGCGAGCCGATCCATCTGGCCGGGCAGGTGCAGGATCTGCGGGACTACTACTTTGCCCACCGCACGGCCGAAGCGCGGCGGGAGGGCGATGCCGAGGCGCGGGGCCTGCGCCGGGTGTTTGAGCCCATCGAGGTGCGCACCCTGGGACGCGATGCCGATGCCGTGGAGGTGGAGGTCGTCGCCGGTCCGCTCGCCGGGGTGAAATCTTGGGTCCACGTGAGCCAGGTGGCGCCGACTCCGGCGCGTGCGACGTCACCCGCGAAGTGATCAATCGCTGCTGGTCAAGCCGGGGGCATCGGCTATCGTTGGCGCCCATTTGGATCCTGCCAGACGCGACGATGCGAGTGATAGCCGGAAGTGCCGGCGGTCTGCCCCTGACCGTGCCGAAGTCCGTGACCCGTCCCACCACGGACCGGGTGCGCGAGGCGTTGTTCTCCAGCCTGGGCGACCGGGTGCTCGATGCGGCGGTGCTGGATCTCTACGCCGGCAGCGGAGCGCTGGGCATCGAGGCCCTGAGCCGCGGGGCGGCCTCGGTGGTTTTTGTCGAAGCCGACGAGCGGGCCTGCGAGACGATCCGGGGCAATCTGGAGCGCTCCCGCCTGGCCGGGCTGGCGGCGGAGGTGCGTCGGTCGCGGGTGCTGGACTACCTGAAACGGCTGCCAGCCGGAGAAACCGGGCGCTTTGACCTCGTCTTTGCCGATCCCCCCTACGCCCGGGATGCCGACACCGCGGCGGAATTGGCTGCGCTGTTGCAGAGCGAACCCCTGGCAGCCGCCTTGCGCGAGGGCGGACTCTTCGTGCTGGAGTCGCTCGATGCCGGCGAGTTGCCCTGGGGGCAGCCGCCCCGGTGGGAATTGTCGCGCGAGCGCCGCTACGGCGGGACCCGCCTGAACTACCTGCGACCGCTGGCGGCGGCGAGCCGGCCCGAATCCCCCGACCGATGAACCGCCTGATCGTCCATCTGCTCTACAATCTGCTGCTGCCGGTGCTGCTGGTGGCCGGCTTTCCGCGGTTTGTGATCAAGGGCCTCCAGCGCGGCGGTCTGGCGCGCAATTTCTGGCAGCGGCTCGGCTTTTTCCGCCCCGAGACCCGCGACCGCCTCGACCGCGACGACAACATCTGGATCCATGCCGTCAGCGTCGGCGAGGTGCTCGTGGCGCTGAAGATCGTGGACGAATGGCTGCGCCAGCATCCCGGCACCGGCGTCGTGCTCTCCACCACGACGACCACCGGCTTCGCCCTCGCAGAGGAAAAGACCGCCGACCAGGCCGGAGTCACGGTGATTCACAATCCCGTGGACCTGCCTTGGGTGACGGCCGGGGTGCTGCGACTCGTCCGACCCACGCGTCTCATCCTCGTCGAGGCCGAGGTGTGGCCCAACCTGGTGCGGCAGGCCCGGGCGCGCGGCGTGCCCGTGGTGCTGGTCAATGCCCGGCTTTCCGACCGGTCCGAGCGGCGCTTCCGGTCGTTCGGATCCGTGACGCGGGTGATTTTCTCCCAACTCGACCGGGTCTGCGTTCCCTATCAGGCCGATGTCGCCCGCTGGGCCGGGCTCGGCGTGCCGGCCGGGCGCATCGCGGTGACGGGCAGCGTGAAATTCGACGAAACGCTCCAGGACAGGCCCGCGGAGCAGATCGAGGCCCTGAGGAATTGGCTGGAATCAGCCGGGATGGCGCCCGGTTCCCGTATTTTGCTCGCCGGCAGCACCCACGCGGGCGAGGAAGCCCTCATCGGTCGTGTCTGGACGGAACTCCGGCGTTCCTTTCCCGACCTCGTTTACGTCGTCGTGCCCCGTCACGCCGAGCGCGCCGCCGCTGTCGTGGCCGATCTGCGGCAGATCGGGCTGCGGGCCGTCTGCAAAGTGCCGTTGAGCCAGAGTGACGGCGGGCCTGCCGGAGTAAACGCCGATGCCAGCCCGCCGGTCTATGTGGCCAACACGACCGGGGAACTGCGGGCCTGGTTTTACCTCGCCGATGCCGTCGTCATTGGCAAAAGCCTGCTCGGCCATGGCGGGCAGAATCCCGTCGAGCCCATCGTGGCCGGCAAGCCCGTGGTCGTCGGGCCGAACATGGAGAATTTCCGGCCCATCGTCGCCGATCTCCTCGCCTGCGGTGGACTCGTGCAGATCGATGGCCCCGAAAAGCTGCGGGGTGCCCTGCAGGCCCTGCTGGCCGATCCCGCTGCCGCCGCCGACCTCGGTCGGCGCGGGCAGGAGGCCCTGGACCGGCATCGTGGGGCCACCCGTCGCACCGTCGAGTGGATCGCCCACCCGATCGAGGCCCCCGCCGACCGGGAATGAAAAACGGCCGCAGCCACCCAAGGATGCCGACTGAAAAAATCCTCTGATTTTGACTTGAATCCGGCGCGAAATCCGTGAGTTTAAGCGCCCGCTCCCCAGAGGGCGGGCAACACGACTTCACCGTCGCATTTCGGTTTCACAGACCGATCCCAATGCGACCCGTTCGTCTAGCGGTCTAGGACTCCGCCCTTTCACGGCGGAAACACGGGTTCGAGTCCCGTACGGGTCGCCACTTCCCCATAAGAAGGGTTTGGTGGCAAGTGAGGTTTAGACCTCTTGCCACAGAAACTTTGGCGAGAAAATCTTTCTCAATGGGGATGTATTCGGCTCGCTTAGCTCGGGCGATCTCGAGAGAGCGGCCAGAATCTCCACTGGCTGAGTGGCTTCTCAGTCACGGAGCTCGCTGCGCTCTTTCGTTCGCGCCTTGCCATTGAAAATTCTGACTCGCTCTTTTCGGCAAGTCTTTTTGGCAAAAGGTCTATGAGGAACGGGACCATGCCGGTCCAGATCGCTTCTCAAAAGTTGGCACCTTTGGTGACGATTTCCAAGGCCGAAGGAATGGCAAGTGAGTCGGAACTAGAACGAGCACTCGCCGCTTTATCCGCCGGTTCTCCTGACACTTCCAAGTCGCGCCGGATTGACGGGATGAAGATCGGCTTACGTCGTTCACGTATAGCTGACCCTTGCCACTGAATTTGCCCCTTCAATGGGGGATTTGTCCCGTGAGGCGGCGGTCGGTCGAGCTGCCGCCGCCTGATCATTCTGCGCCGTTTCGGCTTTACCGAAAACGCTTGGCCAATGATACGGGGGGGCTGGATGCGAAACATCCACCGAAGGAAAATTCACCCTACAGCGCATCACGCCGCAATAGGAAGCTACTTCACCAAGAATCTGATTGAAAGATGTTGAGAGTATCCAATAGACAGGGAAAGGACTATTCCTGAGGAGGTTGAGGCAATGGCGGCAACTTCTGCTGCAGGGCCGCAGGAGCGTGTTGCGTTCTTTGCCTTGGCAGAGGTGGCAGGGGGGGGGCTTATGTTGCCACTGGATTGATTTACGGAATCTCCACCCAATTGATCTCCTACGTCTTCATATGCGTTATTGGAGGGGGCGTTGTTGTTTCTAAGCAAGCCTCTGTTGCTGTATTGATTTGGTTCCAACAGGTCAATTCGGTCATAAACTCTCTCTTGCCCGCCGACGTTTGCATTGGGATTAGGAAGAGCCAAGTTGGGCGCGCGTCTGGTTGGTTTTTGAGGTTGAATCGTGCCGGGGGGTACTGGTGATTCAATTTCCATTTCGGCTTGTCCGCCGAGATTTGGAGGGGCGGGCAGTGGACCGGGATTGGTTTCCTTGGGTTTGCTGCTCAATAATTTCTTGAAGAAGCCTTCCTTGGGTGGTTTGGGCAAGGGTGGCATGGCGGATTGACTTGATGAGCCGGATGGCTGTGAAGAGGAAGGGTAGCCCAAAATCCTGTTGGCCTCCCTGTTTGCATCCACACTCGGGGCGGATTGCGCCACGTCGCCACCACCGTTGCCGAAGTTTCGGCCCATCCTCATCGCCGACGCCGCAACACCTGGTTTGGCCTGGTTCAGAGAAATGCCAAGAAACTTCACGTCCGGTGCCGGAACTTGCGAGCTAGAGTCTGCTGCCGAGTCAGCGGCATTAGACTGTCCGGATGAAGAGGATTTTGAAGATGACGTTGAATTGCTTGGCGGGTTCTTCTGAGGCCACAATGACTTTTTGCTCGACTGCTGTGTGGAACCGTTAGTCCTGACGGAGGGCGGTTGCGCGTTGGCATGACTGGCAAGAGCAAATGCGATGGAGACGGCGCCTAGCAATGGGAAATAGGTCTTCATGTTCGGTATCTTTGATTAGACGATGGTGTTTCAAAAAAAATTGGTGACTGTTTGAGGAGCGGCATCATCTGGTTTTGCCTGATTGCCTTAAATCTGCTCGGACCGGCTCTGCGCAGACTTTGCATCTGCAAAAACGTGGAAGCAGCCATTTGCTAAACATTAGCGGGTGTGCGATTTGTTACCTTGGGCACTGTGCAGCCCAGGCCGGTTGCGAAAGCCGTGGTGCGACTGTCTTCCGATTGGTGTCAGGTTCCGATTTGCCCTGCCGAACACCCGGTGCGCCGTTGTGCGAGGTGAACTTGTCATGCGAGCAATTAGCGCCCGTTGGCCGATTCGGAAAGTTCGAGAGGTCGAACTGTTGACTGCATTGGCTGCCGTTTGGGGACTCAGATTTCTCTTGGTAAGGTGGCTACATTTCGCCTTGGTGGGAGGCCGTACGACGGTCGTCCCCGTGCGCTCCAGCACGAAAAGTAGGCGTTCGCTTTCGAGAGAGTGCCGCTTTTCGAAGAGTCCGTGATCGTCATAGACCGCGAATTTGACCTTCATCCAGGACTTTTCGCTGGTACGAGTCCGGAGAGGAGCTTCCCGAGCCTGGCTGCCCTCAAGGTTTTCCGAACTCGTCAAGTAATGGTGCCAGAGGGGGGGGGCCTTTCGATCTGAATGAAGCCATCGTTGATTGACGCCATCGGATTCGACGGAGTTTGTTGGGCCGAAACTGAGCCTGCTACCTCCATCGCAAGACTGTGGACTATGCAGGTTCTCATTCGGCTGGCCATGGCTGGCTTTGGGCTTTTGCGGAGCGGATCACTGCCTCAAAAGAGCCGCTGCATTGTTGGGCTGGGGCAGGGGCCGGCTAATCTGTGCATTCTGGCGGGCTCGCATGTCGGCAATCCTGTCTCTGAGTTCCTGACTCTGCTCGGGGTGCTGAGCGCCCGCAGCATTGGCTGGCGTATTGCTGCCGGCTGGTGCCTTCAATCGCGGATAGATTGTCGCGGCCGTAAGAGGTCGGCCAGTGGCCGCCGCGCCCATGATTCGCGTTTGGGGGGATCTGGCGTTGGTAACGTTGAAACTTTGAACGGCTTGTCCCGTTGTCGGGGCCGGGCTCGCGGTGGTGGGCAAATTTGTGTATTTCACCTGTGGCGGACTCTGGATCTGATTCTGCCTTTGGGCAGGTATCCTCGGAATGGTGCCAATGTAGGGTTTGGCACCGGCTGCAGCCGAAGACGGCGGGGACGGCAGCTTGCCTAGTGCAGCCGAAGGGCCGGGCTTGGCAGCAGGGAGCACGCCGTAGTTGCCCGTTCCCGCGCCGGATACGGAAGGATTAGCTCTTGGGGAAGCGGTGGGAGTCTTGTTTGCCGGCGGTTTGTTCCCCGAGTTGCCTCTGCCGGGACCGGAGGCATGTGTCGACACGGTCAGGCTACCCAGGAGGAGGGCGAACAAGAGACCCTTGGCGTGGGCCTGAAATACTCGGTAATGGGTGAGTGCAATGGGTTTCATGGGTTCAATATTGAGTGTTTCTGGGAATTGCTGTTCAGGGTTTGCCAGGCAGCGTGCCGAGGGAATTTGCCGACGATGGCGGCAAGGGAGGCAACGGAAGGCGCGCCTGGCCCGATTGGCTGTTACTCAGAACTGAAGTCGGGGTCGTTGGCAGAGGAGGCAGCGGACCGGGACTTTCCTCTCCAAATTCTTCGGCCACCGTGGCAGCTTCGGTGGGTGAAGAAAGGATGCGTTTACCCAAAGTTAGGGCGTTCTGTATGATGCCGTCGGGCTCCTGATATGCCTCACGCAGTTTCAGCAGTCCCTGACCGTAAGCCAGCGTCAGGTTCCGATTCGATTCCGGAAGTGTCGCGAGGACCTTTGGGTCGGTCATGGCCTTGCCACAAACTGCAAGTTTGGTGTCCGCACCTTCGAGATTCGTAACCAACTCCTCTGCGTTTCTTTGCAACGTGGTCACCAATTGCTGCTTTTTCAAGGGGTCGCTTTCCGCGTTTATTTTCTTCGCATTTTTGCCAAGTTCCTGAAGCGCGAGGATCGGTTTCGTGGTCAGAAAAGGGACGAGCTGTACGACCTGATCGACCATTGTTCCCGGAGCGGTGTCAGCGGTGGGGGGCGTGCGCATCTGGCCGGTGTTCAGGGCCTTGGCCAAGTCCACTCCGTAGGGCTTGAGGGCGGCGACCATTGCGGCCTTCCACTTTACCCCATCTGGTGTCCTGGTATTTCCCAAGTTACCCACGCGATTCTGGTCGCGCATCAAATTGACCATGGCATTGCCAAAGCTGGCTTCGCTGGGGGAAAATTTAGCGCCGACTGTCCCAAATCCGCTGACTGGATTGGAGACTTTAGTCACCCGGTCGAGGGAGTCTTTCAGGCTTGAGACGGAACTGCCTCCGATGACCGGAGAGACCTTGGGCGTTGCCGGCAGCGGGCCGGGAAGGTCGTCCGCGGCGGAGGAACTGCCCGGCAATTTGGGGATGCTGCCATACTGGCTCTTGGGCGTTGGCGGCAACGGGCCAAGAGAGTCATCCGGTGCTCCGGTATTGCTGGGCAATTTCGGAATGCGGCCGTAAGGATTGGGAGGAGAGCCGGCGGGAGGATTCTGCCCGGGCTGACTTGCTGTTGTCGCCGCTGTTCCCGTGCCCGGCTTTGGTGGTTGGTTGACTTTTGGCGGAGCCGATTGGCTGCGGGGCTTCGTGTTCGGGGCGGGCGGATTGGCCAGGCAAGCCAGCGGAGTGGATAAAGCCGCCACACTGAAGGCCAAGAGGATACCGCGGGAGGCGGCGGATAGTGGGGCTGCCGTCATGGAGTTGGTTTGTTGGTTGGGGGTTCTAGGAAAAACTTTACAGCCAATGCTGGGGAGAAATTACCGCTTCTGTACCCACTCGGGTGGTTCGGGGAGCTGCAGGGGTTCCGTTGGTGCGGCATTGAAAACGGTGCCTTCGTAAAAGGAGACGATCACTTCCACTGGTGGATTAGTGGGCCAGGTGTCGTAATAGCGGTGGACGAGGATCTGGTCGTCGCCCGGGATGGCAGTGCCAACGCCGCCCGGCGCGGTGTAAGTTTCGGCAAACAATTGGACGGGGCGATCGCCCGCGTTTTCCGGCAGCTTCGAGGGCGCGAGACCGAAGGGACCATCCCACTGCTTGGGTTTCCGGCCCATTTGATTGAAGGCGTCCTGCCATCTGAATTTGGGGGCTTTGTGCAGGCTGCCATAGCCCTTGGTATTGGGTTCCTGTTGGCCGATGGTTTGTCCGCCTATTTGAATTCCGCCATTGAGCATACCGTCATTGGTAAAGGGCTGTCTGGTATCGGGGTCGATCCACAACTTGCGGAAGGTGCGCGTTTGCTCATCCCGCACCCAGGCCGGAATTCCCACGGCTGTAATCACTGGCAACTGATATTCCCGGCCTTGGAGTTCGGTTCTCGGGAGGCTGCGGTAGGTGGGATAACTTTCCAAGGACCTCTTTTTGGCCGCCCATTCGGCGCTGCCCGGCAGCGCCGTGAAGGCTGCGCGATGGGCTGCGTAGGTCGGATCGGCAAGGAGGGCATCGGCGCTGATATCGCCCCCGCTGTCTGCGATCTGTCGCTGGCGACTCGTCATGGCGGCGTCAAGTTCCTTAAGTTGGGTCCTTTCATCGAGCCAGCGCTGCACCGCCGCGATGTCGAACTCCCCTCCAGTGGCGTTTCTGAAATTGTCCGAAAAGGTAGTGTTTTGCGGCGAGCGTATGGTCACGACGGCGTGCAGTTTTCTGGGTCCCATGTCGTTGGGATCTCCGTCCGAACTGCCCAGATAGGTGGCCAGCTTCGCTTTCATCTCCTCGCGAAGGGCATTGATCTTTTGCACCTGGGCCGGATCCGTTTCGTCGAACAATTGGGGCCGGATCAGTTCGTAGATTTCCTCCAACACCACCTTGATGGGGATGAAGTCGTTGGACGGACTGGACCCAAAGTTCTCGAAGCTACCGGCTGGCCTTGAGATAAAGGCCTCTTCGTTTGATTCGAAGCCCAGCTTCTGGGATGCGCTCTTGTCTTGCCCGTAGCCGGCCTTGGCGCTGAAACCATAGACATTCCCGCTGGCCGCGATATCAAAGGTCTCGCTGCTACTCGTGCCGGATTCCTGGCGCGTGAAGGTTTTGGTGCGGCTACCCATGCCACCGTAGAGGGTGCTCAGCGGATAGTGCGTTCCATAAACATGAAAGAAGCGGTCAAAGGCCGCTTGATCCTTTCCTGGCATCCGGATGGCCGCCTGCTTGAACTCCTCGGAGAGGCGAGCTTTCTGCTTGTAAAGGGTCAACCAGTATTTCGAGAAATACTTGTAATCCTTCAGAGTCATTGTCTGGGAGGCGCTCGATTGGTTCTTGGCAGCGGAATAGGCGGCGCTCGCACTGCCGCCGCCCACCATTCCTTGATAGCCGACCTCCGCGCTGACCCGCCAGGCTGACATGCTCTGTGCCTCGTTAAAACTGAGCATGGAGGTGCTCTTGCCCTCGGTCTGATCGTACACTTTCATCGCGTAGAAATCGGGCACCTGATAATTGCCAAAGCCACGGTAGACCAGAGTATCCTCGAAGTTTGTGGGCTCGAAGATCGGATTGTTGCGATCCACGATCCCCGGTTTGGTGCCAAGATCGCGGGGGTCCATGAAGAGGACATCGTAGCCGGACGAGCTGTAGCGATCGGCCGCCATCGATTCCCCTCTAAAGGTGGCCCCGATCAGGCTGACCTTCGGATTTGGCAGCGGAAAATCCATCTGCCGGTCCTGTACCCAGCGATCCCAATCCGGGTCGTTGCTCGGCACTTTGCGGATTTCGGCGGAACTGAAATTCGCCGCGGCCTGGCTACCACTTGGCACCTCAATGGGCTGGCCATTGGGGCCGCGAACCATCTTGGTGCCGCCAGGTTCATTCGTGCCAACGGTGGAAGCTATGGTAATGTCGGCGGACTGCTTCGGTTCGGCGCTGGCCGTATAGTCTCCGATGGCGGAACCATCGACGCCGAAAACCCAGGTCGATCCGACATAGGATGGCTGCTCCACCGAGGCTCCGACAGCGATCGATCCCATTGCTTCCAGCTTTTTGCTGCCGTCCGTGTCAAGTTCTTCCGAGACGTAATAGAGACCCACCTCCCGCCCGGTCTTGTTGTTCAGCGTGAGGCTCACCACGGCCGGTTCCGGGGCCGTTCCTGTCTGGCCGATCGAGTAAGTCTGGTTCTTCGCGTCCGTGGAGATGTACTCGCCCACCTGGTTGCCGCCGATCCCGAAAACCCATTGTGTTTCTGGCGACATCTCCAGTTCGATGCTGTCGTTCGCGCCGATGGTGGCGAACAAGGTTGGCGCGACGTCCGGATCTGGATCAGTCACCAGATAAACGTCGACCGCCCGGGCTTGGGTGTTCTTGAAGGTTACGACGACCGCAGCGGAATCGGTGGTGGCGGGGGACGACGCTTCCGACAAAATGTTCGTCACTTCTTCCGGAAGGCGGAAAGTTTGTGCGGCCTTTCGGGAAGCCGTATAGTTGGCCACTGGGGCGCCGTCATAGGCCAGGATCCACTCAGTACCGGGATCGCACTTCACCGCATATTGGCTTTTGGCGGGTATGTTGCCGAGGTGAACGGGATTGGGGCTGTCTGGAGCGTCTTCGTAAAGATTCAGGGTCACGATACTGGGATTCACCACCGTCACCGTAACGCTTCAGGTTGTAACGGGAGCAGCAGGATTCACTGGAACTGCCGCTGGTGGCATCGGCGCATTTGTCGGTGTTGGCGAAGGAGTCGGCGGCACGGAAGCGGACTTGTTGCCCGGCGTCGTGGTGCCGCCGGGGCGGGGCTGATTGGCGGCCTTCGCGATGCCAATGACCCGCTCGAAAAAGCCGGGCTTTACTTCAACGGTTTGTTCCGCCGCCTTGGTTGCCTTGTATTCCCTGAGCACCTTGGTCCCCTGGCGGACCTGCCAGAGATTGCCAGCATTCATTGCCTGACGCTTCTGATCCCCTGGGGCGATCTCGCCGTAGCTCTTTCCAATGCCGGCGGCGTCGATCCAGAACAATTCCACCGCCGAGGACGTTCGATTCTTAAAGGTCGTATGGACTTCCTGCGCGCTGGCATCATCCATAAAAAAAAGCGCAGACAAGGCGAGGATCAGGGACGGCCACCAGCGGTTGGCGTGGTAAAATTCGTTGCATTTCATAAATTTCTGAGAGCGGCGAAGTTACAGCGAGGCGACGCTTTTCCGAGAATCAGATCCTGCCAATCCAAGTCTCGCAATCGACAAGGGATAATGAGAAAACAGGTGGGGGAGTAGTCAGTTGTTTCCGGGCGGCTCGGGGAGGGGATCGGAAGACGGCGCCGAGTCACCACCCAGGGCTTTGGGAATGAGCTTCAGCGGGTTCAGAATGAGAGCGGGAGGACTGGGTGGCAATGGTCCGGCACTTTCGATATCCGAATCGACGGGCGTGGGATCAATGCGAGATCTTACTACTGTAACTCCTGTTCGCTTGGGAGGGCTTGGCAACGGAGGCATTGCATTGGCTCCCCGGGCAATCACCGTTGGATCCTCCGGACTGCGGACAATCGTCACATTCGGTCCAGGAACCAGCGGTGTCCGCGGAAGAGGCTGTCGCAGCACCTGCTCGTCCGGATTGTCGGGTAGTGGCCCCGGACTTGGCTCGTTCTGTGGTGAGGAAACCCAGTCTTTGAGCCGGTTGAGCACTCCGGGCTTGGGTAACCTGGGTAGGGGCGCATCAATCGCAGCGGATTCGCCCGGATCGTTGGCCATGGTTCGGGAGCCGCTGGCGGGTGACTTGATTTGCCGGGCTTGAAGAGATGGGCCGGTGGGAATTCCCAGAATGTTGCCCGTAGCCGACGTTGTGGAGGAGCTTGAAGAGGGGCCACCCGGATTCTGAGGTTCGCTCAGGGAACTGCGGGGGGATGAATTGGGCGTACTCCGATAGCTTTGAGGGGACGGAGCCTTGATGTAATCGCTGGACGGCGATGATCCACCGGGAATGCTCCCATAGTCGCTGGATGAGGACGTACTGGACACGGAGCTACGCGCCGAGGAGGGAGGAGTGCGCAACAGATGGCTGGGAACTGGGGCGTAATTGCCCGTTCCGCGGTTGCTGCCGCCGGAAGAGATTGACATATCCGAGCTGGCTCTTGAGCTACGGGAACTGCTTGGCGGGGTCGGCGGGCAGTACGCAATCTCGGCAATTCCAATCGCAAACAATAAAATCAAGCCAACTGTTGGAGTGCCCCGCGTTTTGGGGCAAAATGACTGAGAAAGGATCGGTTCCATGGGGATTGAGATGTGTCAGCTGCTTAAAAGGGTTCGCTGGCTCATGGAGGCGGTGGCGCATCAAAATTCACCGGGTTGCTATCTTCCGGAGGCGGGTTGAAATTCACCGCCGTCTCGTCCTGCCGGGATTGTTCAATCTTTTTTCCCGCAAGTCCCCCGGATGCGGCGCCGACGGCCGCGCCGATCAGGGCACCACGGCCGCGTTTGTCATCGTCGATGGCCGCTCCGGCACCGGCGCCGATCAGGGCGCCGCCGACGGCGCCCGACGTGGTATTACAGCTTGTTTGGGCGGTCACAAACAACAAGGCGAGCAGGGAGCGATTCAACCATTTGATATTGAGGGCTTTGAATAGCATATACATATTTTGGTGCAGTTATTGCCTTTTACTCTTTGTGCTAGGGTGGGGGCGGTTACTGGGCCGAAATGTTCAGCGAGCCAATTAGCTCAAGTGGTCCAATCCCGCTTCTCTGGCTTCAATTGAGAGCCGCCCAGCCATCCGGAACTCCGCAGGGAATCTGAAGATTATTCGGTGCGGTGGCTCGGCCCGCCTCCAAGACCGGTCTCAATCGGTCCTTCCACGACGTATTTCTTACCGAAGTTGATGTTTTTGGTGCGAAAGATCATCTTGTCTTTAGCGCCAAATGCAGCACCTATACCAATGGCCCACAGCTCCAAAACGTCGGCGTTTTCCGGCACTTCCCAGGTGGCTTCTTTCTTGAAGGTGGACAGATTCCCTGAAGTCCATTCTTCGGCCTTGTTGGTTGCCTTGTTCAACCATTTTGCATGGAAAACGGCGACATAGAGGCCGTCATTCCGCACCCGTAGAGTCCTTCCGGAAGTGGGCACGACCGGAGCCGGCGGGGTATCGCCTACGCCAACGATCGGCGCATCCTTTGGCAGAACATTCTTTTCCTCCGCCTTGGATTGGAGTGATTCGATCTTTTTTGCCATGGCCGGATCGAATCTTCTCTTCCAGACCGCTTTATTTGCCCAGGTGATCGAGTCGGTAGCGACGTTGTAGGTTCCGGCGAGAGGACCCCTTACGGCATTGCCGATGTGGGTGTAGGAACTCAGGGTAATGGTCCCTCCGTCTTTTGAGACCAGCGATGCGACCACCTTGTTCCAAGGCGATTTCGTTTTGGCGGTGCGGGTGGTCGCGGTGAACTCGACGGCTCCATTTGAGTTTATGGTGGCCACCGAAATGGCCCCGGAACCTTCCCATTGCCCGGCAAGATCGCCCAGTTCTACTTGGGCTCGAAGATTGGTGGCAGCGAGAGCGTGAAGGAAAACAGTTAAGGCTAAAGCAATCTTAGTGCGTAGTTTCATGGTCATCTTAGCGGTTGAGTCGTGTCCGAGGTAATGGCCGGGAATCAGAGTGGTGGCGATCGGCTGGAGAGGTGGGCAGAATGGATCGCAAAGCAAATGCTGCCTTTGGTATCCTGGGTGGGACCGTGGTCAGTTCGGGAAAGACGGGTGTCCCAGTGGCGAAGCCGAAGGATGACGATGGGTCAGATTAATCGGCAAGCGTTTTCGCCCTTTCCCATTCATTGAGTTCCCAAGATTCGGTTCCAAAGGCAACAGGTCTGACTCCAGCCCAAACCACGGTGATTTGGCAGACCTCGGTTTCGCGAGTCTTCACCCGCTCACCTGCTGATTTAGAAACGAAAGCCATTCGGCGTCAATAGATTTTTTTTGGGAATATTTCTGCCCGATGGCTGGCTTTTGTTCGATAGGGGGTATTCCTGGCATTGATATCGGCATTTAGCGATATGGTGGCGATGGTTTTTGCGATAAGTTGGTATTCGTTTCTTTACGGGAATGGGTGGGGAATGCTCGCAGGTTCCTGCTTCCGCGGTCGTTCAGGGCTTTCTGCCGATTGCTTTTCATGCCACAAAATGGTCATCCCGATTTAATCATCAGGCACTTCCGCGGCGCATTGCTGTCGCCAAGGAGCAACTTGTGGTGGAGGTGAGATCGGAATCGCCTTTTTCGCCCGAGCCATCCAGGACCGCGACGACCTGCCTGGCAGGTTCCATGTTCGCTCGGGGTTCACTCTTGGTTCACCAATTTGGCATCAGAACTCACCAAGACCTTCGATCTCTGGGGCCCGTCCGTTCCCGAGCGGGGTGACGAGGGCCCTTTCGTAATGCCGATTTCAAGGCGGTAGAGGTCCTTCTTCTCAAGGATCTTCAATGCGAGCTCAATCGCTGCCAGTTCCTCTCGAGCGAAAGCCAGAAGAATGGTGAAGGAGGGCGCAATGGGTCAATGCCCATCAAGGATGCATGAAAACCTCATTCCGCGGCAGCGCCGAAGAAAATCTCTCTGACTTTGCCATCCTTGCCGAAAGTGAAGATGATCCCGCCATAGATTGATCCGGCGATAAAGGTGTCCTTTTTGGCGAGTTCATTGTCTTCAAAGGATCCGTAGGCCTTGACCACGTCCGCTTTGGTGCTGCCGATTTTGATGCCTTTGGCCGTGGCGAGTGGACATTTCGCCGAAGCGGTAAAGGCGGCCACGGTTTTCGCGCCGTTGGGCTTCTCTCCAGATGACATGCGGATGGTGAGACCCTTCCCTGCGCAAATCCAGGAATGAATGTGTTCGCCGGTTGCTGCCTCGTAAACGGGCTTGTTCTTCTGGACGACCGCCTTTCCGAGAATGGGAGCGAGTTGCTTCTCACTCATGCCGATCTTAATTCCGCCAAGGTTTTCCCTGGCGAGTAATTCGTCTCCAGTCTCTGCAACGGCGTCTTCCGCTCCGAAAACTACGGCGCCGCAACAAGCCATGCAAAAAACGAATAGTCGCAGGGAAGAAAACAAAGTTGAAGGGGCCATGGATGGAAGTGGACGACCGGTATGCCGAGTCGTCAAGAGGATTCAGTCGACGGGCAAAGACTTTCGTAGCTATCGGCAGTCGCAAGTTTCCATTGCAACAATGCCGTCACATTCGGCCGAAAACCGTATGTCAGCGCCGCCACCGATTTGGACTGATTCGCGCTCCCCTGCGACAAATCGCGGATTTCCGTGACTGTTTCTCGTTGGGTCGTGGATTGCTCCCAAGCTGCTGAGTTTCCCTGATTCCGAAGAGAGTTTGGAATCAGGGGGCGGATTCACTTGGGGGCAACCGACAGGGTGACAAAGCCTTCGAATGTCAGATTCAGTGTCGATTGGGAAAAGGTATAGGTGTCCTTTTCGCGATCATAGGAGTGGTCCTCTTCGAACTCTGCACGGATCTGTGCGATTACGTTATCCTCAACGGCATAGCCCCCATTGAATCCAAAGATGAGTTGCTGCTGGACCAGATAGACTATCTCCCCGGTCCGGCTGCCCTTGCCATCCCGGAATTCATCGTTTCGACTGGGCACCAGCCACTCTATTGCCACCAAGGGGCCAACTGAGAAGCGGCCGCCAGCCTCTTCTTTGGTTTTGGCGATCAGGCTCTCATATTTGGCGGCTACGTCTGAATCAGACTCAATCAAGCCTTGAAGGAAAGCGACGACTTCAGTCGGTATGTCAAAGGGCTTGTCGCTAGAATTCTTCGTGATCGTTGGTTTCTTCCCCTTGTCTGCACCCTTTTCCTCTGGCCTGGTGGAATCGGTACCGGAGGGCGGAACCGGATTGTCTGGACTAGGATCGGAATCGATTTCGGCCGCATCGGGAGGACTTAACCGGAGAGTGATTTCCGAAATGATTGGATTGATCTTCTGAAAATCTTCATGGGATGATGAGAAAATCTCGTCCCCGGCGATACGGCTGGTGTCATCTCCTTCGTTGGTGGAGAATCTGACAGAAAATGTGTTTCCAGATTTGCTGTCCAGTCTGCCCCCGTCAAAGCCGACAATGAAACCGCCGTAGTCCCACTCAAAACCGTAGATTTGGAATGGCTTGCCATTCAGTTTCTCCACCTCTTTCAGGCGTAATCCCAAGGCCAGCCCTTCTTTTGAGCGCCAGTGGGATTTCGTCCCTGCCAGCCTCACGAAATCGATCGCCGGTTTTTCCTCGTCCGACCAAATTAGTTCGATTCGGTCTTCCGGTCTTTCGGGGAAGATCACCGTTCCTTTATACTCAGTCCCTTCGGGTCCCGGCAGAGTGGCGTCTTTCACATTTTCGGCCCCGAACAGGGAATCGAGATCGGACCGTTGGGTAGCGGCATGGATACCACCTGCTTGTTTGCCGGGAACCAGAGTTCGATTTTGAGCTGCGGGCGTTTCTGCGTTGCAGGACGAGAGAATCAGCAGCGGCAATGAGATCAGTGAAATCAGTGATCCTTTCGCGGAGATAGAGTGGGTAATTCGGTTCATCTTTGGCACGCAATCCAATTGTCAGTCGCGTCACATTGAGCGCTGGAGCCTTCATTCAGGAGGGCGCCTGCTGGGTCTGTCCCGCTGGGATCTTGGATTTTCCAGCGGTTTGACTGGGGGGCAATGCTTCCACGGCGTTAGCCAGATTGCCCCATGATTGGCGGCTTGACCAAGGGAATTTTTTTTGATCGCTCCGAAATCGAGCTCAGCTAGTCAAAATATGGTCCCGGTTGGCGGATATGAAAATTATTGAAGGACTCCGGGCGAAAAGGGATAAAGCAAGGGCACGGAGAGAACGGCGCCGCCGGTATTCAAGTGCCCTCGCCTGTAACAGATTGTAACAGATTCATTGCCTGTCCTTGCCGGAATTTGCCCTATTTTGCCACGCAAGTCTCTTACTTTAGGTGATTTAACACGGGTTCGAGTCCCGTACGGGTCGCCACTTTTGGCCGCCAGCTCCGGCGGCTTTTTGATTGTGGCAGGTGGACGCGCGGATCCGCCGGATTTGATTGGTCAGCTTGCTGCGTGAGTCAGGGGGCAAGATACTCGCGTAAAGGGAGGCGGTAGCCGTAAAGCTATTGTCGCCCCCCGAGACTCAGCCACGGCTTTCCGTCATCAGCCTTGAGTGAGCAAATTGTGGAATGTGAAGCTTTGCGGTCAGGAGCGGAACGTCATGATCTCCTCCATGGCGCGGATGAACGGCTTCCTCCACAGCATCGAGTATCTCCGCATTGAGCCCGGCTTCAAGTTCGTCGCGGAGAGCCATTCCGCTCGTTTGACAGCGGCGTCAATTGGAACGATGAATTTATTCAAATGAAAAGAACGCGCGAAAAGCCAGAAGCGAAAGCAGCCACCAAGGGCGGGTCGGTTCGCCGCAAGATCAGTCAGTCGGTGACCGACGAGAATGCCGGCCGGGGAATCGTCAAATTTTGGGTTCATGGGCCGACCGGCGAAGTGGCCGCGAGGACGTTCGCTCCTGCCGAGATCATCGAAAGGCTGAAAGCCGGTCTGCCGGTTCAGGAACTCGACGATCTTCGCAGCGGTCTCGACCTGCCGATGGACAAACTGGGTCCCATGCTTGGCATCTCGAAGGCGACGCTTCATCGCCGAAAGGCGACTGGACGGCTCGATCTCGTTGAATCGGACCGTGTGGTGCGTTTTGCCCGATTGCTCGGCCTGGCGGTATCGGTCATGGAATCCTTCGAAGCGGGGCGCCGCTGGCTCAGATCTCCGCAGGTCGGCTTGGGCGGTTCGACTCCGCTCGAATACGCCGAAACGGAAGTCGGAGCGCGTGAAGTCGAAAATCTCCTCGGTCGCATTGAATACGGCGTTTACTCGTGATGAAGCAGGCTTGGCGTATCGTGAAGGAAAAACACGCCGCCACCGCCTTTAATGGCGAAGGGGCGCGGCTCTATGGTGGTCGATGGAATTCGCCTGGAATGAGCGTGGTTTACACCAGCGGAAGCATGGCCCTCGCGGCGCTTGAATCCCTCGTTCATCTCAACCCGCCCGTTATTTTTAAGTATGTCGCCATCCCGATTCAGTTTGATGACGCGCTGGTGGAAAAAGTGGCTGCGCTGCCTTCGGACTGGACCGAGGAACCGCCATCGCCATCGACAAAGGACATCGGCGACCTTTGGATCAGGGAGGCGCGGTCGGCGGTGCTGGAGTTGCCCAGCGTCATCATTCCTGAAGAGCCAAATTACCTCCTGAATCTGGCGCATCCCGACTTCAGAAAGATCGCCATCGGCAAGCCCGTGCCGTTCTCATTCGACCCACGGCTGCTCTGATCCACCCTCTCCTGTGGTCGCAGCCAGCCTCTTGCCAAAAAGATTTGCCGAAAAGAGCGAGTCAGAATCTTCCATGGCAAGGCGGGAATGAAGGAGCGTAGCGAACTGCGTGACTGAGAAGCCACTCAGCCAGTGGAGATTCTGGCCGCTCTCTCGAGATCTCCCGAGCGAAGCGAGCCGGATCCATCCCCATGGAGAAAGATTTTTTCGGCAAAGTTTTTTGGCAAGGGGTCTATACCGCCCTTATCCGATCAGCCGCTGAAAGTAAGCCGCGAAATCCTCCTTCAAAAAGCACTCCAGCGTCCACCCGTCGTCGGAGAGCCGGCTTAGTCCGATGGGGGACGCGACGTAGACATCCGATGCAACAGGGTTGCTGCTCCGATCCAACAGGGTTACGGCGATCCGGTCGTAGAGGTCATCCTCGTAGGCGTCGAGGCGGGCGAGGGATGCGTCGTCCAGATCGCGATAGACGCGGCCGGTGACGAACGCGGCGGGATCGGCGCTGGGACGGATGGCGGGATAGTCGGCATCGCGAACCCGCCGGATTTCGTAGCCGGGCAGGGTGGCGGGTTCGTTGGGAAAATCGCGTCCCACCACGTGGCGCCAGATCTCGGGGACGAGCAGGGTGCCGTAGGCGAAGAGGTTTTTCGTCATGACCGACTCCGGGCTAGCAGGTTCGGTGCCGGATGCCGGGGTCAGAGGGAGATCTCGACGGCGGCGGAGGCGCGCCGGGCTTTGTCTCGGGCTTCGTCGATGTCGGCACCGCGGGCGACGCAGACGCCCATGCGACGCTTGCCGGAGACGGAGGGCTTCCCAAAGAGACGCAGCTGGGTGTCGGGCTCGGCGAGGGCGGCGTCGAGTCCGCCGTAGGCGACCTGCCGGCTTTCGCCCTCCACGAGGATGACGCAGGAGGCCGAAGGGCCGTGCTGCCGGATATTCGGGATGGGCAGGCCGAGGATGGCGCGGGCGTGGAGGGCGAACTGGGAGAGATCCTGCGAGATCAGGGTGACCATGCCGGTGTCGTGGGGCCGCGGGGAAACTTCGCTGAACCAGACGTCGTCGCCCTTGATGAACAGCTCGACGCCAAAGATGCCGCGCCCGCCGAGGGCATCGGTGATGGCGCGGGCGTAGTCGCGGGACCGGGCCAGAGCGGTGTCGGTCATGGGCTGGGGTTGCCAGCTCTCGCGGTAGTCGCCGTCGATCTGGATGTGGCCGATGGGATCGCAGAAAGCGGTGCCGCCGGCGTGGCGGACGGTCAGCTGGGTGATCTCGTAGTCGAAATCGACGAAGCCCTCGATGATGACCTTGCCGGCGCCGGCGCGGCCGCCTTCCTGGGCATATTTCCACGCGCGGTCGATGTCGGCGGGGGTTTTGACGGTGCTCTGGCCCTTGCCGGAGCTGCTCATGATGGGCTTGACCACGCAGGGCAGGCCGATGGCGGCGATGGCGTCGCGATACTCGGCCTCGGTGGCCGCAAAGCGGTAGGGTGAGGTGCGGAGGCCCAGCTCCTCGGCGGCGAGCCTGCGGATGCCCTCGCGGTTCATGGTGAGCTGGGTGGCGCGGGCGGTGGGGATGACGGTGGTGACGCCTTCGGCCTCCAGAGCGGCGAGGGTGTCGGTGGCGATGGCTTCGACCTCGGGCACGACGTAGTGGGGCCGCTCGGTCTCGATGACCTGGCGCAGCGCGGTGCCATCGAGCATGGAGATGACGTGGGACCGGTCGGCCACCTGCATGGCGGGTGCATGCGGGTAGGCATCGACGGCGATGACCTCGACGCCGAGGCGCTGCAGCTCGATGACGACTTCCTTGCCGAGTTCGCCAGACCCGCAGAGGAGCACTTTGGTCGCGGTGGGGGAAAAGGGGGTGCCGATGCGGGTCATGGGAAGGGTCGGATGGCGGGTGAGGTCGAGCCGGTGGCGGCTTTCAGTCAAAAGGCCCATTCGCCCTGCTGCCAGCCGGGGAAGGATTCGGATGGTTGCGGCGACGCGCTGCGGAGGGAGCGTCGCGGCGGTCTGGCTTCGGCTTTTTCGTCGCGGGGCGAGGCATCGTCGGATGCGTCAGCGGGCGTGGCGTCGCCGTCCGCCTCGGACAGCCGGGGCGAGGCGCCGGGCGGCGGAGCGTGGCGGGCCGCCTCGCGGAGGGGCAGGGGATGCTTCGGGCAGGCGCACTCGACGTGGACATCGGCAAATCCGGCTTTGACGAGCTGCCCGTGGATGGCGCGGATGGCCACCTCGGGCGTGTTGCAGTCGCGGCTCAGGTGACCCAGCACGACCCGGTGGAGGCGCTCGGTGGCGACGGAGACGATGAGTTCGGCCGCCTGGTCGTTGGAAAGGTGACCGTGGCGGGAACTGATGCGCTGTTTCGTGGCCCAGGGGCGCTTGGTGTCGTTCTGCAGCAGGGTTTCGTCGTAGTTGGCTTCGACAAACAGGGTGTCAATGGCTTTGAGGCGGTCGCGGATGAGCGTGGTGACCTGCCCGACATCGCTGAGGATGCCGACGCGGTTGCCGGAGCTGGGGTCGCTGACGACAAAGCCGACCGGATCGACCGCATCGTGCGGCACGGAAAAACTGTCAAAGGCGAGCGGGCCGACGGTGAAGGCTTGGCCGGCCTCGAATTTCTGCCAATGGACGCGGCTTTTCAGCCCCTCGCCGACGACGGTGCAGGTGTCGCGGGTGCCGTAAACGGGCAGGGGCCGCTTCCGGCAGAACACGTCGAGCCCGCCGACGTGGTCGCCGTGCTCGTGGGTCAGGACGACGGCCTGGATGGAGTCGGGCTCGATGCCCAGGGCGAGCAGGCGCTGCTCCAGTTGGCGGGCGCTGAGCCCGGCGTCGATCAGCACCCGGGTGGCACCGTGGCACACCACGGCGCTGTTGCCGGAACTGCCGCTGCCGAGGACTGCGAAACGCAACATGGTGGGAAAATGCAGGGGAAAAGGGGAGGGGCCGGGCCGATCGGCGGCCGGAGGATCATAGATACTTAAACCATGCGAAACAACCGAAAATCCGCCGCCCGTTTGGCCGATTCGGCGCAGATGGGGCGACGAAGCCGGGCCGGAATTGCGATTTGTGCTGGATTGCCGGCACGAGTGAGTGGAACATTTACGGTTCTTAACAAAATTTCTGGATTTCCACCTTTATGAGCGACGTTCCCCAATGGCTGGCAGTCATCATCCTCGGCATCATCGAGGGGGTGACGGAGTTTCTCCCGATATCCTCGACCGGCCATCTGCTGATCCCGCAGAATCTGGGGCTGCTCCCCGAGCAGGGCGACCTGTTCGATGTGGTCATCCAGAGCGGCGCCGTGCTGGCGGTGCTGGCGGTCTTCACGGACCGGGTGAAGCAGTTTGCCACCTCGTTGGGGAGCCCGGACACGCGGGACTACCTGCTGAAGCTGCTGGTGGCCTTTGTCATTACAGCGATCGGGGGTGTGTTGATCGGCAAGTTCGGGATCGAGCTGCCCACCGAGGTGGAGCCGGTCGCGTGGGCGACGCTGATCGGTGCCTTTGTCATCTTCGGCTGCGAGGCGTGGCGGAAGGATCATCCGGGTACGGTCGAGATCGGTTGGGGCGTGGTGGTCGGCGTGGCGGCGGCGCAGTTGCTGGCGGCGGTGTTTCCGGGCACCTCGCGTTCCGGAGCGAGCATCCTGATGGCCATGGCTCTGGGCGTGGCCCGGCCCGCGGCGACGGAGTTTTCCTTCCTGCTCGGCATTCCCACCCTGACGGCCGCCGGGGCCTACAAGGTGCTGGAGGCTTACCTGGACGGGCAGATCGCGGGCCAGAACTGGCCGATGATCGGCCTGGGCATGGTCGTCTCGGCGGTGTCGGCTTTCATCGTGGTGAAATGGCTGATCCGGTTCGTGCAGAGCCACACCTTCAATGGCTTCGCCTGGTACCGGCTGGTGCTGGGCGCGGGGCTGTTGATTTACGCCTATTCGCGGTAGCACTCCCGATTTGATTTGTCGGCGGGGATGGTGGTGACTGGGCGCTCGATGGATAGCGATGCGATACAGGCCCTGAAGGAGCGGCTCGGCGCGGATCGGGTGCTCACCGAGCGTGAGGATCTGATCCCGTATGGATTCGATGGTACGGCGGCGATCAAGGAGCCGGCCGCCTGCGTGGTGTTCCCGCAAAACACCGACGAAGTGGCCGCGGTGATGCGGCTGGCGCGCGAGCGGGGCCTGCCCGTGGTCACGCGCGGCTCGGGCACCGGCCTGTCCGGCGGCAGCGTGCCGGTGCCGGGTGGCATCGTGCTCTGCCTGGTCCGCATGGACCGCATCCTCGAGCTCGACACCGCGAATCTCACGATGCTGTGCGAGCCGGGAGTCATCACCAAGGCGATCGACGATGCGGCGGCCCCGCACGGCCTGTTTTATCCGCCCGATCCGGGATCGATGAAGATTTCCACCATCGGCGGCAACGTGGCGAACAACTCCGGCGGCCTGCGCGGCCTGAAATATGGCGTCACCCGCGACTACGTCATGGGCCTGGAGGTGGTGCTGGCCGATGGCACGGTCTGCTGGCTGGGATCGAAGTGCGTGAAGGATGTCGCCGGCTACTCCATGAAGGACCTCTTCGTCGGGTCAGAGGGCACCCTCGGCATCATCACCCAGGTGCTGCTCCGGCTGCTGCCGCGGCCGAAAGCCAAGCGCACCCTGCTGGCGACCTACGACTCGATGGAGAATGCCGCGCGCACCGTGTCGAAGATCATCGAAGGCCAGATCATCCCCTGCACCCTGGAGTTTCTCGACCGGCGCACCTGCCAGTGCGTCGAGGATTTCGCCAAAGTCGGACTGCCCACCGAGGCGGCCGCGGTGGTGCTCATGGAGACCGACGGACACCCCGCCGTGGTCGAGGACGAGGCCGCCCGCATGGCCGAGGTGGCCCGGGAAAACGGCGCCCTGACCGTCGAGCTGGCCCGCGACGAGGCCCACGCCCTGCGGCTGGCATCGGCGCGGCGCAGCGCCTTCGCAGCGCTGGCGCGGATCCGGCCCACCACCATCCTGGAGGATGTCACCGTGCCCCGCAGCCGGCTGCCCGAGATGGTGAGATACATCGAGCGGATGGCCGCCGAGCACGGGCTCCAGATCGCGACCTTCGGGCACTTCGGCGATGGCAACGTGCATCCCACCTTCCTCACCGACGAGCGCGACACCGCCGAGATGGTGAAGGTCGAGGCCGCCATGGAGGCGATCTTCGCCCATACCATCGCCCTCGGCGGCACCATCACCGGCGAGCATGGCGTCGGGCTGGCGAAGAAAAACTTCCTCCCCGCCCAGTTCGGCGATGCCTCCATGGACCTGCTGCGCCTGGTGAAACGCTCCATCGACCCCGCCGGCCTGCTGAATCCCGGCAAGATCTTCGACTGAGTCACAGCCCGACGCTCGCCACCCGATTTCGCCGCCCCCACCCGTCGTGTCCGCCCACCCGACCTCAGCCCCATCCACCGACAAAGCCGCCGGCGGCCTCGCGCCGGTGCGGTTTCTGGGCGGGCTGGACTACTCCGTGGTGCAGCAGTGCATGCACTGCGGCATGTGCCTGCCGTCCTGCCCGACCTACCTGGAGACCAAGCGCGAGCGCAACAGCCCGCGCGGACGCATCGCCCTGATGCGGTCGATCGCCGATGGCGAGCTGCCCGTGACGCGCGAGTTCGGCGAGGAGATGTACTACTGCCTCGGCTGCCTGGCCTGCACCACGGCCTGCCCCGCCGGGGTGGACTACCCCGTCCTGTTCGAGCACGCCCGCGCCGAGGTCGAGTCGGCCGGCGTGCTGGACACCCCGACCCGCCGGTTCTGGCGCTGGCTCACCCTGCGGCAGTTGTTTGCCCATCCCTGGATGCTCAGACTGGCCGGTCGCCTGCTGTGGCTCTACCAGGCCAGCGGCGCCTGCCGGCTGGTGCGCGAGTGGGGCCTGATCCACCTGCTGCCGAAAAACCTGCGCGACCTCGAGCCCTCCACCCCGGTGGTGCGGCGCCGGTTTTCCGACGAACTGATCGCCGAGACCGAGACGCCCGCCGAGATCCGGCACCGCGTCGGCCTGCTGACCGGCTGCGTGCAGGACCTCGTCTTTTCCGATGTGAATCGCGACACCGCCGACGTCCTGCTGGCCAATGGCTGCGCCGTCGAGACGCCCCGCTCCCAGGGCTGCTGCGGCTCCCTCCACGCCCACAATGGCGACCTGGAGCAGGCGCGGGAGCAGGCCCGGCGGCTCATCGATCGCTTCGATCTCGGCCGCCTCGATGCCGTGATCACCAATGCCGCCGGCTGCGGCTCCCACCTCAAACATTTCGCGCCTCTCCTCGCCGACGATCCCGCCTACGCCGACCGGGCCCGCGAGTGGGACCGCAAGGTGCGCGACATCTCCGAGTGGCTCGTCGAGATCGGGTTTCGGGCTCCCGCTCCCGCCGCGACCGGCCCCGGACCCGGCTGCCGCGTGACCTATCACGAAGCCTGCCACCTCTGCCACGGCCAGGGCATCTCGGCCCAGCCGCGCGCCGTCCTGCGGTCGATTCCGGGCCTGGAACTGGTGGAGCTCCGCGACGCCACCCATTGCTGCGGCAGCGCCGGCGTTTACAACATCACCCAGCCCGAACAGGCCGCGAAGCTCCAGGCCGAGAAAGTGGCCCACATCCGCGCCACCGGTGCCGCCTGTGTCGCCACCGCCAATCCCGGCTGCCATTTGCAGATCCAGAATGGCCTGGCCGACCCAGCCGTGCCCGTGCGGCACCCCGTCAGCCTGCTGGCCGAGGCCTACCGGGCCGAGGCCGAAACGCCGTCGGCCTGAAAACCCTACCGCCGCAGCGCCGCCAGCAGCTCATCGATCTTGTTGGCGATCGACTGCACCTCGAAAGCCGTGGGCGGGTCGCTGATGCTCAGGGCCAAGTCCGCCACCGACGACGGGTGCCGCGCCGTGGCGCCGATCTCCGACTGGTGCCGCGCCATCGACACCTCGCCGGGCGTGCCTACGCGGCGCGAAAAATCATCAAATCGGTAGCCCCGGAAGGAGTTTCCGTAGCCCCGGAAGGAGTTTCCGTAGCCCCGGAAGGAGTTTCCGTAGCCCCGGAAGGAGTTTCCGTAGCCCCGGAAAGAGTTTCCGTAGCCCCGGAAGGCGTTTCCGTAGCCCCGGAAGGAGTTTCCGTAGCCCCGGAAGGAGTTTCCGTAGCCCCGGAAAGAGCTTCCGTAGCCCCGGAAAGCGTTTCCGTAGCCCCGGAAAGAGCTTCCGTAGCCCCGGAAATCATTTCCGGAGTCACTCTTTCAGGCTGGGTTCAGCCTTTAGGGGTTTGATTGTGAGGCATTTATGCCGAAATCGCCCCGGTAGCCAAGTCCCGAAGCCGGTGGAGGAGGGCGGTCCGATGAGACCCGGTTGCCTCTCCGATCCAAGAGGGTCTGATCGGAGAGGAAAGAGGGTTGGATCGGGGAACGAGGGAGAATCGCGAATCCAACGGACTGGGCGATCTCGGCCGTCCCCCCCTGATTGCTGCCGCCGCTGTCGACCCTTCCCGGCCGGCAGGGAAGCGGGTGCCGTCCGACGCGTCCGGCAGGTCGCTTGGGCCGTGATATCACCGAGGGAATGGACCCACCGCAATCCGGCAGGCCATCAGCCGGATAGACGCACCTGACCTGCAGAATTCCTTGTCAGCACTGGGCTCTGCCGCTACTCTCGCCCCAAGTCGCTTGACGGATATCACTGCGGGCGGTCATGCGAACAAATACTGTTAGCCGAAGAAAATGGGAGCCACATCGACACATTGCGAAGCCTGCGAATCGATGCCGCAGACCATCGTCGAACCATGTGACGACGAGGATTGCCCATACCGGCTTTGCGAGGCATGCCATGATCGCCTGATGGCGAGATCGCTTCGACCAATCGAATGGTATAACCTTGCGAAGCGGCATAGCTGGTCACGACACCTTCTCCACGATGATTTCTACGACGAGGACGGCACTGCCTCTCAGCCTGAGCAGGATGTGGTTGGTGCCGCGTCACGACCCGCGCCTCGATTGTCGGACGTGGCGGATGAGGCTGAGACGTTGCTCGACTACTCGATTACCCGCTGGCACCTCGACGAAGATACCAAGCAAGCTTGGAAGGCTATTCCCGCAGTGGCTGTGCTGTCGGCCATCTCGAACAGATTCACCAGCACGGGCAATCAGGACATCCGCAGTGCATGTCTTGAGGTAGCCGCATTGACCCAGGGCGCAACCGGAGCCGATTTTGTCAGGTATTGCTGGGGTGAGTATCCGTCGGTCGATTTGATTTCGCTCGCCCAAGCGTCAGCCGCATGTTTGCCCTTCCGAGAAGGCTTTGATCGTGTCACTGGCGCGCTGGCTCAGTCTGAGGGATCTCAGAAGCGAGATTTGATGTTCGCGTTGTCTTACTTCCGATCCACCGAGGCACTCGACTGGATTGAGAGAGAGATTTTTGAGCCGATCACCGAAAGCTGGGGATATTTGGCTGCGGCCTCAGACCTCGACTGGCAGCGGATCGAAGCTTGGTTCAGCACAGGACGCCCGCTCTCACTCGTCGCCATTGACGCACTCGGATCGATCGTTAGGCCGATGACGCTCTTCCTACGGAAGTATTCGCCGACCTTGCGTGATCGACCGTCGTTCGACACATTTTCTTCAGTGCTTACAGACTACATGAAGCGAGACCCAGTTCCCCGCGTTCAGCAACGCATCGAAGGTTTGCTCAAGCACGGGAATACGCTAACAACCAACGGCTAACAAGGCGTCGCTCTCAACACCTGCCCCGCCGCGAGTTCAATCCGCCATGACCATTCAACCTTCAACCCACAGTCGAAGCCGCGCCCCCGGGCAGGTGTGAGAGGACTTCGACGTTCGGTGAAAAAACATGAGAGTCCCTGAACCAGGCACCTACGTTCTTCGCTCCGTCCCAAACTCGGTAATCCAAGACCGGGAGCGCTTTCCAGCGACGTATGATTTGATCTCCTCTGCCGTAGGGAACTCCTTCCACGCCCGAGGAACAAATGGACTCGGAATGATTGAGATTTGGATCGCCCATGACGGCACTGATTCCTCCGACGCTTGTGCCGACTCTGTCTGGATCGAGCCGGAGTTCCTCGGCGCATCTGAAACAGAACCACCGAACTCGGGTCGGCAGGCAACGGCTTCGCCGTCGCCTGCGATCTGACGTTGATATGAAACCAGACCCCCACAGCAAAACGCAGAAAGCGAGGCGAAGAGCAGAAAGGCGCCGGATTCTGCTGAAGGATCGGGATCGCCGTGTCCATCGGCTCATAGAGGGCGGATGGATTCGATCAGGTGACGAGATTCCGGAATCAGCGATTCCATTCGATCCGGACCGAGTTCAGGCGGGTTGGCGCTGGAATCGGAAGCCGTACTATGAGGACGTCGAATTCACCTGCAGGGACTGCGGCAAAGAGGCGTGCATGTATGCGGAGGACCAAGCCTTTTATTTTGAGACGGCAGAAGGATATCCCGATCAGAACCCGGTTCGTTGCGAGGCGTGTCGGCGAGTCGAGCGGCAGCGTAAGGAGAATGCCCGTGTCGCTGCTGGCCACCAAATCAGGCAATCCGATCAAAAGCGCGGCTGACCGATCCGCTACTGTTGGTCGGTCGAAATGGCCTCCCTGTCGCGAAGCGTTGGTTCTGTAGTGAAGCGGCGGTCCTGCCCAGGGTGACGATGCGCAAATCGCGTCCCGGGAGGCAAGAGCCGGAAAAGCTGGGTGCATCCCGGGGGGACGCTCCGTGAATAGACCGGAGTGAAACTCAGGGTCGTCTGTGGCTCGAAGCAGCAACCCCGGCAGGGGTTGTCCGATGGGGAAAGGGTTTGGCGGCGGTTTTGCCGCATGGGACAACCCCATCCGGGGTTGCCGAGGGAATGTCGGATACCAGGGGTCTGCGACCCCTGGCTATTCATGGAGAACCGCGCCGCGGTTCGGTGCGGTACGGGGACGAGTGGGCGATCTGGGATGGGCGATCGCGGCAGGACCGATGCGGTTTGGGCTGAAGCCCAAGCTACTTTTCGCGGGTGCCGATCCATCCCGGTGGAATCTCCGCACCCCCAAAAGGGCGCCCCGGCAGGGGCGCGAGAAGTGGTTCGGGATGGGTGCGGTTCACCTTTTGCGGCTCTGCGAGGCGGGGCTTATCGCGACACCTGTGGAGGTCACGGTTCCGCCGCCCCTCCGGGGCGGGAGATTTTTTTGGGTGGGGGGTTCCGGTGGTTCCGCTCCGCTCCACCACCGGCTACCTTCCGTGGCCCCCCCCGGGCCGTGGGGTGGGTGGTGGGGGGGATTGGGGAGGGGGGATGGGGGATGGGGGGTGGGCGCTGGGCGATGGGCGATGGGCGGTGGGGGCTGGGGGAGGGGCGAGGGGCGGTGGGGGA
>JAEUHH010000074.1 GCA_016795505.1 Verrucomicrobiales bacterium | reverse complement strand
CGGTTTCTTTTCCATTTGATCCGGTGGTGTCGTCGCTACGCTCCTCAACCACCGGCTAATAGCTGTGATGCCTGCGGCATCTATTTCGCTCGAAACACCCGTTTGGACCGAAGAGCCGTCTTAATCCCGTGGCATTCGGGTCTGATCGGGTTGGATCGCCGATCAGACCCTCTTTGATCGGAGATCAGACCGGGTTGCATCGGAAATGCGGTCCTGAGGGGCAGGGCCACGCGTCGCGGCGGGTCACGAATCGGCCTTGAGCTTCGGCGCTCCGATGGCGGGCTGGCCGCCGGCGAAGGCGGGGTCGATGGCGACGGCTTCCTGCTCCTGGGGCTGGGGCTTGCAGCGCTGGATGAGCCACCAGATCCAGAAGGGCAGGTTGATGAGGAAGATCCAGTCGAGCTTCTCGTTGCCGTAGAAATAGAGCCCCATCATGAGGTCGTTGAAATAGTGGAACAGGACCAGGGCGATGCCAAATAGCAGGGACAGGAAGCGGTTGTAGAGGGCGAGAAAGGCGAAAATCTCGAGGAGGACGCCGCAGGACAGGAAGACCCGGATCAGGTCGGGGTGCTCTTTGAGCATGAACTGGGCGACGCGGGGCTCGGGGACGTTCCACCGCTCTTCGAGGGCGCTGTAGTAGTTCTGCCGGTGGGTTTTGACGACCTGGATGCCGATGTAGTGGCTGTTCTGGAACCATTCGCCGTCGGACTTGATGGGCTTGATGACGCCGGCGATGACGTAGCAGATGACGATCATCCACTGCGAGTAGCGGATGGTCCAGTCCCACACGGTGCGGCCGCCGGTGAGCGCGGCGGGCCTGAGCCCGAAGGCGGCGCGCCAGTCGTGGCGGATTGCATACCACACCACGACGACGCTCTGGGCGAGCAGGACCAGGGAGAGCATCTGGTAGCCGTGGTGGATGTAGCCCTGGGAATTGTAGAGCGTGCGACTGCCGATGCTGACGAGGGTCAGGAGGGGCAGGACGACGGGGAGGCCCAGGCCGGCGGCGTAGAGGAGCAGGCAGGGAATGACGATCCAGGGCAGCAGGCGGATGAAGCCGGGGTCGGAGAAAAAGGTGAGGTCGACGAAATGGGCGATGCCGTTGGCTTTGTCCTGCTTGTCGTAGGTCAGGGCGGCCTCGGACTGGGGCAGCATCTGGGAAATGGGGAGCAGCGGGGGCCGCAGGGCATTGTCGAGGGCGGGATCGGCGAGGATGGCGCGGAGTTGGCCGGGGGCGATGTTTTCCGACTGGCGGACGAACCAGTCGGAGTAGGGCTGTCCGAGTGGCATCGACTGGAAGACGACGATGGCGAACAGGACGCGCATGAAGCCCCACTCGAAGCGGTGGTGGCGCGGACCGTCGAAGGCACGGGCGACAGGACGCAGCAGCCGGCCGGCTTTGGCGAGCACGGGCAGGCTCCGGAGGCGGTCGATCAGGGGGTGCCGGGTGAGGGAGTCGGGCAACATGGCAGGGCGGGAGGGGCGGTTGCTTCAGGGAGCGGCCGGGGCGGGAGCCGGGGCGACCGGGAGGGCTTTGCCGGGCGCGGTCTGGGCGGCGAGGATGGCGGGGGTCTCGGTCCAGCCGCCGTCGTCATCGGCTTCGATCCAGACTTCCACCAGGGCGAGTCGGTCGGGGAGGGTTTTCTTCTTCCCGGCGGCGATGGTGCGGAATTCGTCGAGCAATTGGCTGTTGATCTCGGAGATCTCCTCGGGGGTGAGCTCTTTTTCCCTCTTTTTGAGCTTTTTGGCGAAATCCTCCCGGTATTTGTCCTCCATTTTCTTCACTTTCGGCGCGCTGAGGCCGGTGAAGGCGTGGATGGGCAGGGGCTCGTGCCGGGCGGGATCGGTCTCGAAAGTGGCCACGTAGAGGAAATTCTCGCTCTCGTCGGGATCGGAATACATGGGGAAGTAGGAGAGCGGATAGAAGTCGTCCTCGGCGAGCAGAGCGAGGCAAACGACGAAGGGCAGGCACCAGATGGAGTAGCGGGTCGCGATCCAGCCGATGAGGCTGACCGCGGCGATGACGCCGAAGAGTCCGTCCATGATTGAAAAAGCGGGCGAGGGGCTGAGGGATGGGGGAGAGGCGGGCACTGGTATGTAAGCGTGGCTGGCGGCGGTGACAAACGCCTTTCGGGCGTCTGGAGGCGAAAAAAATCCGGTGGCGGAAGGGCACGGGCTGGCGCAAGATCCGCGCAGGGTTTGGCAAAGTCCGGCGGGTCAGACGATGGCAGCGAGCCAACGGTGGCGCCTGAGACGGTGCGGGAGGAAGATGACTCCCCGGTCGAGCCCGGCTTGGCTCCGTTTCACTCATCGCCCTACCGACTATGTCCGCTCTCACTGCCCGCCTGCCCGCCTGGGGACGAAATCTGGCCGTCCTGACTCCGATGTTTCTGGCGATGGCGGTCTGCTGGGTGGCGGGGCGCGAGGATGACAGCGCGGAGTTCTATCCGCTGTCGTCGTTTCCGATGTACTCGAAGTTCGAGGAGCGGACCTACCTCACGTATCTGAAATCGGCGGCCGGTGAGCCGCTCCCCACGGTGCCGACGGTCAGCATGGTCTCGTCGCAGTTGAAAAAGCGCTACGGCGACGCCCTGGAGGATCTGAAGAAGCAGCACAAAGGCTCGCACTTCGACTGGACGGTGGAGCAGAAGCGCCCGGCCGGTCTGGCGACGCTGGAGTATCTCCGCGACACCCACGCGCCGAAGGCCTTTGCCGAGGGCCGCCTGAAGGGGCTGAAACTGGTGGATGTGCGGATCTTTCTCAAGGACGGCAAGCTGGTGCGCGAGGAGCAGGAGGTCGCGCAGCTCGATTGACGGGCCGGATGACCGGATCTGACTTTACCCAGAGACTTTACCAACAAACGACGGGCATGCTGCAGGGGCTGTTTTCGAATCAATTGGGCCGGGTGCGCTATGCCGCCTGGGAATGGCGGTGGATGCGGATCGGCTTCGCGGTCTGCGTGTGGTTCGCCACCTGGCACACCTGGCGGCCGTGGAAGATCCAGATCCGCGACGCCTACGAGATGGACAGCGCGAACGGTCTGCCGTCGCTGATCGATCTGAGCTGGGTGGGGCAACCGGTGCCGACGGCGGTCCTGGGCGTGCTGATGGGGCTGCTGTTGATCCTCTACGTGATGGGCCGCGGGCTGCTGCCGGTGACGGCGGGATTGGCCCTGATCCATGCCGTGGTGGGCGGGATCTTCTCGTCGCCGCGGGGCGATCACCACGCGACGCAGGTGGTGGGGCTGGTGCTGGTGGGACAGGCGGCCTGGTTTGCCTGGGAGCGCTGGCGTCCGCAGCGGTTCCGCGAAAAGGGCCTGGATGCCGCGAGCGGGGCGATTTTCTGGTCGCAGCAGTTCATCTGCGCCGGCTACATGATCTCGGCGGTCAGCAAGTGGGTGAACTCCGGTGGTGGCCTGATCCCCGGCGCGAATTGGGTGGCGCAGTTGCCCAACATCGCGGTGCAGTTCGAAAAGAACCGGCTCCAGGCCTACTACGACACCCTGCAGGAGCCCTCGGCGAAGGGAATCAATGCGTGGATGACCGACCAGATCATCCAGACGCCGTTCCTGGCGATCGCCTTCGTGGCGCTGGGCTTTTACATCGAGTTGCTGGCTTTCCTCGCTTTATACAATCGAAAGGCCTCGCTGCTGATGGGGCTGGGGCTGATGTCGCTGCACGGCTTCATCTTTTTCATCATGCACCTGCCGTTCTACTACTTCGAGGGGGTGGATTTGATCTTTTTCGTCAATCTGCCGTTCTGGATCGCGGTCTGGATGGGCAAAGCCCGGGTCGAGCCACTGGCGGCGCGATGAAGGAGGCGGGTGCTTCCGGCTTGACCAATCGGGCGCGGCATCGCCATTCTATGGTAAAATGCGGTCCGTGAGAGAAATCACCCTCCCAGCCCCGGCCCCGCGAAGCCTCCGCCGATATCGGCGCCGGACTGTCGTGGCTGCGGGATTGTGGGGACAGGTCGCCGCGATGGCACTGGCCGCGACGGGTTGGGCGCAACTGCCGGAGTTCGGCCCCATCTCGACCGAGGACCCGTTTGAAATGGCGGGTGAACCCCTGCCGGAGACGGTGCCGAAGGACTTGATCGAGCCCACCGTGTCGGCGGGCTCGGGATCGGCGGATCAGTTTGCCCGCATCTTCAGCGCGGAGTTGCGCGACATCGAGGAGCGCCAGGCGGAGATCCTGGCCGAGCTGGAGCGTCTGCCTCGGCTGGTGCAGAGCGCGATGCAGCCGGAGATGTTCGGCTATCACAGCGGACAGGTGAAGGGTCGGCAGAAATGGGTGCAGGTCGACTTGGGTGAGCACGTGAAGCCGGATGCCGTGGCGCTGTTCCCCGTGACGGTGCAGATCCAGAACGAGCCCGTGGTCGGCTATGGCTTTCCCCGTCGGTTCCGCATCGACATCTCGGATGACCCGAATTTCGGCGACTACAAGTACGAGACCGTGATCGACCACCGCGAGACGAGCCGGTTTACGCCCAAGGAGGCGCCGTTTTTCGCCCGGGTGAACGGCCTGGGCGGCCGCTATGTGCGGGTGACGCCGCTGACGATGTGGCGTCCCGATGAGGATGCGGGCACGAAAGAGGAGGTCTTTGCCCTCGCCGAGCTGATGGTGATCAAGGGGCCGCGAAATGTCGCCCAGGGGAAGACGGTGACGGCGCTGGACTGGTCCGAGCTGTCGAATTTCTGGTCGCGCCGCTACCTGACCGACGGTCGCACCCCGCTCGGCTACCCCATCGGTCTGGATGCCTCGCCGACGCTGGGCTACCGCTGCGACAGCCAGAAGGCCCAGTCCCGCTGGGTGCAGATCGACCTGGAGGAGTCGATGTCGATCGAGGAGATCCGCCTGATCCCGGCGAATCCCCCCGGCTCGCTGCCGGACCCGACGCTGGAGTTTCCCCTGCAGTTCCGCATCGAGATATCCGACTCGCCGGACATGCGGCAGGCCGATGCGCCGGTGAAGGTGTTGCCGGGGCAATTGCCGAAGCCGGGGAGCAATTCCGTCATTTTCCCCCTGCCGGCGAGCTATGGGCGCTACCTCCGGCTCATCGTCGAGCGCCGGACCGAGGGGCCGCTGTCCTTTGCCCTCGCCGAGATGCAGATCTATGCCGGCGGCCGGAATGTGGCCATCGGCAAGCAAGTCACCGCCGAGGAAAGCGTGGAAGGCAACGGCTGGTCCCGCCAGGCGCTGGTCGATGGCTTTGGCAGCCGCAACCGGCTCTCCGAATACGCCGAGTGGCTGGAGGCGCTGTCCATCCGCGGCGACTTGATCCGCGAATGGCGCGACAAGGAACAGCGGAGGCTGGAGTTGGTCGAGAACACCGTGGCCAAGGGCATGCGCTGGATCGGCTCGGGCGTCGGCAGCCTGGTGCTGTTGATCATCGTGGGCCTGACCCGCGGCCGGGCGCGCCGGCGCAAGGAAATGGAGGCCCTGCGCCAGCAGATCGCCAGCGACCTGCACGACGACATCGGCAGCAACCTCAGTTCCATCGCCCTGCTGGCGGAACTCGGCAGTTCGGAGGCCGACGAGCCGGAACTGGTTCGCGAGGAACTCGGCGAGATCAAACGCACCGCCGACAAGACCGTCGAGTCCATGCGGGACATCGTGTGGCTCATCCGCCCCGGCGAGGAAACCTGGAAGCAGATGATCGCCCGTTTTCGCGAGACCGCCGCCAAGCTGCTGCGCGCCCACGACTATCGTTTCGAGACCCGCGGCGCCATGCACGAGGAGCGGCTGCCGCTCGACTTCAAGCGTGACTTGTTCCTGATGTACAAGGAGATCCTCAACAACATCGTCCGCCACGCCGAGGCCCGGCGGGTCGAGATCGAACTGGAGACCAAGCGCGGACGCCTCATGCTCCGCATCGCCGACGACGGCAAGGGATTCGACAATCTCGACCAGAATTTCCGCGAAGGGAACGGGCTGAAAAACCTGCGCCGCCGCGCCCAGGCCCTGGGAGGCAATCTCAAGGTGCGCAGCGCCGCCGGCGAGGGCACCACCATCCTGTTGAGCGCTCCGCTGCCATGAAAACCGCCCCCGCCTCGATTCCTCAAGGCACTCGTGGCCTCATCACGCCGAAAAACCGGGTGAAAACAATTTCAACCTCTGCCAATATTCGACCTCTGCTCCCCAGTATCCCATGAGTGACGCCAAAACCAAAAAGACCGAGGAGGCTCCCGCAGCCGCCGACAAACCCACCCGCATCTGGCTGGTGGAGGACAACGAGACCCTCCGGCGCACCGTGGCCCGGGTCCTCAGCCGGCAAAAGGACATGGACTGCACCCACCAGTTCGAGCGATGCGAGGACGCCATCCAGGCCCTCATCGACGGTCACCGGCCCGATGTGATGCTGTTCGACCTCGGTCTGCCCGGCATGAGCGGCATCGAGGGCATCCGCCGCATCAAGGCCGCCCTGCCGCAGATCGAGATCCTCGTGTTTTCCGTCTTCGAGGACAATGAGAAGGTCTTCAACGCCATCTGCGCCGGAGCCTCCGGCTATCTGCTGAAAACGTCGAGCATGGGCGAGATCCCCACCGCCATCCGCGAAGTCCTCGCCGGTGGTGCCCCGATCAATGCCCGCATCGCCCGGCAGGTCCTCGACATGTTCAGCAACTTCGCCCCCGAGAGCAAGGACTACGGCCTCACCGAGCGCGAGACCGAAGTGCTCGAGCAGATGGTGGGCGGCTTGACCAAGAAGGAGATCGCCGACCAGCTCAATCTCAGCTTCCACACCGTCGACAAGCACATCCGCGGCATTTACAGCAAACTCCACGTGAACACCATGACCGGCGCCGTCGCCAAGGCGCTGAAGGAGGGACTGCTGCCGCCGAAGAACTGAAGCGCTGCTCCAGGTGGCCCCCGGCCGCTCGCGACCCGTTCATTTACAGACGAAGACGCCTCCGTCGGCCCCGCCGGGAGGCGTTTTTCGTTACGGGGAATGTCGCTTGTCGCGGAAAAGTTGTTGGCGTCATGGCGTAACCATGATGCCGCCAATTGAGCTTGGTTAAGAAATGCTTAGGTTTCGCCAGCATTCGGAGACGGATGCGGCGAACCCAAAAAGACGCCATGAACACCCCAGCCCGCAATCGCTTCACCGCCCTGGCCACCCTCATTCCGGTGGCCATCTTTTTCCTGGCCGCGCCCGTCGGCCGGTCGGCGGATGACAAGGCCGCCGAGGCCACCAAGGCCAAGCCAAAGCCCATCAAGCTGGCCGCCGCCAAGATTTCCCCGGAGGTCGAGGCCGCCGTGCCCGGAGCCGACCCCGGCTTCGATGCCGATCCCAATCTGCCCAGCTACCTCCGGCCCGTGCGGCTCTACAACCGCGACGGACGCTACCTCGATGCCAAGCTCGTCTCCGTCGCCGGTGACATGGTGACCGTGAAGCGGCTTTCCGACGAGCGGGAGTTCGAGATCTCCATCAAGGCCCTCGACGAGGTGTCCTACCGCCGCGTCGAGATGTGGATGAACCGCGATCCCGAGGCCATCGATTACTCCATCGGCATCACCGCCCGCAAGCGGCAGGCCGAGACCAGGTCCTTCGAGTCCATGGGCCGCATCATGAAGACCTCCGACTGGGTCTACGACGTCGTCATCACCAACCAGAGCCGCAACGAGCTGAAGGATGCCGAGGTCGAGTACCGCGTCGTGTTCAATGACGAGGTCGAATTCGTGAAAACCGCCGTTTATCCCGGCGAAGGCGACGACCGCCAGGACGGACAGGCGTACGAGCTCCCGGAACTCACCTTCAACGGACGCGCCGAGTTCTCCACTCCCGCCATCGCCATGCACACCTACGAGTACGTCCCGTCCCGCGGGGCCAAGGAGTACTTCCGCGACCAGGTCGTCGGCATCTGGGTGCGCGTGCTGCGGCAGGGCAAGGTCATCGCCGAATACCAGAGCAATCCCACCGCCATGAGCAAGCTCGCCTGGGATGGCGACAAGGATGAGGAAGTCCGCATCCGCGATTCCTTCAAGGAGCAGTTCCAGGCCCCCGGCGCGGCGAATTGATTTCCGGTTGCGCCACCCCGGCCAGTTTCCTAAGATCGCCGCATGTTATTCATCGGCATCGACAGCGGCACCCAGAGCACGAAATCCATCGTCCTCGACCTCGAAAGCGGCGGCATCCTCGCCGAGGCGCAGGGGAAATACGACCTCATCCCCGGTCTCCCGCCCGGCCACTTGGAGCAGGACCCGCGCGTCTGGTCGGCCGCCGTGCGCACCACCGTGGCGCGCTGTCTCGATGCCATCGGCGATCGCCGGGGCGAGGTGCGTGGCATCGGCGTCAGCGGCCAGCAGCACGGATTGGTCGTGCTCGACGAGGCCGATGAGGTCATCCGTCCCGCCAAGCTGTGGTGCGATACCTCCACCGCAGCCCAGTGCGAGCAGTTCGCCGCCGCCTTTGGCGGACAGGCCGGGCTCATCGCCCGCGCCGGCAATGCCATCCTGCCCGGCTACACCATCCCGAAATTGCTGTGGCTCAAGCAGAACGAGCCCGACCACTTCGATCGCGTGCGCACCGTGTTGCTGCCCCACGACTACCTCAATTTCTGGCTCACCGGCATCAAGCGCATGGAGTATGGAGACGCCTCCGGCTCCGGCATCCTCGATGTCCGTACCCGCCAGTGGGATCGCGAGCTGATCGACTTTGTCGACCCGCGGGTCATCGACACGCTGCCGCCTCTGGGCAGTTCCAACGCCGTCCACGGCACCCTGCGGCCCGACCTCGCCGCCGAGTGGGGCTTTTCCAGCGAGGTCATCGTCAGCGCCGGCGGCGGCGACAACATGATGGGCGCCATCGGCACCGGCAACATCCGGCCCGGCATCATCACCGCCAGCTTCGGCACCTCCGGCACCCTGTATGGCTGCGCCGCCTCGCCCGTCATCGATCCCGAGGGCGAGATCGCCGCCTTTTGCGACAGCACCGACCGCTGGCTGCCATTGGTCTGCACCATGAATGTCACCGTCGTCACCGAGCAGGTGCGCGGCTGGTTCGGCTGGGATCTGCCCGAGATGGAGCGCCAGATCGCCTCGGCCCCGCCCGGCGCCGGCGGCCTGACCTTCCTGCCCTATCTCAATGGCGAGCGCACGCCCAATCTCCCCGGCGGCAGCGGCGTGCTCCACGGACTCAATGGCACCAATGCCAGCCCGGCCCAGATCGCCCGCGCCGCCATGGAGGGCGCCACCCTGGGCCTCGCCTACGGCCTGCGCCGGTTCGACGCCCTCGGGCTGTCCGCCACCGAGATCCGCCTGACCGGCGGCGGCAGCAAAAGCGCCGTGTGGCGTCAGATCGCCGCCGATGTCTTCGGCGTGCCTGTCGTAGGACTCGCCACCGCCGAGGGCGCCAGCCTCGGCGGCGCCATCCAGGCCGCCCATGCCGCCGGGCAGGGCAGCTACGAGACCCTGTGTGATCGCCTCGTGGCGCTGGAGGATGCCACCCGCTGCGAGCCCGATGCCGGCCACGCCGCCCTCTACCGGGAGCAGCTCGACCGCCAGTCCGCCCTCACTGCCCATCTCAAAGCCGGGGGCTATCTCTGATCGGAGTGATCCGCGAATGGGCTCCCCGACAGGGGGTCGACACCCGGCGGAGGAAAGGGCCCGCGGCGGCGTGACTCCTTCGAGAGGGGAGGGGATTCTGGGGGCCGCCCTTTTTCGGAATCCCCCCACGACTGACCGGCGGTATCGATCGGGACGGGGGCCCGGCTGTTTGAGTTGAGACGAGGATTGAATCGGCGAGGAGACGGGGGCGGTCGAGAAAATCGGCTGAGTAAAATAGGGGATTCGTCAGAAACGTTTGCCTGACCCGTATCGGAGCGTCCCTGCGCCGTCCGTTTGTCTCGGGCGCGGCGGATCCATGTTGCCAAGAATTTTGCCTGACTCTAGAGCAAATTAAATTGATCCGTAGCCGCGCTCGCCATCGCGTGGAAGCCTGTCCGACCCTTCTACCGCTCCGGCGCACCACCGTCTGGCGACGGCGGCTACGGGATGCGTCCGAGAGACGGCTGATTTCCATCGGTAGCCGCGCTCGCCAGAGCGTGGACCAGAGCATCGAGCCAACTTCTGGCGAAGGCGGCTACGTTTTTTATTAAAACGCTCTAAGACCGCCAAATTCTCGCCCACATGTCAAACTTGACATATGTCAGATCTGAAATAGCTTTAGCCAGCGCAATCCGAAGACAAGCGTCTCGTTTGGCTGAGAACAGAAGTCAAAACACCTCCTTTTAGCGAAGATGCTCGAATCGAAGCAGGAACCCTTCTTCGCCGCTTGCAACGCGGGGAAAAGATTGGCCTGCCCCACAGCCGGCCCATGCCATCAATTGGAACCAGATGCCACGAACTCCGCATCAACGACAAAACCGCGACCTGGAGGATTGTCTATCGCCTGGACTCCGACGCGGTGATTATCGGTGAGGTATTTTCGAAAAAGACGCAAACCACGCCCATGAACGTAATCAATACGTGCCGGGCACGATTCCAACAATACGACAACGCCACCAATGAAGCCTGAAAAGAGAAAAATGCTGGAAGAGGCAGGATGGGCGGTAAGCTCCGCATCAGACTTCCTGGAACTGAGCAAAGCTGAGGAAACCATCGTGGCCATGAAACTGGCTCTCGCAGACGAAGTCAGGATTTTGCGAAAAAAACAGCACCTGACCCAGCAGGAATTGGCCAAGCGAATCGGATCCAGCCAATCGCGAGTCGCGAAGATGGAAACCGCGGACCAATCCGTTTCGATTGAGCTTTTCGTGCGATCTCTGGTTTCCCTTGGAACATCGCAAACGCAGATCGGCCAAGTCATCGGTTCGTCCGGTGGAAAGGAGACCGAGATTCCACCAACCAAGACAAAGAAGCGGCAACTGGCACGGTCTTGATTCATCAGGCAGACCACTCGATAGGGCAGGAGGAGTCGAAGGCCCCTCTTATCAATAAGCTTTCCTGTCCCTCCAAATGTCTCACTCGAATGCCCCGGGATTCAGACGGTTCGTCGGTGCCAATCGGGAGTAGGCCCAACTGTCGCGCATCCTGATCTCCAGAGGATCAAGACGGTTCGTCGGTGCCAATCGTGAGCGGGCCCCGCTGTCGCGCATCCTGATCCCCACGGGACGAAGACGGTTCGTCGGTGCAGCTTGGTGTTTCCGGCAGAAAAGATGCCGGAGGCATCACAGCCATTAACCGGCGGTTGAGGAGCGTAGCGACGACACCGCCGGATCGGACGGGAATCACACCGAGCATCCCGGAGGGATGCCAGCGGCCGAATCAGCGGTTTCAAGGCGCCCGAAGCCGTCATAGCCTTAGGCGACACTTTGCAGGGTCGAGCCGCCCAGGCTGGCGGAGAAGCCCGTGCGCCGCGCCAGTGTCTTGGGCGCGGCGATAGGTAGAAGATCCGATGAAAGAGGGTGCGATCGGAGAGGAAACAGGGTTCGATCGGGAGTTCGAGAATCTCTGGGAGTCGCTGATTTTCAACATCAAAGCCAGGTCTTTCCCATAATTTTCCCGTCCCTCTAAATTGAAGCCAACATAGTCCGGAGCGATGTTTAAAAAACAAGCCGCAGCCGTGGCCCCAAAATCAAAAGCTATCCCAGTTTCTCGACAGGTTGCTAGCGAAGCAGCCTTGAAAATCCCATCATTTCAACTTTAAAAGATATGCAATATCCTCAACCTCAAATAGATTATCCTCCGGCACCTTGTCCGCCAACTCCATGATCCTTCTTCGCAACAAAACAATTTCTGCGTCCGATCCTTTAAAAAGAACGCTATTGTTTAAAAGAATTGATGAAAGATTGATCTTCAGAGTAAAAAAAGAGTCTTTTGTTTTTGCATAAATCAAAATGGATCCCGGACCATGCTTAATGACTTCCGAGTTAGTGTGCTGACTCAAGAACATTAAGGTGCCCTGACGGTCTATTTCAGCAATCAATGAAATAATATTATTAATAATAATTTTGACATCATCACCTTGAATTCTTGCAATTCGATCACCCGAATTAGTCTTAATGACTTGGGCGGGGGGATCGACCAGCAACTCTTGAACAGAGGTGACGTCAAAGAAGTCACCTAAGTTAATTTTAGCCAAATCCTCTGCTCCAACCAATCCGCAGCTTGAGCAAATAACAGCTGCGCTATAGGCCCGTAAGTGCGTCAATGATTTCATCGATAATTTTTTGTTTCTCTTCATCTCTTTCCCTTTCTGTTGGGGGACAACAGCACTTCGGAGCAACTTCCGTCTTGTCCCATCTGGGAATTGGACGACCCGATCCCCCAAAGAGACTATGAGTGCCGCCAAATGAATTTTCGGTCCCAATCACAGACCTTTTGGTAGCAACGGATACTTTAACCAAAGCAATCGTACCAGACCTGCCCGCTCCCATTCCGCAGGCAGCAATTGCAATCGCTCCATTCGCGTGAATAAATTGGGCCACGTCCCTCCACCCCGCAAGATTATCCATCGCATTTTCAAATTCATTCTTCGGGATATCTAAAGCAAGGAGTCCTCCATTCTCATTCGCTGGCTCATCGTAATACCCTCCGTGCGCCAAAATTACGATTCCAGTAATGCTGGTCCCGAAGCAATCAACGTATCCTTCCATTGTCTTTTTTATCTCGTCGAGGCTAGATGTCGGAAACGATTCCGCATCACCAAGAAGGCCAACAAGCCGAATCGCTTGCGCCTCCAAATAAGTTGACCTCCCTTCTATCCAAGACTCAGTATCGAACCTGCTATAAAATACGAGTGTTGTTAGTCCTAATCGATCAAAGTTATTTCTAGGATCGTTTTTTACAAACCCACCCAAATTCACCCCACCCCTCTCCCCAATCGGATCCCGCGACACCCACCGCCCCATCCGCGTGTCCAAAAACCGATACCCGTAGTAAAACAACCCCGTCCCGTCCTCCGGCTTCGTCGAAAAGCGATACCGGTTCGCCTCCGCCACGGCCCCGTCGCCCCACGTCGCCAGGGTCTTGCCGAAGGCGTCGTAGTCGTAGCGCGCCACCCGCACCGTTCCGGCTCCGCCGCCGTTTCCGCTGCCGCCACCACCCGCGACCGTGGCCGCGATCGCCGCGCTGACATTGCCGTTGCCGTCATACGCGCATAACCAGACCCGCGCCACGCCATCGCCCGGCGCGCTGCCGTCGCGGGTCGTCGCGCCATTGTCCCAGGTGCCCAGCAGGCCACCCACGCCGCCGGCTCCCTGCGGCGTGCCGCTCAAGTCCGTGCCCCACAGGTGCCGCTGCACCACCTGCCCCGCCGCGTCGATCTGCGCCACGGGGTTCCACTCGTCATACACCGTCCGCTCGTCCCGCACCATCACCCACGCGCCGAGGGTGTCGGCGTGGACGGATTTCGACATGGTGGCGACGGAGATCATGAGCCGGTCGGAGGAATCGCGTTCTGAGGACTCTATCGAATTTTCCGGGTTTTGCCCAGACTTTACTCTGCCATCGAGCGAGATCCCTTTCGTCAATGTTTTTTGGCTGCCCCCGAGCGAAGCGCCTGCCCCCGAGCGAAGCAAATGATTCAACCAGAATGCGGCGATCCCTCAGAACGCGGGCTTTTCAATGTGGTGTGCTACCCAGAGCGTTGCTCTGGGCTGGTATGCGTCGGCCCCTTTGGGGCCATTCTCTGATCCCTTTGGCCACGCATTCCTTTGTCCCCATTCCTTTGTCCCACCCTTGCCGCCTGCGGCGGAAATCCGAAATCGGAAGCTCGAAATCCGAAACAATTTCCAATATCCAATCGGGGAAGGCTCAAAACAATCGAGGAATGGAGCGCGGACACTCTTGTCCGCCAGGTTGGGGAAGCTCGGAGGAAATGGCGGGAAGTTTTCTGGTAGATCAGCCAGATGGTGGCGAGGACACATCGTGGCCGTGGGAGTGACCAAAACCGACTCGATTCGATTCGCGTCATTCGTTTCCATTCGTTTCCATTCGTGTTGAAACGAATGACTTGGACGACGGCGAGACGGAGGCGAACGCGAATGGACGCGAATGTCTTTCCCTAATCGTTTTGGTTTTTCACTTTTCCAATGGGGTTGTCGCGTGGGCGGTTCGGAAGTGTCACGATGGATCGGTGAAGAAAATGCGTTGTCCGGCCCGACGCGGGAATTCTCCATTTTCTTGCGCGACATTTCCTGCGATCTATCGCTGGCTTTGGCGGTTTTTGGAGGAAGGTAAGGGGATTGCCCCCCCCTCCCCGCGCCTTGCTGTCGGCGGGCCTCTGCGAACAACATGAAGATCCGAACCATCACCCAGGACGATGCGGACGCGGTCCGAAAAGTTTACGAGTTGGCTTTTCCGGAGAGCGAACGGGACCTCGTCTCCCGTTTGGCGGGGGAGTTGCTCTCCGCGGCAGCGTCTCCGCCGATTCTTTCGCTGGTGGCTGAGGTCGATGGCCACGTGGTGGGGCATATCGCCTTCAGTCCGGTGACGTTGCGGGACACGCGGGAGCCCATCGGCTACCTCCTGGCGCCGCTGGCAGTCTGCCCGGACCATCAACGGCGCGGCATCGGATCGCGATTGGTGGCGGAAGGCGTGAAGCAGGTGGCGGCGATGGGGGCGGGAGTGCTGCTCGTGTATGGCGATCCGAGATACTACGGCAGATTCGGATTCACAGTGGATCAGGGGAAGTGTTACACGCCGCCTTACCCGCTCCAGCACGCCTATGGGTGGCAGGCAATGTCGCTGGGTGAGGGGAATTCTGGTCGGCCAGATGTCGCCATTGACTGTGTGGCGGCTTTCGGGCATCCGGAGTTGTGGTGAAAAGTGTGTCGAGCCGGAATCCGAAGCCGCCAGACGGTGGAAATTCGAAATCCGAAGTCGCCTGCGGCGGAAATCCGAAATCCTAAGCTCGAAATCCGAAACAATTTCGAATGACCAATCGGGAAAGGCTCAAGACCAAGAGCCTGTTCACCCCAACGAAACCGCAACGACCAGCCAAGCCTGTTCACCCCAACGAAACCGCACCGACCAGCCGTGCCCGCCTGCCCCAATGAAACTGCACCGACCAGCCGTGCCCGCCTGCCCCAACGGGGCAAAGCATACCAGCCCAGGGTGCAACCCTGGGAAAACGGGAACAACAAAACGAGTGCGTTCTGAAGGAACGCCGCACCGCTCGGATGGTCCAGCGCGATTCGACCAGAATGCGGCGTTCCTTCAGAACGCGGTCTTCACGATGGGATTTACCACCCAGAGCGTTGCTCTGGGCTGGTATGCGTTGGCCCCGTTGGGGCCATTCTCTCATTCCTTTGCCACCTATTCCTTTGTCCCAGCCTCGCCGCCTGCGGCGGAAATTCGAAATCCGAAGTCGCCTGCGGCGGAAATCCGAAATCCTAAGCTCGAAATCCGAAACGATCTCGAATTCCCAATCAGGCAAGGCTCAAAACCGTTACGGCTCCTCAATTGCCACCCATTCCTTTGTCCCGGCCTCTGCGCCTCTGCGCCTCTGCGTGAGACTTTATTGCCGCCTGACGGCGGAAGCTCGAAATCCTAAGCTCTAAATCCGAAACGATTTCGAATTCCCCCAAACGGGGCGAGCCAGATTCCGGCGCCGATGACTTGAGCGGGATCTGGTCCGGTGTGGTCGTCAGGGATGCCTGTTGGAACTGGGACTTGAGGCGGGATTTTCGATGAAACCCTCTTTGATCGCCGATGAAACCCGGTTTGATCGGAAAGCCGCGCCGCTTCGGCGGGGCGGGGACGGGGTTGGCGCATCCACGGGCGCTTTTTGCTGTTTTGACGGGGGTGAGTTGGGCTACTCTTTGGGCACCATGAAAAAGAACTCCCCTCGTCTCGACTGTGGCTGCGAAGCCGAATCCGCGTCTCTGTCTCTCGATCGGCGGCGCTTTCTGAAATCCGCCAGCGCGGCGGCTCTGGCTGCCAGCGGGCTTTCCTCGCCCGGCCTGCGGGCGGAATCGACGACGGCGACGATGCCGAAGTCGGAGACGCTGGTGAAGACGCTGTTCGACTCGTTGTCAGAGGAGCAACGGGCGAAGGTGGTGATCCCGTTCGATGATCCGCTGCGGCTGCGGGTGGAAAACAACTGGCACATCCTGCCGCAGCGGGTGGGCACTTTTTTCACGCCGGACCAGCAGGCGATGGTGCGGGAGATCTTCCGCCAACTGCACAGCGAGGAATACCGGGAGGCGGTGTGGGATGCTTTCCTGAACGACAACCGGGAGAAGGGGGCAACGACGCCGGAGCAGATCTTCGGCACGTCGTCGGTGGCGATCTTCGGCACGCCGGGTGCGGCAAAGTTCGAGCTGGTTTTCTCGGGCCGGCACACGACGCGGCGCTGCGACGGGAACTCGGTGGAGGGCGCGGCTTTTGGCGGTCCCATTTTCTATGGTCATGCGGCGGGGACGTTCAATGAGGGGCCGACGCACGAGGGGAATGCCTATTGGTTCCAGGGCAAGCGGGCCAACGAGGTCTTTGCGATGCTGGACGGCAAGCAGCGGGAGCTGGCGCTGCGCGAGGCGGGCCGGCCGGAGCAGGGTCGCAAGACGGTCGAGGTGAAAGGGAAGGCCGAGGGACTGGAGGGCATCCGGGTGGGTGATCTGTCGAAGGATCAGCAGGCCCACGTGCGCCGGGTGCTGTCGGACCTGCTGGCGCCTTTCCGCAAGGAGGATCGGGAGGAGTCGATGAAGTATGTGGAGCCGCAGTTCGCGGATCTGCACCTGGCTTTCTACAAAAAGGGTGACATCGGCGGCGACGGGGTGTGGGATGTCTGGCAGGTGGAGGGGCCGCACATGGTGTGGCACTTCCGCGGGTCGCCGCACGTGCATACGTGGGTGAACATCGAGGCGCCGGCCGAGAAGGGCGATCCGTTCAAGGCGGCCTGAGAGAGCTGCCAGCGAGACTGGCGTGGAGTCAGGCGCTGTCGCCGGTGACGCTGTCGCGGTAGGCCGCGACGGCGCGCCGGATCTCGCCGGCGATGTCGGCTGCGGGCCGGGCAAAGGGGGGGACAAACCAGGGAAAGGCGCCGATGACGTCGTGGATGACGCGGATCTGGCCGTCGCAGTGGTCGCCGGAGCCGATGCCGATGGTGGGGATGGTGAGGACCTCGGTGATGTGGGTGGCGACGGCGGGGACGATGCTTTCCAGCACGATGGCGGCAACGCCGGCGGACTCGACGGCGCGGGCGGAGTCGATGAGGCGCTCGGCCTCGGGCGGGGTTTTGCCTTTTTTCTTGTAGCCGCCCTCCTCGAGGACGTGCTGGGGCAGCATGCCGATGTGGCCGACGGCGGGGATGCCGGCGTCGCGGAGGGCGAGGAGTTGGGGGAGTTGTTCGCGGCCGCCTTCGAGCTTCACCGCATGGGCGCCGGCGGCGATGAGGGACCGACCATGGCGGACGGCCTCGGCGGGGCTGTCGTAGCTGCGATAGGGCAGGTCGGCGACGAGCGCGGCGCGGGTGACGGCGCGGGCGACGACGGTGGTGTGGTAGAGCATGTGATCCATCGTCACGCCGGTCGTATCGGGCAGGCCGGCGAACACCATGCCGAGGGAGTCGCCGACGAGGATCAGGTCGATGCCGGCCTCATCGATCAGGCGGGCGGTGGGATAGTCATAGGCCGTGAGGGTGGCCAGCCGTCGGCCGGCGGCCTTGGCGCTCTGGAGGCGCGCGAGTGGGTCGGGGAAAGGGACTGAGGGCGTGGACATGGCTGGGAGGGGCAGTGTCCCCGCGGCGGGGGCTTTCGTCAAACGGGGGTGACCTGGGGGGCAAGGTCCAGAGGACAGAGGGGTGGCTTTGCTGGGAAGTTAGTCAGCGGGGAAGCGGGAGGCTCCCCCTCGTCGGGGTCGCTCGCCGGCAGCCGCGTCTCGCCGATGTCAGCCTGTCCCGATTCGCGGCCATTCGCGTTCATTTTTTTCATTCGCGTCGAAAAAAGCGGCACTCATTCACTGCGAGCTGCCGGGGGGCGTGACAAGCCTGCGGGGTCGGCTTTGCGCGCCCGGTGATCCGCGCCTATGCTGGGCGCCGTTCCGCTTTCTGCCATGTCCGGTCCCGTCTCAGAAAAGCCCCTGCGTCTCCTCGCCGCGATCTCTGGCGGGGTGGACAGTGCCGTGGCCGCGGCTCTGCTCCGGGAGCAGGGGCACGAGGTGGTGGGGGCCTACATGAAAAACTGGACCAACGAGGAGGGGCTGCCGGGAGATTGCCCGTGGGAGCAGGACATCCGCGACGCGCGGGCGGTGTGCGAGCATCTGGGGATCGAGTTCCGCATTCTCAGCCTGATGGATCACTACCACGACCGGGTGGTGGAGTATCTGCTGCGCGGCTATCGCGAGGGGGTGACGCCGAATCCCGACGTGATGTGCAACCGGGAGATGAAGTTCGGCATTTTCCTCGAATTTGCACGGGCGCAGGGCTTTGACGGCATTGCGACGGGGCATTACGCCCGCCTGCGGCGGAATGCCGACGGCAGCTCGGACATTCTGCGGGGGCGCGATGGGAACAAGGACCAGACCTATTTCCTCGCCCTGCTGGAGCAGCCGCAGATCCGGCCGGCGCACTTTCCGATCGGGGATCTGCCGAAGGCCGAGGTGCGGGCGCTGGCTACGCGGTTCGGCATCCCGGTGGCGGAAAAGAAGGACAGCCAGGGCATCTGTTTCATCGGCGACATCCGCATGACCGACTTCCTGCGCCACTACATCCCTGACCGGCCGGGTCCGATCGTGACGCTCGACGGGCGGCGCCTCGGGGAGCACCGTGGGCTGCATCTCTACACGCTGGGGCAGCGCAAGGGCCTCGGGGTGGCATCGGCGGTGTTTGGCAAGGCCTACGTGGTGGTGGAAAAGCGGCCGGAGACCAACGAACTGGTCGTGGCCTTTGACGATCCGGACACGCCGCGTCTCTACGCCCACCGCTGCCGGGTGGGGGGCATCAGCGTGACGAACCGGCCGTTGTCGGCCTGTGCGGACCTGAGCGTGCAGCCGCGCTACCGCTGTGCGGCCGGGGCGGTGACGGTGGACTGGCTCTCGGACGCCGGCGACGCGGCCGAACTGACCTTTGCCGAGCCCCAGCGGGCCCTGACGCCGGGGCAGATCGCCGCTTTCTACGAGGGCGACATACTGGTGGGCGGCGGGGTGTTCCAGAGCATCCACCACGAGTGAGCCCGGCCGTGGCATGGCGCTTTCCAGTGAGGATGCAATCCGGCGGTTCCGCGCTACACTGGTGAAGTCGTCGGACCTTTTCCCCCTGCCAGCCATGTCTCCGCTCGCCTCTCATCTCGTCCGCACCCGCCGGGAGTTTCTCACCACGTCGGCCTCCGGCATCGGTGGCATCGCGCTCGGTTCGCTGCTCAGCGACGACGGGGTGCTCAGCGCGGCCACGGCGGCGAATCCCGCCCAGTTCGGCGAGCTGAAAAGCCACGGAGAGGGCAAGGCCAAGGCCTGCATCTTCATTTTCATGGAAGGGGCGCCCTCGCAGATCGACCTGTTCGATCCCAAGCCGAAGCTGAATGAACTCCACGGCTCGAGCCTGCCCAAGGAGATGCTCGACAAGGCGCGGTTCGCCTTCATCAAGCCCGACACCGCCACGCTGCTCGGCTCGCCGCGGAAATGGAAGAAGCACGGGCAGTGTGGCATGGAATTCTCCGACCTGCTCCCGCATCTGGGCAGCTGCGCCGACGATCTACTGATGATCCGGTCGCTCCACAGCGAGGAATTCAATCACCATCCCGGCCAGTTGATGATGCAGTGCGGCGTGTCGCGATTCGGCATGCCATCGATGGGATCGTGGATCAACTACGGCCTCGGCAGCGCCTCGCGGAATCTCCCCGGCTACGTCGTGCTGACCGCCGGGCGGGGCGGCTCGGGCGGCTCGTCGCTGTGGCAGTCGGGCTTTCTCTCGACGAAATACGCCGGCGTGTTGTTCCGCAACCAGGGCGAGCCGGTGTTGAACCTGAAGAATCCCGACGGTCTCCCGCCCGAGATCCAGCGCGCCGGCCTCGATGCCCTCGGCGACCTGAACCGGATGCGCTATCAGGAGGTCCACGACCCCGAGATCGCCAGCCGGATCGCCAACTACGAGCTCGCCAACCGCATGCAGATCGCCGCTCCCGAGCTGGTCGATCTCTCGGGCGAGTCGCGTCAGACGCTCGAAATGTATGGCGTGGACCGGCCCGAGCCGCAGGGGAACGACTTCCGTGGCTCGCTGCCCGGGCTGCGCACCTACGACACCTTTGCCCGCAACTGCCTGCTCGCGCGGCGCATGGTGGAGCGCGGGGTGCGCTTCATCAACATCATCCACGCCAGTTGGGATCAGCATTCCGAACTGGATAAGAACCACGCCTACAGCTGCGGCGCCGTCGATCAGCCGATCGCCGCCCTGATCAAGGACCTGAAGCAGCGTGGCCTGCTCGACAGCACCCTGGTGGTGTGGGGCAGCGAGTTCGGCCGCACCCCGCTGGGCGAGAACCGGCCCGGCCGCGACGCCAACACGGGGCGTGACCACCATCCCTTTGCCTTCACCATGCTGATGGCCGGGGGTGGATTCAAAGGCGGCCTCACCTACGGGGCGACCGATGACATAGGCTGGCACGTCACCGACAAGCCCGTCCACATCAACGATCTCCACGCCACCATCCTCCACCAGTTCGGTCTCGATCACCTGAAGCTCACCTACCGCTTTCAGGGCCGCGACTTCCGCCTGACGGATGTGGGCGGGAAGGTGGTGGAGGAGTGGATTGCTTGAGCTGGTGAAGAGTCAGAAGTGAGAAGTGAAAAGTAAGTAGTAAAGAGTTTGGGTGATTGCTTGCTTTAATTAGCTAACGCATTTTCCAAGATCCAAGATCCAAGATCCAAGATCCAAGATCCAAGATCCAAGATCCAAGATCCAAGATCCAAGATCCAAGATCCAAGATCCAAGATCCAAGATCCAAGATCCAAGATCCCACCCCTCACTGGCTCACCCGCGCCTTTTCCCCGGCTTCGCGCTTTTGGACATCTTCGGGATGCTTGGAGAAGGACTCGAAGACATCGCCCACGACCTGGTCGGCGAGTTTGCCCAGCTCCTTGAGCACGATCGCCTCGGCAGACGGATCCAGGCGGGAGCGGTTCGGCTCATAGCCGCCCACGGGATAGGCGTCGGCGGTGGGGATGTAGCCGATGTTGCCGTTGGCATAGCCGACGATGATGGGAATGGCGCGTTCGGCGATGGCTTTCTCCAATTTGAAGCCATACTCGACCATGGGCTCGCCGGGCATGGTGAGGAGCAGGTAGGGGCCGATCTTGAGGGCCATCAGTTCGGCGGGCACGGGCGCCTCCTTGCCGGGCAGTTCCAGCGTGGTGCTGGCCACCCGGATCGGGTAGTAGTGCGTCCGCGAGGCCAGCTCCTCCCGCACCATGGACCGGGCAAGCGAGCGCACCACGGCGCCGCCGAGATCGCGGCCGGCCCACTGGATGTCGGCTTCGTCGGCGCAGCGATAAGGAAAGCCGGGGAGGTTCGGCCGGATGTCGCCGGCACAGCCCTGGATGAAGAGCGCGTGCGTGTCGCCGCCGTAAACAGCCTCGACAAAGGTCTGGGCCTCGCCGGGGAAGTCGGCGCTCATCTTCGGGTAGCCGTTGGGATGGGGGATGGAGCCCTTGTCGCCCCAGGTGAAGAAGCAGGGATGGCAGACCGCATGCATCAGCACCGCGACGGGGGTGAGGGACTTTCCATCGTCGAAACGCAGCACCTTGACGCGGGGATCGTTCGGTCCGTCGGGATTCAGGCTGACCACGGCGCGGCCGTCGATGACCTTGCGGCGGTTGATGCCAAAGCCGATCTCGTCCTCGCCATACCCGACCGAGACGGGACGCAACTCCCCGGCGGCCTGCTGGGCGGCGGCGGCGATCTTGTCGATGATCTCGGCGCCCCAGCGCAGATTCTCCGTGAAACCGGGTGCCGAGTGGTTGTGCGACGCGGTGACGAGGATGTTCGCCGCCGGTGTGCCGGTCGCGGCCTCGATTTTGGGACGCAATTGTTTCACCAGATCCTCCCACGCACCGATGGTGTCCATGGTCACGATGGCCGCCTTGGTCTCGCCGTCATCGAGCAGCAGCACGCCCGCGTGCAGGGGATCGCGGGCGCCATTGACCTGCCGGCGATGGCCGGTGACCCAGACATTCCTTGTTTCCGCCGGGGTGATGTCGACCTTGGCGGCGGCGGCCTTGAGGTTCGAACGCACCGGGAAGCTCCCATCCTCGGTGCCCGGCGGCGCGGCCTCCAGGGACGGCATGACCAGCAGGATGAGCCCGGCCAAGCCGGCGACGGAGGGGAAAAGGATGGGAAATCTCATGAAATCGAATGGAAAAGGGTGGGGGACTCAAGCCAGCAGTTCGCGGATGGGCGAGCCCTCCGAGAGCGGGATCGGCCGGTCGTCCACCTGCCGGTAGGTGATGGCCCGGCAGTCGTAGCCGAGTGCGGCGAAGACGGTGGCGTGGATGTCGGCGGGCGAGACGGCGCGTTCGATCGGGTAGGCGCCGATGGCATCGGAGGCACCGACCACCTGGCCGCCGCGGATGCCGCCGCCGGCCAGCGCGACGGTGTAGCAACCGGGCCAGTGATCGCGCCCGGCATCCTTGTTGATCTTCGGGGTGCGGCCGAACTCTCCCATCCACACGACCAGCGTCGAGTCGAGCAGGCCTCGCTCCTCCAAGTCGTCGAGCAGGGCGGCGTAGGCCTGTTCCATGGGCGGGACGAGGGTGTCGCGGAGCCGCTTGGTATTGTCCTTGTGGGTATCCCAGATGATGCTGGGACCGTTGACCGTGGTGACAAACCGCGTGCCGGCCTCGATCAGGCGGCGGGCGAGCAGGTGGGACTGACCCCACTGGTGGCGGCCGTAGCGTTCGCGGACAGAATCGGGCTCCTTCGACAGGTCGAAGGCCTCGGCGGCGCGGTCGCTCTGCAGGATGCGCACGGCGCGCTCGTGGAATTGGTCCATCTCCGAGGCGGTCCGCGAGACCACGGTGTTTCCCGGTGCGCTTAGCTCCCGCAGCAGGCCGAGCCGTTGCCCGAATCGGTCGGAGCCGACCTGTTCATCGAGCGAGATGCCGGGCGGCCGGTAGTTGGGCGCATTCGGATCGGTGTTGAGGACAAACGGATCGTATTGCGCGCCGAGGCAGCCGCCGAACTGGCCCGGCGTGATGTAGGCGCGGCTGTCGCAGTGCGGCCAGGGAGTGATCACGTAGGGCGGCATCGAGCCGCTGTAGCCGTCCCGCTGGGCGAGCCAGCCGGTGAGGGTGCCGAAGCTGGGAAAATCGGTGCGACTGGGGTTGATCAGGGTGCTGTCGATGCGGTAGGGGCGCCCCACGGTGGCCCAATACATGCCCGAGTTGTGGCCCTGGTGCTGGTGATGGACGGAGCGGACCAGCGCGATCTTGTCCATGCGTTTCGCCATCCGGGGCAGCAGCTCGGTGACGTGGATGCCGGGGACATTCGTCCGGATGGGCATGAAATCGCCGCGCACATCGGACGGAGCGTCCGGCTTCGGGTCCCAGAGATCGAGGTGGCTCGGCGCGCCGTCGTTGAAAATGAGGATCACAGATTTGGCCTTGCCGGTGGGGGAAGCGGCGCGGGCGAGACCGCCGAGCAGACCGCCCGCGGTGCCCAGGCTGAGGGAGCGGAGAAAGTCGCGGCGGTGTGAAAAGGGTGAGGTCATGCGTCAGGCCGATGAGACAGGGTCTGGTCTCCGATGAGACAGGGTATGATCGGAGAAGCAACCCTGTTGGATTGAAACCGATGGGGTGGGTGCGCGACAAGCAATGGCTTGCACGTCTTCACGCCAGAGCCGGTGATGGGTCAGCGGACGCCGAGGCTCTGCCAGTGGCTTTCCAGGGCGGCGAGTTTCTCCGCATCGCGGCGAAAGCGGCGCCGGCCGCGCGCATAGAGCCGACGGGCGGCGCCGGTGTCCTCGAAGGTGACGACGAGCAGGTCCAGAGCGCCCAGCCAGGCCTCCAGGGTGTCGGGATGATGGCGCAGGATCTTGCGGTACTCGGCCAGCGCGTCATCGGGGCGGTCCTGCTCGCGGTAGTAAGCCGGGAGTTTGAGATTCAGCGTCGGCTTGTCGGCCCGTCCGCCGGGCAGGTAGATGGCATCGATGAAGGCGTGCAGGGGGATGGCAGCGAGAGCGGCGAGTTCGGTGGCGAGGGCGATGGCGCCGATGAGGATGAGCAATCCGCCACCGATCAGGCTCGCGGCGGTGTCGCGGAGGGTGGTGGCGGGAAGCTCCGAATCGGGATCGGGGATGAGGGACACTTCCGCGCGCAGGCCATCGGCCACCAGCCAAGCCCCGAGGCCGAGGCAGCCGATGCCGAAGAGCCAACGGGCGATGCGGGAGGCGGCGGGCATGACGCGGAGGGAATGTCGCGTCGGCGCGGGGCGGGATCAACCCTTGCCGCCGATGAAATACTCACGGGTGCCCTGGGCGGTGAGCGCCCGGCCGATGCGGCCGAGTGCCTGGGCGTAGGCGGCGGTGCGCAGGTCGATGTCGTGCCGGGCGGCGAGGGTGGAAATGCTCCGATACTCGGCGGCCATGCGCTCCTGGAGCCGCTGGTGCACCTGGTCCCGGCTCCAGTACCAGCCGCTTTTGTTCTGGACCCACTCGAAGTAGCTCACGGTGACGCCGCCGGCATTGGCGAGGATGTCGGGTAGCACCTGGATGCCGCGCTGGCGCAGGATGGCGTCGGCATCGCTGGTGACGGGACCGTTGGCGACCTCGACGACGTGGCGGGCCCGGACCTGGGCGGCATTGTCGGCGGTGAGGACATTTTCCAGAGCGGCGGGAATGAGGATGTCGGCATCGAGGGCGAGGAGGGAGGCATTGTCGATCGCATCGCCGCCGATGGTGGGATCGGCGGCGATGGCGGCGAGGTGACTGCCGGCTTCCTTGGCGTGGATGAGAGCCGGGATGTTGAGCCCGCTGGCGCGGTAAATGCCACCGCTGGAGTCGGACACGGCGACGATGCGGTAGCCATCGGCGGCGAGGAGCCGGGCGACGGCCTGGCCGGCATTGCCAAAGCCCTGGATGGCGACGGTGATGCCGCCGGGTGTCCAATCGCGCTCGGACTCCATTTCCTTCAGACAGTAATAGGCGCCGCGTCCGGTGGCATCCTCGCGACCTTCGCTGCCGCCGAGCGGAATCGGCTTGCCGGTGATGACGGCGGGGGTGAACTGGCGGCGGATCTTCGAGTATTCGTCGGTCATCCAGCCCATGATCATGGAATTGGTATAGACATCGGGCGCGGGCACGTCGGTGTCGGGGCCGATGAAGTCCGCGATGCGCTGGATGAAGCCGCGGCTGAGGCGCTCGAGTTCCATGTGGCTCAGCTCCTTGGGATTGACGATCACGCCGCCCTTGGCGCCACCATAGGGCAGGTTCATCACGGCGCATTTGCAGGTCATCCAGAAAGCGAGGGCCTTCACCTCGTCGAGGGTCACGCCGGGATGAAAGCGGATGCCGCCCTTGCCGGGTCCGCGGGTGTCGTCATGCCGCACCCGGTAGCCGGTGAAGAGGCGGAGTTCGCCGCTGTCCATGCGCACGGGAATGGAAACTTCGATGGCGAGCTTGGGGTGTTTCAGCCTCTCGATGGCCTCGGCGTGGATGTCGGCGTAGTCGAAGGCGCGGTCGAGGTTGCGCAGGGCATCGTCGAAAACGGAGGAGGCGGCGGTGGCGGACATGGGCGTCGGGTGGGTGTTCTGAAAATGGCTACGATAACATGGCAGAAAAGTGATGCGGCGGCCCCGCCGATTTTGTCCTTTTACGCGCCGGGTCTTGGGGTTATTTTCCCAGTCGTGGGCGACAGGTGCGCGATGAATCGGCTTTTTCCCATTTCATTGGTCTGCTGGGCGGTTCTTTTCTCTGCGAAGCCGGTGTGCGGCTCGGAGGATGCCGAATCGCGGTGGCTGCACGCCTACATGCTGGTCCAGACGGGCGAGGAAATGGCAGGGCAGACGCTCTGGCCGCTGGCTTTGGCCAACTACACGGCGGCCTACTCGCAGTTCCAGAGTCTGGTGGAGCGCCATCCGGGCTTTCAGCGCCGACTGGTGGACTACCGGATCGCCGACCTGAAGGAGCGGATCGCCCAGGCCCAGGAGTCGATGGCATCGGGTGATCACGATTTGGCGCTGCACTATGAGGACCTGATCGAGACGGCGCATGTCGGTGCACAGCGGCGGTATGCGCTGGACTTCGAGGGGGCCTACCGGCATCTGGTCAGGGCCAACTGGCAGATCGAGGAGATGATCGAGCGTCATCCCGACGGAATTGCCGCGGCGCTGGCGAAGCAGCGGGCCTTTATCGCGGAGATCACCCGCCGGACGCGGGAGGATCTGATCCGCGAGCCGGATGGTGCGCTGCGGGTGCACAACATCGAGAAAGACTTCGCGGCCACCGTCGCGGTGGCGATGAAGGACCTGCCGTCTTTCAGCGACGAGCCGATCGCGCAGACGGAGACGGGCATGTCGTCGGCGCTTTTCCCCGATGAATGGGTGAGGCAGGTGCGGGCGCAGTGGTATTGAAGTTCAGTAGTCCTTGAACGGGCCGCGCGGCTCGGCTTCGATCATGGTCTCACGATACCAGGCGTCGTAGCGGGCCCGGATGCGGGCGAGGATCTCCGGCTGTTCGGCGGACAGGTCCCTGGTCTCCCCGATGTCTTTGGAAAGATCGAACAGACCGCCCGTGCGGCCGTCCATGTCGACCCATTTCCACTGATCCATCCGCGCGGCCCGGCGTCCCTGGCGTTTCCAGAACATCTCGGTGCGCGGGCTGGGTGTCTGGCCTCGCAGGGTGGGCCACCAGTCGTAGCCGTCCAGCACGACGCCCGCGGGAAGTGTGGCGCCGGTGGCGGCGGCGAGGCTGGGGAAAATCTCCAGGCTGGTGAGGAAGGCGTCGTTCACCGCACCGGCGGGCACGCCCCCGGCGGTCCAGCGGACGAGGCTGAGCACCCGGATGCCGCCCTCCCAGGTGTCGCCCTTCTTTCCGCGCAGGGGGCCGTTTTTCGCTCCGCCGCTGCCTCCGTTGTCGCTGAAAAAAATGACGATGGTGTTGTCCGCGATGCCCTTGGCATCGAGCAGGTCGAGCATCCTGCCGATGGAGGCGTCCATGCAGCTCACCGCGGCGCGGTAGTCCCGGTAGCGCTTGGCGGCGGTGGGCACCTCGGCGGCTTCGCCATATTTTCTCCCGGGCTGGTAGTCCTGTTCGACCGGCGGGTAGAGCTTCTCGAACTCGGGCGGGGCCTGGACGGTGCCGCGGATGCGGGGATCGAGCGACGAGGAGCCATGGGGAGCATTGAAGGGCACGTAGAGGAAGAACGGCTGGCGGCCGCCGTGCTTTTCGATGAAACGGAGCGCCTCGCGCTCGAAGAGATGGGTGGCATAGGTGCCCTTGTCCGCCTCGGTCGGTTCGGTGTTGCGGAACATGCTGGGCACGCCGTAGCGCTCGTGGGTGTAGTAGTCGATGCCGGTGTTGACCAGACCGTAGAATTCGTCAAAGCCGCGCGCGGTGGGCAGGTAGCGCCGCTGCATGCCCAGATCCCACTTGCCAAAGATGGCGCTGGGATAGCCCGCGGTTTTCAACATCGCCGGCAGGAGGATCTCCCGCTCGTCCATGCCGCCGATGCGCTCAAAGGAGACGGCATACTCCTCCGCATCGTAGCGGTGGCCGTAATCCGGAGCCTCGTTGCGGATCATGTCGTAGATCCCGTTGCGTTGCGGGTAGCGTCCCGTGAGGAAGGCCCCGCGGGAGGGCGTGCAGGCCGGCCAGGCGACATAGAAGCTGGTCAGCCGGGTGCCTTCGCGGGCGAGCCGGTCGAGGTGGGGCGTCAGGATCTCGTCATTCACCGCGCCGAGGTCGTGGTAGCCCTGATCGTCGGATACGATGAGGAGGATGTTCGGCTTTTCGGCCGCAGCGGCGGCGACGGGTAGGATCAGGGCGATGAGCAGCGGGTGGGGCTTCACGCAGACGATGGTAGGAAGTCCGATGGCCAGCGTCCAGTGGTTTCCGCCGTCGACCGATCCGTGCGAAGCCGCACCCGCACCCGCGCCGCTTGACGCACCGGAGCCCTCCGGGCACACTGTCCGGAGCGATGACGAAGTCTCCTGCCGCCTGTCTCCCGTCTGTCGCGATTGCCTCGATTTGGGCCGTCGCGTGCCTTGGTGTGTCCGCCGAGATCGATTTTGAGCGGGAGATCCGGCCGATCCTGGCGGAAAAGTGCCTGCTGTGCCACGGACCGGATGACTCGAAGGGCGGGCTGCGGCTGACCGGACTGGATTTCGCCACCCGCGAACTCGAATCGGGGCATCGCGGGATCGTTCCGGGGCGCCCGGAGCTTTCCGCCGTGATGGGGCGCGTGCAGGCAACCGATCCGGACGAGGTCATGCCGCCACCGGACAAGGGCGAGCCGCTGACCGATGCGGAAAAGGCCAAGCTGCGCCAGTGGATCGCCGAGGGGGCCCGCTGGCCGAAACACTGGGCCTACACGCCGCTGAGTCAGCCCGAGCCTCCGGCGGTGGCAAGTGCGGCTTGGGTCAAATCGCCGATCGACGCCTTCGTCCTCGCGGGACTGGAGGCGCGGAAGATCGCGCCGTCGCCCGAGGCGGACGAGGTCGCTCTGATCCGCCGGCTTTACTACGATCTCATCGGCCTGCCGCCGACGCCGGCCGAGGTCGATCGTTACCGGGGGCTGCTGGCAGCCGATCGCGAGGCCGGGTTGTCAAAGCTGGCCGACGACCTGCTGGCCAGCGTCCACTTCGGCGAGCGCTGGGGGCGTCACTGGCTCGACAAGGCGCGCTACGCCGACAGCGACGGCTATGAGAAGGACAACAATCGACCGGATGCCTGGCGCTACCGCGACTGGGTGATCGATGCGATCAACCGCGACCTGCCCTTCGACCAGTTCACCATCGAGCAGTTCGCCGGAGACCTGTTGGAAAAGGCGACCCCGGAACAGCGGCTGGCGACGGCGTTCAACCGCCAGACCCTGACCAACACCGAGGGCGGCACCGACAAGGAGCAGTGGCGCGTGGCCGCCGTGATGGACCGCGTCGAGACGATGGGCGCGGTGTGGATGGGGCTCACTCTGGGCTGTGCCCGTTGCCACACGCACAAATATGACGAGGTCACCCATGCCGAGTACTACCAGCTCTTCGCCTATTTCAACAATGGCGACGAGGTGAACTCCAAGGTCCCGGTCTCCGAGACGGCTTGGAAGAAATGGGAAGCCGACATGGAGATTCACCGCGGCAAGCTCGCCGCCTTGCGCGGGAAAAGCGATGCCGCGCGCCGCGAGCTGGCCGACCGCCTGCTGGAGTGGGAAGCCCGCGCCAGCGGCTGGATCGCGGCGGGCGAGGCGGTCCAGACGCCGACCTACGCGCCGATCGCGGTCGAGGGCTTCGCCGCCTCCGTCAAGGGCGTGGCTTTTGCCCGCGAGAAGGACGGGTCCATCGTGGTGGGCGGGCAGAATCCCGCCGAGGCGACCTACACGGTGACGGGCAAGCTGCCCGCCGGCACCCTGCATGGTCTGCGGGTGGAGGTGCTGCCCGACGATTCGCTCGGAGGCAAGGGGCCGGGGCGCACCGCGCACGGAAATTTTGTTCTGAGCGAGGTGGAAATTCACATCGCCGGCTATCCGCGGAATCCCATCATCCTCGCCGGCGCGCGGGCGGATTATTCCCAGCCCGAGTGGGATGTGGCCGGCGCCATCGATGGGAACGCGAAGGCGAAGAAGGACGGCGGCACCGGCTGGGCGGTGGGCGGCAAGACGGGGCAGTCCCACGAGGCCGTCTTTGCCTTTGCCGAACCCGTCGTGGTGGAGCAGGCGGCGGCCTACACGGTGAAGCTGGTGCAAAATCACGGCGAGCAGCACACCATCGGGCGCTTCCGGCTCAGCGGCCTGACATCGCCCACGCCCCTCACGGTGCCCGCACCGGTGCGGTTCGCGCTCAAGAAGCCGGCCGATCAGCGCAGCGCCGAGGAGCAGGCCACGCTGCTGTCGCATTTCGAGCGGCTCGATGCCCGGACCTGGCCGCTGCTGGCCGAACTGAACGCGCTGGAGGCGGCTTTGCCGGCGAGGCCGGAGATGGATGTGCGCGTCATCGGCGAGCGGTCCGGAGACTGGCGACAAACGCACGTGTTGAGACGCGGCGAGTTCAAGCAGCCGACGGATGCGGTGCAGGCCGGCACCCTGGCGGTCCTGCCGCCGGTGAAGCATCGCGGCGAGCGCGGCGACCGGCTCGATCTGGCCCGCTGGCTGGTCGGCGGCGAGAATCCGCTGACGCCCCGCGTGGTGGCCAATGAGATCTGGGCCAATCTGTTCGGCGAAGGCATCGTCACGACCCTCAACGACTTCGGCGTGCGCGGCGAGCGCCCGACCCATCCGGCGCTGCTCGACTGGATCGCGGCGGAATTCGTCGCCAACGGCTGGTCGCGGAAGCGGCTGATCAAAACCATCGTGATGTCCAACACCTACCGCCAGAGTTCGGCCCATCGGTCAGAACTGGTCGACATCGATCCGAAAAATCACCTGCTGGCACGTCAAAATCGCTTCCGGGTCGAGGGCGAGATCGTCCGCGACATTTCCCTGGCGGCTTCGGGACTGCTCAGCGCCAAAGTGGGCGGGCCGAGCGTGTTTCCCCCCATTCCGCCGGGCGTGGCCGACGTGAACTACAACTCGGCCTTCAAGTGGACGGTGAGCCCCGGCGAGGACCGCTACCGGCGCGGCATGTACACTTTCTTCAAACGCACCGCGCCGCATCCCAACCTGATGACCTTCGACTGTCCCGACTCGAACGTGACCACCGTGCAGCGCAGCCGGTCGAACACGCCGCTTGCCGCACTGGTCACGCTGAACAACGAGAGCTTCACGGAAGCCGCCCAGGCGCTGACAAACAGGGTCTGGTCGGAGATCCAACAGGGTTCCATCGAAAACGACACCGCGCGCCTGGCTCTCGCCTTCCGGCTGTGCGTCTCGCGGGAACCCCGGCCGGTGGAACTGGACCGCCTGACGAGTCTGCTGGAAACGTCACGGGCCTACTATCGAAAGGACACCGCGGCGGCGGAGCGTTTTGCCGGAGTCCGGTTACCCGCGGGCCTGTCCGCCGGGGAAGCCGCCGCGTGGACGGCCACGGTGCGGGTGCTGCTGAATCTCGACGAGTTCCTCACGCGGTCGTGAGGGTGCCTCAGATGCCGAGGGTGTCGAGGATGCCCCGCAGTTCGGCCAGTTTCGACTCGGGCATTTGCACCATGGGCAGGCGCAGGTCGGGAGAGCAGAGGCCCTTCAGTCCGAGGGCGGCCTTGATCGGCACCGGGTTGGTGTCCAGCTTGAGGAAAGCGGAGAAAAGCGGGTAGTAGCGGCGGTGGATGGCCAGCGCGTCGCCGAATCGGCCCTCGTTGGCGGCGGCGACGAGGTCGACCATGACACGGGGGACCAGATTTGAGGCCACGCTGACCACGCCACAGGCGCCGAGCGACATGAAGGGCAGGGTCAGCGAGTCGTCGCCGGAGAGGATCTCAAAGCTGTCGGGCAGGGCGGCGCGGAGCTGGCTGACGCGCTCGGCGCTGCCGCCGGCTTCCTTGATCGCCCGGATGGTCGGGCAGATCTCGGCGAGGCGGACGACAGTCTCGACTTCGATCGCGATGCCGCAGCGGCCGGGGATCGAGTAGAGCATGATGGGTAGCTCGCTGGCTTCGGCGATGAGCTTGAAATGCTGGTAGAGCCCCTCCTGCGAAGGCTTGTTGTAGTAGGGCGCGACGAGGAGCACGGCATCCGCGCCGGCTTTCTGGGCGGCCTGGGTGAGGGTGATGGCCTCGTCCGTCGAGTTCGATCCGGTGCCGGCGATGACGAGGCCCCGTTTGGCGGCATGCTGGGCGGCGAGTTCGATGACGCGGACATGTTCCTCATGGCTCAGGGTGGGTGACTCGCCGGTGGTGCCGACCGGGACGATGCCGGAGATGCCATTCTCGAACTGGCGGTCGATCAGCGTGCAAAAGGCGTGGGCGTCGATGCCGTGGCCGGCGAAGGGCGTGACGATAGCGGTGTGGACGCCTTGGAACATGGTCGGTGGGGTGAGGTCAGGCTGCTGTCGGGTAGTAGAGACGAGCGGAGTGGAAAAGAAAAGCCGAAGTTGCCGGAGCGATCAGATGTCGATGGTGCCGGAGAAGGTCAGTTCGGCCGGTCCGAGCAGGGTCACGTCCTTGAAGTCCCCGTCGCGGGTCTTGCGGAAATTCACCTCCAGCGTGTCGCCGCCACGGACCTGCACTCGGATGGGGCGGTCGCCTTCGTTCAGCTCGAAATGGACGATGGCGCAGGCCACCATGCCGGTGCCGCAGGCCAGGGTCTCATCCTCGACGCCGCGCTCGTAGGTGCGGATGGCGATGTGGTCGGGGCCGAGCACCTGGGCGAAGTTCGCATTGGTGCCGGCGGGTTTGAAATGGTTGTGATGGCGGATGGCCGAGCCGAGGCGGCGCACGTCGATGGTCTCGAGGTCTTCGACAAAGACGACGGCGTGCGGCACGCCGGTGTTGATGGAATTGATCGCCAGCAACTCGCCATCGACGGCGAGGTCGGTGTCGAGTTCCAGATCGAAGGGCTCACTGAGCTCGATGCGGATGTTCTGCCCTTCGAACTCAGCCTTGATGACGCCGGCGATGGTCTCGAAGGAGATTTTCTCCGCCGAGGCCTTCGCGGGGTCGAGCGAACGGGCGAACTGGGCAAAGCAACGCGCGCCGTTGCCGCACATCTCGGCCTCTCCGCCGTCGGCGTTGTAGTAGCGCATCCGGAAATCGGCGCCGCCTTCTGCGGGCTCGACGGCCAGCAGGCCATCCGCTCCCACGCCGCGCTGGCGGTCGCAGAGATGGGCGATCTGCTCGCGGGTCAGGTCGAGGCTCTTGTCGCGATTGTCCAGCACGACGAAGTCATTGCCGGCGCCGTTCATTTTCCAGAATTTCAAAGTCATGGGGGGATGGGAAAGGCCGAATGGGGTGGAAGTCAGGGTGGGAGAGGTGCGTGGTGCGGCCCGCCTCCGAGTCGGGGGGGAACCGCGGTGGGAAAAATTAGACGGACTTCACCGCGTCCACCAGCGGTTTTACAAAGTCGCCTACGACTCGTGCCACATCGGGATCGGACGCGTGTTCCTGAACCCGGCGGACGATGGCACTGCCAACGACGACGCCGTCCGCGGCGCGGGCGACCTCGGCCGCCTGGGCGGGGGTGGAGATGCCGAAGCCGACTGCGACCGGCACATCAGTGTGGCGCTTGATGGCGGCGACATTGTCCGCGATGCCCTCGGCCAGATCAGTCTGGGCGCCGGTGACGCCTTCGCGGGAGACGTAGTAGATGAAGCCTTCGCTGGCCCGCGCGAGCATCGGCACGCGGTCGGCCGGGGTGGTCGGCGCGATCAGGCGGATGTGGCGCAGATCGGGCAGCTCGTGGAGTTCGGCATTGCGGGCCGACTCATCGGGCGGCAGGTCCAGCAGCAGCACGCCATCGGCGCCGGCGGCGGCGGCCTCGTGGTGGAAAGCCTCGAAGCCGTAGGCATAGACGGGGTTCAGGTAGGTGAACAGGACGATGGGCAGCTCCGATTCGCGCCGGAAATTCCGCACCAGTCCCAGTACGCCGGGCAGGGAGGCGCCCGCCTCCAGGGCGCGGTGGGCGGCCATCTGGTTCACGATGCCATCGGCCATGGGATCGGAGAAAGGCACGCCCAGTTCGATGATGTCGACGCCGGCTTGCTCCAGTGCGCGGAGGATCTCCAGAGACCGGGCCATGTCCGGGTCTCCGGCGCAGACATAGGCCACGAATGCGGCTTTACCCTGTGATCTCAGGGCGGAGAAGGTGGAGTCGATGCGATTGGTGGTGGCGGTGGTCATGCGGCGGAGCGAAGCGCAAGGTGTGGCAAAGCCGCGGGGGAATCAAGGAGGGAAGCACGGAAGAAAAAGACAGGGTGACGCCGATCATTCGAGCGGGTCCGCCTGATGCGGAATTCCGGGACAGCGTCAGCTTGAGGGCGAAAGTGGGCCTTTTTCTCCGCCGAGGTACCTTTTGCGGACCATTACTCGTTCAGACGGGCCATCTTTTGCGTGTGCGGAGCCGTCAGGCCGGCAGTTGTTGCGTCAGGCAGTGGAAACCGCCCTGACCCCAGATCAACTCGCGTGCCGGCATGGTGATGACCTTTCGTCCGGGATAAGCCGCCGCGATCAGCTCGGCAGCCACGGTGTCAGCTGGATCGCCGAAGGCCGGGGTCAGCACCGCCGTATTGGCGATGTAGTAGTTCGCATAGGTCGATGGCATCACGGCGCCGCCAATGTGGATGGGCGCCGGAATGGGCAGTCCGATGACTTCCCACTCGCGCTCGGCAGCGACACGGCGCAGGTGCCGGGCGTTCGCCGCGAGGCTTGGATAGTCGGCTTCCTGGGCGGGGGTGGGATCGAGGATCACCAGCCGGTCGCCGGGCGCGAAGCGCGCATAACAATCGACATGGCCGTCGGTGTCGTCGCCGGGCACGTCGGCATTCACCCACAGCACCTCGTGGCTGCCGGTGCTGGCGCACAACTCGGCGGTCAGGTCTTCACGGGAGCGGCCGGGATTGCGGGAATCGGTCACCACGGAGGATTCGCTGACCATCAGGACGCCCTCGCCGTTGGATTCGAGGGACCCACCCTCAATGGTCAGGTCGGTGCGGTCGTAGATCTCCAGACCGGCGTCCCGGGCCATGCGGGCGCCCGCGGCGGCGTCGAGATCCCAAGGGGGGTATTTGCCGCCCCAGGAATTGTAACGCCAATGCACCGCGAGCCGGTCGCCGTCGGTTTTCCGCCGCAAGACAGTCGGGCCGTGGTCGCGACACCAGGGTTCGTTGGTCGGATTTTCCAAAAACCGGACCTGCTTCAACACATCCGCGGTCAGGGCCGACTCGATGCCGGCGCGCTCGTCCGGGTCGGAGAGATTCACGATGACGGTCTCGCCGCCCTCGACCAGAGCCGCGACGAGCCGGTGAAACGCCGGTAGGATGGGCGGCAGCAGATCCCCGGGAAAGGTGGCGCCGCGGGCATTGGGCCAGCTCAGCCAGGTGGCGGCATGCGGCTCCCATTCCGCGGGCATGGAGTAGCCGCGTTCGGCCGGGGTGGGGGAGGGACGAGATGACATGATCGATAGAGGGATGGAGCGTTCCTTTGGCTCCATGGTAGAGGGAGGGGCGGGTTTCGCCAGCGGAAATCGGCGGTCCCGGCGCGCGTGCGCGTGCCTTGAGACTGTCCCGGCGTTGGGCTAGAGTCCCGGCCGCTCCCCGGCTCGGGCCGGCGGAGACGTTCTTGCCCATTCCATCAACCAAACACCCAACCATCCCCACTCATCTCTGACATGAATGCGACCTCACTCCTCCCGAACTCCGCGTTTGGCCGTCGTGCGTTCGCCCTCATCGCGGTCGTGTCCCTGACCGCGTGGACCGGCGCCCAAGAGAAAAAGGCCGAGCCCGCCAAGCCCGCCACCCCGCCTCCGCCGGCCCCGAAGTCGATTTTCCCCGACAAGAATCTGGAGAAAGCCGTGCGCCAGCAGGTCTTTGCGAAGCGCGACAACCAGGAGCCGATCACGGCGGATGATGTGAAGACGATTTCCACCGTCCAGGGCAAGGGCCTCGGCATCAAGGATCTCACCGGGCTGGAGCATTGCCAGGCGCTGATGTCCCTCGATCTGTCTGACAACGCCATCACCAACATCGCCCCGCTGAAAGGGCTCAGCCGCCTGCAGCAGATCATCCTGAACAACAACCAGATCCAGGATCTCGCGCCGATCGCCGACACCATTGCCCTGCAATACATCGGCATCGAGAACAACCAGGTGAAATCCCTCGAGCCGCTTCGCAAACTCGAGCGGCTCGCCTCGCTCTACGCCGATGGCAATCAGGTCAGCGACCTCTCGCCCATCCTGAAACTGCCCAAGCTGGGATCGATCTACCTGAAAAACAACCAGATCACCAAGATCGACGGCCTCGGTGGCGCCGGCCGCAACGGGCAGGTCTGGAGCGTCGGCCTGAGCGGCAACCGCATCACCGATCTCACCCCGATCAAGGGGCTCAAGCCGCAGAGTTTCCTCTTTCTCGAGGGCAACCAGATCGCCGACCTGGCGCCGTTGGTGGAACTGATGAAGGCCGACTTGGCCGGCGAAAAGCGCTTCGCCCCCTACGTCCAGGTCTACCTGAAAGGCAATCCCCTCAGTGAGGCCGGCAAGAAGCAGGCCGAGGAACTCAAGGCGCTGAAAGTGCGCCTGCGCGATCTCTGATACCTGAACGATACAATCCTCAAATAACGCCCCGCCATGTCCCACCGTCCGCACCGACTCATCACCGTCATCCTCGCCCTCGCCGGCGCCACCTCCGCCGGACTTGTTGCCGAGGAAAACTGGCCCCGTTTCCGCGGACCCGACGGCATGGGCAACTCCACGGAGACCGCCCTGCCGCAGAAGTGGGACGCCGGCGCCATCGCGTGGAAGACCGAGCTGAAGGGCGAGGGACAGTCGTCCGTGGTGAACTGGGGCGACAAACTGTTCGTCACCAGCGCCACCGACGGCGGCAAGACCCGCTGGGTGCACTGCCTCGACCGCAAGACCGGCGCGATCCTCTGGGAAAAATCGGTCGCCTGCGCCACGCCCGAGGCCGCCCACAAGATGAACAGTTGGGCCACGGCCACCTGCGCCACGGATGGTGAGCGGGTCGTCGCCTTCTTTGGGCCGGCTGGCATTCACTGCTTCGATATGGATGGGAAGGCACTCTGGTCCCGCGAGGTTGGCTCCTTCCCCGGTGACTGGGGCGTTGGTGCCTCGCCCATCATCGACGGTGATCTGGTTTACCAGAATTGTGATGCCGAGGGGCCGTCCAACCTCATCGCCCTGAACAAAAAGACGGGCGAGCCGGTCTGGACAACCGCCCGCACCGATTCACCCAAAGGCGGCTGGTCCACCCCCATCCTGATCGAGGCCGCCGGACGCCGGGAACTGGTGCTGAATGGCGAATTCGGGGTCAATGCCTACGATCCCGCCACCGGCAAGGATCTCTGGTTCTGCAAGGCGCCCACGGGCCGCGGCGAGCCGGTGCCGGTGCTGGCGCAGGGGAATCTCTACGTCGTCTGCGGCAAGCCGGGCAACACCTACGTCGTCAAGCCCGGCGGCAGCGGCGACGTGAGCGCGACTCACCGCGTCTGGGAAGCCCGCCGGCAGGGCGGCCGCGACCTGCCCTCGCCGGCCGTGGTGGGAGACTATCTGCTGGTGTCCAGCATGTCGGGCATCCTGACCACCTACGATGCCGGGACCGGCGCCATTCATTTTACCGAGCGACTGGATGCCCCCGCGTCCGCCGCGCCGGTGGTGGCCGGGGGACTGGTCTATTTCCAGATGGAGAACGGCGAGGTCATCGTCGTGAAGCCCGGCAAGACCCTGGAGGTCGTCGCCCGCAACAGCCTCGGCTCGGCGGATGACGAAATCTTCCGCGCCAGCCTCGCCCCCATCCAGGGGCAGTGGTTTTCCCGGTCGCAGCGCACCGTTTACTGCATTGGCAAATGAAGCGCCGCGCGCCGGCCGCCGGTCTGCCCGTCCTGCTGGGCTTCATGCTCGGCGGCTGGGTGGCCACGGTCCGCGCCGCCGACATCGCCGTCGCTGCCGCGGATGAGCCGTCGCTGCTGGCCGCCCTCGCCAGCGCCCGTTCCTCGCCCGGACCGGATCGCGTGTTGCTGCCGCCCGGCACGATCCGGCTCAGCCAGACCATCGTGATCAGCCGGGCGGATGGCGGGCTCGTCATCGAGTCGGCCGATCCGATGCAACCCTGTTGGATCAGCGGAGCAACCCTGTTGGATCGGGATGCCTGGTCGCGCCCCGCGGGCGAGAGCCGCCCCATCTGGCAGGCGCGCCTGCCGGCCGGCTGGCCGGTGCCCCGGGCGCTCTTTGCCGACGGAAAAATGCTCGTCCGGGCCCGCAGTCGTGGCTTTGTTCCCCGGGCCACGCCGCCGGAGTCGATGCCCTACGCCTTTCGCCGCGCCATCGACGGACGGCACGTTTACCTGCCGGGGGAGGCCGTGTCCCTGATCGGCGATCCCGTCGGAGCGGAGCTGCGGGTGATCCCGCGCTTTCCCTGGACGCAGTATTTGCTGCCCGTCAGCCGGCTGGACCGCGAACACGGCCTCGTCTGGTCAGCGGTGCCCGGTCTGTATCCGATGACGCCGCCGGCTTTCGGTCACTTTCCCGACGGCAGCCTGTGGATCGAGAATACGGCCGCCGCGCTCGATGAACCGGGCGAGTGGCGATACGATCCGGCTTTCGGCTCGATCTTTGTCTGGATGCCCGATGGCGGCGAGCCGGGCGCCCGTGTGGCTGTGCCGCGTCTGACGGAATTGCTGCGCATCGAGGGCGAGGCCGATCCATCCGACCTCGAGGACCGGCCGGTGAAGGGCGTCTCACTGCGCCATCTCATTTTCACCGAAGCCAATGCCTACGGATGGGAGGCCGACAAGACCGGGTGGGGACTCCAGCACGACTGGGAGATGTACGACCGGCCCACCGCGATGGTGCGACTGCGCTTTGCTGAAGGGTGCCGGATTGAGCAGTGCCGCTTTTTGCAATCGGGCGCCGCCGGGGTGCGGCTCGATTTGCATGCGAGGGACAACGTCGTGACGCGCAGCGAGTTCGCCGACCTGGGCGGGGTCGGTGTGTTGCTCGCAGGCTACGGGATGGGCTACAAGGATGTGAACCGCGGCAACGAGATCTCCCACAATCTCATTCGCCGGATCGGTCGTGTCTGGTGGCATTCGCCGGGCATCTTCGCGTGGCAGAGCGGACACAACCGGATCATCCACAACCGCATTCATCACACCCCCTACAGCGGCATCGTCGTCAGCGGCCGCACCCAGCTCAGCGTGAGCGGCGACAAGGAAAGCAGCCTCACGGCGCGCTGGGAGGAGGTCAGCTACCATCTCGAGACCCGCGGTCGCACCTGGCACGACCGGGAGGAGCTGATGCACGGGCGTCATAACGAAGTCGCGTGGAACGACATTCACCACGTCATGGAGACGCTGGCCGACGGCAATGCGATCTATGTCTCCGGCACCGGCGCCGGCAACCGGGTGCATCGCAATTTCATCCACGACATCGCCGGGGCGAACATGAATGCCGCCATCCGCTGCGATGACGACCAGCACGAGGTGTCCATCAGCCATAATGTCATCGCCCGCGTCAATGGCGAGGGCATCCTCTGGAAAGGGCGTTGTGACGTGACGAACAACGTGATCTTTGCCCTCCGGTCCCGCACCGCGGCGGGCGACCGCACCACGCACCAGCGGGGCTTCTTCGTCCTCTCCGGCGAGCCCGTGACCGGATCGGTGGTGAGGCACAATGTGCTGGTCAGCATGGAGCCGCGCTATCCCATCCTGTTCGAGTATGACCGTCCGTGGAACAAGCAGGGGCGCCTCATGGAGCCCACCATGTTGTCCACCTGTGAGGCGGACCGCAATCTTTACTGGAATCCCGGCAATCCCGCCTGGGCCGATGCCTTCTTCGCCACCCAGCGCGCCCGCGGCATCGAGCGGGAGAGCCGCTTCGCCGATCCCCGGCTGCGTGATCCCAAGGGCAACGATTTCACCTTCCCCCCAGACTCGCCCGCCGCCGCGCTGGGGATCGAGCCGGTGGACGTGTCGGTCGTGGGGCCCGGGAGGTGAGGGGGGCTGAGCGGCTGGGGCCTGTTTCGATTGGCAGGGGGCAGGTATGAACGTGGGAAACCCGTTTGGATCATCCCGGCCGTTTCCCGCTCATTTCGGTTCAAATCGCAACGCGACGACCCCGTAATCGAGTTCCCGCCGGCCATCCGGCAGCGTCCGGCGATAGGCCGGATGGATTTGGTAATAGCGGCTGCGCCCGTCGCCGTCCTCCACCTTGATCCGCCGAATCAGTCCCGCCCGGCTCAGGCGCCGCAGATGGCGGCCCATCTGGTCCGGATGACAGCCGAGGCGCTTCGCCAGATCCATCACCGCGGGGCGACTGCCATCCGCCAGTTCGCGCAGGATCTTCCACCGCATCGGTTCGCCGATCACCCGCACCAGCACCTCCGGTGCCGCCAGAGGCTTCGGCGGAGTCGGACCGGGCCCTGTCGACGAAGACGCAGGCGGGAGAGGTGAAGATGAAGAATCCAGGGGCGCCGTCGAAGGTGAAACGGGCGTCGTTGTCGTCGTGGGAGACGGCGTGGGTGGAGTAGAGGCCACCATCACCGGGAGGTCCTCGGCCGGGACGGGTTGGGGCAGGGCGGCGGAATCGGAGACGGAGTCCATGGCGACTATCCTGTCAAAAGGCCTTTCAAAATGCAATCGCCCCCTCACGGCTGGTCACGCCACAGTGCCAGAGCCCAGAGTCGGGTATCGTCACCCTCAAGGCCTCGATACCAGAGCCTGGAGGCGGATATCACCACCCCTGAGGCACCGATGCCAGAGCCTTGGAGCAGGGTATCTCCACCCCCGAGGGTCCGATACCAGAGCCTGGAGGCGGATATCGCCACCCCTGGGGGTCTGTTGCCAGAGCCTTGGGGCAGGGTATCGGCACCTCCGAGGGTGCGATGCTAGAGCCTGGAGGTGGGTATCGCCACCCCTGAAGGTCCGAATACCAGACTCAAGGGGCTGCCAATTCAGCAAAAGGACGGTGTCGTTTGGTTTTGAACTCTACGCACAAGGCTCATAAGCATCTTAAAATGAGTGATTAGCGAAAGAAGGCAAGGGAATGGTTGGCAATGGAATGCCGGAAAGGGATTCAGCCATGCCCCTGCCACCCATTCCTCTGCCTTCCCCGTCTTCTGCGACGAGATCGTTGTCCTGTCCGCCAATCAGATCGCCAACGACGCCGACCAGCGCAGCCTCTTCGCCTTCCTCGGCCACCTCCCGCGCACCTGCAAAGCCCTCCTCACCAGCCGCCCCCTCGTCATCGCCACCGGCAGACGGCTCAAACTCCAGCAGTTCGACCAAACCGCCGCCCTCCAGACCCTCGCCGGCATCGCCCACGACAAAACCCCGCCCTCGACGCCGCCCCCGAGCCCGACCGCCTCCGTCTCATCTCTGAGACCGGCGGCAACACCCTGCTCCTCACCTGGACCGCCTGGCAGGTCGGCAGCGGCTACTGCACCACCATCGCCGACGCCCTCGCCCACCTCCGCAGTTGCCCGCAGGGCAACAATCCCCTCGAGTTCATCTTCGGCGACCTCCTCGCCCGCTTCACCCCCGAGGAAGAGCGCATCGTCGCCACCCTCAGCTACCCCGCCGAACCCATCTCCGTCACCGCCCATCGCCGAGATCTCGTCAGACTCGACTTTGGTGGTGTCGCTGAGAATAATCATTGCCCGAAAATGGGTGCGGCTATTCCTCCGACGCCTGCTCGCGCGCTTTCATCATTTGAGCTATCGCTGTCATCAAGGCAGCTTGCTTATCCTTCAGATCTTGAAATATAGGGTTGCCAACTTGATCTGAGCCGACCTGTGCCAATGCTTGGCGGAGTAATTGCATCTGAACTGCGGCTTCTTGTTCATGTTGCCTGACTATTCGAGGCATTGCTACACTGAGGCTAAGGTCTTTGGCTGCCAAAATAGCTTCTCGTTCCAGTCTGGGAACATCAATGACTTCCATAGAAGCCAATTGAAGGCAATACTTAACTCGCGCAGCTCCACGATACCAGATGATTGACGACATGTTGACTGTTGGTTGATCAGCAATGTTCTGGCTCAATGCAATGGATGCAAAGCGCACGGCATCTGTGCACTTTCCTTGTTCCAATTTCAGTTTAGCCAGATGGAATGCGCATTGGGGGGCCTGAACACACTTTTGCAATCCCTCCAACGCAAATTGCTCAGCTTTGGCAAGGTCACCGAGCCTCTCAAAAAACTCAACTGATTCGGAGTAGCCTCGCTCATCAGAAGTTGATAGCGAACTGGAACGAAATTGCTCATAAACCTCTAGGGATTTCTCATCATCCCCCCGCGCTTTATAATAATCAGCGAGAAAAACATAGGATCGCCAATTCCATTTTACGCTATCGATTGAAAGCAGCTCTTGAGCTAGCTCTTCGGCAATATTCATTTGTCCACTGCAGGTGGCGTATTTAATGCCATCGGCGATGAGATCGATGTTGGAAGGGAAGAATAACAGTCCGACCTTAACAATCTCCGTCGCGTGATCGTGATAGTCATTCCTTGCAAACTCCAAACCGAGATTATGAAAGTCTGCTTCCGATCCGCCGCATTTGCTCTCGATAACTAACTTGGCAAGTTTGACGGCAGCATCAATCTGTTTGGCCTGAAATAGCTCCAATGCTTTTTTGTGAGCAACGCCTGCTGAGGTGATAGCCACGAATGAATCAAGACTCCCAACGTGCTGCTTCAACCAGCCAAACTGTTGCAGTTTCAGATTTATCTCCTGCAGCAGCAAGTTTGCAGCCTCTGTCTTTTTTTCCACATCTTTGGACGCCTCACTGAGCAACGGTTCGAGCTCATTACCGACAAGTTGACCAACAGATGACCGGGCGCTGGAGGCAACCTCCTCCGCTTTTCTAGTAAGCTCATCGAGCATTTCTTGACGGATGGAGTTCCGGTCAATCTTTGCACTGCTACGTTCTTCCTTAATTTCATTCAGAGACTGTGCCGCTGCTCTTTCCATTTCCAACTTCAGCTCAGATTGACGTTTCTCGATTCGTTCCAGCGCCTCCGACTGACTCCTTCGTGCATCGGCAAAACGATCTTCGGTTGTCTTTACGAGCCTGTCACGATCTGTTGCAGCTAGACGTCTTTCCTCCAGCAGTTGATTCTGCAATGATGAACGCAGCCCATTGATCTCAGAGTCAAATTGTTCAAGTCGCTTTAGACCCAGAAAGCCAACGGCAAAGCCGAAAGCGACTGCAAGCAACGGAATGACCACTTTGATAAAATCTCCCTCTCCTCCGACTGTCGCGTTCGAAGTCGTCTGGGCTGTGGCTGCCAGCGGCTGTAGTTGAGACTGTGCTGTTGCGATCATTGAGGCAGGTATGAAGAAGAGCGCTCCTGCAATAATCAGCGCAAGGACGATCAAGAATACTGCTGTGACCACCCATGCAGACCGCCAGCACTGGGTTCGATAGGAGCCAAGCCGTTTTTCAATTTCTTCAAGACGAAGCGCGAGTGTTGGTTCGATTGCGGTCATGCCAATGGGGGGTGAAGGGTTTGTTAGCAGGCTTCAGGCTGAAAGGTTCACTTTATCGAGAAGTTCGAAATAGGCGGGGCCGGAAGGAGTAGGTTTTGTTGTCGGAGAGGTGTGGTTGCCATCTGGATTCAGTCTTTCGTAATGAGTTCCGCAATAAGCCATTCCAACTGAGTCTTCGCACTGGCGATGACGGCTCGGTAGCTGGTGAATTTAGTTTTCTTGCCGGTGTATTCGTCAACGAGCTTGGCGTCAACCTCTCCGCCGATGATGAGGATTTCAAGGGACATTCCAAGTTTGCCCGAGAGGGTGTCTGCATACTTTTTGGCTTGGGCTTCGGCGTCACGTCCGACAGTTACCGTGGGTTTCTTGAACTCGACGAGTAGGTGTTGCCTGAGGACGTTGCCTGCGAGGAAGAGGTCGGGGCGGTCGGTGGCGTCGGGGCCGGTGTAGTCTTCGATGATGGTGCGAAGTTGGCGGTTGCTGGCCATGAGGCTGTATTCGGGGCCGAAGACCCAAAGGTTTGTAGCAAGTGCTTTGTGCATTTGAGCCTCACTTGTTTTAGGGTCGGCGGCGAGGCGGTCTAATCCATCAAGAAACTCCAAGCGGCGCTTGGCTTGGGTGCCCATGAAGGCGAGGTCGCAGAGTCCGAATTCTTCGAGGGCGGTAGCGAAGTGGAAGACGTCGACTTTTTCGGCGTCATGGACGTGCTGGCAGACGGTCCAGTATTCATCGATCTCCAAAGCATCGAGCACGAGAGCGACAAGGGCTTCAATGCGCTCCAGTTTTTCGCCTTCCTGAAAGGACCGCTGCATTAGGCGGGTGATTCGCTCCTCGGCGATGGTGCGGCGGTGCTCGGGCACGCTTTCCAGCCGCTGTTTCGTCTGCTTGCTTAGGCGTGCTTTAGCGAGGTTGAACTCGTTCGTGTGGGTGGCTTCGAGATTCTGCTTTAGCTCGGCGGGCATGGCCTGCATGAGCATCTCGAAGCCTTTGTCGCTCTCGATGACATCGCCTCCAGCGGCGGTGAGTTCGAGGGAGTCTGCAGGGAGGTTGATTTCTCCGACGATGCGGCGGCGTAGTCGGTCGGAGAGGGCGTCGTCGGTTTCGAGTCCGAAGAGGTGGGGCTTGCCGATGCTCTTGCCGCCGACACGGACGTTGAGTCCTGATTTTTTGCCTGGCAGGGGTTTGTCGGCGATGGTGTAGGAGACGCTGGCGGTCTGGCCGTTGGGAAGTGTGATCTCGGTCTGAAACTTCTCGCCTTGAATGTCGTGGTGGAAGACGCGCTCGCCATTGACGAAGATCACGAAAGATCGCTCGCGGCCGTAATCGAGGGCGAGGAGTTCCTTGAGCTTGTCGGGCTGAATGTGGGAGAGCTTGGGATTGAGGTTCCGCAGGGAAATGGTTGTACCCTTGGCGTCCAGTGGATCGGAATCAGAGACATCGAGAGGGAGGGGCACCTTTTCGAGATCGCCGATAGCACCCATCAGTACGGTCTTAGATATGAGGACACTGGTGCGCTTTCCAGCGGCTCGGGTTACGAGTTCCATCTCGCTTGCGAGGATGAGTCCGGCGAATTTGCCGATGCCTTTCCGGCCTTTAACAGTGCGGTTGAGGTTAGGTGTGCGGTCGCCTTTGCGGCTGAAGCGTGGGCTGGCGATGTTGAGGTATTCGGCTTCGACCTCGGCGGTCTTCATTCCGCTGCCGTTGTCCTGCACGATGATGGGGGCGTCGGTGAGGATGTTCGGAACGGTGACATGCACCTCTGTGGCTTCCGCATCCCAGGCATTGTCGATTAGTTCCTTGAGCGCCTTCTCGCTCGATGTGTAGTTCTCGCCGAGGACGTGGGCGAGTTTCGGATCGACGCGGAAGTGGGCCGTCTTTTGCATAAGGTAGTAGGGATATTCCTGCTAATGGAGTAATCTAGTCGCGCAGGCGCCGAAGGAGCGGGGCTTACGGGGAAAAATGTCGGTTTACATGCGAGTCAGAAGCATCCTATCCTACTGCCCTCTACCCAATCAACTCCAAAATCTCCGCCTCCGTCAGCGCCGCATCCCCACCATCCTCGCCCTGATCGAGCATCGCTCGGATCGTCTCCTTTTTCCGCTCCTGCAACGCCAAAATCTTCTCCTCCACTGTGCCGCGGGCGATGAGCTTGTAGCTGGTGACGACGCGGGTCTGGCCGATGCGGTGGGCGCGGTCGGTGGCCTGGGCCTCGACGGCGGGATTCCACCAGGGATCGATGTGGATCACGGTGTCGGCGCCGGTCAGGTTCAGGCCGACTCCGCCGGCTTTCAGGCTGATGAGGAAGACGGGAATGTCGGCGCGCTCCTGAAAACGACGGACCACCTCGCCGCGGTTCTTCGTCTGCCCGTCGAGATAAGCATACTGCCAGCCGCGTTCCGCAAAAACGGGCACGAGGACGCGCAGCATCTCGACGAACTGGCTGAAGACGAGCACGCGATGGCCGCCCTCGACGGCATCGGCGATGAGTTCCTCGACGGCATCGAGCTTTACCGAGGCCTCTTCGGGCTTCAGATCCGGCAGGCCGAGCAGGCGCAGGTCGCAGCAGGCCTGGCGCAGTCGCAGCAGAGCCGTCAGGGCGAGCATGCGTTTCCGGTTGCCCTCGGCGTCGAGGATGGTGGCGCGGCTCTCGCGGAGGATCTGGTCGTAGACGGCCCGTTGCTCCTCGCCGAGATCGCAGTGGATGACCTGCTCGATTTTCTCCGGCAGGTCGCGGGCGACTTCGGATTTGAGGCGGCGCAGGATGACCGGTTGCAGGCGACGGGCGAGGCGGCGGCGGGTGGCGGCATCACCGGTGCCGATCGGCTTCTCGAAGCGCTCGGAGAAGTCCTTTCGGCTTCCCAGGTAGCCGGGCAGGGCGAAATGCATCACCGACCACAGGTCGCGGACGGAGTTTTCGATCGGCGTGCCGGTGAGGGCGAGCCGGTGTCGGGCGCGCAGGGCATGGGCGGCTTTCGCTACCTGGGCATCGGGATTCTTGATCTGCTGGGCTTCGTCGAGAATGACGGCGGAAAATTCCCGCCTCGTCAGGGTGTCGGCATCGAGACGGAGCAACGCGTAGCTGGTGACCCAGAGGTCGGCATCGGCGGAGGCGGCCATGAGCGTGTGGCGGTTGGGACCGGTCAGCGCGACGGCCTTCAGGTGGGGCGTGAATTTGGCCGCCTCATCAATCCAGTTGTGAACCAGTGACGAGGGACACACGACGAGAGCGGGCGATCCCGAGCGGTCGATCGAACTGAGGAAGGCCAGAGCCTGCAGGGTCTTTCCGAGACCCATGTCATCGGCGAGGATGCCCCCGAGATTCCGGGCCGCGAGGCCCAGCATCCAGAGTACCCCATCGCGCTGATAGGGCCTGAGCAGGCCGTCGATGGAAGCGGCCACGGAGAGCGTGGTGGGCTGCGTTTCCCACGGCACGCTGCCTCGGATCGCGACCCCGGTCTCGGCGGCCGTCTGTCGCAGGTAGCCGGCGTGCTGGGCGGATACCCGGAAGGTGCCGGGTCGCTCCTGGCGGGCTTCGATGTCGGTGACGGCTTCGTTCAACTCGTCGAGCAGATCGGGATCGATCACCGCGATCTTGCCACCGGCGGTCTGCTGGGAATGCTGGCCTTTCTGCAACAGGCGCTGGATCTCCTCGCGGGTGAACCGGGTGCCGCCAGGCGTGGTGAACTCCAACTCCATGGCGAACCAATTCTCACCCGATGAGGTAAATTCGAAGCCGGCGGTGACGGGCTCCACCTGTCGCGAGGCATGATCGAAGCGCTGGCCGGTGGTGATCTTCCAGGCGGGGTCGAGACGGTGAAAGCCGTGGGCGAAGAAACGCAGGATGGCGGCTTTGTCCTTCAGCACGAGCGTGCCGCGGGCGTCTGGATCGCCGAACCCCCAGGGCAGGAGAGCCGCCACCGCAGCCCGCTCGGCTGCGGCATCGGGCAACAGCAGACGTTCGGGATCGTGGGGATCGGGCAAGAAGCCGCCGGCGGGCGAGTCGGCCGGGCGCCGGGGCCGGTCGGGATAGCGGAAGTAGAGGGTCGCTTCCAAGTGATTGAGGGAGCCCTCAAGATCGAGTTCCACCTGGGGAGCGACGAGGCGGGGCAGGCGATCGACGGCGTCGGCTGGCACGGCAAAAGCCTCCTCCAGCGCGGCGAGTGCGGCTGGTGCGGTGAGTGGCTCCAGGGCATAGCCCGCTTTGTCCAAGATGGTCCGCAGAGCCGCCGGCAGGCCCGGCGCGACGGGGCGAAAGACCGAACCATCCAGCGCCCAGGCCGTTTCAGCCGCTGGCTCGATCAGCGGGGTGATCCCGGTGGGCCAGTCGACGCGCAAACGGCCGCGGGCGATGCCCAGCGGTGGTCGGTAGGCCGAGAGGGCGATCCGGGCGGGGTCTTTCTTCCCAAAGGTGACGCGGGGATGTCCGCCGAGGGCGTCGAGCAGGCGGAGAAAGTCGGAGCGACCGAGTTGCATCATGCCCGGCACCTGCTCCGGCGTGATGGCCTGGAGCACGCGCCACAATACGATGTCGCGGGGACCGAGAAACAATGGGGCGCCTCCGGGCTTAGCCGCCGCGAGGAGGCTTCGTGGTCCGTCGCCGATGGCGATTTCGATGCCGGCGAGGAGCCGTCCTTTCTCCCAGGCAGTCGCGATCTGCGGAGCGAGGACGACGAACAACTGGGCCGGGATGGCATCGGGCGTCTCCGGCGAATCGGTGAAGGCCGGCCAGGCGGGGCTGAGCTTCGGTTCTGCGGGAGCAGACGGCCTGGCAGCGACGGCTCCGGGCGGGGACGGAGATGACGATGCGGGAGCCGAGACGGGCTCGATGATCTGCAAGGCCACTGCCAGCGCGTGCGAGCAGACCGCGCCATCGCGGCGGGCGACCGGGCAGGAGCAGTGATTGTCCCACCAGGTGCGGGTCTTGATGTCGACCCGGACCTTGCGGCTCTTCCCCTGATCGAGGACGAGTCCTTCGAGCACGCCGTTCGCGTAGCGGGCCTCCTCGACCTTCCCGGCGCCATGGATGAGCCGGGCTGCCTTCAACTCCCGCCAGCCGCCGGTGTCCATGAGCAACTTTTCGGAGAGAACGACGGGATCGGGCATGGCGGCGGATGATGGTTTCTGATCAAACAGGGTATGATCGGAGAGGCAACAGGGTATGATCGGAATTCAGTTCGGACGGGATGGATAGCACAGGATAAACCGGGGGGCACGGGTTTGTGTCGGGCGATGCCGGGCCTGGCTGGGGATGATCATTTCCCGCATGACAAGGGCGGTCGATCGTCCGTCTTTCCACGATCGGCTCAATGACTGGCTGTGGCCAGTGGGGGCGGTCGGTATCTGACACAACCACTGAAAATACCCATGAAATTGACTTCGACAGCCACCATCCTGCTCGCCCTGCTTTCCGCCTTCCCGGCGAGGGCCGATATCACGATGGTCCAGGACACGATCGTGAACGGCGTCAGTTCCCGCTCCACCATGTGGATCAAGGGGGACAAGGCGCGCTCCGACAATGGCACCACCTCGTCGGTGATCATCAATGCCGCGACGGGCGACATGACGACGCTGATGCACGACCAGAAGATGGTGGTGACGATGAACACGAAACAACTCCAGGCGCTTGCGGCACAGGTGCCGGGGCAGGAAGCCGGGGCGGCGGATGCGGCGGTTTCCCAGGTGACCGCAACCGGTGAGAAGGAGACGGTGGATGGCCACGAGTGCGAGATCTATCGGATCGAGAACCAGGGGATGGTGGTGAAACTGTGGGTGGCAAAGAACTATCCGAATCAGGAAAAACTGCGGGAGCAGCTCAAGATCCTGGCCCAGTTGTCCGCACCGGGCGCGCCGAAGCAACCGGATGTGCCGGGCATCGCGGTGAAGACGGAGTTTGAGCAGCAGGGGCTCAAATTCACGACCAAACTGGTCAGCCTGAGCGATGGCCCGGTGTCCGATGACGTGTTCGTCATCCCCGCTGGCTACAAGGCCCCGTAAGGAAGGGATCGAGCTGTGTACCCGGAGTCGGCTGGCTCCGGGGACTTCACGCTCCGGGCTTGGGGGCCGGCTTGCGGACTTCCTCCTGCCAGGACTTGGGCATCTCCGAGATGTCGCTGTCGTCGGCGTATTGTGCCTTCAGCTTTTCGAGCCGTTCCTTGAGGCGGGCGACCTCGGTGGCATAGACCGGATTCGCATACTGGTTGGTCAGTTCCTGCGGGTCGGCGTCGAGATCGTAGAATTCCCACTCTCCAAACTGATAGAAGTGGATGAGCTTGAAGCGATCGGTGCGCACGCCGCGCTGGCGGGCGACCATGTGGACGCTGGGATACTCGAAGTAGTGGTAGTAGATGGCATCGCGCCATTCCTTCGGCTTTTCGCCTTTCAGCAGCGGGACCAGGGAGCGGCCCTGCATGTCGTCGGGCACGGCGACGCCGGCCATCTCGAGGAAGGTCTCGGCGTAGTCGAGATTCTGCACCAGGTCATGATTCCGTGAGCCGGGGGAGGTGACGCCGGGCCATTTCACGATGAGGGGCATCTCGAGGGAGGGCTCGTACATCCAGCGTTTGTCATACCAGCCGCGGTCGCCGAGGTAGAATCCCTGGTCGGCGGAATAGATAACGATGGTGTTGTCTGCCAGATTCATTTCCTTCAGCGTGTCCATGAGCCGGCCGACGCTTTCGTCGACGCCTTTCACGCAGGCGAGGTAGTTGCGGAGGTAGCGCTGGTGCTTCCAGCGGACGAGGGCTTCGCCGTAGAGATTGGCTTCGTGGAAGGCCTTGTCGAGCGGGCCGTAATAGGCGCGCCAGGCGTCCATCTGGGCGGCGGTCATGCGCTGCATGTTCTGCCAGGCGGAGCGGTCCTGCCGCTGCTGGGAGGGCGGCTGATTGAAATCGGCAGTGAGGTCGACGAACAGGTCGTAGTTGAGATCCATGTGGCGGTCGACTTCCAGTTCCTGATGCCGGGAAGGCGAAGCCTGCGACTCGTGCTTGGTGAAGAGGGTGGGCGGCTCGGGGATGAGGACATCGTCGTAGATGCCGAGGTGGCGCGGGGCGGGCATCCAGTTGCGGTGGGGCGCCTTGTGCTGGACGCGCAGGAGGAAGGGCTTGGCGGGGTCGCGCTTCTCTTTGAGCCAATCGACGGCGAGGTCGGTGACGATGTCGGTGCAGTAGCCCTCGATGGTGACCTTGCCGTCGGGGGTGATGAAGTCGGGATTGTAGTAGAGGCCCTGGCCGGGCAGGACTTTCCAATCGTCATAACCCTGGGGTTTGCCTTCGAGATGGTATTTGCCGTAAAGGACGGTCTGATAGCCGCCTTTCTGGAGGAGTTTGGCAAAGGTGGGCTGGTCCCAGTTGAATTGGTCGCCATTCTGCCGAAAGCCGTTGAGATGGCTGTGTTTGCCGGTCTCGATGACGGCACGGACGGGACCGCAAATGGAATTGGTGCAGTAGCTGCGCTCGAAGAGCATGCCCTGGGCGGCGAGTTCGTCGATGCGCGGGGTGGGATTGACGGACTTGAGCCAGCGGTCATAGGCACCGATGGCATTGGGTGAATGATCGTCCGAAAAGATGAAGACAATATTGGGCCGATCCGCGCCCGGGCAGGGGAGCACGGCGGCAGCGAGCAGGAGGAGTGAAAGGAGCAGGGGACGCGGGTTCATGGGCGACAAGGTTTTCGATTTCTCCTCCTTTGGCAACGGCAGATGACAACGAAAAGCGCCGTGCAGGCCCCTCAGCGGGGCTCGCACGGCGCGGCGTCAAATCGAAGGAATCAGGGGAGTCGGATTATTTCACGACTTTCATGATGCCCCGCATGAGCAGGTGGTGACCGGGGAAGGTGCAGACGAACTCGTAGTCGCCGGGTTGATCCGGGGCGTTGAATTCGAGAACTTCCTCGCCCTTATGGTCGAGCAATTTGGTGTGGAACAGGACTTTCGGGTGATCCGGTACGAAGCCCAGCGCGAAGCCTTTCTCCGCGAGTTGGATGGCGGCGATGGCCACCTCGTCGGCGGCTTTGGGCTGGGTGATGACGAGGTTGTGCGGCAGGAAGTCGGGGTTGGCGAAGGTGAGCTTGATCTTCTTGCCCGCCTTGACTTGGAAGTTCTGCACGTCGTAGCGCATCCGCTCGATGATGGTGCCGATGCGCACCTCGGTCAGATCCGGGGTGTCTGAAATGACGCCGGATTTCTGGTCGGGCTGGGCGAGGGGATCGTGCTCGGATCCCGTGCTGCCACCGCCGGTGTGGTCGACATTGAACCAGAAGTGCTGGACCGTGGTGGCGGCCACGCGGGCGTGGGGCTCGGGCGATTTCAGGAGGCTGTTCAGCAGCTCGGTGTTGCGCACATTGTGCTGCTGGTGCAGCCAGAGCGCCTCGAGGAGGGCGTGGGCATGGTCCTTGTTGGCGGGATCGAACTGCTTCATCCACTCCTTGCAGGCGGCGATGACCTCCGCGGTGGGGCGTTCGCTCAGTTCGACGCGGGTGCGATGGCGCACGCCGTCGACGGGGTGCTGGAGATTGGCCATCAACTCGGGCAGGCTGGCTCCGTCGATCTTTACAGGGGCCTGGAGGGGACGCGCCGGATAGGTCATCCGGTAGATGCGGCCGTGCTTGTGGTCACGGTTGGGGTCGCGGATGTTGTGCTGCATGTGGCCGATGATGACATTGTGCCAGTCGGCCACATAAAGGGCGCCGTCCTCGCCGACGATGGCGTCCGCGGGGCGGAAATTCTTGTCCTCGCTGACGAGGAGGTCCTCGACGGGCTCGCCCCAGACTTCGCCGAGGCGGGTGGTGAGCGTCTCCACCTTCTTGTCCTTGCCCGAACCGCTTTCGCGGGTGTATGGGGATCCGCCATCGCGGTTCAGCTTGTATTGCTTGATGCCGAGGAATCCGATGGCGTTGCAGATCAGGAAATTCTGCTGCATTTCGTCGGGGAAATGGGCGCTGGAGAGGATCTCGCTGGCCGGAACGGGACGGACCTGTTTCTTCAGCAGTTCATACATTTTGAAGCCTTTTCCTTCCGGGCGGACCTGATAGGCGCGGCCGCCGGTGCCGTCGGTGGCGTAGAGGTAACCCCAGCGGTCAAAAGCAGTGCCGTGGGGATTCGGGCTGTTGTCGGCGATGACGCCGATGGTGAATCGGCGGGGATCGAAGCGATACATGGCCGACGCGCCGGTGCTGAGGGACGGTCCCCAGGGGTGCTCGATGTTGTTGTGCTTGAAAATGCCGCTCTGGTAGTAGATGCCGCCGTCCGGTCCGAAGATCAGGTTGTTCGCGGCATGATGGGTGTCGGCAGAGTCGATGCCCTGCATGATGACGATCTCGACATCCGCGACGTCATCGCCATCGGTGTCCTTCAGGAACAGGATGTCGGGCTGACGGGTGACGATGACGCCGCCACCCCAGAACTCGAAACCGAGGGGGTTGTGCACCTTCGCAAACGTGATGCAGCGGTCGGCGACCCCGTCGCGATCGTCATCGGGGAAGATGAGGAGCCGGTCGTCCATTTCCTTGAGCGGTTCCCATTTCGGGTAAGTCTTCCACGCGGCGGCCCAGAGGCGGCCTTTGCCATCGACCTGGAGTTGCACGGGGTTGGCCAGTTCCGGGAAACGGGATTCATCGGCGAACAAATTGACCTTGAAGCCTTCCGGCACCTTCATCTTCGCGATGCCGGCCTCGCCGCTCACGTAGTCGAGATTGCCCTCCTTTTCCTTGCTCGACATGCTGCTCTTCCCGCCCACGTTCGACTCGACCGGGATCGGTCTCGGGACGTTGCTGTCGTCGACGGCCAGATCACTGCCGCGGGCCAGCGCCCAGACCCGCTGGTCGCGGTTGGCGGACATCACGTCGAGCATGATCAGTTCGTGCTGGAGCACCTCGCGGTTGGTCTGGTCTTTGACGAATTTCAGATCGGCGCGGCTGCCCCAGATGTCGTTGCCGTCGGTGGCGCGGTAGCGGTTGAACCAGTGCCAGTTCTTGTCCACCACGGCTTTCCGCAGGGATTCCAGGCTCTCGGCGGCGGCGACCTTCTTGCCCAGCAGGCTCTCCGCGATCACCTCGCCGATCTGGCGGTTGCCTTCGGTGCTGAGATGAACGCCATTGATGGTCAGCGGGGCCTCCGACGCTTCGTATCGCTTCTGGCTGGTGGTGAAGAGGTCGACGTAGCCGGTGTTCTTCGCCTGGGCGACCTCGGCGATGGCGGCGGTGTATTTGGCGAGGCGCTCATTGTTGGCTTTGCCATCCGGGAGGTTGGGGCTTTTGAGGTCCTCGTGGGCGATCGGAGAAAAAAGCACGATGCGCGGCTCGCTCTCACCGTTGGGCTTCAGCGCCCGGTAGCTGTCGATCATTTTGGAGAGATCCTCCTTGAACTTGGGCAGGCCCGCATCCCCGGCGAAGGATTCGTTGTAGCCGAAGAAGGCGAAGATCACGTCGGCTTTGACGTGCTGGAGGTAGAACTCTGCCGTGGGGAAGTCCTTGTTTCGCGGCCGGTGGGCGACCTGATCACCGACAAAGCCGAGATTGCGGAAGACCAGTTCCTTGTCGGGCTGTTCGCTCTGGAGCAGCGTTTCCAGCCAGCCGTCGTGCTGCATGCGATCGGCGAGGGCATTTCCGATATAGGCGATGCGGTCGCCTTTCTTGAAGGCAAACTCGGCCTGGGCGGCGGGTGCCGCGGCGAAGAGAGCCATCGAGAAAGCGAAAGCGAGAGTGAAGAGCCGGGGGGCAATTTTCATAGGCGCAGTGAATGCCATGGAATGCGCCCGTTTGCCAGCGGAATCCCGGGCGTCCGATTGGCGTGAATCGGGGAGACGAACCTGGGTGAAGCCCCTCTCCGCGAGGGCAGATGCCGACGGCGGGACTCGAACCCGCACTTTGGGAACCCAAAAGCAGATTTTAAGTCTGCTGCGTCTACCATTCCGCCACGTCGGCCCGTGGGGCTGCCGGTGCTGGGAGGGGGCTCCGCCCGGGTCCGGTTGCCTGAGCGGGCTATCCTCCCGGCGGAATGCGGTGGCGTCAATCAGGAAGGCGGAGGGATTTTTTGTTCGGGCGGCTCTGCTTCGAATCGGCTGACCGAGCTAATCGCCTCAGTGAGAGGTGGTTGCCGAGGGGATTGGGCGCTGGTCGCCGGGAGGATTTATCGGCTCGCATTGGCGGCAAAGGGCGCTATCATCCGGAGGACCGTGCCGGGTGGAGAGCGGCGCCGGCGTCCGGAGGAAGCCGGAACGCGGCGTTGCCATCCGTTTTTTTTGAGAAACACAAAACCACAAATCGATGAGTGCCCGACAGGAATCCAAAACGACTGAAAACCAATCGAATGGCGGCGGCCGTGCGTCGGCGAGCGCCCGTGCCAACGGCGACAATGTGGACAAGATCCGCGAGTTGCTGTTCGGCGAGCAAATGGTGGGCTATGAGGCCCGCTTCGCCGCTCTCGAGGCCCGTCTCTCCGCCGAGGTCGAGACGCTGCGGCGTCAGGTGGAGGATCATCTGGCTGAACTGAGGTCCCATCTGGAGAAGCGCGCCGATGAGGTGGAATCGTTGTCCGTGCCGCGGGCGCAGATCGCGGACTCGCTGGAGAAGCTGGCCGCCACCCTGCGTGGCTGAGTGGCCCAGGTCCCGGGCATCGACCGATGCGGCGGCGGCGTGAAAGCGGGCGAACAGCCGCTCTTGTCTGACCGACCGGACTCACCCAGCAAGCGATGAGCGTGGAGCCGAGACCCTCCGACAGCCTGAGTCAGCTCAAAGAGCTGATCGTGGGCGAGGAGCAGCGTGATCTGGCTGATCTGCGCGAGCGGCTGGACCGTCTCGAAGCCGAGTCGGTCGAGCGGCTGGCGCGCGATCTGGCGGAGGCGCTCCATGCTCGGCGGCGCGGGGGATCGGAGCCCTTCGAGGACTGGGTGGCTGCGCTCCAGCCGGGTACGGAGTCAGCGATCCAGCGCAGTGTGACGGAGGACAAGTCGCGTCTGGCCAAGGCGCTCTTTCCCATCATGGGGCCGGCGATCCGCAGTTATGTGGTCGACCTGTTCCGCGGGATGGTGGAGGAACTCAATGAGACGATCCGCAACACCACCTCGGCGGAGCGGATCAAATGGCGGGCCCAAGCCCGGCTGGCGGGCAAGTCTTACTCCGAATATGTGCTGCTGAAGACGCGCCGGTTCCGGATCGAGGAGGCCTTTCTCATCCAGCGGGACACGGGCCTGTTGCTGCTGCACGCGGCGGTGAATCCGGAGGACGAAGCCGACGGGGAAGCTGATCTCATGTCCGGCATGCTCACGGCGATCCGCTCCTTCGTGCGCGACTCGTTCGTGCCGGGGCAGGAGCGCGGGGACGAGGCCAACGAACTGGACAGCTTCACCTTTGGTGAGCGGGAGGTGCTGATGGAGGTCGGTCCCTCGATGATCCTCGCGGCCGTGGCCCACGGGGTGCCGCCTCCGGGCGTGCGGGACGACCTGAAAGCGATTCTCGAGGACCTGCATGCCGAATTGCAGGCCCGTTTGAATGGCTTTCTCGGCGACGTCACGCTGCTGGAGCCTGCTCGGCCCACCCTGAGGCGAGCTTTGATGGAAAACCGGGCGGAAGGAGCCGGTGGCGGCGGATTGTGGCGGGCCTGGGTGTTTCTGGGCCTCCTGACCGCCGGACTGTCGACCTGGTGGGTTCTTAGTGCGCGTGAGCAGTCCCGCTGGGACCGGTTCGAGTCGGCGATGCGGAATGAGCCCGGTATCGCGGTGACGGCGGTGGAAAAGTCTCGATGGGGACATCAACGGATCGTCCGTGGGGTGCGGGATCCCTTGTCGTTGGAGCCGGCCGAACTGGCCGGGCGCCTGGGGATTGATTTGGGAAAAACCCAGTTCGATTTCGACCCGGTGATCTCGCTGGAGCCGGCCTTTGTGGAGCGGCGTGCGGCCGAAGGCGACGCCCGGCACCGCCAGTTGGCGGAGTCCGTGGAAAGTCTGCGCCGGGAGATGGAGGCCACTGCCACGCGTGATGGATTGGAGGGCCTCGGTCGGCGGGTGGAGGAAGCCCTGGCCGCCCTGCGGTCCTCGACCGATGCCCAGACAGCCGCGCGCGAGACGGAGCGGCGGCGGCTGCTGGAGGCGCTGGTGCGCAGTCAATTTGGTGATGTGTCGGGCCTGACGGTGGATGTGACCGACACCGGGGCGATCCGCTTTGCCGGCGCGGTCGCCGAGCCGCAGTTTTCCTCGGTAAAAGCGCGGGTGAAGCCCATCGAGCCGCTGGCTCCGGTCGATCTCAGCGGGCTGACGAATGCGACGTTGGCACGAGTGTCCGAATTGGAGAGCCAGATCGGCGCTCTCCGGCTTCTGTATGCCGATGGCACCGCCAACCGTTCGGACGAGGAGGTGGTGCGAAGCCTCGTCGAAGGAATCCGCGAACTGGATGCCGCCGCCGCCGCCGTGGGGCGTCGCTACCGGTACGAAGTGGAGTCCCATCCGCTGATCGGCGACCTGCGGGAGGGCAACCGGCCCATCGAGCGCCGGCGGGCGGAGCAACTGCGCGAGCGCCTGATCGAAGCCGGGATCGAGGCCGGCCGCATCGAGGCAAAACTGAGCGAGGACATGAGTCAGGCCGGCCAGGGAGTGGGTATTCGGCTCATTCCCGGAGCGAAGGAGGGCGGAAAGCCATGATCAAGCGGAAGATCTGCCTGATTGGGGCTTATGCGGTGGGGAAGACCAGCCTGGTGCGCCGCTTTGTCAGCGGTGTCTTTTCCGAGGCTTATCTGACGACTGTGGGGGTAAAGATCGACCAACGGGCCACCCGCCTGCCCGACGGCCGGGAGGCCCTCCTCATGATCTGGGATCTGGCCGGTCGCGATGAGTTCGAGGCGGTGCGCAAGTCTTACCTGAGCGGGGCATCCGGCTTCGTCTTCGTGGCGGATGGGACGCGGCGCGAGACGCTCGACGCGGTGGCCGAGGAGATGGCGGAGATCGAGCCGCTTTACCCAGGCCTTCCGGCCGTGCTGCTGATCAACAAGCGCGACCTCTCCGCCGATTGGGAGATTGATGAGTCCACTCTGTCGGCGTGGCGTGACCGCGGATTGTCCGTCCACCTCACCAGCGCCCGCACCGGCGAGCACGTGGCGGAGGCGTTCGACGATCTGGCGGCGCGGATGGCCGGTGATGCCGAGAAAGTCTGACTGACCAGGGAAATGAGCCACGAATTCGACAGCGCCGTTGCCGGAGACGTGCTGGAGCGTCTGGAGGTGGTCGTGCTGGTCCGCGAGCCGGCTGATGGCGGTTGGCGCCTGGCATCGGGTGAGCCCGGGCCGGGGTGGTGGGTGACGTGGTTCGGCTCGGCCGGTGAGGCGGTGGGGCGTTCGGCTTTTCTGGAGGATTTCGTGGATCGCGCCTCGCAGGAGTGTTGGGCCGGAACCGGGCCGGGCACTCTGCGTTCCGGCATGTGGGAGGAAACCCATGCCGGAGGCGAGTCCCGTTTTTTCGAAGCCATCGCCGGCCATCGTCCGTCCGGGGCGGGGGACTGGCTCGCGGTCCAGGCCGTTGACGACCGGTTGCTGCGCGAGCAGGCCATCCTGCAGAGTGTCCATGATCAGCGACTGGACCGGCGGCGGTTGCAGAAGGAATTGGAGAAAAAGCAGATCCTGCTCGAGTGCATCATGCACGATCTGGGGAATCCGCTTGCCACCGTGCTGATGAACCTGCAGCACCTCGGCCGGCATCTGGGCGAGCGGCCCGACCTTCTCCCGGCGGTGAGCCGGGCCGTTAGCCAGGCCGAGCGTCAGCGGAGTCTGATCCGGTCGATCGCGGAAGTCTTCGCTGCGGATCTCATCGGGATGCCTTCCGGCGAGCCGGTGGACCTGGTCAGTGTGGGGGCGCAGACCATCGCGGCGCTCGCGCCACAGGCGGCTGCGAGGGGCGTGACCCTGTGTCCCTTCTTCGGTCCCGCCCTGCCCGTGGCCGCCGAGCCGTTGCATCTCAGCCGGGTGCTGGAGAATCTCCTGGTCAATGCCATCCGCCACAGCCCCGATGGCGGCAACGTGTCGCTGAGTTTTGATCGGCAGGATGGCGAGGCGGTTTGCCGGGTCGAGGACGAGGGAGCGGGCATCGATGACGCATTGCTGCCCCGGCTTTTCCGTCCTTTCACGCAGGGCAGCGGTGAGGTGGGGCAATCCGGTCTGGGCCTCTATTTCTGTCGGCTTACCGTCGAACAGTGGGGCGGTCGCATCGCCGCCCGCAACCGGCCGGGCACGGCGGGAGCCTGTTTCGAGATCAAACTGCCCCTCGCCACCGGGGCCAAACCGACGCCGGCATGAAAGACAGCGCTTCCAGAGCCGGCTCCATCCTGGTGGCCGAGGACGATCCCGACATCGCCGCCTCGCTGGAGATGATTCTTAGCGGAGAAGGCTACCTGATCACTCTCTGCGGCGATGGTGCCGAGGCGCTGGAGGTGGCGGATGCGGGAGATCACGATCTCGTGCTGACCGATTTCCGCATGCCCGGTCTGGGCGGGTTGGAATTGCTGCGACGCCTGCGGGAGGCGCGACCGCAGCGGCCGGTGATCCTGATGACGGCTCATGGAAACACCGATCTCGCCATCGAGGCGACGAAGCTCGGTGCCTACGACTATCTGCTGAAGCCCTTCGACATCGCCGAGTTGCTGGGCACGGTCGGTCAGGCGATGCGGGCCAGCCGCACCGTTACCCGGCGGGTCCGGCTCGGCGAGCCTGCCCAGGCGGGTCAGCAGGGCTTGATCGGCCGCTGCCGGTCCATGCAGCGCGTCTACAAGGACATCGGCCGCTTTGCTCCGACCGACACCAGCGTGCTCATCCTGGGTGAGACGGGGACGGGCAAGGAACAGGTGGCCCGGGCCCTGTTCCAGCACAGCCGACGGCAGGGAGGGCCGTTCATCGCGGTGAATTGCGGGGCCATTCCCGAGAATCTGCTCGAGAGCGAGCTGTTCGGCCACGTGCGCGGGGCGTTCACCGGCGCGACCGCCGACCGGGTGGGGCGGTTTGAGCAGGCGCACGGCGGCACGCTGTTTCTCGATGAGATCGGCGACCTCCCGCTCCCGGTGCAGGTGAAATTGCTCCGGGTGTTGCAGGACCGGCGGGTCCAGCCGCTCGGCGGGAGCCGCGACGTGCCGGTGGACGTGCGCATCCTCGCCGCGACGCATCAACCGCTGGCCCGGCTGATTGCGGAAAAGAGGTTCCGCGAGGATCTCTACTACCGGCTCAACTCAGCCGTGATTTCGCTGCCGCCGCTGCGGGAACGGGGCGAGGATCTCGATGAACTGGTGGACGCCTTCCTCGCCGAGGCGGCGGCGGAACTCGCCCTGCCGGTGCCGGAAATGACCAAGCCGGCCCGCGGCGCTCTGGCGCGGCACAACTGGCCGGGCAACGTCAGGGAACTGCGCAATGTCGTCCGCCTCGCCGTGCTGCAAAGCCGGGGATACCCTGTTTCATCGGAGATCATACAGGGTTGCATCGAAAGCGACCTTGCCTCAGCCTCCGCCAGCGGCGGTGGTGACTTTCACCGCGTCATCGCCGGTCCGGTCCGCGAGGCGATCGAGGCGGCGCGGCGGGAGGGCGCCGGACGGGTGCTCGGCGATCTGGTGAAAGCGGTCGAAGTCCAGGCCATCGGACGCGCGCTGGATCTCGCCGCCGGTCATCTCGGCAAGGTGTCGGCCTGGCTGGGGATCTCGCGGGTGACGCTGCGGAAGAAACTGGCCGAGCACCGGCTGGATGCGATCAAGCCGGGCGAGGAAAGGCGGGAAAAGTGACAGTTTCTTTCAATTTTGGGTGAAAGATCCTTTCCTTTTTTCCGGCTTTTGGGATTCTGGTGCAGGCGATTGATTTCTGTAACGAGTTGTATAATAGGGTGTTAAGACTTTGTTGGGCCGGTTGGCACGGCGATGGCAAAGAGAACAGGCATGGTCAGAAACACCCTCAATCATCATTTGCTTCGTACCTACTCCGGGATCGCTGCGGCTTCGGCCGATGGTTCCGACCAGGATGCGATCACGGTGGGCATCCTGTCGGGTTCCCGGCTGGAGCGATTTGAAATCCTGTTGCGTCGCTACGAGCCGCTCGTGCATGCCGTCTGCCGGCAGGCCAAAGGAGCGGGTGCGGCGGCCGAGGCACTGTGCGAGCAGGTTTTCGTCGATGTTTACCTCATGGAGGAGGATCTGACCCGCGAGCCGTTGCGTTTTCTGGAGACGGTCCTCTGCCGAGTGGTCGGGTCGGAGGTGCCGGGGAGCGTCGCGCCGGAGGATATCTCGCGTGCGGTGCGGTTCTGGCATTCGCTATCCGGCCTGAACCGGGAGGACCGGCAGATCCTGCTGCTCCGCTTTGTCGCCGGTCTGGGCATCTCCGATCTGGCGGGGATGTTCCGCCTGTCCGACGAGGCGATGCGGGACCGGCTCTGGCAGGTGATGAGCCGGATGGAGGGACGCTGCGTCGGCGAGAATTGATCCGCCGAGCCGTTACTGCCGGGCGGCATGCTCGCGCAGGATCCGCTGGAGTTCGGCGATCGCCTCCGGATGCTGGTGGGCATTGTGACCGGCCGGGACGATCTCTTCGGATGCGGTGCCGGACAGGTGGGCGCTGGTGTAGGGCACCACTCCGTCACTCGATTCGCCGAGGATCTCGCCGAGCCCGCGGTCGCCGATGATGGAGTGGTAGGTCACTGCGGCATTCAGCGGGCGCTGCTTCAGGCGCCGGAGCAGTTCCGACTGGGAGCCGAGTTGGTGAATGCTCGTGGGCATGCGGGTCACGATCTGCTCGCCCTGCGGCGTGAGCAGGGCGAAGGGGGCGCGGATCACGTCGTTGGACAGGGCCAGGAGCTGGGTGGGCAACTGAATGAGGCCCGAAAAGATCTGGCCGATGGCATCATCCGCGATCCGGCTGCCTCCGTGCGGGGTGGCGATGAAAACGACGCGCCGGACGAAGGGCAGCGGTTCGAAGTAAGCCATCCGGCGCAGCGTCTCGCGGTCCCGCTCGGGCAGGGGCAGCTCGTCGACGGGCTTTTGGAAAAGCTGGTACCAGACTTCGTCACCGCTTTGCTCCGTCATCAGCCGGGACAGGAGGCCACCCATGCTGTGCCCCACCAGGACGACGTCATTGGTCTGCGCGCCTAGGTGGGACCGGTAGGTGGCCATGCCCTTCAGTCCCTCGCGCAGTTTCATCGCGGTGTAGGGGATGGGCGCGCCGGTGCCGTAGCCGAAGGTCCAGAATTCGAAGCGCTCGCGGACCACGGGGTCGGCGCGGAGTTCATTGAGCACATCGCGCCAGGTGATGGCGCTGGATTTCAGCCCGTGGACGAACACGACGGGTATTTTGCCCGGATGGGTGGCGTCGAGTTGGCTCAGGCCGAGATCGCTGTCGAAACGGTCGAACAACAGCATCGCGGGCAGGTTGATGCGCTGGAGGTCCTCGGCCGCGAACCGCGATGCCAGCGGCGCGGTGAAATCGGCGCGGAGGGGCAGGGGAGCGGAGCCGGAGAGCGTCGTCTCGGCGTGCGTCAGTGTGTCGTGGAGGATTAGCCGCGGTTCGCCATCGGCTTTGTCGAAATCCAGGATGGCCGTGGCGGGCTGGTAACGACCCTGATGGGACGAGTAGCCCTCCGGGGGGAATTGCACCACCACCGGGGCGCCCACGCCATCGACCACCACGCGCTGGCGGAAGCCGCGGATGAGCAGCGAGTCGGCCGGACGGAGGCGCTCGGCGGCCTCGATGCGCCCGAGACCGTCGAGCCGGTCCTCCACGGGCAGGGGCTGGCCACCGACGGTCAGGTTGCCGTCGTCGAGACGCGCCTGGTGCAGCAGGCGTCGCAGCGATTCGTTGTAGGCCGCGCGATCGGCGGCCGAGGCAGAGCCGCTCTCCAGGCGGGCATGGAGGGTCCGGGCGGTGGCAATTTCCTCGGCCGCATCGACTCCCGGGGTCGGCAATTTCCTCACCGATACACGGCTGGCACAGCTGGAAGCCAGCATCGCGACGGCGGCGAGACTCGCGGCGAGGCGATGGATGGGGAGGCTGGCAGGGCGGGCGGGCACGATCGGATAGGGTGCCACCTGGGGGAACTCCCCGCCAGTCACGATTTTTTTGTCGAAAAAGTCGCTCAAATGGGGCATAAACTCACCCTCCCCCCCTTTTCGACGCGGCTTTCCGCGGCGGCGGGGGGATCGGGGGCTGGCCTTCCGGGCTGGCCCTCCTTTTTTCCCTGTTATCGAGATCCCTCCCATCAGACATGAAATTCGTTTGTCCGTCCTGCAACATCCACCTCCAGGCCGAAGCGGACCTGGCCGGCAAAACGGTGAAGTGCCCCGGTTGCTCCACCAAGATCCAGATCCCGGCCGACCTCGGGCAGACCACTGCGCCGCAGGGACCGCCCCCGCCGGATGCAGCCTCGTCGTCCAGCGCCGCCGAGCAGGCGGATCAACCGGAGCAGGAATACTATGAGCAGGCTCCCGCGCTGAACATCGACATCAGCAAGGCCGGCCCGCATCCGTCGGAAATCAACATGCTCCATGCCGGACTGCTCGGCGTGGGGATCACGTTCTTTTGGTATCTGATCATGTTCATGCTCCCCGACCGCAAATCGATGGAGGAACCCATGACGATCGGGATCTACCTGCGGGAAATGTTCTGCGAGCGGTCGTGGCCGCAGTACATCACCACGCTGCTCACCTACTGGTGCATGGCCATCCTGATCTTCAAATACCTCAACATCCGCAAGCAGCGCCGCGCCATGATCCTGGAGGCCCTGCCGACCGACATTTCCGACGAGATCAATGCCCAGAATCTCGTCGAGTTTCACACCCATGTGGTCAATTTCCCCAAGCCCTTGAGGAATACCCTCATCGTCAATCGTATCCGCAAGGCGCTGGAGTTTTTCTACGTCCGGCAGAACAATCCCGAGGTCGCCCAGATGATCTCCTCGCAGTCCGAGGTCGATGCGAACAAAGTGGCCGGCACCTACTCGATCGTGAAGGTGTTTCTCTGGGCCATCCCGATCATGGGCTTCATCGGCACCGTGCTCGGTATCGGTCAGGCCATCGGTGGCTTCGGCCAGGTGCTCCAGACCGGTGACAGCGGCGACGTCAGCCAGATCGTCGGCGCCCTGACGCCGGTGTTGGGCTCGATGGGCGTCGCCTTCGACACCACGCTGCTCGCGCTGGTTTTCTCCATCCTGCTCAGCTTTCCCGCCAGCAATCTCCAGGGAGCCGAGGAGGACCTCGTCACCAGCGTGGACGAGTATTGCATCGACAATTTGCTGAAACGCCTCAACGACGGCGGTGCCGCCTCCCAACTGGGCAGCGAGGGCGCCCTGCTGAAGGCCATCGGCGATGCCATCGCGGCCAACCAGAAGGAATTCATCGGCAAGTTCGAGGAAACCCAGCAGAAAATGGCCAAAAACCTCGAGGGCCAGACCAAGAACTACGAGAAAATTTCCGCCGTCATCGACAAGCAGGTCGAGGGCATCGAGCGGCGCACCGACCTGTTCGAAAAGCGCGTCGATACGGAGATCGTCCGCGCCTTGGAGAAGATCACCGAGGGCGTGAAGCATCTGAACTCAGTGCTCAAGGATCTCGACGGCAAGACGGTGACCGTGCAGAAAAAGGGCTGGTTCTCGCGACGCGGTTGATTCGCAGCGCGGCTTCGGCTTCCTTCCTACCAGAGCGACCCCTATCCGAACATGGCTTCGAAGCGCAAAGACGCCGGGATGCAGATCAATCTGTTCCCGTTCCTCTCGGTGGTGGTCTGCATCATCGGCTGCCTCACCCTGATCATCGTCGTGATGAATATCATGTCGATGTCAAAGGCCAAGGAGGGCCGCGAGCCCGAGGAGGTCGAGCGCGCCAAGGAGTTTCAGGTCCTCAAAAAGCAGGAAGAGGAAGACCAGAAGAAATACGACGACCTGCGCAAGCTGGTGGATTCCCTGACGCGTCTCAATCAGGATCTCCTCGCCAAGCGGCAAAAGCTCACCATGCTCCAGGACATGTCCGAGAGCGCGGAAAAGATCGATGCCAGCCGCGAGGAGTTGATCGCCAAGTTCCAGACCCTGTCGAAGGCCAATACCCAACTGGCCGCCGATGAGAAACTGATCCTGTCCCAGATAGAGACGCTCAAGAAAGAGATCGAGCAGCGCAAGCTCCCGCCCGATGCCGCCGCCCTTGTGGTGCGTCCGTCCGGATCGGGGGCGAATACCGAGCCCTACTTCGTCGAGGTTGCCGACGGACAACTCCTCATCCACTACAGCCTCAAAGAGCCCGCTGTGCCGGTGCCCGCCGGGTCGATGGAGGTCAATCCCAACCTCCGCAAGCTCCTCGACACGATCGCCCAGCGGCCCTATCGCACCTTGATCGTGCTCGTCCGCGGCAGTGACGGCGCGGTGGCGAATCTCGGCAAACTCTCTGGCGTCGTCGGCGTTTACAACGAACAGTTCGGCTCCCAGATCAACCCCGGGCGGCTCCCGTTGCCTGGCGAGGGCAAAGTGGATCTCTCCCTGTTCGCCCAGTATCTCGAAAAGTCCCAGTTCACCCCCGTCCCGGCCGACCCCAATGCCCCGCCGACTCCCGCGCCCGGTGCGGCCCCGGCTTCCGGCAGCACCCCGCCCGCTGCTCCAGCTCCGGCGGCTCCTGCGCCGGGGCAGAAGTGACCCGCCGGCTTTTCCCAAGTTCCGTCAACGCCACACCCTCCACCGACCATGGCCAAGGCACGCAAAGCTGATGAAGAGAAGAGCATGGACTCCCTGATGGATGCCATGACGAATGTCGTCGGCTTCCTCCTGCTCATCCTGATCGTTTCCAGTCTGGGCATTTCCGAGGCCGTCCGCAAAGTCATCGCCAACATCCAGCCTGTCACCGAGCAGGAACTGCAGACGCTCAAAGCCACCCGGGAAAACACCCTGGAAAACCTCCAGAAGCTCCAGCAACTCCAGACCCAGCTCGACCAGAGCAAGGTCGACCCGAAGGACGCCGAGCACCTCTCCATCCAGCTGGAGGAATTCGAGAAGAACAACAAGGAACTCCTCGACAAGACCTCCGACATCGATGCCTGGCGCAAGAAAGTCGAAGAAGAGGAGGCCCGGCAGAAAGCCAACGAGGAAAAGGTCAACCTCGCCTCCACCGAACTGGCCAAGCTCAAAGCCATCCTCGACCAGACCCCGCAGCGCGAGGTGAAGGACGCCCAGGTCGTCAAGATGCCCAACCCCCGCATCGCCCCCGCCGAGGCGGTCGCCTATTACGTCGTCTGCACCGGCAAGCGCGTCTATTTCGTCGGCGATCCCTACGAGCATGTCTTTCGCGTCCGCGACGTGCTGGATCAGAATTTCGCCTCCCTCGCCTTCAGCGATCCCAAGGGCATGGGCAGCTTTGCCTTCCCCCTCATCGGCACCCGGCAGAATGAGGCCCGCACCGGCTTCGCCCCCCTCGACGAGACCGTCCGCGTCACCAGCCGCATGGAGAAAGACTACGCCCCGTGGGAGGCGGTGAAGATCGTCGAGTTCCAGCGCGCCGGTGCCGATCCCAACTTCACCTACACCGCCGCGCCGGAGAAGGGCATGTGGACCCGTCTGTTCGGCGGGCAGGACCGCCGCGACTTCACGGTGCGGAAATTCCGCCTCGACGAGGCCAAGGTGAAAGCCTACTTCGGCGACGGCGCCAAGGGACCGAAGGACTTCAAATACTTCGTCGAGCGCAGCGGCACCAGCGACCGGCTCAAGCTCAGCCTCGGCTTCAAGCCCGAGGGCGGGTGGAGTGTCGAGCAGTTTCGCGCCACCAACTCCGAGTTTCAGAACCTGTGCAAGCAGGCCACCGTCAACCGCGGCGCCCTGTTCTACTACTACGTCGCGCCGGACAGCTTCGACGTTTACCTCCAGGCCCGCGAGGTCAGCGAGGCCTTTGCCATTCCCGCCGGCTGGACCACGTGGAAAGGCGAGCGCCTCGACCTGAAGGCCATGGCTTTCCGGCAGACCGTGCGCATCAATCTCGACACCACCATCCCCGTCGCCGAATACCGCAAGATCGCCGATGCCGCCGGCGCCTCCATGGCCGCCCAACTCGTCGACGAGGTGAACAATCTCGACGCCAAAGTCACCGCCGCCGTGCCCAAGGAGATCACCGATGCGGCGGAGAAGCAGAAATTCATCGACCAGCTCACCGCCGAGCGGAAGGCGTGGATTTTCAGCAATCTCCAGCCCTGGACCCGCGAGATCTACGAGACCGCCCTGGCCGCCACCGAGGTGCGGGGCGAGAAGGAGATCCAGATCGACGTGCATCCCCCGGAGATCCCCCACGTGCGCATTTTCGTCGGTTCACGGCCCCCGGCCAAGCCGACCCCTCCGCCGGATCCCAATGCGGCGAAGAAAAAAGCTCCGCCTCCCACCGGTGGACCCGCCCGCCTCATCCTCGACTGATGCCGGACCGGGCCATCCCTCCTTTTCCTGAAAACCACACCCCCACGACTCCGATATGACCCTCTTTGCTCTCCGATCCAACAGGGTCGCTTCGGCGATCCTATCCTCTTTGATAGGCTTTTGCGGCCTCGCCGCGACTGCCGCCGCCCAGACTTTTGAGGCGCAGACCATCGACCCGGCCGTCGAGATCGGCTATGGCCTCGCCGTGGGCGATGTGAATGGTGACGGCAAGCCCGACATCCTGCTGGCGGACAAGTCGCACTTCGCCTGGTACGAGAATCCCACTTGGAAGAAGCACATCATGGTCAAGCGGCTGACGCTGCGGGACAATGTCTGCATCGCCGCGGCGGACATCGACGGCGACGGCCGGGTGGAGGTCGCTGTGGGCGGCCAGTGGAATCCCGGCGAGACCAATGACAAGGCGCAGAGCGGCTCGGTCCACTACCTGGTGCGGCCGGCCGATCCGACCCAGCCCTGGCAGGCGGTCCAACTCTTTCACGATCCCACCGTGCACCGGATGCGCTGGGTGCGGACCGACGCGGGCGACTGGCGGCTGGTCGTGCTGCCCCTGCACGGCATCGGCAACGTGAAGAATGCCGGCGAGAACCGGGTCAACGTGCGCAGCTATACCCCGCCCGCGCCCGACCGGATCGCCGATCCCGCCGCCTGGACCCACGTGGTCATCGATCACTCGCTGCACGCGGCGCACAACTTCGACGATCTCGACGGCGACATCCTCGTCGGCGGGGTGCAGGGCATCCTGCGCAAGCCGGTGATGGATACCGATCCGGATGAGAACGCCTTTGTCATCACGCCCGAGACGAGCGAGCCGCCCACGGTCGGGGTGGGGGAGTTGCGGTTCGGCCGCGGCTTCATCGCCGCCATCGAGCCGATGCATGGCAACGAGGTGGTCGTGTATGAAAAGCCGGACGGAGCCGCGAAATGGCGCCGCACCACCCTGACCGACGCGATGAATCAAGCCCACGCCCTCGCCGTGGGCGATCTGATGGGCACGGGGCGCGATCAGGTCGTGGCCGGCTGGCGGAATCCCGATGCCGCCGGCAAGGTCGGCATCCGCCTGTATCACCGCGCCTCCGACACCGCGACCACCTGGCAGGCGGTCATCGTGGATGACAACGCCATGGCCTGCGAGGACCTGAAACTGGTCGATCTCGACGCCGATGGCCGCCTCGACATCGTCGCCGCGGGCCGGGCCACGATGAATCTGGTGATTTATTGGAACCGGAAGTGAGTTTCCGCTGGCTCCGGGGTTTTTTCGGCCAGCCCCGGGGTTTTTTCCGCTGGCCCCGGGGTTTTTTCCGCTGGCCCCGGGGCTGGAGGCACTCCGGCGGGGCTGGCGCCGTCAGCCCCGGGGTGGATGACGCCAGCCCCGAGGTTGCTGCCACCCACCACGGGGTTTTTTCGGCTGGCCCTGGGGTAAATCCCACGAACCCCGGGGCCAGCGCCGTCCGCCCCGGGGTTGGAGGCACTCCGGCGGGGCTGATGCGGCTGGCTCCGGGGTAAATTTCACCAACCCCGGGGCTATTTTCACCAACCCCAGGGCTGGCGGCGCGAGTCAGCGGGCTGCCGGGACGGTGCCGCTGCCAAAACTCAAGCAGGGGCGAGCCTCCAAGCTTTGAACTTCAAACTTTGAACTTCAAACTTTGAACTTTGAACTCCCAACTTTGAACTCCCAAAAGAGCGCGGCAGGACGCAGGTCGGGTGTTGCGCGTGGGACGAAAGCTGTTTTGATTTCGGCCCGTTTGGCCGGCAGCCAACGGTTTGCTCAAATCCATCCATCCTGATCAAAAACCCTCCCCCCAAGCTCTCTGTTGCCATGACTTTCTCCCGCTCCGCTCTCTCGGCTGCGTTGCTCTGTGCGGCGGCCTCGAATGCCGTCGATGCCCAGGAATGGACCCGGTTCCGCGGGCCGAATGGCTCGGGGATCGGCGATGCGCCGTCGATGCCGGCGGAGTTCAGTTCGTCGGACTTCGAGTGGGTGGTGGAGCTGCCGGGCACGGGTGTGTCGTCGCCGGTGCTGTGGGGCACGAAGCTGTTTGTCACGGTGGCGGGCAAGGGCGAGGCGAAGCACATCGTGCTCTGCTACGACGGCACAAATGGCAAGCAGCTCTGGGAATGGAGCGAGCCCTACGAGGCGAATCACAAGCACAATTTCAACGATTTCGCCTCGGCGACGCCGGTGGTGGACGAGCGGGCGGTTTATGTGTGCTGGAGCTCGGCTCAGGAGACGCGGGTGATCGCGCTGGACCATGCGGGGAAGAAACTGTGGAATCGCTCGTGGGCCGGCTTTACCTCGGACCACGGCAGCGCGGCGTCGCCGGTGCTGATCGACGGGGTGCTGATCGTGCACACGGACGGGCTGGAGCAGAAGAAGAGCTACATCTACGGGATCAATCCGGCGGATGGCTCGGAACTGTGGGCGCGGGAGCGGGTGACGCCGGAAGGCAAGGAAAAGCACATCACGGCCTACAACACGCCGGTGGAATCGAAGTCCGGCGACCGGACCACGGTGGTGATGCTGAGCACGAACCACGGCTGGATGGGGCTGGACCCGAAGACCGGCGAGGAGGTCTGGAGCCACAAGCAGGTGTATGAATTTCGCTCGGTGGGCTCGATCGCGGAGTCGGGCGGGCTGCTGTTCGCGGCGATGGGCTCGGGCGGGGCGGGCAAGCAGAGCGCGGCTTTGCAACTCAATGGCACGGCCTCCCCGGAGCTGAAGTATTCACTGGGGATCAAGGACGGCCTGTCCTATGTGCCGACGCCGATCATTCACGACGGACTGCTGTATCTGTTCGGCGATGGCGGGGTGGTGACGTGCCGCGACGCGAAGACCGGGGAGCTGGTCTATCAGGAGCGGGCGGGCAGCGGGCAGTTTTTCAGCTCGCCGGTGCTGGTGGATGGCAAGATCTACTGCGCGAGCCGCGACGGCCTGGTGGTGGTGCTGCAGGCGGGCCGGGAATTCAAGAAACTGGCGGAGAACAAATTGGATTCCGGTGTGAACGCGACCCCGGCGGTGGCGAATGGCCGGCTGTATTTCCGCACCGAGTCGCACCTGATCAGCCTGAAGGGCAAAAAGTGACCGGTCATGCGACTCTGGCTGCTGAAATCGGAACCCGATGTCTTTTCCTTCGCCGATCTGAAGGCCCGGCCCAAGCGGACGGAGCCCTGGAACGGGGTGCGGAACTACCAGGTGCGGAACTACCTGCGCGACGACATGGCGCCGGGGGATCTGGGGCTTTTCTATCATTCGAGCTGCCCCGAGCCGGGGGTGGCCGGGGTGGTGACGATCGCGTCGGAGGGGCGGCCGGACCCGACCCAGTTCGATCCGGGCAGTGAGTATCACGATGCGAAGAGCGATCCGGCGAATCCGCGCTGGTTTCTGGTCGATGTGGCGTGGAAGGCGGACCTGAAGCACTTCGTGCCGCTGCCGGCGCTGCGGGAGTCGCCGGAGTTGGCGGATCTGCTCATTCTGCGGCGCGGGAACCGGCTGTCGATCACCCCGGTGGAGCCGGAGGAGTTCGACGCGATCTGCCGGCTGGGTGGGATCGACGGCAGAAAGCTGAGAAAAGGCTGAAAACCGCGGCGACAGAGGGGGCGGGGCGCTTTTTCGACACAACCATGCCGCTTGCGGCGGGTTTCAACCCTGCCCATAGTGAGCGGGCCCGGCCCGGGTCCCCCGCGTTGATTTTCTGCTGATTGTTCCCCATGTCCCTCGTTCCCCTCGTCACCAAGATTGCCATGGAGAGTGGCTGCCGCGACCGGAGCCGCTGCGAGCAGGTCCTGCACGAGGCGGCGGGCCGGCAGACCTCGCTGGTGGAGGCGCTGCTGGATGCGGATCTGGTGGAGGAGGCGGCTTTTGCCGAGCAACTGGCCCGTGCCACCGGGCTGGAGTATCTGAACGAGTCGGAGCTGGACCTGACCCAGCCGCTGCACAGCCGTTTCCCCGCCAAACTGGCGCTGCGCCACCGGCTGCTGCCCGGCCGGCTGGATGGGAAGGACGTGTGTCTGATGACCTACGACCCTTTTGACCTGAAGGCGAAGCAGGCGGTCGGCCGCGATCTCCACAAGCACGTGACGTGGTCGGTCTCGACGCGCTACCAGATCATGGAGGGGCTCCGCCGCGGCTACGGGGTGGGGGCGGAGCATTTCGACGAGCTGATCGAAGGCCGCGAGACGGGTGGCGACGACGATGATCTGTCCCAGGAGGTGACGCGGCTCGACGAGGAGGATGAGGAGGCCTCGGTGATGAATTTCGTGAACCAGGTCTTCCGCGAGGCGCTGAAGGAACGCGCTACGGACATTCACATCGAGCCGCTGGAGAGCAATCTGCGCATCCGCTACCGCATCGACGGCGCGCTGCAGGAGGTGACGGTGCCGCCGAACATCCGCGCGCTCCAGGCATCGCTGATCTCGCGGCTGAAGATCATGGCCCAGCTCGACATCGCCGAGAGGCGGCTGCCTCAGGATGGCCGCATCAATCTGCAACTCGACGGCGAGCCGATCGACGTGCGCGTGGCCACCATCCCGTCCGTGAATGGCGAGAGCGTGAGCCTGCGCCTGCTGACGCGGAAGAAATTCGACATGTCCATGATGGGGCTGGACGACAAGAGCGAGCAGACCATCCGCGACCTGCTCAAGCTGCCCAACGGCATCATCCTCGTCACTGGCCCGACCGGCTCGGGGAAATCGACGTCGCTTTACACCTTCCTGAAGATTCTCAACACGAAGGACACCCGCATCGTGACGATCGAGGATCCGGTCGAAAACAAGCTCGACGGGGTCATCCAGATCGCCGTGAAGCCGGAGATCGGCCTGACCTTTGCCGCCGGCCTGCGCAGCATCCTGCGCGGCGACCCGAACATCATCATGATCGGGGAAATGCGCGACCTCGAGACCACGGAAATCGCGGTGCGAGGCGCGCTGACGGGCCACCTCGTCTTCAGCACCCTGCACACCAACGACGCCGTCGCGGGCATCACGCGTCTGCTCGACATGGGAGTGGAGCCTTTCCTCATCGCCTCGTCGGTGCGCGCCTTCCTCGCCCAGCGGCTCGTCCGCACCCTCTGCGAGGCCTGCCGACAGCCGGCGCGGCTCGACGACGAGTATCTGAGTCAGATCGGCTTTCCGCTGGAGAAAAAAGCCGGCATCCAGGAGGCGGTCGGCTGTCGCGCCTGCCGCAACACCGGCTACCGCGGCCGCATGGCGGTGGTCGAAATCTGCCTGATCACGCCGAAGATGCAGGAACTCATCACCGCCCACGCCACCTACTCCCAGCTCCGCACCCAGGCCTTTGCCGATGGCATGACCAGTCTGCGCGACTACGGCTGGCAGAAGGTATCCGAGGGCCACACCACCATCGAGGAGGTGCTCGCCAACACCGTGGGGGACTGAGATCCGCCGCCGCCCCGCCCGCACTCTTTTTCACCGCCACATGCCCTCCTTCGCCTATACCGCCATCGACAATGCCGGGAAGCGGGTGTCCGGAAATCTCGCCGGACGCAACAAAGCCGAGGCCTATCGCCAACTCGAGGCGAAGTCACTGATCCCCGTCACGGTCGAGGCGGTCGCGGATGAAGCCGCCGCCGCGGCGAAAGCCAAGGCCAAGGACGCCGCCGCCCGCGGCCCGGTGCCGCTGTCCCGGCCGCTGGTGATCCTGTTCACCGAGGAACTGGCCGACCTGCTCGATGCCGGGGTGCAACTGGAGGGCGCTCTGCGCGTGCTGCACGAGCGGCAGACCAACAAGGCCATCCGCGACGTGGCCGGCACCCTGCGCGAGGAGATCCGCGAGGGCGCGAAGTTTTCCTCTGCCCTGAAGAAGGCCTCCCCGGCCTTTGACGACCTCTACCGCAACCTCGTCGCCGCGGGCGAGGCGAGCGGCTCGCTGTCGGAGATCCTGCGCCGCCTGGCGCTGAGCCTGAAGCAGCTCTACAATCTCCAGCGACGTGTGACGAGCGCGATGATCTACCCGAGCTTCCTGCTGGTGGGCTGCATCGTGCTGCTGTTCGTCTTCAGCACCGTGCTGATGCCCAAGCTGGTCGACCTGATCCGCAAGACGGGGCAGAAACTGAGCCTGCTCACCGAGATGCTGATCAAGTTCACCGACTTCATGGGCCAGTGGTGGTGGCTGATCCTGCTGGTCATCATCACCCTGGTGCTCAGTTTCCGCGCCTACATCGCCACCGCCGGCGGCCGGATGTGGTGGGATGCCTACAAGATGCGCCTGCCGGCCTTCGGACCGGTCATCACGGGCCGGTTTTACGCCCAGTTCTGCCAGACGATGGCCAATCTGGTGAATAATGGCGTGCCGCTGCTGAACAGCCTCCGGCTCATCGCCCGCGGCACCACCAACCGGCACATCCAGAAATTCCTCGACGCCGCCCTGATCGACGTCGGCGAGGGCACCTCGCTGGCGCGTGCCATGGACAAGACCGGGGCCTTTCCCGCCGCGCTGGTGGACCGCATCGCCATCGGCGAGCAAACCGGTGAGCTGGGCAAGGCCTTCTCGAAGGCCGCGGCGAAATACGATGAGGACCTCGACCTGCGCATCAACCGCCTCACCTCCATCGTGCCGAACCTGATCCTCGTCCTGATGGCGCTGATCGTCGGCGTGGTGGCCTACTCCATCATGACCACCATCTTCGGCTCCATGTCCGGCATCAAGGGCGGGGCGGGCAGATGATGGCGGGACGGACCCACGAAAGCTTTTGAGAACTCCCCCGCGGATTTTATTTTTCCTGACGGAAGACTGGTGAAGATTGAAACCATTGACAAAAACCGACCTCAGACCGGAAATATCCCTATGCAAACGAATCGGATTCACACGCGACCCAGCCGCCGCCGCGGCTTCACCCTGGTGGAGCTCGTCATCGTGATCACCATCATCGGCATCCTCGCCGGCTCCGGCATCTACATGCTGGTCGGCTGGCTCGATGAGGCGAAATTCGAGCGCGTGCGCGGCGACCTCAACACGCTCGACCTGGCCATCAAGGGCTACGAGCGCGGTAACTACAGCAAGCCGCCCACCCAGGAGCAGGGCCTGCAGGCTCTCGTCGAGCGTCCCACCACCGATCCCCAGCCCGAGCGCTGGCGTGCCTATCTGGAGGATCCCAAAGCCCTCCTCGATCCGTGGGGAAATCCCTACCAGTACCGGTATCCCGCGACGAAGAGCAAAAAGAAATACGACCTCTGGTCGAATGGTGAGAACGGCGTCGAGGACACCGGCGAGACCGGTGACGACGTGGGCAACTGGTGACCGCCGATGCGCGCCGCACCCGCCAGATCCCGGGGAGCCCTGCCGCCGGCCGGCTTTACCCTCGTCGAGATGGTCGTGGCGCTGACCATCCTGGGCATTCTGGCGGGCATCACCATTCCCACGGTGCAGAACATCGAGCGCGAGCGGGAAGCCCGCGCGCCCGTGTCGGAACTCGCCCGCCTCGCCCGCAATGTCCGTGGCCGGGCGATGCGCGAGCAGCAGCCGTATCAGATCGCCTTCGATGCGCGCGGCTTTCACGCCGCCCGTTTCTACAATCCCTACGGAAAGAGCGAGGAGTTCGATCAACTGGTGCAGGAGATCGCCGTCATCGAGCAGCAGCAGGAGATCATCGAGGCGTCGAAGGCGCGGGGCATGGACCAGACCGAGGGCATCGTGCCCACCGCCCAGCAGCGGGCCGATGAGGCCCTGCGCGAGGGCCTGCGCTACCACGAGTCCTTCGAGTTGCCCGATGGCGTCCGTTACAGCCTGCTGTTCTGGGGCGAGACGGATTGGATCGACATGACCAGCAGCGGGGAATTCCGTCGCTGGGTCTTCCAGCCCTCCGGCATGTGCCAGCCGCTCAAGATCCGGGTCGAGGCCGAAAACTCGTTCTTCGAGGTCGATTTCCACCCGCTTACCGGTGATGTGAAGAGCGAGAAAAGCTGGGTGGAGTGAGGGGGCGTGGATTTGTTTCCGCCGACCAGCGACGGATGCGTCCCTTCGGCAGGCGACTTCATTTGGTCATTTGGAGCCTCATACCGTCAATGTTTGGCGGCGGGAAAGAGCTCGCGTAGCTCCGGACGGTGGTTGCGGAGGCGCTCCATGAGGTCCGGTTCGGCCCTGTAGCTGCCGTGGCCGAGCGTCCGAAAGAGTATTTCAAAAGCGAGTTCCCTGTCGGCAAAGCAGAGTATCCGATCACTCCAGAGGTCCAGTTCCTCGACAGCTCCACTCTTGGCGTAACGCTCCAGAGCATCCTGCGCCTCGTCGACCAGACGATCACTATCGAGGATCGCCTTGGCCAGGCTCAGGGCTCGTGGCGTCGCGCCCCTGGCCAGAGCTTCCTCGCGGCTGACCATCGGTCGGCGACAGGGGATCGGCAGGCAGGAGAACCTCAGCTCCGCCACGAAATCCGGGTCGTCAAAGCGCGGATCCGCCCGGTAGTCAAGCCAGTCATCCGGTGATAGAAGAAAGTACTCCTCCAAGTCAGCGAGGAACTCATCTTCGATCACTCCGGGGCACCGTCTTTCCATGACGGCCAGCATCTCCAGATAGGGGCGGGTCGAGACTTCCCGCCCATTGATCCATGCCCAGTCACGGGAGTCCGGCGCGATGGGGAGTGCCTGAAAATCACGGAAAAAAGCGTCCCGATCATCCCGGATGAAATCCAGACGCACCAGCCGGTCACCATCTGGAACTTTGCGGTAGCTTTGCTGGCCAGGTGAGGTGTCCCGGTAGTGACTCTCGGCGAGATCGAGTCGACCCATCGCCCACGCGGTATCGCCCATTTTGCGGTGGTGACGCGCCTCAGAATAGCCTTGATAGGCTTCGGCAAAGCAGGAGCAATCGAGGTGCAGAGTGGCCAGTTGGGCAGCCGTCCATGGTAGATCCGAGTAAGAGAGGATGTGAAGACGCTCCTCCGGGGTGAGATCGCCCGGTGCGGGCGGGCAGCGCAGATCGGAGCGGTTGGCCAGGGAGGCCCAAAGACTCGGCGCGATGCTGAACCCCTTGATTGACTCGGCTTTGCCACGGTTCCAGATGCGCATTGAGCGGAGGGCTGTTTTGGCTTGGTCCGAAGAGACAGGGGCTGATCGGAGAGGGAACAGGGTCTGATCGGCAGGGAGGGGTCACACCTCGCTGAGCACCCCGGTGCTGGCTCCGAAGCGGTCGGTCTCGATGCCCATCTGCTGGATGAGCCGCACGAAGAGATTGGACAGGTAGGTATTGTTTTCCCGATTGTGGGCGATGTGGCTGCCGTGCCGGTAGCCGCCGCCGGCGAGCAGCACGGGCAGGTTCATGTTGTCGTGACTGGAGGAATTGCCCAGATTGCTGGCATAGAAGACCGTGGTGCGGTCGAGCAGCGGGCGGTCGCCGTCGATGCTGGCTTTCAGCTTGTCGAGGAATTCGCCAAAGACGCGGATCTCGGCCTCCTCGATCAGGGCGAGTTGCTCGAGCTTGGCGGGGTCCTGTCCGTGGTGCGAGGCGTCGTGGTGACCCAGATTGACCCCCTGGATCTCCGGTCGCTCCTGCGATCCGAGCCAGAGCGAGATCACGCGGGTCGAGTCGGTCTGGAAGGCGAGATGAACGAGGTCGAACCACTGGCGGCTGCGCTCGACCAACTGGGGGCCGCCGTAGTCGACTTTCGGCGGCTCGGCATCGATGCGGGGCTTGGGCGTCTTCTGCCAGGCTTCGTCTTGCTGCAGTTTCTGCTCGGCCTCGCGGATGGAGGTCACGTAGAGGTCGATGCGGTCGCGGTCCTCGCTGCCCAGTCGGCTGGTCAGGGTGCCCAGTTGGTCGCGCACATCGTCGAGGATGCTCTGGCCGTCGCGGACGCGGCGCAGCTCCCGGGCTTGCTCGTCCGGGGTGCCCTGGATGAACAATTGGCGGAAGACGGCCGACGCGCGGGACTCGGCGGGGAGGCGCACGCCGCGGCGGTTCCACGCGGCATTGCCGCCACCGAGGACGAGGGAATTGAACCGGGTGCGGCCGGCGAGGTGTGACGCCACCTCCTGATCGAGCGAGATGGAGTTGCGGATCTCGTTGGGGCGGATGAAATCGGGGTGCACGCCGGTCATCAGGCCGACCTCTGCATAGTGGCCGGCGCCGTAGCGATGCGAGAGGCCGGAGAAGACGGTGTAGTCGGACCGCAGCCGGTCGATGAGGCGCAGATAACGGCTGGGCTGGTAGTCGCGGCCGGCCTGCTCGGGGAAAAAGTGCGGCGCGTGCAGACCCAGGGGGCGTCCGACGAGGAGCAGGCGCCGGGGCGGCTCATCAGCGGCGGCGCGGGAGGCGACCGGGCGCATCGCATTCAAAAACGGCAGGCCGATGGCGATGCCGGACGAGCGGAGGAAGGTGCGGCGGGGCAGGAGGGAGCGTGGCATGGCGGGAGGGGTGGTGGAAAGCGATGGGCGGGCGGCTTATTTGTGGCGGAAGACGCGGCTCTGCACGACTTCGTGCACCAGGGTGCGGAAACCATAATCCTTTTCCCGCAGCGTCGCCACGATGCCGGCGACGACCTCGCGGTCGGCGTACTGGACGCCGGCACCGGTGGCATAGGTCAGGAGTTTGGCGGTGAGATTGCGGGCGATGGCATCGGGATCTTCGAGCAGCAGGGCCTTGTAATCCTGGATCGTCTCAAACGGGCGACCGTCGGGGGTGATGCCGCCCTTTTCCACATCCGGACCGCGGTAAAAGGCCCGGCCCGTGTAGCCGGGGAGGTTGACGATGCCGCCGGGCGTACGCGACGAGGCGCGGTAGAACTCGCGGAAGCCGCCGATGGGGTCGAAGCTCTCCAGGGCGAAGCCGGGCGGGTCGATGTGGCGGTGGCAGGTGTTGCACGACTCCACGGCGCGGTGTTTTTCCAGCTGCTGGCGGATGGTGGTGGCCCCGCGGATGTCCGGCTCGATGGCCGGCACGTCGGGTGGTGGCGGCGAGGGCGGCGCGCCGAGGATGCGCTCCAGCACCCATTTGCCCCGGAGGATCGGCGACGTGGTGGTGCCGTCGGCGGTGACTTTCAGGACGCTGGCGTGGGTCATCACGCCGCCGCGGGGCGAATCCGCGGGCAGCGAGACGCGGCGCAGCTCATTTCCCACCATCGGGGGCAGGCCGTAGTGGCGGGCGAGCCGGGCATTGGCCATGGTCCAGTCGGAATCGACGAAATTCAGCAGGCTCAGGTCGTTGCGCAGCACTTCCTCGAAAAACAGATGGGTCTCGCGCGGCATCGCCCACAGCAGGGTGCCGTCGAAGTCGCCATAGAGATTCGGATCGGGGATGGTGGCGTCCATCTTGCGCAGGTCCAGCCACTGACCGGTGAAGTTCTCGGTAAAGCGTCGCGAGGCCGGCGTCGCGAGCAGACGATCGGTCTGCCGTCTCAGCTCGGCCGGGTCCGTCAGAGTGCCGGCGGCGGCAGCAGCCAGCAGATCGGCATCGGGCGGACCGGAGGTGAGAAAGTAGGACAGCCGGTTGGCCAGGGCGTGGCCGTCCAGCGCGGTCGTGGCCAGCGCACCCCCGGCGGCGATCGTGGCTTCGGCACCGGGCTCGGTAAAAAACAGGAAGTGCGGCGAGGTGAGGATGCTCTGGTAGCCGTAGGTCATCGCCTGGAGGTAGGAGTCCCCGGCATCGAGCCGGGCCAGCACCGGGTCCACGTAGTGTCGGCGCAGGGCCTCGGGCACGGGACGGCGGAAGGCCCGCGGCAGGAATTCCCCCAGCAGCCGCTCGGCATCGGCCCGGGCATCGGCCGGCACCGGCTCCAGCGGATCATTGATCCAACTGTAGATGTTCCGGTCGGCCGTGATGCGGGGCGGGGTGCGTCCCTCGCGCTCGGCTTTTGCCACCGATCGCGCCACCAGCCGGGTTTCCTCGCCGAACAAGCGCCGGAAGGAGGCGGGCGGGAATTCGCCGATCGGCCCCTCGATTTCCATCCATTCGATGCGCAGGCCGGGGCCGTCGTAGGCTTCGATGGGCTGCTTGGTGGCGCGGATGTCCCAGTTCAGCATCAGGTTGACGACGAAGGCCTCGCCCCACTCCAGATCCACCTCGGTCTCGACCACGCGGGCCGGTCCGGGGGCGAAATCGACCATTTCCCGCACCACGGGCGGGTCATTGGTGCGGCCGACCACGGCGTAGGCGGCTGCGACCGGCTCGTTGACCGCGCCCACCGCCGCCACCGACATCCGCACCCGGTAGCGACCCCGGCCGGGCACGCTGGCGGTGCTGGCCAGGCCGTAGCGGGGCAACTTGCTGTAGATGAGCAGGGCGTCCCCGTCGAGGCGGCAACTGCGGCCCAGGGTTTGGCGGAAATTCGACCCCTTGTCCGACATCTCGCGCCCGGTGCGGCGGTCGCGGAAGGGCAGCGGCGGATGCGTCGGCAGGGCCGAGGCGATGGCCCGCGCGGCGGTCTCCTGGTAGAGCAGCAGATGGGTGGAGGAGAGATCGAGCGCCGCGCTGACATTGTCGAAGCCGTCGGCGGTCGGGTCCTCGGGCAGCATCTCGCGCAGCTTCACCTCGGTCCCGACCAGAGCGCGCACGGTGTTTTCGTATTCGGTGCCATTGAGCCGCCGCAGGGCCACCCGGCCCTCGCGATCCTGCCGGGCGCGGGAGGCGGCGTGGAGCGCCCGGTCCAGTGAGGCGGTGGCGGCGTCGCGGGCGGCCGGATCGGGCTGGGATTTGTTCTCGGGCGGCATCTCGCCACGGGCGACGCGGTCGTGGATGCGGGTCCACTGCTCCAGCGTGCGCCGGTCGGACAGGTCGGTGCCCAGGGTGTCGAGCCGGAGGCCGGCTTTTTGGGCGTCGGGTCCGTGGCAGTCGAGGCAGTGGGACTCGATCAGGGGGCGCCAGTCCGGTTCGAAGGCACCGACCGGGGCGCAGGCCATCAGCAGGGCGCCGGTCCACTGGACGAGGTGGCCGAGCGGGAATCGGGATCTGGGACGACGAAAAGCGGGAGACATCGGGCGGCCGAGCGTTCGGGAAAAGGCTGGGGGAAAGGTAACTCCGGAAGCGCCGCCCGGGGCAAGCCAATTCGGCGCCGGACCGGGTGGCGCGTTGGCGTGGCGGGGCGATGAGACCCGGTGGTGTCTCCGATGAAAGAGGGTCTGATCGCCGATTGAACCCTGTCTGATCGGAAAACCGGTGGGATGGGAAGCGGCTGATCTCCACCCGGAGGCTCGGCGAGCCCGGAGGCGGGTGGTCTGGATGGTCAGGTTTTCGGGTAGCTCAGCGAGGCCGGGGCTGCCGCGGTTGACAAGCGGCTGCCCGAGACGCAAGCTCACCGCATTGACTCCGCCACCGACAGCCTCCTCGACAGAGCCATCGCCTACCTCCGAAGCCGACCGGCTTCGGAAGCTGGAGCGAATCCGGATTCAGGACGAGGCCAGCGTGAAGATTCGGCGGGAGCTGGGACACATCGTTCCGGAGAAAGGGCGCTGGAGATATTTGCTCGAGCCCACGGAGTCCTCCTCAGCGGAGCATGGCTGAGCCGTCTGGCAGAGCGCGGGCACGGCAACGAGCACGAGACTTTCACCGATCCCGCCGACCCGGACTGGCGGATCAAGGTTTCCGGGCCGGGATTGGCTCTTGCCAGCGGAAAGGATCGCATACCGTGGCCCACGGTGATGGAATACTTGGAGCGCTGGCGTCTCGGTAACGAGGTATTCGGTGACGGCGCGGAGATGCTCGGCATCATTGCCGATCCTCGGGGCGTTCGGTGTGTGATCCGCCAGCCCGAAGTCGAAGCGGCCGACCTCTACCATCCCCACCCGACCACGCGGGAGATCTACGACTGGATGTGGGATGCCGGTTTCGCATACGATTCGGGCGCGTGGGTCCGGGAGGCGGATGGGGTGGTGGTCACGGATGCCCACGTGGGCAATTTCATCAAAACGAAGCAGGGGCTCCGCCCGGTGGATGTGGATGTCTCGCGCACCGGGGATGCCGTGGCCCGTGGCATCTCGGTCATTCCGTGGGCGGAAAATCCGGCGAATCCGGATGCCAACCGGGAGTCAACGCCGCCCGTTTAGGATCACCTCATTGAGTTTCTGCCGGAGCGTGTCCATGTCGGGATCGGCAAAGGGGGTGTCGAGCGTGGCGATGGCGTTGGTATTCGCGCTGGTGCCGCTGATAGCAGTGGCGATGGCGCTGTCGAGTTGGACCTGGCTGACCTCGCCGGGCGGCCCCTGCTGACCGGGCGCACCATCCATGCCGTTGGACCCGTCCGTGCCATTGGAGCCGTTGGTACCGTCGTGGCCGCGGGGGATGCCAAAGGTGAATCGCACGTTGGCCCCGTCGTGAACGGCGCTGACAGTGGCCGGATCGCCGGGATTCAACGTATTCACCCCATCCACCACAGCGGCGGAGAAGGGCGGTCCCTGGGGGCCTTCGGGGATCTGAAAGGTGAAATGCAGGGTGCTGCCATTCACGGTGAGGCCGACCTGGGCGGGATTGCCGGGTGGCACGGTATTCACACTGTCCACTTGGGCGGCGGAGATGGACGCGATGTTGTTGATCAGGACGAACAGGGCCTGGAGTTGGTCGCGGACGACTTGAGATTCCAGAGGTGAATTCGGCGCGGGGAGGCTGGGATCGAAGGGCATGGCTTTTTGGGGTTGGGACTGGGGTTCGGGTGGGGCAGTTGCCGGGCACGGTATCCGCGGTCCGGAGGGTGGTTCTCGGCGGTCGGAGCTTTTCGCTCCGAGGTCGGAGCTTTTCGCTCCGAGGTCGGAGCTTTTTGCTCCGGGGGCGGAGCTTTTTGCTCGGAGGTCGGAGCTTTTTGCTCGGAGGTCGGAGCTTTTTGCTCCGGGGTCGGAGCTTTTTGCTCCGAGGTCGGAGCTTTTTGCTCCGAGGTCGGAGCTTTTTGCTCGGAGGTCGGAGCTTTTTGCTCCGGTTTCGGAGTGTGGAGCCTCGCCCTCGGAGCTTTTTGCCCGGAAGCCGGAGCATTTCTCTCCGGCCTCGGAGCAAAAAGCTCCGAGTTTGAGGTTTTTGGGGCCATTTTGGGCAAAAATGCGCCCAAAAGGCCCCTTTTTTCACCCGTTCGAGTTCGCTGGCGGAGCTTTCGGGCGGCCGGGGAAGCGCGTTTTGAGGTCGTTGAGGATGGTGTCGGTGCCGGGCACACCCCGCTTGGCGGCAGCCTGGACGTTTTGGTAAAAGGCGAGATCGCCGATCATGTTGTCAGAGTTCGCCAGCGTGATGGTGTCTTCGAGACCCTCGCAGATCGGTGCCAGTTCCCGGAGGCAGGGCAGCAGGTCGGCGACCAGTTTGCGATCCTTAGCCATCTCGACCAGGTCGAGGAAGCTCGGGACCAGTTCGGGACGGGACGTCATGTAGGCGGCGCATTTCTCGTCAAAGGCGAGCGATTTGTCGCCGATCTTCGGGATGCTGCGCCGCTCGTCCACGTTGAGGTTGATGGTGACGCCGGCGAGTTCTGCCTTCAGGGCGGCGATGGCGGCTTCGATCGCGGCTTTTTTGGCGGGGGTGATCTCGATGGAGATACGGTTGTCTGAGGCCATGGGGATATTTGGATTCACAGCCGTCCCACAGGTTCGCGCTGACGCAAGCCTTGGCCTGATTTGGCGGTGATTTGGGGTGGTTTTTCCGGGCGGGGCGATTGCGAGTTTTTGCCGTGTAGGGCCGCAGACCAGCTTTGGCGGGCCGATGCTGTCC
>JAEUHH010000054.1 GCA_016795505.1 Verrucomicrobiales bacterium | reverse complement strand
GGCTCAGGGCCGAATCGAGCGCGCGGGGCAGGAAATGCGCGTGATTGTAGGTGGGAACGACGATCGAAATCAACGGCAGCGCACCGGTGGAGGGGGCTGGCGGTCGTTCATCGTCCTGGGTTCTGGCGGGTGGGGTCATCGACCGGTTGGGCGGGCTCCGACGCGGAATTCCGCCGGCTTCAAAGTCCCCGGCGGCACGGCGCGAACAGGTAATTCCCGGCCATGGGCGGCGCAAGTCGATTTGCCGTCACCCGGGTTTCCGATGCAACAGGGTATCATCGCCGATCGAACAGAGTTTGATCGGAAACGGTGCCGCATATCCGGTCACACCGGGGAGTCGAACGGCAAAGAATTTTGTAAGCCGGGGGCTCCGGGGAGCGTATTCCCTTTTACCGATGCCTCCGGCTTCGGCCACCGACCTCTCGACGACCATGAGTGACAAAGTCCGCCAGATCATCCGCTCCCAGTGGGGCCGGCGCCACAGCCGGAATCCGCTGGTGCGGGAGGAAGCGCGGAATCTGATCCGCGTGCACGTGCAACTGCTCCGCTGCCGGGAGTCCGGCCGGGTGGAAGCCGGTTGTCTCGATGCGCGCGAACGATCCGCCGCGTGAAACGCCCCGCTCTCCGGGGGAAAAGGGACGCCCTCTCAGGTGTCCTTCTTCTCGGCGCGTTCCTTGAGGATCTCCTCCAACTTGCGCAGGCTGGCCGAGGCGCCGCCGCTCGCGTCGTCGAGCACAGTGCCGTCGCGGGCGAGGATGTGGATGGCGGGGATGAAATTGGCGTTTTTGCCCGCCCTCAGCGCGGAGGCGTCGCGCCCGGCGTCGTGGTCGAGGACGGGGAAGGGCATGCGGTATTCCTTCACGTATTCATCCCAAGCGCCTTTGTCCTGGTCGGCGGAGAGCAGGACGAGCTCGAAGTTGTCGTACTTTTTCTTCAGGCTCTCGTAGGCCCGGCTGAGGTTCGGCGTGAAGGCATGGCAGGGACCGCACCAGGAGGCGGAGGAGTAAAAGGCGATGACTTCGATCTTCTCAGGCGAGGCGAGGGCGAAATCGGAGAGGCGACGGCCCTCCAACTTGAGCAGATTGCCCTCCAGGGCCTTCATCACGGGCGTGTCGTAGGCTTTGGCGGGATCGGCCTGGGTCGCGGCGGTGGCCTGCCATTCCTTGATGAAGGCCTGGTCGGCATCCGAGAGGGTGGCGATGGCGATGTCGAACTGCCGGCCGCCGATGAGGAGGGTGGCCTGGTCGCCGTTGACGGCTTTCAGTTCGCCGGTCAGCGATTTGCCGTCGCGGTTGGTCCATTGCCGGCTTTCGGCCTGGGCGATGGTGAGGCTGGCAGCCGTCAGCAGGGCGAGGGCCGCAGTGATGGCGAAGGTGCCGGAGGAGGTGCGGGGTTTCATGGGGTCGAGGAGGGGCGAGTGGTAGCTCCAGGCGCCGGCCGATGGCGGCAGAGCGCCTGCTGGGGACATTTTTCCGCCATTTTCACAAAAAGGCATCTTTTTTCGTGATGATAAGGGCGCGACCATCCGTCTCATGATGGGTTTTTGTTACTTTTTACAGCTTTTAAAAATGCTAGATTGAGATTCCCGTGCCGGAGGCGGTGTCTTTCCGGTCGGCTTTTCCTTTTTCCGCCATTGTCCGCGCATGTCCCGTTTCAGCCACAGTCCCGCCCGCTTCGCCGGGTTGCCCCGCCGGTGTGGGGCGGCTTTCCTCGGCCTGTGGCTGCTGGGCGGCGGGTTGGCGGGGGCGGTTGACTACTACGTGAGTCCGACGGGCAATGACAACGCCTCAGGATCGGCGCTGGCTCCGTGGCGGACGCTGCAACGGGCGGCGAATGCGATCGCTCCCGGGGTGACGATCAAGGTGCGCACCGGGGTCTATCGGGAGCAGGTGGGCTTTTTTGCCAAAGCCGGCTCGCTGGCCAGTCCGGCGGTGTTCGAGGCGGCGGCAGGGGAGTCGCCGGTCATCGACGGTTCGACGCTGACGGTCACGTCGAACGCGTCGGCTTTGGTGGAATTCTACCAATGCAGCCATCTGGTGTTTCGCGGCTTTGAGATCCGGAATTTCAGCACCTCGACCCAGAGCATCACGCCCTCGGGCATCTACCTCTCGGGCACCTGTGCGAATCTCACCATCGAGGACAACCTGATCCACTCGATCGCGACGAATCACAACAATGGCAATGCCCACGGCATCGCCTGCTACGGCGATACGACGGGCGGAGTGACCCAACTGACGATCCGGCGCAATGAGTTGCGCGATCTGGTGCTGGGAAACAGCGAGGCGATGGTGCTGAATGGGAATGTCTCGGGCTTTCTGATCAGCGAGAACCATGTCCACCACTGCAACAACATCGGGATCGATCTGATCGGCTACGAGGGCACCATCGGCAATGCGGCGCTGGACCGGGCGCGCAACGGCACGGTCTCGGACAATCTCGTCCACGACATCGATACGATCGCCAACCCGGCCTACGGTGGCGGACGCTCGGCGGCGGGGATCTATGTCGATGGCGGCGCGGACATCGTGATCGAGCGCAACCGGGTACACCGGTGCAACATCGGCATCGAGATCGCCAGTGAGCACGCCGGTCGGGCGGCCAGCCGCATCCGGGTGCGGGACAATGTGCTGTGGCTCAATCACATGGGCGGTATTTTCACGGGCGGCTATGACACGAACCGCGGCTACGTGGAAGACTGCTCCTTCACCCACAACACGCTGTGGCGGAACGACACCGACGCCACCTACAGCGGGGAGATCGTGCTGCAGCACGATGTGCGGAACTCCGTGTTCACCCACAACCTGATCGTCGCCGGCGCCCAGTCGCTGATGATCGGCAATGCGTTCACGGTGAACACCGGGAATGTGTTCGACTACAATCTTTACTGCCATCCCGCAGGACAGGCGGGTGCGAAGTTCTACTGGCGGAATGTGAACTACAATCCCGGCGCCAATGTGCCGGATGAACTCGACGGCGGCTTGTTTTTTCAGGTGGCGGTGGAAAGCCAGGCCGGTCTCACCGATCCCGTGGGCTCGGAAAACTTCGCGTTGCTGCCGGGTGCCTACCCGATCGATCGGGGCGATCCAGGCTTCGTGGCCGCCTCGGGGGAAACCGATGCCGCAGGGAATGCCCGCGTCGTGAATGGCCGGGTCGATCTCGGAGCGTATGAGTTCGCCGTGGCTCCGCCGGGCGCACCGACGGGTTTTGATTACCAACGCAACACACCGCAGACGACCGTGCCGATGAGTTGGGCGATGAGCGGGGCGGATCACACCGGCTTTGAGATTCAGCGGGCAGCGGGAACGGGGGCTTTTTCGACCCTGGTCAATCTGCCGGCCGATGCCCGCCAGCATGTGGATGCCACGGGCCAGCCGGGCTCGGTTTACCGCTACCGAATTCGGGCACTGCGCGACGGGACGCCGTCGGCTTTCTCGGCGGAGATCTCGGCGACGATCTCGGCGCCGGCTGCGATCGCCAGCGGGGCGGCGTTCACCGGGCTGTTCGCTCCGGCGGCGACGGATGATGATCTGCGCGGCCTGCTGGCGTTTCAGGTCGATGCCCGGCTCCGCCTGACCGGCGTGCTGATCCACGGCCTGCGTCGTTACAATCTGTCGGGGCAATGCGACACGGCGGGCCGGGTTACACTTCCTCCGATCGCCCGGACCGGCTTGGATCCGCTCGTGGTCACGCTGGAGATTGATTTCAGCGATGCTGATCTACCGGTGACGGGAAGCGTCGAGGCGGGAGCGCTCGATTCACCGGTCGTCGGGGGGGCGGTGGCCGGCGTGCCGAATCCCCACGCCGGCCTTTTCACGCTGGGACTAGAGCCGACGGCTGGCTCGGGCCTGCCTCAGGCGTCAGGCTATGGGCACCTTTCCGTGCCGGCCAAGGGACTGGCGGTGTTTTCGCTGCAACTGCCCGATGGTCGAGCCATCAAGCAAAGTGGCGCTGTGACACGGGACGGGCGTTTTTTCGTCTGCGGCCGTCCCTATCCGGCGGGCGGCTGGCTGAGCGGAGTCGTCACGCTCGGCAACGACGGCACGAACGATGCGCATGGCCCCTTTCACTGGCACAAAGCCGGTAATGCCGCCGAGGCGCTCTATCCCGGCGGTTTCACCGGCCAGGCTCCGCTGGTGGGCTCGCGGCATGCGACGCCGGTGGTGGGCGAGCGGCTGCTGACGGTGGCGAACGCGGCGGACAATGCGCTGGCGTTGTTTGGCCCCGCCGACATCGATCCCGCGCCGGGCGACAGTCTTTTCACCCTCGACGCCGCCAGCCGGGCGCTGTTTCCCGGCGCCAGTGGCATCGTGATGGCGACGCGGGCGGCAAACGGCCTGTTCGGCGGCAGTTTTCTCGACTTTTCCGGGCCGAAAGCGATCCGGCGGCCTTTCGGCGGGGTCTTTCTGCGGCGGCAAAACCGCGCGGTGGGCTACTATCCCGGATCGGACGCCGCCGGCCGCGTGACCCTGATGCCTGCCCAGCCGGGACGCATCGCCATCGCTCAACACGACACCATCCGCGGCACGGTGGCGAACGGGCTGTCCTTTTTTCCGCTCGTCACCAATGGTCCCGCGTCGGAATGGGGACTCAGCGGGGCGCTGCCGCCGGGGCTGTCCTGGAATGCCGGGACGCGCCTGCTGACCGGCACCCCGCAGGCGGCGGGTACTTGGTGGATCACGATCTGGGCGCGCGATGCCTCCGGCAACCGCACCTCGCGGCGGCTGGCGATCGTGGTGGACACACTGTTCACGAAAACCGCGGGCGTTTACTGGGGCCTGGGCACCGAGCCGGTGGCCGATCATGCGACCCGTGCGCTCCTTTCCCTGACACTGGCGCCATCCGGAGCCTATTCCGGGGTGCTGGTGCTCGGAGGCGTGCGTCAGGGTTTTCGGGGAGTCTTTGATCCGCTCACGGGCGATGGTGGCGTGCTCGCCCTGGCGCGCCGGGGCACTACGCCGCTCACGCTGGAACTCGACATGGACCAGCCCGGAGTGGGGGACAGCCTTTCCGGCACCCTCAAGGCCGATGCCTCGCTGCTCACGCCGGCCGTGGATGCCACCGTCCGCCTGGAGCGGGTGCCGTGGAGCCGGACCAATCCCGCGCCTCAGGCGGGTCGTTATCCCTTCGTGCTGCCGGCCGTCGCGATGAGCGGTCTGCCCCAGGCCCATGGCTATGGCATCATGACCATTGCGACCACCGGGGCGGTGAGCGTTTCCGGAGTGGCAGGGAATGGCACGCCCTTTGCCGCCGCCTCCGGCCTGTCCGCGGCGGGGGAAATGCCGCTGCTCGCCCTGCTCAACCGGGGTGCGGGTTCGCTGAGCGGGTGGCTGCAACATCGCGACCTCGCCGGCTCCGATGTCGATGGCCCGCTGCACTGGGAGGTCGGTGCGGCGATCGATGGCACGGTGGGCCTGGAAGCCTGCCTGCACGTGCGCCCCGCCGTGGGTGAGCGCGTGCTGAACCTCGCGAATGGTTCCGACAATGCCCGGATGATCTTTGGCGACGGCCTTTACGCGCCCGAGCCCGACGATTGGGTGTTCACCCTCGAGCCGAATCATATCGTGACCCCGCGGGTGACGCCGCCGATGTCGCTGCGGATCGATCCGGTGAACGGGTTTTACAGCGGCGCCTTTCAAACGGTCGTGAATGGCCGCCCCGCGATCATCCGCCATGCCGGCGTCATCCTCCGCAAGGCGAACCGGGCCTATGGCCAGTATCCTGGCCCCGCTGGCGAGAGGGCCTCGGTGGAATGGGGGGCAAATTAGCGGAGCCGAGCCGGTGAGATTCAGGACGAAAGGTCTAATCAGCGCCGGTTCCGCTTGCGCTTCCGAGAGCGGATCGTGGCGAGGACGATGACGATGATCACAGCGATCCCGATCAAAGTCAGGATCGTCAGTCCGGGGATGATTTGGCCGTTCAGCATCGGTCAACCGCGACTTCGTTGCGCCCGTTCAAGGTGACTGATGGGGTGGCAATCTCAAGGCCGGTTGTGTCAAGAAATTGCCCCACGATCACCAGAAGACTGGCGTGCCAACCGGCTTCAGATGCGTGGTCGAATTGGGAAGAGAAACGAAATGTACTGAGCGGAGTTGGGGTCCTCTACGCTGCGTTTCGAAATTGTCACGGTGACAGTTTGTTTGCCGAACTCAGATGGAGAATGAGAGCGGGAGGGGCTAAACCGTGCCGCCGTGAGGGTTCTCTGCATCACTTCGCTATTTGCTTGTCTGTTGTCCTTTCCCCAACTCGGGAGCGGCCATGGAGCCTATCACGATGTGGTTTCTGCTTTGGTTGATCGACTCCGCTCCGATCCTGAGAATCCCTCCCTCCATCTGGAACTGGCTAGGGCGCATGTTGACCATGAGGAGTGGCGTCTGGCGCTTGCGGAGATTGAAATTGTCGAATCGATCGAGCCCGAAGCCCATCGGACCAGCTACCTGCGAGGCAGGGCGCTGTGGCAGGCGGGGCAGATGGAATCGGCCCGGAGGGCGTTTGATGATCATTTGGATAAGTGCCCGGGCGATGGTCTAGCCTGGGTGGCCAGAGGGCGCCTTCGGTATGCGATGTCTGATGCGGTTGGCGCAGTGGCCGATCTTACCCGGGGGAGGAAGCTGATGCCGGTGATCACCATCGATGTCATCGTCGATCAGATCCGCGCGGTGGCGGCGGCGGGAGAGGTCTTTGAGGCGAGTCAACTTGCGGATGAAGCCGTCGGTGAAGTGGGGGCTGATCCGGAACTGTTGCGAACCGTTCTGGAGATCGAGCGGGCTGCGGGATTGTGGGATGCGGCTCTTCGTCGGGTGGACGCCCTGAAGTTGCAGGCGCCTCGGCCCGAGCCCTGGCTGGCTGAACGGGCCAGGATTCTGGAAATGGCGGACCGCCCGGCGGATTCCAAGAAAGCCTGGTCCGAGTTGCTGGCGGCGTTGCAGTCTCTGCCGAATCTCGAGCGAGGCACTCCCCAGAATCTTGCGCTGCTCGCGGATGCCCAGCGGGCCTTGGGTGAAGTCGTCCTGTCTCCGGTGGTTGCGGCACCCGCGCCTGCTCCCTGAAGCTTTCTCTCCCACTACTGTCATGAAAATGCGTCAACTACACCTGCCAACGCTATCGGTCCTGACCGCGCTGCTCGCCAGCGTGTCGGGACTCTTCGGCCAAGCCACTGAGTTTGGAAATATCGATGTCGTGCAAAACGACGCCAACAACAACACCACCTCGGTCTCCGTCACCAAGGCCGCCGGGAGCTCACCGAATTTCTCGGTGACTTCTGCGACCAATCGCGGTGACTACTACATCTCAGCGGGTACGGCGAACGACCTTGCCAACGGGGTTTTTATGACCGCTGTCACTGAGAATGGTCGGAACAACGATGCGAAAGGCAGTGCCACCGGGCTTTTCTATGCCACGAGTGCCATCGATTTCTCGGGAAACGGATATTACATTCCGGTGTTCCTGGCACTGCCGGGAACCGACAGCATTGAGGCCAATATCAACGTGGCGGCGGTATATTTTCGCTACAATGACTGGCTGGCCGGCTTTGCACGGAACAGCACGGGGACCAATGGTGGGACCACCAACACGTTGACCGCCAGCGCAGGGATCAACTTGGGCACCCAGTTTACCACTGCCGGCAGCGGGGTGTTTGGCCTGAATCTGACTTCGATCAATGCCTCGCACACGTCGCAGAATGGGATTCTTCTGGTCAACCATGCGAAGAACGAAGACAACTACGCCGCCAGCCGGGCGAATGCGAATGGCTCTTTCTCCATGTTTGTGCGAGACAATGGAGTCAGCGGCACGACCAACGAGCAGGATCCCATCGCATTTGTTTACCTGCCGGCATCGGCGGTGGGGACCAAGTTGCTCAAGGCGGTCGGACGGGTGAACAGCGACGGAACCACGGATGTGACTGGCGGGACGTTTACGGTGACCAAAGGCGGCGTGGGTCAGTGGTACCTTTCCATTCCGGGACAGACTCATTCGACGGGAGTTCTCATGGTGAGCCCCGAGGGTGGCGGCACGAACAACTCGGATAATATCGTGTCCTACCAATGGGATTCGGCGAACAGTCGGTGGATCATCGAGAGTCGCGACATCCCGACCACTGGTGCGCCCGTGCTGGAGGATGGCGCCAGTGCCGCGGAAGACATGTTCAGCTTCGCCTTCTTCGAGGCGCCAGTTGTGCCGGAGGTGGAGATCACATCGCCCTTGACGGGTACTACAACCGTCACGCCGGCCAATGTCACCGTTCAGGCTTCGGCGAGCGATGGAGCGGGTGGAACGGTGACGCAGGTCGAGTTCTTCGTGAATGGAATCTCCGCCGGTGTGGATACGCTGGCTCCCTATGAGGCCTCGCTTTCCAATTTGTCGGTGGGCACCTACGCGATCACCGCCAAAGCGACTGACAACGATGGCTATGCCACCACGAGTGCGGCGGTGGCGGTGACAGTGACGCTCGATCCGGGCAATCTTCCAGCCAACACGGCTTTGCAGTTCGATGGAGTGAACGACTACGTGACCATGGGAGCCGCTCCGGAGTTGGGAGCGGGAGGGCCGTCCGGCAATGGCTTCACATTGGAATGCTGGTTTCGCAAAGACGGTGTCGGCGTGACGACCACGTCGGGAAGCGGCGGGGTCACGGTGGTTCCTCTCTTTTCGAAAGGCAGGGGGGAGAGCGATGGTAGCAATGTTGACTGCAACTACATCTTCGGACTCACCACGGGTGGCCTTCTGACTGCGGACTTCGAAGCCTTCACGAATGGGCAAAACTATCCAATCACGGCGACGAATACGCCGGTGGTCAACGGACAGTGGTATCACGCGGCGGTCACCTATGACGGGACCACCGGCGTTTGGACGATGTATCTGGACGGCGTGGCGGTCGGCACCGCCAGTGCTCCTGCCGGCACACTGCCGCGCTACGACAGCATCCAGCACTTTGGCATCGCCACGGCGATGACATCCACCGGGGCGCCCGCCGGTTTCTTTGCCGGGGCGATCGATGAAGTCCGCGTGTGGGACCATGCAAGGAGTGCAGTTCAGATCGCCGCCAACAAAGACTTGGAAATTCTTTCCGCTCCTGGATTGAAAGGGCGATTTGGCCTGAACGATGGTATCGGCAACACCGCGAGCGGCACCGTTCCGGGTACGCTCACTGGCGGTCCGGTCTGGATCGAAGGAGCGTCCCTGATTGTCAACGATCCGCCTTCGGTGACCCTGACGGCGCCGGCTGACAACACCTCGGTCAATGCACCGGCCACATTGATGGTAACGGCAGATGCCTCGGACGACGGAGATGTGGCGAAGGTCGAGTTCCTCGTGGACAATGTCCCGATTGGCGAAGATGCGGAAGCGCCTTATGCGATCGCCCTGCCGGGGCTTTCTCAGGGCAGTTACGTGTTGAAGGCCAGGGCTACGGATGACTTCGGAGCCACGGCGACCTCATCGCCGGTGAACTTGACGGTGCTCGCCCCTCTGACGACTCCGCCCTCGGTGGCCATCACCTCTCCGGCAGTGAATGCCACGATTCTCTCCGGCACCGACATCGCGATCGCGGTCGATGCTTCAGACACTGACGGCGACGTGGTGAAAGTGGAGTATTTCGCGGGAGCCACCAAACTGGGCCAGACCACGACCGCTCCGCATGCGTTCGTCTGGACGGGTGCTCCGATCGGCGGGCATGTGCTCACCGCGAAGGCCACGGATAACATGACGGCGACCACGATCTCCGAACCGGTTTCGGTTGAAGTCGTCGTCAATCAGGCTCCCACCATCTCACTGACGGCTCCGGCTGATGATGCGATCGGTGCCGGCGCAGGTGGGCAGGTGACGCTGACGGCAGGCGTGGCTGATCCCGAGAGTCAGGCTCTGAATGTGACGTTCTACGGGAGAAGGAAGACCACCGCACCCGGACCGGACTTCACCCTGGTCACGCTTCCTGACACGCAGTTCTATTCGGAGAACAATAACAACCGCCTCCCGCAGTTCCTGTCGCAGACCAACTGGATCGTCAGTCAGAAGGATGCGCTCAACATCGCGTTCGTGGCCCACATGGGTGACATGGTTCAGAATGGCGATGCCGTGCAGCAGGAATGGATCAATGCCGACTCCGCCATGGACATTCTGGAGAATCCGCTGACAACCCTGCTCACTCACGGGATTCCCTGGGGTGGCGCTCCGGGAAATCACGACCAGCAGCCGATAGGCAGTCCCGACGGGGCCAGCCTGTACTGGAATCAGTATTTCGGCGTGTCCCGTTGGGCGGGTCGCCCTTATTTCGGGGGCAACTTCGGCGTCAACAATGACAACAACTATCAACTGTTCAGTGCCAGCGGGATGGACTTCATCATCGTCAATCTCGAGTATCGCTCCTCCGCCAGCCAGGCGGTGCTGGACTGGGCGGATGCGTTGTTGAAAGCCCATCCCGATCGCCGGGCCATCGTGACCAGCCACTGGCTCATCGGAACGGGTAATCCCGCCAGTTGGGGAGGCCAGGGGCAGGCTATCTACGATGCCCTCAAGGACAACCCGAACCTCTTCCTCATGCTCTGCGGCCATATCCACGGTGAAGGCCAGCGCGCGGATACGTTCGAGGGGCGCACGGTTCATACCGTCCTCCAGGACTACCAGAGCCGCACCGACGGACAGGGTGGGGGAGGGTCTTGGCTGAGGTACTTCGTGTTCTCTCCGGCGAACAACACGATCACCGCCAAGACCTATCGCACCACGACCGGGCAGTATGAGACGGACGCGGACAGTGAGTTCGTGCTTCCCTACCAGATGGGCCCTGGCGCGGTGCCTTGGGTGCCGCTGGGTACGGTGCCTGTTTCGGCCGGTGAATCGACTGCGACGCTGGACTGGACCGGACTGGAGCCGCAGACCGAATACGAGTGGTATGCGGCCGTCAGCGACGGACCGAATTCCCTGGGTAGCTCGCCCCGTAGCTTCACCAGCGCCGCCAATCAGGCGCCCACCATCACGCTTGACGCCCCGACGGCGGGGAGCGCGGTTGCGAAGCCAGCCACGGTCGACTTTGCCGCCACGGCGACGGATCCGGATGGGGCGATCGATCGGGTTGAGTTTTATGCCGACGACGTTCTAATCGGTCAGGCCGCGGCAGAGCCGTATGAGTTTGCCTGGCCTGCCATCAGCGGAACGCACACGGTCTTTGCCCGCGCCATCGACAATCAGGGCGGTGCGACGGATTCCACCCCCGTGACGGTGACCGTGACCAATCCCTCGAACGGGCCGCCCACCATTGCCCTGACCACTCCGGTGGCCGGCTCAAGTGTGCCGGGAGGCATGGTATCTCTCGTTGCCGATGCAGCTGACACGGACGGAGAGATCGCCAAGGTCGAGTACTTCAGCGGCACGACCAAAATTGGTGAGACGGTCGCGGCCCCGCATACGTTTGCCTGGTCGGGAGTGAATCCCGGACAATACACCGTGACGGCCCGGGCCACTGACAACGACGGCGGCGTCTCCACCAGGGCCCGCGTGGCGTTCACCGCGCTGCCGAATGGCTCGGTTGATCTGGTTCAGGGGCTGAATGGTTACACCGGCACTCAGGATACCTACATTCGGAGCGATTCCGCGGCGGTCGATACCGCCTACGGAAACGATCCCGATGTCAGCGTCGATGGTGATGATGGCAGTCCCGGCAATGCGCCGAATCAGGGACTGCTTCGCTTTGACGATCTCATTGGCACCGGCGCCAACCAGATTCCCGCCGGCAGCGTCGTCGGCAGCGCAACTCTGACCCTGACCATCCTGGACCCCGGCAGCGGCATGACGGTGCATCGCATGCTGACCGGCTGGAGCGAGGCCAGCACGTGGAACTCCCTGAGCAGCGGTGTGCAGACCGCCGACGTCGAGGCCGTGGCTGAGCCTCTGGCGACGTTTGGGGCCAACGATGCGAATGCCAATGTTCCGATCGGTCCTCTCAGCATCGACATCACCGCCGCCGTCCAGGCCTGGGTCGATGGAGCGCCGAACGAAGGTGTGGTCTTCATACCTTTCCTGGCTGGGACCAACGGCATCGACTTCCACACCAGTGAAAGTGCAACCTCCTCGGCAAGGCCCAGGTTGGTTGTGAGCTTCGTGCCTCCGACGGCTCCGGTCTCGGTGGACATCACCCACCAGAATTTGAGCGGAGGCACGGTTGAGTTCTCCCAAACGATCCAGGGCGGAAAGGCTCCCTACTCGGCAGATTGGGACTTCGGTGATGGCTCTCCAGTCGAGACAGCCGTAAATCCGAGCCATGTCTTCCCACATGACGGACCATTCACCGTGACGGTCAGCGTCACTGACGGAGGGGGGCAGACAGCCCAGTCCGTCAGGCAGGTGGTCGTGGGCGATCCCTACGAGATCACCCCGAAGGTGAAATCCGGTGGCGGCACCGTGACAGGCGGAGGGGCGGTTTACACCGGTTCTCCGACTACTTTCACCGCCCACGCCGCTCTGGGCTACCGCTTCGGGGGATGGACCGTCAACGGTGTCCCGGCTGGCTCCGGCAATCCCCTGACCGTCACCGGCGATCCCGGACTGGCTGTGGAGGCGCTGTTTGTGAAAATGGGCGGCGCTTTTGCCGGCCGGGTGGGGCACGAAACCCCGACTCACGGGACGAGTGGCTACTTCAGTGCAAAAGTGTCCACCCGTGGCGTTTTGACCGGCAAGCTGATCTTCGGCGGACACGCCTACTCGGTGCCCAAGGGAGTGACCCTGCTATCGGCCCAGTCAGGCGTGGCCTTGACGTCGAAGACAGGTCCGGCGGCGGTCCTCACCCTCGCAGAAGCTTCCGAGAATATGGTGACTGGCGATGTTTCCGGTGCGCCGTTCGTTTTGGATCTGGTCGGCTGGTCGCGTCTGTCGCCCTATCCCTGGATTGGAGCACACACGTTCTGCCTCCAGGTCGATGGAGAAACCCAATACGGTTATGCAGCGGCGGGCACGCGCAACACCGGTGTTGTCACGTTCAAAGGACAACTGGCCGACGGCAAGAAGTTCAGTTCCAGCACCTACGCCTTCGCGGACGAGTCCGTGCCGGTCATGGGTGTCATCAAGGGTGGTATTCACAGCTTTGTGGGAACTTTGGTTTCTGATGGGACTTTCTCGCCATCGCTCCTGTGGAGCGGCGAGTTGATGCACCTCAGTTCCAGCCAGGCTGACATCGCCTATCTGGCCGAAGGCTCGCTCTACCGGGAGCCGGCCGCCGGGACATCCATCCTCGACGCCACATCGCTGTCCGCCCGGCTCATGCAGGGCGAGGTCGGCGACGCCCTGTTCTTTGATGCGAACGACCTGACCGGAGCCCTCGGAGTGAGGCCGGTTGATCCGAAGGCCAAATACATGGTGGCTCTGGGCTGCGCATCCCTCAGCCATCCCGTCACGCTGACCTTTGCGCCGAAGTCTGGCCTGCTGAGCGGGCGATTCGTCCATCCGGTCACGGGACGCGCAGGCCTCATCTATGGCGCCGTGGTGCAGGAGAGGCTGAACGACACCGGCGACGCCGTCGAGCCCGGTTCGGCCTGTGGATTGTTCATCACCTCCGTCAGGTCCGGGTCCAGCGTCACGCTGACACCCGGATGGCTGGTGGTTGCTCCCTGAGTTCGCCGGCGACGGTCCGATGATACTCTGTATGATCGCCGATCAAACAGGGTTTCATCGGCATCCAGAGTTCTTTCTACTCGATCAGGGAAAGGGGGTGCCGGCCGGGTGGTCGGCATCCTCTTTCCCGACTCCCACTCGTTTCATTGTGATGGGGGATATCCGAATTCCACCACCCGTTCGCGTGGTTGCCCAACTGGCTATCCCTCTTTCCCGTTTGGGCCGGTCAGCGAAAGATGTAGAAATGAGTTGATCTTCCTCCCAAAGGTATAAAATGAAAGGGTCCGGTTCGGCGGCATCACTCAGCCCGCAGATTCAACCACCCCGTCAGAAAATGCCGGCCGGACCGTCAGAAGCCGCCATCGATCTCGAAGACGACCGGCTTTAATACCGCCCTCACCAGGGCATCGATGACTTTTGGACGCGCATCGTCTTCAGGAGAAAAGGTTTTGATCTTCCCCCTACCAGGGGACTATGAAAAGAGCGAAGTAATCGAGAAGCGTCGCGCCAAAGACAAAGAAGAGAAGAGCGGACAAGGTGGCGATGGACAACCCGCTACCCGTTCCGAGTCGGATTCGGAGGGTGGCGACAAATCTCAATCAGAGTCGGAGGGGCGTTCCCAGTAGCGGGCGCCAGCGCTCTGACGGCAGCCGAAAAATTGACCAAGATCACGCAAGTCGCTCTATTGATCTTCGTGGCTATTCTTGGCGTGTATTTCGTGGGGTGTTTCCCCGGTGGAAGAGGTTTTCCGGCACACTATCGATGGGAAACTGTTTGGCAATGGGTCCAATCCGCCAAGAAATGATGAAGTGTTTCGCGATCGTTCCTGCCTTCTTTTCTGGAAGCAACGTGAAAGCCGTGGGGCTCGATTTTTGGATTGAGAGTGAACGACGGGCTCCCGCGTGGGGAATCCAGCGCCCCTGCCGGGGCGCTCGTTGGGGTGGGGGCGGGGACCGGCGGTTCCGCTGCGCTTCCACCGCCGGCTCATATCCGGGAAGCCTCCGGCTCCCCCTCCCGATGGGCGCGCGTGCGGTTCGGCGGAGGATCAGCGCCGCCAACTCGAAGGACTGATTGGTCGTGCGGCCTTCCGTCGGCGGTTCACCGAAGGCGTCGCCGCCACCGACGCTTACTCATCGTGCATTCCGGCATTGAGCGGGTGCGTTTCTCCGGGTGTGCGGGGTGTAATGTTATGGTGGGAATGGACACCCCGAGTTCCGGCAGGCCATCGACCGGATTGATGCCCCAACTCGGAGATTTTCTTGTCAATGTGGAGAACTGTAGCTACTGTGGTGTCGGGTCGCTAAATGAAAGTCAATGCGGGCGATCATGCGAAAGCGATCTGTTAGGCGGAAAAAATGGCCAGCGGACTCTCGAACAAACTAGCCGGTCAGATAGGCGAGTATCTTACCTGTGCAGAGCTTGGCAGGCGTGGACTGATTGCTACGACGTTCACAGGGAATGTCCCTGAGTATGACCTAATTGTTTGTGACGATACGCTAGGGACGATTCCGATTCAGGTGAAGACGAGTCGAGGGGACAGTTGGCCAAGTCGCGCCGACCTTTGGCTTAATATCGAGATCGATGAGGCCACCAAGAGGCAGGTCAATCGGGGGCCAAGGCAGATTGATAACCCAGATCTGATCTACGTTTGCGTGGCCCTCGGTGCTGCACGGAGCGAGGACAGGTTCTTCGTCTGTGAGAAGTTCGACATCCAGAAAGCTTGTATAGATTCCTACACCAGATGGATGGACCCAAAGGGCTGGGTGAGGCCGCGCAACTTCAGTTCCCTCGACAATCGTTATACGGTTTCTGACCTGATCGCCTTCGAGGACAACTGGCAACTCGTAACCAGCAGGCTAAAACAATCAACCGTTACCAAGTCGCTGCTGGAAATCCCTCTGCCCCACCGCGAGTTGGAGATTGAACTTTGAATAGAATTTTTATCCTCAATTGGACTGGCTCTCCGGATAGCGGGTGCCGGGTCTTCGACTTGATGCCTAATATGAAGCCATCCATGGTAGCCCTCATCGCCCTCTCGATTCCGCTTTTAGTCGTGCCTTCGATTTGCGAAGAGAAGGCGGGCAGCATGGGTAAGTCAATTGATGTCTCTGATTCCCAGGTAAATGATGATTTTGCCGCTTTGCTATTGAGGTGGGAGAGATCCGTGCTTGTTGAGTATCGAAACAAGGAGATTCGGTGGCCGACATTGGTTGCCGAGTTTGAAACGGTGAGGGTCATGCAGGCGACCAAGGATCTGATTACATTCGGCAGGGCTACCGACATGAATGCGGTTGAGTTTTTCGATGCAGTCGATTCAAGAGTTTGGCTGGCCCCGGAATGTGAAGGGTTTGCTCCGTTTGTCCTTTGTGAGATTATCGGCGTGGATGCACGATCGCTCCTGGATTTAACGGGTGGAGATGAGTTTAAGATTGGTCTGATATTAAAATCAATTTTCGGGATTGCCCGCTATGGAAAAGAAGATATCCGATTTGATCCAGCCAGGTAGGTGTGCGCCGTGATTGATGTGCCGGCGATTGAGGGTGAAATGGTTGACTTTTTTGTGGGCGTTCAAGGAGCGTGCCGAGTTTGCCATTCGGAATCTGACCATTTGGCGCCGAAGAAAGCGGAGCCCACACCGACGGACGCGGGCAGCGGGGTCGTTCGATGGGCGATCATTCTTCGACCCGCAGCCAGCCGTCGGTGAGGATGCGGGCGCGGAGGCCGCCGCGGCCTTTGAGGGCCTGCTCGGCGCCAGGGGCGAAGGCTTGATCCATCCAGTAGCAGGGGGCGGCCTCCTGGGTGCCGTGGAAGCGGATGCCCTGGACCTCGAAGTCCTGGCCGATGAGGGTGTTCAGGTCGATGCCGGCGACGATGAGGTTGCGGCGGAAGGTCTCGGGGCCTTTGTCATGGATGCCGAAGCGGACGCAGAGATCCTCCCAGACTTCGAGGGAGAAAAAGGTGACCTGGCCTTTGTAGTCGGGCTTGAAGTCGAAGTAGCGGTCGCCGCGCAGGCCGCTGCCGGCGACGCACTCGACGCGGTCGACGGCCTGCATGGGCTCGTCTCCGGCCTCGCGTCCGTGGTGGCCGACGTAGATGTGAGCCGGGGAGAGGTAGATGTGGCGTACGACGATCACCGGCGACGACGGCGGGAGGGGATCACTCACTCGTAAACGCGGATGCCGGCGTCGCGGCGCAGCTTCTCGAGCCAGCGGTCGACGTAGCCTTTGCGTTTGTCCTGGGTGAGGAGCTTGTCGACGGTCTCTTTGAGTTCCTCGTAGGGCGGGACGGCGCCGCCCTGCCGGGCATCGACGTAAAGGAGGCGCCAGTGGCTGATGTCGTCGATGGGGTCGCTGACTTTGCGCGGGGCGAGGCTGAAGGCGATGCTGGTGAGGTTGGGCTTGAGGAAGTCTTTGCCGATGGGGCCGCCGCCAACGAGTCCGCCCTCGGAGGCGGCGCTGTCGTCGGAGTGGGTCTTGGCCATGGTGGCGAAGTCGGCACCGCCCTGGAGCTGGCGGCGGATGTCATCGACGAGGCGTTTCTGGGCGGCTTCGTCGGAGTCGGCTTTGACTTTGGGGATGGAGAGCATGCGCAGGATGATCTGGGGATCTTCGGCGTATTCGCCTTTGATGGCCTCGTATTTGGCCTGCATCTCGATGGGGGTGTTGATGAGGGTCTCGGGGCCGTCGTTCTGGCTGCGGAGGGCCTGGATGGTGATCTGCTCGCGCTGCATCTCGCGGAACTGGCTGATGGTCATGCCGCTCTTGCGCAGTTCGCCGTTGAACTTCTCGCGGTTGCCGTCGAAGCGCTTCTGGATGAACTCGTCGATGGCGGTATCGACGTAGGTCTCCTTGATGGAGCCGCCCATTTTCTTGAATTCGGCGAGGATGAGTTTGCGGTCGATCAGGTCGGAGAGGGCCTGCTTTTTCATCTCGCCGACCTTGGCATCGACTTTGGCCTGGGTCAGGGTGGGATCATTCTTGTTTTCGAGGATCCACATCTGGATCTGGGTGGCGACGGCGGTGTCGACTTCGGCGGAGGTGATGGACTCGCCGTTGACGACGGCTTTGAGGGCATTGAGTTCCTGAAAGCCGGAGGCGCGGGCGCTGAGCGGCAGGGTCAGGAGGACGGTGAGGGTGAAAAGGGGCTTCATGAGGGGTCGATGATCGGGAGGGATCGATTATTTAGAGCCAAATGGCGCTCATGACAAGGTCATGACGAGGTCCACCGCGTGGCGGAGCTTTTTGGCGTGGCTTTTCCCCTCCAAACGGGGGAATCGGCCGTTTATTTGGATAAACTTGCCTTTCTTGGTGAGCATGAGCTTGTCATCCTTGATTTCGACGGCGCCGATGCCCTGATGGGCGGCGCGGATTTTGAGCTCGGTGGCGGTGAGGAGGAAGTCGGCGGCGTCGGGCAATTTGCCGAAGCGGTCCTTCCAATTTTTCCGCAGGTCGTCGAGATCTTTGACCGCGGTGGCTTCGGCGAGGTGTCGGTAGGCGGTGATGCGGAGCCGGGCCTCGGGCATGTAGCTGGCGGGGATGTAGGCGGGCAGGGTGCCGTGGGGCGCCTGCTGATACTGGGCCTCGTTGGTGGCGAGGAAGTCGATGTGGCAGGGGATCTCGATGCGGTCGCCGACGGTTTCGCCCTTCAGCCGGCTCACGCTCTGCTTGAGGAGCTGGCAGTAGAGGTCGAAGCCAATGGCGGCGATGTGGCCGCTCTGCTGGGTGCCGAGGAGATTCCCGGCGCCGCGGATCTCGAGGTCGCGCATGGCGATTTTGAAACCGGCGCCGAGGGAGGAGTATTGCTTGATGGCATTGATGCGCTTGCGGGCGTCGCCGACGGTGAGCATGTCGCGGGGGAGCATGAGGTAGGCGTAGGCGCGGCGGTCCGACCGGCCGACGCGGCCGCGGAGCTGGTAGAGGTCGGCGAGGCCGAAGCGGTCGGCGCGGTCGATGATGATGGTGTTGGCATTGGGAATGTCGACGCCGCTCTCGATGATGGTGGTGCAGACGAGCACGTCGGTCTCCTGGCGGATGAAGCGGCCCATGACTTCCTCGAGTTCGTGATCGTGCATCTGGCCGTGCCCGACATCGACGCGGGCGCCGGGAACGAGGTCCTCGATGCGGCGCTTCATGCCGTTGATGGTCTTCACCCGGTTGTGGAGGAAGAAGACCTGGCCCTGGCGGGCGAGTTCCTTCTGGATGGCGGCGCGGATGGTACGCTCGTCGTAGGGGCAGATGGAGGTGGTGACGGGATAGCGGTTCGGCGGGGGCGTCTCGATGGTGGACATGTTCATCACGCCCATCAGGGAGAGGTAGAGGGTGCGGGGAATGGGCGTGGCGGAGAGGGTGAGCACGTCGACGAGGCGGAAGAGGTCCTTGAAGCGCTCCTTGTGCTGCACGCCGAAGCGCTGTTCCTCGTCGATGACGACGAGGCCGAGGTCTTTGAAGTGAATGTCCTTCGAGATGAGCCGGTGGGTGCCGATGACGATGTCCACGCCGCCGGTGGCCATGGCCTGGAGGGTCTTTTTCTGCTGGGCGTCGGTGCGGTAGCGGCTGAGCAGGTCGATGGTGACGGGGAAGTCCGACATGCGCTCGCGGAAATTGTGGTAGTGCTGGTCGGCGAGCACGGTGGTGGGGGCGAGCACGGCGACCTGCTTGCCGCTCATCACGGCCTTGAAGGCGGCGCGGATGGCGACCTCGGTCTTGCCAAAGCCGACATCGCCGCAGATGAGTCGGTCCATGGGGCGCTCGCCCTCCATGTCGCGCTTGGTCTCGTCGATGGCGCGAAGTTGGTCGGGCGTTTCCTTGTAGATGAAGGCATTCTCGAATTCCCACTGCCATTTGTTGTCCGGCGGATGGGCGAAGCCGCTGTGGGTCTGCCGCTGGGCCTGCACGGACAGGAGCCGGGCGGCGTAGTCGAGGATGGAGCGCTCGGCATCCTGCCGGGTACGGGACCAGCGCTTGTCGCCGAGGCGGCTCAGGGTGGGGGCCTTTTTCCCGGTGCCGACGTAGCGGGACACGAGGTGGGCCTGGTCGAGTGGGACGAAAAGCCGGGCCTGATCGGCGTATTCGATCTCCAGCACCTCCTCACGCTTGCCGCCGCCCCGGGTGTCGGTGTCGCGGTGGCGAATGCCGAGGAATTTCCCGATGCCGTAGTCCACATGCACGACGAGGTCGCCGTAGTTGTATTCCGTCAGGCTGGCCTGGCGCTGGGCGGTCAGCCGCTGCTGGGAGAGCCGCAGGCGGCGCTGGGCGCGCTGGTGCTGGTAGCGGCCGAAGATCTCCGCATCGCTGAGCACGGCCAGCCGCGCCGCGGGCACGGTGAACCCCCGGTTCAGGGAGCCCCGCATGATCTGGAGGAAGCCGGAGTCGAGGTGCTCGGCGTGGACCAACTCGCGGAAGCGGTCGATTTCGCCCTGAGAGTGGAAAGCCATCGCCACGGCCCAGCCCTCGCGCTGCCAGTCGGTCATCTGGCGGGTGAAATCGTGCCGGCGCTGCTCCTGGAGGATGAAGTCGCCGGCCTCGAAGACGCCGAGGGGATTGTCGTGGCAGGCGGTGGAGAAATCCTCCTCCGCTCCTCCGGCCGCGCCCTCCAGAATGCGCAAGCCGGCGGGCAGGTCGCTGTCGAGGGCGATGACGAGGTCGCTGTCGGCATCGAGGTAGTCGGCGAGGCGGCCGTCGGGCTCGAGCTTGGCCTCGCTGAGCAGGACATCGGCCGCCTCAAGGCGCCGGGTCGAGGTCTGCTCGTCCACGTCGAACTCGCGGATGGATTCGATTTCATCCCCGAACAGTTCCAGTCGCACCGGGGCGGTGGCTTGCCAGGAGAAAATGTCGATGATGCCGCCGCGGATGGCGAACTGGCCGCGTTGGAAGACCTGGGCCTCCTTCTCGTAGCCGGCGGCGGTCAACTCCTCGGCCAGAGCCGCGGGATCGAGGCTCGCACCGACGGCGAGACGCCGCGATTGATCGGTCAGGGAGCCGGGGCGGGGCACGTTTTCCTCGAAGCTCGCCTGACACAGCACGATGACCTGCGGCTGGCCGGCCTGGCGGCGTTCCCAGAGCCGCTGGAGGGTGGAGAGGCGCTCGGCGGCGGATTCCGGGTCGGGGATCACGTCCTCGAAGCCGACCCACTCGTGCTCGGGGAGGAATTCCGATTCCAATCCCCAGACCGCCAGCTCGGTGTGCAGGTTCTCCTGGGCCTTGATGTGGGGGCAGGCCATCCAGACGATGGGCGCGCCGCTGCGGCCTCTGGATTTCGCTCCCAGCCAGGCTCGGGCCGCCAGTGCGGCAAAGAACGGTTGCCCCGCCGCGTCGATGTGGTCAAAAACAGCCGTGCGTCCCGCGATCAGCGTCTCCAGCCGTTCCGCGATGGCCGGCGCCGCCGCGGCGCGGTCCAGCAGATCCGTCGCCGTTTGGGGCGAGGGCTGGGCGGATGGCTTGCGGCGCTTCGACATGACAAAGGCGCGCATCGTAGAGCCGAAATCGCGCGCCGGAAATGGGAATCATTCGAAGTTTGGAGTTCCAAGTTCCAAGTTCCAAGTTCCAAGTTCCAAGTTCCAAGTTCCAAGTTCCAAGTTCCAAGTTCCAAGTTCCAAGTTCCAAGTTCCAAGTTCCAAGTTCCAAGTTCCAAGTTCCAAGTTCCAAGTTCCCGGAGCGCAGCCTACCCAAACTCCTCACGAAGCGCCAAACTTGGAACCTCGAACTTTGAACTTTGAACTTCGAACCAAAAAGCTCACTGAATCCGGTAAAGAGCGCTGTCCGACCGGATCAGGAGCGTGCCATCGAGGGCTACGGGTGAGGCCATCAACTGGCCGTCGAGTTGGTTCTCGGCGAGCACCTGCCAGGTCGTGCCAGGGGCGATGACGGTGACCTTGCCTTCCTGACTGGCAAAATAGATGCGGCCATCGGCGAGCAGGGGCGAGGCGGAGTAGTTGCCGCCGGTGCGCTCGCTCCAATAGGCCTGGCCGGTGGCGGTGTCGAGGCACGAGGCGATGCCGCCGTCCTCCATCACGTAGACCTCCGAGCCGACCACAAGCGGGCTCGGCTTGGCGGGGCTGCGCTTGGTCTCCTTCCACACCACCCGGTCGGTGCCGGTCAGGTCGCCGCTGCCTTCGGGACTGACGGCCCAGAGCTGGGGCTTGCCAAAGCCGGTCGAGAAAATCACGAGCCCGGTGGCGGCATCGTAAACCGGGCGGGGCACCACGGAAAAGCCGTTGCCGTGGTCAAGGCGCCAGATTTCCTTGCCGGTGGCGGGATCGTAGCTGACGAGCCACTGCGATCCCATGCAGACGAGCTGGCGCCGGCCCTGTTTGTCGGTCAGGGCGATGGGGGTGCAGTAGGATTTCTTCTGGTCACCCTTTTCCGCCCGCATCGCGGGGCGATCGGTTTTCCAGACCGTCTCGCCGGAGCGCTTGTCGAGGGCGGTGATGTACTGCACGTCCACGCCGTCGCAGGTCAGGATGAGCAGGTCGCCCTCGATGAACGGCGAGCTGCCGGGGCCGACATTGTGGACCAGCGGAAAGCGCTTGCTCCAGACCGTCGAGCCGGAGGCGATGTCCAGGCAGATCGTACCGTAGGTGCCGAAATGGCAGAAAAGCCGGTCGCCGTCGAGCACCGGCGTGGGCGAAGCATAGCTGTTGAGGGCGTGGATGGCGTCGGGATTCTCGATCGTGAACAGATCGAGGCTGCGCTCCAGCTTGCCGGTCTTCAGATCGAGCTCCAGCGCCTGGAGTTTCACGTTCTTCGCTATCTGGCGGCTGGCGAACTGCTTGGGATCCTCGCCGGCCTGGGTGAGCAGCTGCTTTTTCTCCTCATCGGTCGCCGTAGTCTCGATCGCGGTGGTGACCCAGACTTTGCCGGCGGCGGTCACCACGGGCGACGACCAGCCCTTGCCCGGCAGGGGCGTCTTCCAGGCGATGCCCTCGCTTTCGCTCCACTTCAGCGGCACTCCGTCGGCGCTGGCGATGCCATTGCCGTCCGGACCGCGGAACTGGGGCCAGGGATGGCTTTCCTGCCCAAACAGGGAGGCAGCGGTGAGGGAAACGGTGGTGACGAGGGTGAAAAACGGGGTGGGGGAGACTCGCATGGCTGGTCGCAGAGAAGCAGAGCCTGCCGCGTCGCGCAAAAGCGGAATCACGCGAGTCGTCTGCGCCCCGTCCCGTGGCCGGTCCGTCAATTCGCCATGGCAATGCGCTGTTTTCCGGTGAAGATAGCGGCGTGGCGGACGATGTGTCCGCGCGGTTCGAGAGATTTGGAAAAACAACAGGATTATCCCCGACGATGACGATGAAAAGATACTTTTCCCGACGTGCTGTGATGATGGGGCTGGCTGCGGCTGGCTGTGGACTGGGTGCGGTGCCGGCGTCTGCCGCCGACGGGCCGGGGCTGCACCTGCCGGGCGGCGAAGGTCCCGGCAAGGGCAAAAAGATCGTCCTGATGGCGGGCGACGAGGAATACCGTTCCGAGGAAGCCCTGCCGATGCTGGCGAAGATCCTGAGCCAGCGCCACGGCTACGACTGCACGGTGCTGTTTTCCCTCGATCCGGCCAAAGGCCACATCGATCCCAACCAGCAGAAAAACATCCCCGGCACCGAGGCGCTGAAGGACGCCGACCTGCTCATCGTCTCGCTGCGGTTCCGCGATCTGCCGCCGGACCAGACCGCCCCGATCACGGCTTTCCTCAATGCCGGCAAGCCGGTCATCGGCCTGCGCACCTCCACCCATGCCTTCAGCGGCAAGATGGCGGACGGCGGCTGGACCTACGGTGACTGGCAGAAGGGCGGCTTCGGGATGAAGATCCTTGGCGAGACCTGGGTGGCCCACCACGGCGGACACAAGACCGAGGGCGCCCGCGGCGTGATCGAGGAGGCCAATGCCGGCCACGCCGTGCTGCGCGGGGTGAAGGATGTCTTCGCTCCGTCCGATGTCTACACGGTGAAGAATCTGAAACCCGACGCCACCGTTCTGCTGCGCGGCGCCGTGACCGAGACGCTGGACCCGGCTTCGAAGCCGGTGAAGGGGCCGAAGAACGAGCCGCTCCAGGCACTCGCCTGGCTGCGCGAGTATACCGCCCCGGACGGCAAGACGAAGGGCCGCGCCTTCTGTAGTACGGCCGGCGCGGCGGTGGACCTGTGCAGCGCGGATCTGCGGCGCCTCATCGTGAATGCCGCCTACTACCTGACCGGTCTGGAAGTGCCGGCGATGGCCGACGTGACCTACGTCGATCCGTATCAGCCGAGCTTCTTCGGATTCATCAAGGACCCGAATTTCTGGCCGGGGCGGAACCTGAAGCCGGCCGATTTCGGCTTGGGCAAGGCGACCGTGGCCATGGATCCGCCCGGCTCCCCGGCCTGGCCGTACCGCGACGCGGCGGGTGCGAAGTGACGGACGGCGGGCGCTCCGCCGGGGCGGGGTGCGTTTCCGATCAAACAGGGTCGCATCGCCGATGAGACCCTGTTGCATCGGAGGACAGACAGGGTCGCTCCGGAAGCGGGCGGCAGGATTCCATTGATCATGATCCCTCGGACACGACAGGCAACGAAGCCGGGACTCGCGGCGCTGTTTTTGGCGGCGGGGCTGGCTTTGGCGTCGGTGGCCGGGGGCCAGGAGGCGCCGCAGACGGACGAGGAGTTTCACTTCACCGATCTGGAGTCTCCGGCGCATGACTATTGGAAACGCCCGCTGAAGGACCGGTTCACCGGGATGATGAAGGACTTCGCCGAGGGGCGGGTGGCGCTGGATACGAGCAGTGAAAAAGCCTACGTGGAGAGCGTGCTGAAGGTGCTGGAGATCCCGGCGACCTCGCAGATGCTGCTTTTCTCGACGACGAGTCTGCAACTGCGGCTGATCTCGCCGCGGAACCCGCGGGCGCTCTTTTTCAACGAGGATCTCTATCTGGGCTGGATGCCGGGCGGGAAGATCGAGATCGTGTCGATCGACCCGGAGATCGGGGGCATTTTCTACATTTTCGACATCCAACTGGACGGTCGCCCGCCGGTGCCGGAGCGGTCGGCGCGCTGCATGAATTGCCACGCGAACGAGGACACGCGGCACGTGCCGGGGATCGTGATCAAGTCAGTGATCCCGGGGCCCACGGGCGGCTCGATCGATTCCTACCGGCGCGAGGACACCGGGCACCACATCCCGTTTTCCGATCGTTTCGGCGGCTGGCACCTGACCGGGGCGGAAACGATGGAGAAGCACTGGGGCAATCTGGTGGGGCGGCTGCAAAATGGCGAGACTCTGACGACGCCGCTGGAACCGGGGCAGAATTTCGACTGGAACAAATATCCGGTGGCCACCAGCGACGTGCTGCCGCAACTGATCCACGAGCACCAGGCCGGCTTTGTGAACCGGGTGCTGGAGGCGGGCTATCGGGCGCGCTACTATCTGCACGAAGGCCGCGGTCAACTGCGGGATCCGAAGCACATCGAGACGCTGAAGCAGCAGGCGGACATGTTGGTGCGTTATCTCCTGTTCGCGGACGAGGCGGCGTTTCCCGAAAAGGGGCTGCCCGGTGAGCGGCCCTATGCGGCGGACTTTCTGGCATCGAAACGGCCGGACAAGAAGGGGCGCTCGCTGCGGGACCTGAATCTGAAGGACCGGATGTTCGAGTACCGGTGCAGCTATATGATCTACACCGACGTGTTTCAATCGCTGCCGGCGGTGTTCAAGAATCACGTCTACCGGCGGCTCGGAGAGGCGCTGAATCCCGCCACGGGCGGTCGCGACTATGCCTATCTGTCGAATGCGGAGCGCACGGCGATCCGGGAGATCCTGCGGGAGACGATTCCGGATCTGCCGGCCGGCTGGTGAGCGAAAGCCAGCTCTGGCCCGCCGGCTGGCGCTGCTGTTGGCCCTGGCCGCGCCGTTGACGGAGCCGGCTTGTCGGCGCGGTGAGACGGCGGGGGCTCCCGTTCCGCTGCCCGGGGTGCTGGTGCATCGGCTGCCGGTGCCGGGCTGGTGGGAGCGGCTGACGCGGCAGGCGATTTACACCGGATCGCCGGCCATCGCGGTGCTGGGACCGGGCGAGTATGTGATCGCGGACAATCTGTTCGGCTCCGGGTCAGGTGCCGAGGTGGCAGGGACGACGCAGGTCTTTCGCTCGCGGGATCGGGGCGAGACTTGGGAGTCGATTGCGGTGCTGCGGGGAATGAAGCGGGGCAGTCTGTTTCTCCACGACGGATCGCTGTATCTATGGGGCTATTCGGCGGCGCCCGGTGACATCGTGATCCGGCGATCGGTCGATGGCGGGGCCACGTGGACGGAGCCGGTCGATGGACGGAGTGGACTGCTTCTGAAAGGGACCTTCGGCGGCACGCCGCAGCGACCGGCTTTTCATGAGGGGCGCATCTGGTTGGCGGTGGGGGGGCGGCGAGTGATGTCGGCTCCGGCCGATGCCGATCTGCTGTCGGCGGAGTCATGGGTGCTTTCGGACAAAGCCAAACTCGGTCCGGCAGCGCCCGCGGAGCAGCTCGTCATCACGGAGGCCCAAGTGGTGGCGTCGCCGGAGACGGGCGTGGTGATCCTGCCGAAGATCGGCGGCCTGCCAAAGACGGTGCTGCTGCGGGTGAAAGCCGGGCAGGCGGAGCGATTTCACGTGCCGTCGGCGGCGGAGTGGGTCGATTTTCCCGGTGGGGAGAAGAAATTTGCCGTGGGTCGCGATCCGGAGACGGGGCTGTTTCTGGCCTTGTCGAATCCCGTTCTGCCGGCCTACCGGGACTCGGGCTGGCCGCCGGAACTGATCCGCAACGCGGCGGCTCTGCTGGTTTCGCGCGATCTGCGGGACTGGCGGGTGGTGGAAGTCTTCCTGGAGTCACCTCAGGTGGACTATGAGGCATTTCAGTATCTGAATTTCGACTTCGACGGCGGGGATTTGGTGATCGCGTCGCGGACCGCCTACGTGCTGGAGGGAATCAAGCCGCCGCGGGGACATGACAGCAACCTGACGACCTTCCATCGGATCGCGGGTTTCCGGGAGAAGGTGGCGAAACTTGGACCCTGACCTCCCCAGAAAAGAAAGACGGGCTCCTCTCGGAGCCCGTCTTCGGAAGCCTGATGGAAAGCGACATCAGGGGGAAAGTCTGTTTGTTTCGGAGGTTTGCAGTCTTAAAGGGGAGGAGAATTCAGAGGCTTTCTTTGACCCATTCGGCGAGGAGGGCCCGCTCTTCCTTGGTGAAGGGGCCGCCGCGCTCGATGAGGGGCTTCACTTTGCCTTCGAGTTCGATGGCTTTGGGCGTTTTGGGCTTGGGCGCCTCTTCCTTTTGCTCATCGCGGGTGCCCTGATTCCAGATGTCGTTCATGGTCTCGGCATCGGGGATGTCCAGCGGGCGGACGAGGCGGAAGCCCAGCCAGGTGGCGTCAGTGTGATACCAGATGGACTTGGGCAACTGGGGGTCCTGGACCTTCCAGTCGGGATGGGAGGCGGTGCGGGCGGCGCTGCGCAGCAGGTCGGCGGTGTCGTACCAGGAGCCGCCGCGGGCGACGCGGGGATAGAGGGTGGTCGGGCGCACGTAGGGATTGTCCGACACGCCGGTGCGGTCGGCATAGGCGTCGGCTTTGTACTGGTCGAGGCACCATTCCAGCACGTTGCCGTGCATGTCGTAGAGGCCCCAGGGGTTCGGCTTTTTGGTGCCGACTTTCTCATAGCCGGTGCGGGTCTGATTCGGGTCAAGCACGGCGTATTCCTCGATCTTGGAGGGGTCGTCGCCGAAGTGGTAGGCGGTGGTGGTGCCGGCGCGGCAGGCGTATTCCCACTCGGCCTCGGTGGGCAGGCGGTAGTAGTGACCAGTCTGGGCGCTGAGCCACTGGCAGAACTTCAGGGCGGCGTGTTCGGTCATGCAGATGGCGGGGAAGCCCTGGGTGCCCATGCCGAAGCTCATTTCCTGATAGGGCGTGGTCGGGCTGGAGATGACGTCGACCGGCTCGGCATTCTGCTCGATCTTCTGGGGCGAGCCGTCCTTGTTGCGGGCCACGTCGGTGATCATGAAGGGCTCATACTGATCCCACGTGACCTCGAATTTGCCCATCCAGAAAGGGGAGATCTTGACCTTGTGCTGGGGGCCTTCGTCGGCATTCCGGGCGCTCTCGGACTCGGGGCTGCCCATCATGAACTCGCCGCCCTTGATGGCCACCATGTCGTATTTGACCTGGGTCTTGGGGATGACGTTGGTGTAATCGGTCATGTCCGCCTCGGCCTTTTCCTTGGATTCGGCCAGAATCTTGGTGCGGACTTTTTCGGTCAGGGCGAGATCGTCCTTGGGGCCTTCGCCGCCGGCAACGGCGGACCAGTCGGCACCCTGCTCCACCCAGTAGGAGAGGGTGGTGAGGTCGTTGCGGGTCAGAGCATCGAACTTCGCCAGCAGGGGGCGGACGTTCTGGTAATTGACCCGGGGCTTCGTGTCCAGTGTGACGCCCTCGGGCCACTCGGCGCCGGACTGAATCCAGGAGAAAAGCACCTGTTGCTGCTGTTCGTTGAGCGGCTTTTTCGGCGGCATGGCCTCGGGGTCCTTGGGATCGTCGAGGTGGACCGTCGTCATCCAGTAAACGGGGCTGTCATTGGCCTCCTTGGGGCGGATGACATCGCCTCCGTAGGCTGGTCCGCCTCCAAAAGCGGCCGCCTTGGTGGTCATGTCGTAATCGCCCCCTTCGGACTCCATCTTCTCGGGGTTGTGGCACTGGATGCAGGCGCCCTCGAGCAGGGGTTTCACGTCAGCCACGAAATCGACCGGCACGACTTCCGGCAATTTGGCATCCTGGGCTATGGCCGTGGCCAGCAGGGTGGTGAAGGAGCCCGTGACCGCAAAAATTTTGTGATAGGGGTGCATAATTCTAAAATTTCCAAACTTTTGGAGGCAAACAGGAAAGCCCCATTGATCCGGGAATGCAAGCGCCGCAATTGCGACCCGAGCAATTTTTCCGGGAATGGGGCAAAGTCCGGTTTTTAAAAAGAAGGCGTAAAAAAGGGCGGAAGCGCTTTTTAATACGGCAGTTCCCGAATATAAAGATTCTTGAAGTAAAGTTCGCTGCCGTGGTGTTGGAGTTCGATCTGGTCGGCGCGGGGCAGCGGGAGTTTGCCCTCCTTGTCCCAGTAGTTTTCCAGCTCGGTGCGATCGACGACGAGCTTTCCGTTCAGCCAGATGCTCACCTTGTCACCGACCATGCGCATGAGGAAGGTGTTCCACTCGCCCGGGGGCTTGTCGGCGAGGACGAGGGGCAGGTTTTTGGCCCGTTTGTTGTTCCATAGCGAGCCGGAGCCGAGGTTGCGACCGTTTTTGTATTGCTCGACCCACTCCTTGGCGTCCACCGGCAAGGTACCGTCTTTTTTGCGCGGATCCCACGGATCCCAGATCTGCACTTGGGGCGTGCCGCGCAGGTAGATGCCGCTATCGGCCCCCGGCGGTATTTTCCAGTCGCAGTAGAACTCGAAGTCGCCGTAGTCCTTCGCGGTGCAGAGACTGGCGCCCTTGCCGTCGTAAATGAGGACGCCGTTCTCGACCCGCCAGTGGTCTTTCATGACCTGATCGGCCTTGGATTGGGCTTCCTTCAACGCATCGCCGGTGAGGGCGCGGCGTTCGGTGGCGTTGTTGTGGGCGAGGCCCTTCCAGCCCGAGAGATCCTTGCCATTGAACAGGGCGGAAAAGCCGGCCGGCGGGGTGTTGTCCTGAGCGCCTTCGAGGACCGGCTTGCTGGCGGTGAGGTCGGCGACCTTGAAGCCGCGGAACTCCATCGGGTCGGAGTGGCCCGAGAGCATGATGTGCCCGGACTTGTTCTTCATGCCTTTGTGTTCGGCGCCATCGACGGGAGTGATGTCCTCGAGGAAGGCGTCGACGATGACGGCTCCGTTGAGGATGACCATGATGTGATCCTCGATGGCGACGATGGTCTGCTGGTTCCACTCGCCCGGGCCCTTCAGGTAGCCGGTCTTGGCGGGGTAGATGCCGTAGATGGAGCCATGGTATTGCCAGGGCTTCAGCCAGGAGACCTTGTGCTTTTTGCCGTCGATCTCGGCTTCGCCCTGGTAGCGCTTGCTGTTGTGGTCGAGCACCTGAATTTCCATGCCCTCACTGGCGGCGTGACCGCCGTCGGGGACGCGAATGCCGATGCCGTTGTTGCCGCCGTCTTCGAACTTGAACTCAAAGCTGAGGGCGAAATCGCTGTATTCCTTCTCCGTGTAGAGGTTCTTGGCGCCCTTTTCGCAGACGAGCACGCCGTCGACGACCTTATAGCCCTCGGTGGGCTTCCAGCCGGTCAGGTCCTTGCCGTTGAACAGCTCCGTCCACGCCGCTTTCTCAAGGATGGCGAGCGGGCGCTTGGTGGCTTCGATGTTGGGATCGGGTTTTTTGGCCGCTTCCTGGGCGGCGAGGGGAACCGCCAGGCCGAGGGCGAGGCAGGCGGATGACAGGGCGAGCGAACTGGGTTTCATGGCGGGGATTGCACCATTTGGCGCCGAAAGGAACAAGTCCGCCATCGCGTAAGCCACGGCGCATTCAGCCGGCACCGAGTCGCTCGAGAAAGGCGCTGGACCGCTCCTGGTGGCCGGCTAGGGCTGCCGGTCCCATGCGGTCCAGATGCCTCGCCATCATGGACAGGCGCGGCTGAGAGCGGAAGAACGCGCCATGCCGGTCGATGAACGTCCAGAACAGGGCATCCCACGTGGCGCACCAGTCGCCGGCGGGGTAGTCGGACATTTTCCGCAGATAGTTCGATCCGGAGAGGTAGGGCTTGGTGGTGAACAGCCCGCCATCGGCGAACTGGCTCATGCCATAGACATTCGGCACCATGACCCAGTCGTAGGCGTCGATGAACAGCTCCATGAACCAGTCGCACACCCGCGCCGGATGGAAGCCGCAGAGGAGCATCAGGTTGCCCAGCACCATGAGCCGCTCGATGTGGTGGCACCAGCCATGATCGAGGGCGCGGCGAATGGCATCGTCGGCCGGCGGCAGTCCGGTGGTGCCCTCGTAGAAGGCCCGCGGGATGGGGCGATCGTGGCCGAAGAAGTTTCCGTTCCGCATTTCGACGCCGTGGCGATCGTACATGGCCCGCATGAATTCCCGCCAGCCGACGATCTGGCGGACGAAGCCCTCCAGCGAATTCAGCGGCACCGGCTGGTCGGCGGCGAAGTCCAGAGTGCGCTCGATGACCTGCGACGGCGTCAGCAGGCCGATGTTCAGCATCGGGGTCAGAACGCCGTGAAAAAGCGTCCGGTGCCGCCGGCTGATGGCATCCTCGTAATCGCCGAAGCCAGCCAGCCGCTCCGCCAGAAAGCGGTCCAGCCACGCCGCCGCGGCCGCGTGAGTGACGGGGTAGGCAAATCCGGTCGTGCGGCCCGGGTGGTCCGGGTAGGTGACTTCGACATGGGCGATCGCCTCGCGGGTGATCAGATCCGCCGGGATGGCTGGCTCCAGAGGCGGCACGAGACCGGCGGGGAGCCGCTTGCGGTTCTCCACGTCATAGCTCCACTGGCCACCGAGGGGCCTGCCATCGGGTTCGAGCAGCAGACCGAGTCGACGGCGTTGCGCCTCGTAGAATCGCGCCATGAAGGGCTTGTGACCCCGGCCAAAGTGCTCGTCCAGAAAGCTCTGCGGCGTGAGAAACATCGGCGTTTCCACCAGGCCAAGCGAGAGCCCCGTTCGCGTGGCGAAGCGGCGCAAGCGACGCGCGAGGACATCGTCCACCGGATCGGCTACGCGAAAATGCCGGCAGCCATCCGCCGCCAGCGCCTCGAGATGGGTGGCCGTGGCTTTCCCCGGGTTATGCGACTGGTAGAGGACCCGGTGTCCGCGGGATTTCAGCGTGGCGGCATAGTGGCGCATCGAGGCCCGGTGCAGCACGAGCTTTTGCCGGTGGAACCGCAGCGGCCAGTGCGGATCGTCGCCAAAGAAGAGCGAGTCCTCGATCAGCGCGACCGTTCCTCGCGGTGGCAGGGCGGGGTGGGGATCGAAAAGCTGGTGGGGGAAGATCAGGGTGATCTCAGCAGGGGCATCGCGGCGGGCGGATTTCATCGGGCGGACAGAGGGCGGAGTGCGATCGCGTTACGCCTCTCGCTGGCGCCGCGGTCCCGCGATTCGGCCATTCCGGGGAGATTGACCCGGAGCCGCCCGATTCGCTACAGTTGGAGACCATCATGAACACACCCGACAGCCGCCGCTCCTTTCTGAAACAGACCTCCACACTCGCCGCCGCGGCCGCGGTGGCTTCGGGGCCGAATCTCCTGCTCGGCCAAGCCAAGGGAGCGAACGAGCGTTTTCGTGTCGGCGTGATGGGACTCGGGCGCGGCCAGGGCCACATCCGCGGCTATCTCGACGTGCCCAATGCCGAAGTCGCCTACGTGTGCGACGTCGACCAGAATCGCCTCGCCTCCGGCTTCAAGACCATGGAGGGCAAGCAGGAAAAGCCGCCGCAGAAAATCACCGATTTCCGCCGCATCCTCGACGACCCCGAGATCGACGCCATTTCCATCGCCGCGCCGAATTTCTGGCATGCGCCCGCGACCATCCTCGCCTGCCAGGCCGGCAAGCACGTTTACGTCGAAAAGCCCGGCAGTTACGACCCCTGGGAGGCCCGCCGCATGGTGCAGGTCGCCCGCGAGACCGGCCGGCAGGTCCAGATGGGCACCCAGCGTCGCAGCTATCCCGGCACCGTCGAGGGCGTCCAGAAACTGCGCGAGGGGATCATCGGCAGGCTTCTCTATGCGCGTTGCTGGTACACCAACAGCCGGCCCAGCATCGGCAAGGGCATGGTCACCACGCCGCCGGCCGAGCTGGACTGGACGCTCTGGCAGGGACCGCTGCCCGACCGGCCGTTCAAGGACAATCTGGTGCACTACAACTGGCACTGGCACTGGTACTACGGCGGCGGTGAACTGGGTAACAACGGCCCCCACGGTCTCGATATCGCCCGTTGGGCCCTCGGCGTCGACTACCCGACCCGGGTGACCTGCAATGGCGGGCGCTACCACTACGACGACGACCAGGAGACACCCGACACCTGCCAGGCGACCTACGATTTCGCCGGTGGCATGGGGATCAATTGGGAATGCAGCAGTTGCCACCGTCGCAAGCCGGAGACCAACACCTTCGTCGCCATTTACGGCGAGGGCGGGATGATGGATTTCAACGGCGCCGCCTACACCGTGTATGACAACGACGGCAAGGAGATCGGCAAAAACACCGAGAAGCCGAGTGACGTGCCGCATTTCAGCAATTTCGCCGCTGCTGTGCGTGAGGGCGCCACCCTGAACCAGCCCATCGCCGACGGCCAGATTTCCACCATGCTCTGTCACTATGGCAACATCGCCTTCCGCACCGGTGGTTCGCTCGATGTGAACCCCGAGACCGGCGACCTCGTCAACAGCCCCGAAGGCATGAAGCTCTGGGGTCGCGAGGCCTATCGCGAGGGGTGGAAGCTGTAAGGCGATCCGACGGCGGCGGGAAAGCCCCATGGGACAACCCCTCCGGGGTTGGGCTCGTGATTCGGCGGTTGACCAGGGGTCGTTCGACCCCTGGCTATTCAGGGAGAACCGCTCCGCGGTTCCGGTGTTTCGCGTTGCGGGTTGGTGTCAGCGGTTACGGTGCCGGGGTGAGCTGTGCCTCGATTGGGGCTGCCGGTGTTCCGTCCAAGTGGGAATTCCTGGCGCTTTGCTGGCCAATGATCGGTGGCAATGGTTCCGATCGAACCCGGTTGCATCGGCGATCGAACTCGGTTGGATCGGAAAAGAAGCAGGGCAACGACCGGGCGGGGCCGGTGGGTTTTAGGAAGGTCTGCTGTGAGGTTGAACTGAGTGGAGGTTGGGCATCTCCAGATAGTGAATGGGACAAAGGGCTTGACAAAAAAATTATTTAAATCATTTTTCTAAATTTACCTCCCAATGTGAATTGTTTTTTCACGCTGGCTAACGTATTTCGGGAAAGAGCTCGGTGTCATGTCGCGATTCATGTATTGGCTGATCAATGAAGCCATGGTTCTATCCAAAGACGATTGGGAATATTTAAAAAAATACGGAGCATGGTTTGAATCGTTGGAATCTGGGGAAATTGAACCTAAAACGGAACTGCAAAAAAGGTTTGTTTCCGTTTGTGCGGGGGAGATTGAGCCACGTCATCCACCTGAACAGCTTTGGATCAAAGTTCGTGCTGCGAGAGAGATTTACGGAAATTTAGAGAGGTTAGAGAATGAGAGTAATGAATTGAAAAAGAAGGTGGCTCTTCAAAATACTTTTATTGCAGATCTCAAATCAGAGGTTGAAGAGCTCAAACGTAGGAATAAAAAACTAATAAAGTTGGCGGATGGGGTTGAATTAAATCAACAGAGAGAGTCACCCAAGAGTGAACATGTTCACGAAACCTGTATTCAGTGTTGGGGGGATGGTGGTGCTGGTGGTCGTTGCCCTCGTTGCGGAGGAAATGGTTTAGAGCCGTAGTCATTTTGGAAAGTTGAAGGAGTCATCAAGGCTTTCGTACCTCGGAGGGCGGCACGCTTTTTTGAGGGTTCAAATGCTTGGCTTGTCAATTGAATTGGAAGGATTCGGCGATCGATGTGAGGTCCTATAATTGATGTGCAATGCTCTATTGACTCATGCAGCTGAAGGCCTTCGGCTAAGGTTGTTTTTGTTCAGGAAACGACACTGGCAAGGTCTTGTACCCCTGAGGGGTCGTTGTCTTGAAACCGGGTGATGCCGAAAATTTTTCTGGATGCGGCCGTGCAGAATTATGGGACGGCGGGAGGATTCGGTGCGAATGGCGGCATGGTGGGCTTGCGTGACGGGTGGCTTGAGGCACGTTTGCCGCGATGATGAAGCGCTGTTTCCGCCTGTTTTCGCCCGTTTTCAGTCTCTCCGGTTTGCTGGCTGCCGCTCTGGGGCTGGTGTCTTGTTCGCCGTCGGCGGATGATGGGGAGGCGGAGGGCTCGACCGAGTCCGAGCCGGCTGCGGAAGCGGCGGTGACGCAGGACTGGCCGCTGTTCCGCGGGGATCCGGAGATGCAGGGCATCTCGCGGGAGGATCTGGCGGCGCCGCTGGAGCCGGCGTGGACGTTTGAGCCGCCGGTGGAGGAGGGGAAGAAGCGTCCGCCTTTCAAGGCCTCGCCGGTGATCGCTGATGGGAAGGTCTATGTGGGTGGTCAGGATGCGAAGTTTTATTGTCTGGATCTGGCGACGGGCGCGGCGGTCTGGACTTTCGAGGCCGAGGGGACCATCACGGCGCCGGCGGCGGTGGTGCAGGGCCGGGTGTTCTTCGGGGACACGTTCGGAATCATGTATGCCGTCGATGTGGCCACGGGCAAGGAGGTCTGGCGCATCGAGGCGGACGACAAGATCGAGGGCGGGGTGAATGCCCTGGAGGTGACCGATCCGGCGACGGGCACGAAGGAGTGGCGCATCTTTTTCGGCAGCCACGATTTCCACCTCTACTCGGCGGCGGTGGCGGATGGAGCGGTGCGCTGGAAGCACGAGACGGAGAACTACGTGATGGCGACTCCATCGATCGAGGCGGGGCTGCCGGGGCTGATCTTTGGTGGCTGCGATGGCTATCTGCACATCGTGCACGGGCTGTCGGGGGAAAAGGTCCACCAGGTGGAACTGGGCCAGTACATCGCCAACTCGGCGGCGGTCCGCGACGGCATCGCCTACGTGGCGCACTATGGAGGCGAGGTGGTGGCGGTGCAGGTGGCGACAGGCGAGATCGTGTGGAAAACGGCAACGGGGGTGGAGTATCACGGCTCGCCGGCGGTGACGGAGAAGACGGTGATCGTTCCGGGCACGGACAAGCGGCTCGCGGCCTATGATCGGGTCACGGGCAAGGAGGTCTGGGCCTTCCAAGGTCGGCGGGATTTCGAAAGCTCGCCGCTGGTGTGCGAGAGCGCGATCTGGATCGGCGGGATGGATGGCCGGCTCTACGCGCTGAATCCGGCCGACGGCACGGAGCTGTGGAACTACGACCTCGGGGCGCAGATTTTCTCCGCGCCGGCCCTGTCGCGCGGGGTGTTGGTGATCTGCGGGGAGGATGGGGTGGTTTATGGGTTCCGGGGGGCGAAAGGGTGAAACTCGGAGTTCAAAGTTCAAAGTTCAAAGTTTGAGGCTGTTTCGGATTTCGGATTTCCGCCGCAGGCGGCAAGGCTGTTTGCGGGCGGGGCGGGCTGGTGTATGGTCGGAGGGAAGCGCGGCTGCTTCCGATTCCCGGCATTTTCCCCATCTGAAAACTTTTTCCCCCGGTTTTTGACCTCCCTGCCATGATCGAGCCCACCGACGACGCTGAAACGAATGCCGCCTCCGGGATCGCCGGGACGCTGCCGGCCATCCGCACGCCCCTGCAAACCGACAAGGCCCACGGCGCGGCGGAGAAGACTGAGGCGGGTAACTACTTCGTGGCGAATTATCCGCCGTTTTCGTTCTGGAAGCCGGAGATGAAGCCGTCGGTTGAGTCGGTCCTGGAGCGACCGGCGCCGGTGGATACCAAGCTGGGTCTGTATTTCCACATCCCGTTTTGCCGGAAGCGCTGCCACTTCTGCTATTTCCGCGTCTACACGGACAAGAATGCGGCGGAGATCAATGCCTACATCCAGGCGGGGCTGCGCGAGTTCGAGATGTATTCGCAAAAGCCCTATCTGGCGGGGCGAAAGCCGCAGTTCGTCTATTTCGGCGGCGGCACGCCGAGCTATCTGTCGATCCAGCAACTGCAGGACCTGACGGGGCGGATGAAGGAGCTGTTTCCGTGGGATGAAACGGAGGAGGTGGCCTTCGAGGCGGAGCCGGGCACTCTGACGGAGAAAAAGCTGGAGGCGATCCGCGAAATCGGGGTGACGCGCCTGAGTCTGGGCATTGAGGCCTTCAACGACCACATCCTGGAGGTCAATGGCCGCGCCCACCGGTCGAAGGAAGCCTATCGGGCGATCGATTTCGCCAAAACGCTCGGCTTTCAGCAACTCAACATCGACCTGATCGCCGGGATGATGGATGAGACGGAGGAAAACTGGCAGCGCTGCGTGGACACCGCGATCGAGCAGCAGCCCGACTGCGTGACGATCTACCAGATGGAGATCCCGTACAACACGACGATCTACAAACAGATGAAGGAAAGCGGCCAGGTGACCGCCCCGGTGGCCGACTGGCCGACGAAGCGCCGCTGGGTGAGCTGGGCTTTCGACCGCTTCGTCGCCGCGGGCTACACGGTGAACAGCGCCTACACGGTGGTGAAGGACCCGAAGACGGTGAAGTTCGTCTATCGTGACAGTCTCTGGACCGGGGCCGATTTGCTCTCGGCAGGGGTGGCCTCGTTTGGCGAGTTCGGCGGGGTGCATTACCAGAATCAGGCCGATGTGGGACCCTACATGATGGAGATCGATGCCGGGCGGCTGCCGATCTTCCGCGCCTACCCGACGAACGAGGAGGAGCGCTTCATCCGCGAGTTCATCCTGCAACTAAAACTCGGGCAACTCGACATCTCGGCGATCCGGGAGAAATACGGCGTCGATCCGATCCAACGGTATGCCAAGCAGCTCCAGTACATCGAAAAAGAAGGCTTCCTGACCGTTGAGGGTGATGTGATCACCCTGCATCGAGAGGGCATGCTCCAGATCGACCGTCTGCTCCACGAGTTCTTCCTGCCTCACCACCGCGATGCCCGCTACACCTGACCGGGCGGCCCAGGCGAGTGACTCGGCCGATCTGGCCCAGGCGCTTCATTGGCTGATGCCGCTGCATTTCTTTTATGAACGAGCCGGGCAGCCGCTGCCCGACTTTCAGTTTCTGTCCGGGAAGGAGATGCCCTATCCCTACCGGTCCCTGCTGGTGCATGAAAACGACATGACGCCGACGCTGGCGGCGTTCCATCATTCCAAGCTCTATCTGGAAGTCCACGAGCGGGTCCTGACGGACGACTACCTGCTCCGCATGGTGACGCTGCACGCGGCGGCCTCGGATCTGCCGGTGGAGTTCGGCGCCATCGGCATCCATCTCAGCAGTCTGCCGGGTGAGGCCCGCGATCTGGTGGTCGAGGGGCGCGTGCCGCTGGGCGCCATCCTGGGTGACTGCCGGGTGCCGCATCATGGGAGTCCGTCGGCTTTTTTCTCCGTGCCGGCGGATGAGATGATGGGCCGCACCCTGCGCCAGGCCGCGGGGACGACGCTCTACGGCCGTTGCAACCAACTCGTCGATGATGACGGCATGGCGATGGCGGACATCGTCGAAATTTTGCCACGGAGCGATGAATCCGAGCGTTGGATTGGTGGCGTAAATAAGTTTGGCTCATAGTTTCCAAAAAAGAATTAGATTACCCCCATGAAAGCGATCGACCCCACTGAAACCGACAAGCCCTGGGACGTGATCGTGATCGGCGCCGGTCCTGCCGGCTGCACGACCGCCGCCCTCCTCGCTGAAAAAGGCCGCCGGGTGCTGGTGTTGGAGAAGGAGAAATTTCCCCGCTACCACATCGGCGAATCGATGATGCCCTTTTGCTGGTACACGCTGAACCGGCTGGGCCTGGCGGAGAAAATGGACGAGATCGGCTTCACCCAGAAGCTGTCGGTCCAGTTCGTGGCCACCGACGGCATGGTGTCGCGGCCGTTTTACTTTTTCCAGCACTACGACCATCCCTCGGCCACGACCTGGCAGGTGGAGCGCATGGTGTTCGACCAGATGCTGATGGACAAAGCCCGCGGGAATGGCGCCGTGGTGCTGGAGGAGACGAAGGTGCTCGACACGATCCGCGACGAGTCCGACGGCCGCATCGTCGGGGTGCGCTCGGAGAGCCGCGACGGGCGGCAGGACACGTGGTTCGCCCCGGTGACGGTCGACGCGACCGGTCGTGACGCCCTGATGGTGTCGAAAAATCGCTGGCGCTCCCGCGACCCGATGCTCAACAAAGTGGCCATCTGGACCTACTACGAGGATGCGGTGCGCGATCCGGGGCTCGACGCCGGCTCCACTACGGTGGCGTATCTGCCGGGAAAAGGCTGGTTCTGGTACATCCCGATGCGGGACAATCGCGTCAGCGTCGGGGTGGTGGCGGAGCGGGACTACCTGTTCCGTGACACCCGCGACCCGGCCGAGATCATGGCCCGCGAGATCCACGAGAACAAATGGATCGAGTCGCATCTCGCCCCAGCCCGGCAGGTGGGTGAGTACTGGGTGACCGGCGAATACAGCTATCGCTCGAAGTATTGCGCCGACGATGGCGCCGTACTGGTGGGCGATGCGTTCGGGTTCCTCGACCCGGTGTTCTCGTCCGGCGTGTTTCTGGCCCTGAAGTCGGGTGAACTGGCTGCCGATGCCATCGACGAGGCCCTGACGGCCGGTGACGTGAGTGCGGGTCGTTTCCAGCACTACGGCGAGCAGGTCTGCCTGGGCATGGAGCGGATGCGGAAGATCGTTTACGCCTTCTACAACGAGAATTTCAGCTTCGGCAAGCTGGTCAAAGCCCACCCGGAGCTGCGGCCCAAGCTGACCGACCTCCTGATCGGCAATGTGTATGGCATGGAGTTCGACGATCTCTTCGCGGCAATCGAAGAAATCTGCGCCCTGCCCGCCGACCTCGACTACGGCATGAAAATCCCCGAGCGCGGCGCCGTCGCGGCGGCCTGATCGGGGAGTCCGGCCTCACTCGACCACTTTGACGACCCGGAACTGGTCCTGACTGCGTTCCGGGGCGTTGGCGAGTGCCTCGTCGGCGGAAAAACTGTGCCCGTGCGGCTCGTCGGCCCGCATCACATCGAGAATCGGATTGGCGTGGGCGGTGGCTTCGATACCGGAGACGTCGACTCGGTTCAGTTGCTCGATGTGTCCGAGGATGTGATCGAGTTGAGTCTGGAAGCGGGCCGTCTCCTCCGGGGTCAGGGCGAGACGGGCGAGATTGGCGACGGTGGTGACATCCATGGCGCGAGGCGGGGGCGAATGGCGGACAATGTGGCGAATCCGGCCCGGGAATCAACCGGGGATGCCGCCGGTGCTTCGCCGGGCCCTTTGCGCCTCCATCAGGGCTGCGACTTCAGCGCCCGATCCATCAGGTCATAGCCGCGGGCAATGATCGATTTTTTGTCCTCAAGCAGGCCGGCGGCGAAGAGGGCGTTGTCGAACAGTTGGGCGGCGACGAGACGCGCGAGTTCGGGATCAGTGTCACGGGCGGCGTCGAGCTTGCGGATCAAGTCGTGGCGGGGATTGATCTCCAGGCGCACCTTCAGCGGCGGTGGGGCCTCGTCGGGGTTCATGGCCTGCATCATGCGGCGCATCTGGGCGGTGAGGAATTCGTCGGGATTCAGCGCCGCGGCCGGGCTGCCGACCAGGCGGTTGCCGGCTTCGACCTTTTCGACCCGCAGATCGCCGATCTCACCGGCGATGAAATCGCACAGGCCGGTCAGGCGATCCTCGGGCAGCGGCTCGCCGGTTTCGGCGGGTGTGGTGGGCTCGCCGAGATCCAGATCGGCGCGGTCGGCAGAGACGAGGGTCTTTTCCTCAAAGCGGCCGAGACTGCGGATGACGTAGTCGTCGATCGGCTCGGTCAGATAGAGCACCTCCAGACCGCGGGCCTGGAAGGCCTCCAGATAGGGGCCGGCCTCGATGGCGGCGCGGTTGTCGCCGATGAGGTAGAAAATGCGGTCCTGGCCGTCCTTCGCGCGCGTCAGGTAGTCATCCAGACTGGTCAGCTCGCCGGGCTCGGTCATGGACGACTCGTAGCGGAGCAGCTTGGCGATGGCATCCTTGTTCTCGGCATCGGTGGCGACGCCCTCCTTGAGGAAGCGGCTGAACTTGGTGTAAAAGTCGCGGTATTTCTCGGCGTCGGACCGGGCTTCCCCATCGAGGAACTTCAGGAAACGTTTGGCGACGACGCGGTTGAGCTTCCGCACCAGCGCGCTGTCCTGCATCGATTCGCGGCTGATGTTGAGCGGCAGGTCGGCGCTGTCGATGATGCCGCGCAGGAAGCGCAGCCACTCGGGCAGCAGGCCGGCGGGTTTGTCGTCGATGAGGACGTTCTTGCAATACAGCGACACGCCGGGCTCCATCTGGCCGAAGCCGAACAGCTCGGTGTTTTCCTTCGGCACGAAGAGCAGGGCATTGATCTCCAGCGGCGCGTCGGCGCTGAAGTGCATGCGGTAGCGCGGCTCGTCCCAGGCCTTGCCGATGAACTTGTAGAACTCGGTGTATTGCTCGTCGGTGATCTCGCTCTTCGGCTTGCGCCACAGGGCCTCCACGGTGTTGACCCGCTCGCCGTTGAGCAGGATGGGGAAGGGGACGAAGCTGGAGTAGCTCTCGAGGATGCCCTTGATGCGGTGGGGCTGGGCGAACTCCTTCTGGTCCTCGCGCAGGTGGACCACGACGCGGCAGCCGCGTTTCTGGCCGGGGGCCTCGTCGATGTCGTAGCCGGTGCGGCCGTCGCTGCTCCAAACGAGGTGGTCCGCATCGGTGCGCCAGCTGTGGGTATAGACCTTCACGTCATCGGCGACCATGAAGGCGGAGTAAAAGCCGACGCCGAACTGCCCGATCAGGGCCGACTCCTTCTGCCCGGCCTCGGACAGGGCCTGCATGAATTTCTTCGACCCCGAGTGGGCGATGGTGCCGAGGTTTTCGACCAATTCCTCGCGGGTCATCCCGATGCCGGAGTCGGCGATGGTCAGCGTGTTCGCCGTCTCGTCGGTGGTGATGCGGATCTCGAGCGGCTCCTCCACCTCGAAAATCTCCTTCTCCGTGAGCTGGAGGTGCCGGAGCTTTTCCAGCGCGTCGGACGCATTGGAGACCAGTTCGCGGACGAAGATCTCTTTGTCGGTGTAGAGGGAGTGGATGACGATGTCCAGCAACTGCCGGACCTCGGCCTGGAATGCGTGGGTATGGGTATTTTCGGACATGGTGGTGTTTCGGGTAATCGGATTTACCGGCTTGTCAAGCCGCAGGGCGGGAATCACGCCCGCCGGCTCACTGATCCACCCGCAGCATGAACTGATCGTAGTTCTTCCGATTCGCCTCCCACCACGCGAGCAGTTCCTTCGATTCGCCGAAGGTCGGCACATCGCCGCCGCCGGGCTCCAGCCAGACCTGCATCTCCTGCAGCAGCCGCTGGCGGCGGGGCTCGGGGAGGTTGGGATCGACGGAGTGAAACAGCATCATCTCAAACAACGGCATCTCGGGCGTCACGCTCATTTCCTCAAACGCCTCGGCGGCGATCTCGTCACTGCCGCGAGTCAGGGCAGAGCCATAGATCTTGACCTTCGCGGGCATGGGATAGGGTGCGGCGATGCTCCAGGCCATATCGCGGGCATCGGCATTGTCATTCGCGGCGGCTTCCTGCAGGACCAGAGTGGACTCCTCCTCGGTCAGGGTGCTGGCGCTCTCGACGGCAAAGACCCGGATGTCGGTGGACGGGTCCTTGAGCGCCTCGATGAGCATGGCGGGATTCCGCTCGTGGCCGAGGGCCATGAAATTGGAAATCAGGTCCTTGCGCTCCTGGGCGCTGGCATTTTTCAGCTCGCGAAAGCGCTGCACCGGATCGCCCTCGGGCGGGACCCAGCCGGTGGCTTTGGCTTTGCCCTTCGTGGCATCGGGCGGCGGCTGGTTCAGGGTCACGGCCGAGCCGCCGGACGCAGCGGCGGGCGTTTCGGCCCGGCTTTTCTGGATTTCGCGGAGGAAGTAAACGGTCATCCCGATGACCAGCAGCACGATGCCAGTGATCAGGGCGAGTCGGAGCGCGGCGTGCATGGGCAGGCAGTAGGTGGAGGTGGTAAGAGGCTCACTTTAGCCCAAAAAGGAAAATGAGTGCCCACGGAAAACACGGAATTCCACGGAAGGATGAGGTTTTGAAGTGATCCCCGTGATCTGCCTTTTCGACGGTCGGGGAGGCGTCCCGGAGACTGGCAGTCGTCTTTTCGACGGTCGGGGAGGCGACCCGGAGACTGGCAATCGTCTTTTCGACGGTCGGGGAGGCGACCCGGAGACTGGCAGTCGTCTTTTCGACGGTCGAGGAGGCGACCCGGAGACTGGCAATCGTCTTTTCGACGGTCGAGGAGGCGACCGGGAGACTGGCAATCACCTTTTCGACGGTCGGGGAGGCGACCCGGAGACTGGCAATCGCCATTTCGACGGTCGGGGAGGCGACCTGGAGACTGGCAGTCGTCTTTTCGACGGTCGGGGAGGCGACCCGGAGACTGGTAGTCGCCATTTCGACGGTCGGGGAGGCGACCCGGAGACTGGCAATCGCCATTTCGACGGTCGGGGAGGCGACTCCCACACACTGACTGGTCGCCCGATCTGTTGGTGAGACCAATGAGCCTGGAATGAGAAATAAAGGCCCACGGATGGCGACGGATGGCGACGGGCGGAAAGAGGGGCCGAGGGGTATGCGGGCGCGCCGTTGGCGTTCGGTCCGGTGGCGTTCGGTCCGGTGGCGTTCGGTCCGGTGGCGTCGGCCCGGTGGCGTTCGGTCCGGTGGGTGACGGAAGATTGAATGCTGTTCCTGAAACCGGGCTGAAGGCCCGACGGCATACCAGCCCAGGGCAACGCCCTGGGAACCGGCCCCAGATAGAATAGAGCGCCCTGAAGGGGCGCCGCATCGTTGGCTGGACGAGGTGGCGGATGCGACGCCCCTTCAGGGCGTTCTGTCGGGGGCGTGCGGATACCCAGGGCGTTGCCCTGGGCTGGTATGCGGGTGCGCCGTTGGCGCTCGGGTCGGGCGGCCCGTTGGCGTTCGGTCCGGTGGGTGACGGGAGATTGAATGCTGTTCCTGAAACCGGGCTGAAGGCCCGACGGCATACCAGCCCAGGGCAACGCCCTGGGAACCGGCCCCAGATAGAATAGAGCGTCCTGAAGGGGCGCCGCATCGTTGGCCGGACGAGGTGGCGGATGCGACGCCCCTTCAGGGCGTTCTGTCGGGGGCGTGTGGATACCCAGGGCGTTGCCCTGGGCTGGTATGCGGGCGCGCCGTTGGCGCTCGGTTCGGGCGACCCGGTGGCGTTGGCCCGGTGGCGTTCGGTCCGGTGGCGTTCGGTCCGGTGGCGTTCGGTCCGGGGGCGTTCGGTCCGGTGGCGTTCGGTCCGGTGGCGTTCGGTCCGGTGGCGGTCGGTCCGGTGGCGCTAGATCGGGAGAGCAAACGTCTGAACTCCAGTCAATTAACGCACTCGCGTATGGCGGGAGGGGGGGGATGACGTGGGGGGGGG
>JAEUHH010000040.1 GCA_016795505.1 Verrucomicrobiales bacterium | reverse complement strand
CCATTCGCGGATCGGCGCCTCGCGGATGTCGAGCTCGAGATCGGCCGAGAGACGGCGCTCGGTCTCGGTGACCTCGTAGGTGACGAGCTGCGAGACGCCCACCTCGGGCTGGACCCGGTCGGCCGCGACGGCGAGATCGTAATCGGCTGAGGGAAAGCGATAGACGAAGACCTGGCGGGCCTCCAGCGCATTGCCGGGAAACTGCTCCGGCGAGAGCTGGGCGAGGCCCTCGGTCGTCGCGGGATCGAGGCGCACCGACCCGACATTGGCGAGCCGCAGGTGACCCGAGTGCCGCACCGCGTTCCGCGGCGTCAGCCGCACGAGCTGGGCCTTCACCGGGAAGGCATCGAGCGGCGTTTGGGTGCGGACCGAGAGCGAGGTTTCACCGGTGAGGAACTTTCCTAACGAAACCTCCAAACGCCGCGCACCGCCTTCTTCCGCGACGACCTGCCACGAGGTGAGCCCGGCTCCCTCGACCGCGACGACTTCCCCTTCGCCCGCGAGGTCGAGGACGAGGCTCTCGATCTCGCCCTGGAGGATGCGGTAGTCGATGCGGTGATCCTGGCGCAGCAATCCCGCCCCGAGCGTCGCCTCGACGAGGGCGCTGGTCGTGAAAAAAAGTTTCCCCTCGGTCGCGGGACGCCCCGGCTTCCACGCGAGCCGCGCGCGGCCCCCGGCGGGCAGGAAACCGAGCCAGTTGCCGCTCTCGTGTTCCGGCAGCAGTTCGCCGCCCGCATTGGTGAATTCCGTTCCCTCTTCCAGGGCCGTGAGACAGAGGGGCATGACCGCGGACGATCCGACCGTGAAGTCGAGCCGGCGCCAGGGGCCGTCCTCGGTGATGGCGGCGACAAAGTCGAGATCGAGGGGAAAATCCCCCGCGTTCGGAAAGACGAGCCGCAGCACCGGCGCCCCATGTTCCTGGCCTAGAACGATGCGTCCTCCCGTTTCCTGGGGAGCGTTGGTCAGGGCCGCGTTGCCGCCCAGGATCGTGACCGACGCGCCCGGCTCGCTCACCTTCACATTCCCGCTGAGGTTGAAAACGGCCGTCTTGCCCGTGGCGTCAACCGCCCCCCTGAGTCCGAGACCGTAAAACTCGACCGGCTCGGGCGCGAGGCCGGACCGCTTCACCTGCACGACCAGTTTCCCGCCCGTCGTCGTCTGATAACGAACCGTCTTGGTGTTTCCGTCAGGATTTCCGAGCGGGAGGAATCCTTCCGCCGTCGTGACGCGTCCGGTCGTGCCTCCGGCGAAGGCGAGGGCCAGCACGGAATGGAAGGAAGCCGTCTCCTTGCCCCCCGGAGCGAAATGGGTCAGTTCGGACGAGGCCGGGAGCGAGGCGAAGGGCTCGGACTCGATCCGGATGCCGAACCGATGGGTGTCCACCTCGGGCGTTTTCACCGTCACTTCGAGCAACCGAGTCCCGGCGCCCTCCTGACGAACCGCCCACGATCCGACCGAGTCCCCCGTCACCGCGGCGACCTTGTCCGTCCCGCGCAGGCCGATGCGGTAGGACGCGCCCGCTCCCTGGATCCGCGTGACATCGATCGCCGCCTCGGTGACGACCCGGTCCCGCTGGATCGTCGCGGTGCCATCGACGACGACGCGGTAGAAGAGAGCCGGCTTCGGTCGTTCGCCCCGCGTGTCGATGATGATCTTGCCCGAGGCATCGGCGGTGACGGCGGGCTGGGGTTCCTGAGCCTGCAACGCCGGGAAGAGGAGCAGGATGAGGGACCAAAGAGGGTGGAGTCGGGGATTCATGAGGGTTGGGTGGGGAAAGTTCAAAAGGGGAAAAGGTTTGGACCACGGATGGACACGGATTTTCACGGATGGGAAGTGGGCTGGAATGCCTTGGAAGGTTTGTCAGGATCCGTGTCCATCCGTGTGCATCCGTGGTTGAACCTCTGGTTTAGAAACTCGTTGACGCGCCTTCCAATCCCCGCGCCTGCTCGATCATCGTGCGCAGTTCATTGACTCGGGGGCTGTCGGGCAAGGTCGCGGCGAGTCTCGCGAGTTCGCCGAGATCCACGACATCGCCGAGCGGCCCCCCGGCCAGCTTCGCGGCGAATTGCGAGGCCACGATCGCGAGATGGGTGGCGCCACCGCCTTGATCGGCGGCAGGAGCGGTGGCCAGGTGCGGCAGGGCCCAGCGGCGCTCGACCATCTCTCCGCTTTCCAGATCGCGGAAACGCACCGAGACCGAACCGAGGTCGCCTTCGCCGGCCGGATCGGGCTCGACCTGATAAACGGCCACGCCCGCCTCGGCCGCGGCGAGTTCGGCGGCATCGACGGCGTCGTTGCGGAAGTCCTCGGTGGCGAGGCGGTGTTTCTCGAAGCCGAGCAGCTTGTAGGATTTCACCCGATCGGGATTGAACTCGACCTGCACCTTCACGTTCTTCGCGGCGGGGCGCAGGGCCCCGGCGATCTGTTCGGCAAAGGCCTCGCCCGCGTCTTCGGGACGGTCGAGCAGGTAATACCGTCCGTCGCCCTTGCGGGTGAGTGCCTCGAGGATCTCGTCGTTGAGCCCCTCGGCTCCGAAGCCAGCCGCATCGAAGGCGATCCCGGCATCGCGCATCATTTCGACACGCGCGCCGAGGCTCTCGGCCTTGGCGTCGCCGAGGTTGGCGGCTCCGTCGGTGAGGAGGACGATGCGGTTCTGCGCGTTCGCCTCCTGGTGCTCGCGGGCTTTTTCAAAGGCGAGTTCCAGGGCCGCCTCGAGATTGGTGCCTCCCTCGCTCGGAAGCGCCGCGACGGTCTCGGCGAGTTTCATCGCTTCGTTCCCCGCCACCGCATCGGCGACGAGGCGCGGCTGGCGGGCAAACGAGACGAGGGTGATGCGGTCGTTCTCGCCCAACAAACCCGCCAAGGTCGCCACCGCGCGGGTCAGCGTGGCGCGGCGGTCGGGACGCTCCATCGAACCCGAACTGTCGAGGAGCAGGGTCAGGCGCAGGGGCGTGCCCGAGGAACGTCCCGCCTCGGCCGTGCGCAGGGCAATGCGGACGAGGTTGCGCTGCTGCAGGAAGGGATGCCCGCCCTGGTCGATGCGGCAGGCGACGCGCTCGCCCATCGAAGGAACCGGATCGCCATAGTCGAAGGCATTGACGAACTCCTCGATGCGGATCTTCTCCGCCTCGGGCCATTTGCCGGAGGCGAGGGAGCTCTTCGCGAGTTGGAAGGAGACGTCGCTGACGTGGAGCGAGAAGGTCGAAAAGGGCTCGGCGGAGGGAGAGGTTTCGTCGAGGGCTGGTAACGGTTGGGCGCGCCGCCACCGGGTGGAACTCTCTTCGGCTTTGCCGATGAAGTCTACCGCCGCGAGAGAGGAGATCGGCCCTTGAAATTCACCACGCGAAATGGCGACCGCACCACCACCATCCTCCCCTGTCCTGCTCAGCACACGGTCCTCCGTTTCCGACAATTCCTCGATCTCAATCATGCCGCCATTTCCCGCGAAGCCCCCCTTGCTTTGGGCCATCTTCCGCCCCACCTGCGGCGTCAGCGCCAGAATATCCTGCAACGAGGGGTCCACCTCGGCCAACCGCTGAAGCTGGTCAAAATCTTCCGGCGCGTCCGCCAGTTCCGACCGCTCCAGTCCCAAATGCAACGCGCGATTCGGCTCATGATCCTTTCCGGGGGCCTGGTTGGCGGCTCCGACCGTGCCTAAATCTTCCCTCAAGCCACGCCCCGCAGCCGTCTTGTCTCCCTCGGCATCGTAGGCGTCAAAGAAATGCTTGGGCTCTCCGGCAGAGGGAGCCTGCTTTCCGGCCTCACTCTGTTTCGCCAGATTCGCAAACCCTTTGAACTTGGTCACCTCTCCCAGAACCTCTTGTTCGACCGAGAGACTCCTCTTCGGCTGCATTTCCTGGGACAGCATTTCCTGGGACAACGCTACCGGAGCGGGCTCACCCGGCTTTTCCGGACCGGACATCGGAGCCGCCGCGACTGTCTGGGGCTGGGAGACAGCCACCGGCGCCGGAGCAGCGGCCGCCGGAGCCGGGGCGTTTGTCGGCCCGCTATCGGAACGGACATTCCCAAAGCGATACAGTTCTGACCGTCCCTCTGTACCGTCGGCGCTGTCCGCCAACTGCTTTTCCTTCGCCAACACTTCCGGCTCCGCCTTTGACTCGGCGACCCCTCCCAGAGTGAGCCTCTCTGCCCCATCCAGCTCGCGCCGCCCGGCGCTCCGTCCTTCTTCGACCGGCTTGTCGGCTGCGGTCGCCGCAGCAGACTGGTCCAGCGCTTCCTTCCACCGCACTTCCATCCGGTCTCCCGCCACGACTCCAAAGCCCTCGTCCACCAATGCCACTTCGGCCTTGGGACGGGAAATGCCCCCGTCTGGCGCACTGGTTTGTCCCAGGGCAAATTCGTCCCGATCGGCCTCCACGCGCGATTCCAACTGGATAAATGCCTTTGTGGTGCCCGCCATACTGAACTGGCTTCGGGAAGAATCGGAAAGTCCCACCGCAGGCTGTTCCAGCGGAGCGCCAGCCGATGAGTTACCCGCTCCGCTCGACGGCATTCCCGCGTATTTGGGAGAGTTGACGCGAGGCGTGCTCAGAGCCTCGCTTTCGGTCCTGAGAAAGTCATCATCTCCCCACCGATCCACCGGAGCATCCTTGGCGGCCTCGGCTAGGTAGTAGTCGCTGCTCGACATGATGTTTTCGCCCGCTGGTACAAAAAACATCACCAACATCAAAGCCACCACCGCGACGCAGGCCGCGATCCGGATCACCATGCCCCACGGCAGGCGCCGTTTCGGTTGCGGCATCACCACGATCGTCTCCTCCGCCTTCCCCTCTCCGCGCAAGCGCGCCAGCAACGCCGCCCGCCGCTCCGGCGCCAGCTTCCACTCCCTCTGCTCTGCTGCGCTCTCCCCCGTCGCCACCTCGCGCAGCAGCCGGTGCATCGCTTCCAGCCGTTTCCGGTAGAGCGCCAGCTCGGGCCGCTCGGCGACCAGGCGTTCGAGTTCGTCGCGTTCAAAGTCCGAGGCCTCGCCCAGCACCAGGGCGGTCAGACGCGCCTCGGTCTCGGGTTCGATCCAGGGATGGAGCGTATTGGATTCCTCGTTCATTCGTGCTGGTGGTTTTCTGGGTTCACGAAATGCCGTCGATGCCGACGTGGCGCAGTTTGTCGGCCAACTGTTTCAGGATGTGGTGGAGCCGGTAGCCGACATTCCCGATGCTCATGTCCGTCCGCTCGGCGATCTCCCGATAGCGGAGGTCTTCGAAATACTTCAACTGCACCAGCCGCCGGTCCGGCTCCTCCAGTTCGGCCAAGAGGAGCCGCAGAAAGCCCGCCGCTTCCAGGCGTTGCAATACCTCCCCGGGCGTGCCGTCCGGACTCGGCGCCGCGGCCAGCGCCGCCTCGTCGCCCGAGACTTCGCGCCGCCCGTCGCGGTGCTGATTGCAGGCGCGGTTCCGCACGCTGCGAAAGAGCCACGCCCGCGGGTTTTCCACGCCCGCCCAGTTCGCGTGGAGTTGGAGGAAGACCTCCTGCACGATCTCTTCCGCGATCGCCCGGCGCCCCGTCAGCGAAAACGCGTAGCGCAGCAGCGGCGTCTCCTCCGACTCGAACAGGGCGAGCAGATCCGGCTTCGCCCCCTCCATGCCACTGTCAGTCTGAATCGGCGCAGGCATGAAGGGCAGAGCGTGGGCGGTGACGCGGTCCGGGTGCGTGGGTCTGGGGTTCATGGCCGCGAAAAGAGCGATCCTCTCTACCGGATAGAACCCGATGAAGCCGGTTTATTGGAAAAAACGGAAGATTTTTTTTTTGCCTCACAGCCACCGACCGATCCAACCCTGTTCCATCGCCGATGATACCCTGTCTGATCGGAAAGCGACAGACCAGGCCAATGCCTCAAGGAGTGGGGCCGCCCTCGGCCCCGGCGGAAGCCCGTGCCGACACCAGCACAGGGCCGGGGGCGGCCCTGCTCCTTGGTTTCCTCTCCTTGGATTTTTCTCCCCTCCCGGATTGGACCGGTCTTCCCGCCATTGACCAAGCCGCTGCCATCGCTATCCTCCCCCCTCACTTCCCAACCACCGATCCAAGATCCAGGATCCTTCCCCAGAAAGCCATGAACAGCCCCATCACCAACGCCTCCGGCGAAAAACTCGACTACCGCTTCCACGGCGACGCCTCCGACCGGTCCCGCATCGTCCTCATCGGCCATGGGGTGACGGGAAATCTCGACCGACCCTGGGCGGAAGGCCTCGCCAATGCCCTCGCGGCGGCCGGCTACCCGGCACTGCGGTTCTCCTTCGCCGGGAATGGCGATTCAGAGGGCGATTTCCGCGATTGCACCATCTCGAAGGAAGTCGGCGACCTCGGCTCGGTCATCGATGCGGTGAAGGCCGCGGGCTACGGCGAGGTCATCTACGCCGGCCACAGCATGGGCGGGGCCGTGGGCGTGCTGCGGACGGCGGCGGACGACCGCATCAGCCGGCTCATCTCGCTGGCGGGCATGGTCCACACGGCGAAATTCTGCGACACCGAGTTCGGCATGGAAAAGCCGGACGAGGGCTTCATGTGGGAGGACGAGGACTGCCCGCTGTCTTCCACCTACGTCAATGACATGCACGCCATCGGCAGCGTGCTGGACAAGGCGGCCGCCATCCGGGTGCCCTGGCTGCTCATCCATGGCGACCAGGACGACGTGGTGCCCATCGGTGAAAGCCGCGAGATTTTCGCCGTCGCCAACGAGCCAAAACAGCTCGTCGAGCTGACCGGCGTGAATCACGTCTTCGCCAATGAAGGCCTGCAACCGATGATCGACGCCGTGACGGGCTGGCTGACGCGCTAAGCCGCCCGGCTCACTCCCGCTCGGTGCTCGCGGAGCCCTCGCCCTTCAGGGCCGACTCCAGAGTGTGCCACGCCAGGGTGGCGCACTTGACGCGGGGCGGGAATTTTCGCACTCCGGCCAGCGCCGCCAGGTCGCCCAGGGTCATCAGATCGCCCGCGGGCTCATCGCGGCTGGTCAGGAGGTGGAGCGCTTCGGCGATCCTGGCATCGACCTCGGCACGGGGCCGGTTCTTGACTGCGTCGGTCATGATCGATGCCGACGCCCGCGAGATCGCGCAGCCCTCGCCGGTGAAGGACACCGCCTCGATGAGCCCGTCGCACCCGCCGGGGGCCCGCACATAGACGCGGATCTTGTCGCCGCAGAGGGGATTGTAGCCCTCCGCCTGGCAGTCGCAGGGGTCCAGCGGGCCTTCGTTGCGGGGGCGCTTGTTGTGGCTCAGGATGATTTCCTGATAGAGGTCGTCGAGGTCGTCCATGTTTTTTGGGAAAAAAGAAGGGAGCGCGGCGAGCGATCAACCGAAAAAGCGCTTCACTTTGTGCAGTCCCGCGATGAGCCGGTCGATGTCGTCGCGGTTGTTGTAGAAGGCGATCGAGGCCCGCGCCGTGCCGGCGATGCGGAAGCGCTCCATCAGCGGCTGGGCGCAGTGGTGACCCGCGCGGATCGCCACCCCCTCGGTGTCGAGGATGGTGCCGATGTCGTGCGGATGGGCCGAGTCCATCACAAAGGAGATGACCGACACCTTCGCCGCCGTGGAGGCCGGGCCCAGGATGCGCAGCCCCTCGATCTCGGTCAGGCGCGCCGTGGCATAGTCGAGCAGATCCCGCTCGCGGGCCTCGATGGTCTCCCAGCCGATCCGCGCCAGATAGTCAAAGGCCGCGCCGAGTCCGATGGCCCCGCTGATGTTCGGCGTGCCGGCCTCGAAGCGCTCGGGACTGCTGCGGAAAGTCGAGCCGGTCAGGGTGACGCGCTCGATCATGTCGCCGCCGCCCTGATACGGAGGCATGGAGTCCAGCAGCGCCCGCCGCCCCCAGAGCACGCCGATGCCGTCGGGACCGACGACCTTGTGCCCGGAAAAGGCGTAGAAATCCGCTCCCAGCGCCCCGACATCCACCGGGCCATGAGCCGCGCCCTGGGCGCCGTCGATCAGGACATAGGCTCCGCGCTCCCGCGCGATGGCCATCATCTCGGCGACGGGATTGATGGTGCCGAGGGCATTCGACACCTGGGTAAAAGCCGCCAGCCGGGTGCGGGCGGTGAATTGCGACCGGAAATCGTCCAGATCGATCTCTCCCGAGTCCGTCACCGCGGCGAACCGCAGCGTCAGCCCGCGCCGCTCGGCCAGCAGTTGCCAGGGCACCAGATTCGCGTGGTGTTCCATGCCGGTGAGCACGATTTCGTCGCCCGCCTCGAAGCGCTGCCCCAGGCTCGACGCCACCAGATTGATCGCCTCCGTCGTGCCGCGGACAAAGATGACCTCGGCCGGATGCGCCGCGCCGATCGCCCGCGCGATCCGCTCCCGCGCCCCGTCGTAGGCGTCGGTCGCGTGCATGCTCAGGTAGTGGACCCCGCGGTGGATGTTGGCATTCTCGTGCTCGTAGAAGCGCGTCACCGCGTCGATGACCGACCGCGGCTTCTGGGCCGTGGCGGCATTGTCCAGATAAGCCAGCGGCTTGCCCGCCCCCGCGCCGACGGTGCGGGAGAGGATGGGGAAATCGGCGCGGATGGGATCGTCACTCACGGGAAAAGGATACGACCCTAGCCCATCTTCGGGGCTTCTCAAAGGCGCTTCCGGTGCGATTTGCCCGGGCGCCCGGGTCGCCAACATCAAACGCCCCCCGCCCCGGAGCCACTGCCATGGCACCTCGATCAATCGCCCGTCCACGGCAATCAAACGCCTCTCCATGCCAAACAATCCGCTCTCCATGCCAAACAATCCGCTCTCCATGTCAGACAATCCGCTCTCCATGCCAATCAATCCGCTCTCCATGCCAATCAAACGCCTCTCCATGCCAATCAATCCGCTCTCCATGCCAATCAATCGACTCTCCATGCCAATCAATCGACTCTCCATGCCAAACAATCCGCTCTCCATGCCAATCAATCGACTCTCCATGCCAAACAATCGACTCTCCATGCCAATCAATCGCCTCTCCAACCCAATCAATCGCCTCTCGATGCCAAACAATTGACTCTCGATCCCAAACAAGGCGCTCTCCACGCCGATCCGTGGATCGACCGAAGCCGATTGCCCGGCCATTCACCGGATTCAACAGGGCTGTTGCCCCGCCATTTCTTCCCGTCAGTCAGTCGCCGGATTCCCAATGCCGCTCCTTTTCGTCGCCAGACCACCGGCCCCAGGCCGCCAAGCATATTTCCCGCCCACGCCACCGCCACCCATCCCGATGCCACCCATCCCGATGACACCCGGTCTCCTCTCCGATCAGACCCGGTTGACTCGGCGACGATACCCTGTTGACTCAGGGCCTGTCTGAAACGCTGCCCTCCCCCGCGCCCCGGTCCGAACGGGTGCCCGCCTCACGGCCGACCGGGCGGCGGGCAAACGGGCCGGTCGCGATCCCACCGCCCACCTGCCTGCGCCGTCCGGGGATGCCGCCTCCGGACGGACAGCCGGCGAGGCCTTGGAGAACGCGAAAGTGGGGAGACCGAGTGATTGTTTTCCGTGCGCTCCCGCCCATACTGTCGCCATGAAGCTGCTGCACTACGTCGAGATCGAGAATTTCAAGCGCTACGGAGAGATCCAGCGCATTGAGCTGGATCATCCCGCCGTGCTCATCGGCCCGAACAATTGTGGAAAGACGAGCGCCCTGCAGGCGATCGCGCTCTGGAGCATCGGCCTGCGGACATGGCGGCTGGAGTCCGAGAACTCGAAGGCGGAGAAGCGGCTGGGCAAGGCCCTGAACCGGCTCGGCATCGTGTCGGTGCCCGTGCCGCAGACGCGGCATTTCTGGCATGATCTCAAAGCGGGCAACCGCCTGCGGATCACGGTGGCCGTCGATGTCGGCGGGCAACCGGTGCCGGTGTCAATGACCTACACCCACCACTCGAGCGACGAGATCGTCTACTGTCAGCCGACGGCTGACACGCTGGCCAACGAGGGCGCGGTCGAGGCTGGTGCGAAGCTGGATGTGTCCCTGCTCTATCCCATGTCGGGCACATCGGCGGACGAAGCGGTGATCCAGCCGAACCGCATCAACTACAACCTGGGTCTGGGGCGCACGTCGGAAGTCATCCGCAACCTGTGCCTGATGGTGCAGCAGACCGAGCCGCAGGACTGGCAGGAGATCACGGAGCTGATGCGACGCCTGTTCCGAGTGCGTCTCTCGGTACCGGTGGAGAATGAAATCGGGGCGGTGGATTTGGGCTATGAACAGGAGGGCACCGGTAGCGTCCTGGACTTGTCCCTGTCCGGGCGGGGGTTTCAACAGATGTTACTGATCTTCGCGCACCTCTATTCGCACAAGGGGAGCGTCTTGCTGGTCGATGAACCGGACGCGCACCTGGAAATCCTCCGGCAGCAACAGGTCTATGTGCTGCTGCGCGACATCGCCCACCGGAATGGCTGTCAGGTGGTGATGGTGACGCACTCCGAGGTCGTCCTGCGCGAGGCATTGGAGACGAATCTGACTCTCATCCTCGGCGGCCAGGCGGAGAATCTGGCGAAGAAGACGGACATCACCAATGCGCTGAAGCATTTCGGTGCGGAACACTACGTGAAGGCCAGGGAGACCGGCCATGTCCTCTACGTGGAGGGGGGCACGGATGTGGACATGCTGCGCGCCTTTGCTGACAAGCTGGAACATCCAGTGATGGCGGCGCTGGATGATGGCGCACGGCTGAATGTGTACTACCTGCAAGACAATTTCCCCGGTCCTGAGCGAAACCAGAATGAAGAACTGGAGCGGGTGGAAGGCGGCTACGGCATGAGTGCGGCCGAGCACTACCACGCGCTGCGCGGCATGATCCCGGACCTCCGGGGACTCGTGATCCATGACAGCGACGGGAATCCGCGCCGCGAAGGCAATCAGGCGGGATTGGAGATCCGCGTATGGAAGCGATACGAGCCAGAGAACTACTTCATCACACCGGAACTCCTGCTGGCCTGGGCCGACAAGCAGATGCCACCGGGAGAAGATCTCTTTGCCAGAACGCGCCAACAGATCCTCGACGAGTTGATCCTCGAGCAGACTTTTGAGGGCGAAGCCGAGGATTTCGCAAACTACCAGAAAGTCGATCCCTCCACCCGAAAGACACTCTGGCGGGCCCAGACGCAGAACAAGAAGCTGAGCTGGTTCGCCGAGGAGTTTTTCCGACGCCTCGCGAAGGAGACGGGAACGCGGATGTTGGCGCGAAAAGGCGGTCTTCACGAACTCGTGGCGCTCTGCGATCCGAGCGAGCTGAACGGGGAAGTGCGCGAGAAGCTGGATGCGCTGCACCGGCTGCTGAACCCCTGAGGCCGCCTGCGGCGGAAGCTCGAAATCCTAATCTCGAAACCCGAAACAATTTCCCATTCCAAATCAGGAAAGGTTCAAAACCGATCCGGCTATTCTTTTGCCCTCATTCTGCGGCATTCGGAAGGCAAGCCAATTTCGTACCGGCCACCGCCACCCGTCCCGATGACACCCGGTCTCCTCTCCGATCAGACCCGGTTGACTCGGCGACGATACCCTGTTGACTCAGGGCATGTCTGAAACGCTCCCCTCCCCCGCACCCCTGTCCGACCGGGTGCCCGCCTGGCTGTGGCCGAATCTGCTCTGTCTCGACGCGCCGATCGTGTCGGTGGTGTGGCTGGGGGTATTCTCGGCGGCCTATGACATGCCGCTGGAGGCGACGGCTTTCCTGGTGCTGTTCCTCGCGGTCTGGTGTCTCTACGCGGGCGACCGCATCCTCGACGCGCTGAAACGGAGGGCGGGCGATCCGTCGCCGGGCCTGCAGACGCCGCGGCACGCCTTCATGGGGCGGCACCTGCGGCTGTTCGCGGTGCTGATCTTTTTCGCGGCCTTCATCGGGGTGCTGGTGGCGATCACGCGGCTGGAGCGGCCCATCTTCGGCGCGGGATTGATCGTGGCGACGGGCGCGGTGGCGTATTTCGGGGCCTTCGTGGCGCCGATCGGCGGCAACCGGCCGCTGCCGGGCAAGTCGCTCGCGGCGGGGCTGCTGATCGCGGCGGGGATCACGGTGCCGATCTTTGCGGATTACTCGGGGAAATTGCCGGTGGAGCCGGTGTTCGCGCTGTTCGCCGGGATCTGTGCGCTGAACATCCTGGCGATCTCGGCCCGCGACGGCGACCTGGAGGGACGGCGACTGGCGGCCGGTCTGGTGACGCCGCTGGGCATCGCGCTGACGCTGGCGGCGGCGGGCTACGCCCTGTTCGGCACGACGGTGGAAACGGCGCCGGCGCTGCGTCCGCTGCTTTTCAGCCTCTCGCTGGCGGGGGCGGCGCTGACGATCCTGCATGTGAACCGGCGGTCGATCGGTCAGGATGCCTTCCGGGTGCTGGCCGATGTGGCGCTGCTGACGCCGCTGATCCCGATGCCGTGACGAACTTCGCAACGATCCCAGCCCATCGCGCCGCGGCGGGGCAGCACACGTGGCTGCGGCGTCCGCGGTGGCTGCTGTCGATCGTGGCCGCCGGTGCGACGCTGATCTGGCTGGCCTGGCCGGTCCCGATCTACTGGATCGGGACGCTGACTTTTCTGATGATGGAGGGCCCCGCGGGCCGGCAACACCTGATCGGCACGATCCGGGTGCAGACCCATCCCTCGCCCCGCCGGGCCCGGGAGGCGCTCGATCTGTTGGCCCAAAGCGCCACGGCGAAGCGGGTCGCCCCGGACGGCGCGTTCTGGCTGGCCCATGGCGGCGAGACCAAGCTCTGCTTTCTCCACAGCAATCTGCTGGTGACGGTGACGGGCACGCGGGAGGATTTTCCGCCTCCCGCTGCCGGCGCATTCACCGAGTGGCCGGGCCCGGAGGGCGACCGGCTGGTGGCCGTGCGCCGGCAGATCGATGCGGAGATCCGCGCTCAACGGGTGGGCGGGAAATACGTCGGGCGCGAGCGCAACCCGCGGGGCTTGGTCTGGCTTTTCCCCGACGGCTGCAATTGGACGGGGGTCGAAGCCCGGCGCGCCGAACTCCGGGCCCTTTTCTCCCCGTGACTCACTCGGCGAGGTAATCCACCACCGAGGCGGCGCCGTCGCCGGCCAGGGTCAGGGCTCCGGGGGCTCCGGCGGCGGCGTAAACGGCCCGCACCCGGTCGCGCAGGGCGGCTTCGTCATCGGCCAGCAGCAGCGGCAGGGGCGCGGACAGGGCGAGGAAGCCGGCGACATCGCCGTATTTCACCGCTCCGGGCTGGAAATCGGCATCCCAGGACGAGGTCAGGGCGCCAAAGCGGAAGCCACCGGTGCTGACGGCGGCGCGATCGACGGCGGCACCGGCCAGGGCGCGGGCGGCGGCAACCCAGTGGCCGGTCCCGGGCTCGCCGGCCAGGCCGACGGCGGTCACTTTCCACTCCTCGTGATGGCGGATGAAGGTCAGGGCGGTGAGGACATCGTGGACGCGGCGGGCGAAGATCGAGTCGTTGTAGCCGTAGTAATAGACCGGCGACCGCTGCCAACTGTCGGCAGGCAGGTCGGCGGGCGGCTCTTTCGCGTAGATGAGGCGGGGATTCTCGGCGGTCTCGCCGGGATTGAGGAATTCCCCCTGTTTGAACAGATCGAGCCCGACCACGGCCACGCCGCGCTCGACGAGCTGGCGCACGGGCTCGCTGAGGGTGCCGGGCCGGCCGCTCTCGAAGATCCCGGCTTTCCCCTGCGCGGACAGCCAGATGACGACGCGGCCTTTCCACAGGTCTTTGCCGGGAAACGCGAAGGCGGCGGGGATCTCCTCACCTTTGGGCTCCAGGCCGATGAGGCCGGTCATCTCCAGATAGCCGGGCCGGTTCTCCTTGCCCACGAGACCGAAGGTCACGTCGCCGGCCGCGGGCAGGGAGCGGCCGATCATGACCCGCGCCGCGGTGGCGAGGGGCTCGCGCGCTGTCTGCCAGGCGGCGGCATCGGCCGGCTGCAACCAGGCGGCGACCTGGGCGTCGGAATCCTCGGCCCACCAGCGGTTGACGTCCTTTTCGTGGCTTTCCCCCACCTGATCGCCGGCGGGCGCGGGATGCGCGGCGGTCCAGACGGTCAGGCTCTCCCGGTCGAGGGGCTGGAAGTCGCGCTCCAGCACGGGGGTCTTCAGCCCGAGGGCGAAATGCCGGTTCACGAACTGGTACAGGTGGGTGCGCGAGACGTGGTTGTAGTTGTGTTTGAAGTGAATGTCGAAGTGGGCCTCGTAGTTCCCCGGCGCACCGGCCATCTGATAGACTTTCTGCAAATCGGGATGGCCCTTGGTCTCCAACTCGATGGTCCAGTCATCCGCCGCCGTGATGCCGAGCGGGCGCGGGGCGACGGCGGCGGCGATGTCGATGTTGCCCTGTCCGATGCGGAGCAGGTGGGTATTCTCGCAGGTGCAGCCGCCCTGCATGGCGGTCGAGGGCATGACGCAGGGAAACGCCGCCGTCACCCGGTCGTCGATGGCGGCGATCATCTGGGTCTGGGTGCCACCGCCGCTGGCTCCGGTGACGAGGACGCGCGCGGGATCGACGCCCTCCAGCCCGAGGAGGAAATCGAGGGCGCGGACGCTGTTCCACGTTTGCAGGCCGAAATTTGTCTGGAGCCGGGCGGTGGACTGGGCGCTGACGAAGCCGAACTCGCCCGGGCGCGCGCCTTCCATTTGCGGCCGGGGGCCGTTGCGATGCTCGGGAAACTGGATCGAGTCGGCGTAGCCGAGCATGTCGTAGTGGAAAACCACGCAGCCCATCCGCGCGAGCTGGACGCAGCGGGCCTGGAGCGGGTGGCGCGCCCCATTCTCGAAGCGCTCCGCACCGATCGCGATCTCCCGCAGTGCGGCAGCCTCCCCGGCATCGTGGAAGCGCCCCTCCGGCCAGTGACCGTGAGGACACAGCACGCCGGGACGCCGGCCGTCCTTCAGGCCGATCGCCAGCGATTCGCCGGCCGGACGGTAGAGGCTGCCGGACACGAAATGCCCGGGCATCGACTCGAAAAACACGCGCTCCACCGTGTAGTCGCCGCGATCCACCTTCCCATGGATCACGGCATTCAGCGGAGTCTTCGTGGGCATCGGCCACAGGCCGTTGGCGACCTGGACGCGCTGGCGGATCTCCTGTTGCCGGACTTCCCAGTCGGCCTTCGACGCCACCGGACGGAAGGGATGGTAATCGTGCAGGGTGATGGGCGCCTCAAGCCGGGCATCCTTGGGCAACTGCCCCTCGGGCAGGACGCGCCCCTCCTCGGCAAAGGCGCTGACGACGCCAAAGGCGGCCATCTGGGCAGCCGATCGGACGGGGCGGAACAAGCGATAGAGTCGGATGGGGTTCATGGCAGTATCAGGGCGAGGGTAACCTTTGCCGGCTTTCCTGCCAATCCTATCGGGAGTCCCGCGCCCTCTCCAAGCCGAACCTCATCCGCAAACAAGGGATGCAATCCCGCGAAAGTTCGCGTAGCGTTTCCGCGCTCCGGTTCATCCGGCGTCCCCGAACACAAACCAAGCCCCAGGAACCTTTCTACACTGTGAAATCCACCCGTCGCCAACGACCGGGATCGCCAGCCGCCTGGCTGTTGATCGGCTGCTCCGCCCTGTTTCTGTCATCCTGTGCCTCGACCGGCCCCAGCCAGAAGGCCGTGAGCTGGGAGGCGAAGCTCGGCCCCGTGCCGAAGACGCCGGTCACGCCGCCGCAGTTGCAGCAATACATCCGCGTGAAGAGCGATCCCATCCCGAAGGGGAAATACGGACGCCGGCTCAATCGCCCGATGACGCCGAAATTCATCACCATTCACAGCACCCAGAACTACACCGGCGACGCCCACGACCACGCCAAGGCCCTGAAAAAAGGCGCCCTCCGCGGCGGCGTCTGCGGCTACATGTGCTGGCATTTCACAGTGCAGGAGGACATCGTGGTGCAGCACCTGCCCACCAACGAACGGGGTGAGCACGCCGATTTCGACGGACCCGGCAACCGCTACTCCATCGGCATCGAAATGTGCGAGCACAAAGGCAACGACATCGCGCGGACCATCGACCGCACCGCGCAGCTCGCCGCCTCGCTGATGTATTACCACCAGATCCCCCTCTCCCACGTGGTGCCGCACTACCACTGGCCCCGGCCGAACGCCAATCCGCCGAACAAAAACTGCCCGCATTTCCTGCTGGAAAACGGCAAGCCCGGCGCCACCTGGCAGTGGTTCATCTCCCGTGTGGAGCGCCACTATCGCCGCATCCAGTCGCCGCCCGCCAACCCGCCGACGCTGGTCTCGGCTCCTCCGGCTTCGACTCCCGCTCCCGCAGAGAGCCCGGCCGCCTTCCCCGGCCTCGTCCCGGTGGCCTACCAGCCGGCCGGCGATACCGGCGCCCGCCGCGGCCTGCTGGCTGGGCAATGACGCGGACGAACGCGCGCCGCCGCGTTAGACCGCGGCGCCACGCTGTGGTAGAGTTTCCGGCCTCCACCGGAATCCCGCCCACCACTCGTCTCCCGTCGCCTCCCGCATGAAACCCGTCCTCGACTTCATCGCCGAAAACTGGCGTCATGGGCTCGAGATCCTGCTGCTCTGGTTCATCATCTACCAGAGCTACCGCTACTTCCGCGCCACCCGCGGCGCCCGCATTTTCACGGGATTGGTGGGCCTCTGGATCGGTCTCACGCTCTTGTCGAGCTTTCTCGACCTGAACGTCATCGGCTGGATCCTCGAGAAAATCGCCGTCTTCCTCGCCGTCGCCCTGGTCGTCATTTTCCAGCCCGAACTGCGCCGCGCCCTCGCCGAACTCGGCAGCCACCGGTGGTTTTCCTCCTTCGGACGCGCCGCGGAGAAGGAACTCACCGAGGACATCGTCGAAATCGTCAAAACGCTCTCGCGCAAGCGGATCGGCGCCCTCATCGCCATCCAGCGGAGCATCGACCTGAAACCCTACCTGGAAACCGGCGTCTCCATTGATTGCCGCATCAGCCCGGAACTCATCCAGACCATCTTCCACTCCGGCACCCCCCTGCACGACGGCGGGCTCATCCTCCGGCTCGGTGACGAGCGCATCCTCGGCGCCGGCTGCGTCTTTCCCCTGAACCAACGCGAACAGAAAGACCGCAGCATCGGTCTGCGCCATCGCGCCGCCATGGGCATCACGGAGGAATCCGATGCCATCGCCCTGGTCGTCTCCGAAGAAACCGGCGCCATCTCGATCGCCTCCGAGGGCCATCTCGAGCGCAATCTCGATCCCGATCACCTCAAGGACCGTCTCAATGCCCTGCTCTTCGAGCCCGAAGACGACGCCGACGAGGACGACTCTCCCGCCGGCCTGGAACGACCGCTGGCGAGCACAGCCGATTGAGAAAACCGGCCCGCCGACATTCGACCGATGAAGAACTTCTTCTTTTCCCACTGGAAGGCCAAAATCGCCTCGCTGATCCTGGCGTTCGCCGTCTGGCACCTCATCGACACGAACCTCCGTCGTCCCACCCGCATCGACATCCCCGTGCCCGGCACCGTCAGCCCGCTGCCAGACACCAGCCCGGGGTCGGTCGTGCCGATTCCCCTGCCCTCGGCCCCCATCATCTCCCCGGTCCCCGGCGACACCCTGTCCGGAGGAAATTGAGCCGGCCGGTCCTACTCAATCATGTCAGCCTCCCGACAACTCTTTGGCACCGACGGCATCCGCGGTGAAGCCGGCCGCCCGCCCCTCGACGCCGCCACCGTGCTCCGGCTCGGCCAGGCGGCCGCCGATGTCTTTCTCGCCCGTCGTGCCGGCACGGATGCCGCCCGCGAGTGGCCCACCGTCGTCATCGGCAAGGACACCCGCCAGTCCGGCGACATGCTCGAGTCCGCCATCGCCGCCGGACTCAATTCCCGCGGCATCGACGTGCGGCTGGCCGGCGTCATCCCCACCCCCGCCGTGGCCCAGCTCACCCGCCAGACCGGCGCCGCCTTCGGCGTGGTGATTTCGGCTTCGCACAATCCGTTTGCCGACAACGGCGTCAAATTCTTCGGCCCCGACGGCTACAAGCTCGACGACGCCATCGAACTGGAGATCGAGCAGCGCCTGCTCGGTGAAACCGTCGCGCCCAAAGGCGACACCACCATCGGCCGCACCGGTCCGCTGGACCACGCCGCCGGACGCTACATCGCCGCCGTCCGCGCCACCGTCCACGACGATGCCACTCTCTTCAAAGGACTGAAATTCGCCCTCGACTGCGCGAACGGGGCCTCTTTCGAAACCAGCGAAGCCATCCTGCGGGCCCTGGGCGCCGAGGTCGTGCCCTTTCACAACCAGCCCAACGGGGTGAACATCAACCGCGACTGCGGCTGCACCCACCCCGGGATCATTTCCCGCCTCGTTCTGGAAACCGGAGCCCACGCCGGCATCGCCCACGATGGCGACGCCGACCGCGTGCTGCTCTGCGATGAAACCGGCTCCGTGCTCGACGGCGACGAACTCATGGCCATCGGCGCTATCGACCTCCTCGACCGGGGCGAGCTCGCCGGTCAGACCCTCGTCGCCACCGTGATGAGCAACGCCGGCCTCGATGCCGCCCTCGCCGCCCACGGCGGACGCGTCGTTCGCGCGGGTGTCGGCGACCGCTACGTGATGGAGGAGATGCGGCGGGGCGACTTCAATTTCGGTGGCGAACAAAGCGGCCACCTGATCTACCACGATCTCAACACGACCGGCGATGGCATCGTCGCCGCCGTCCAGTTGCTCCGTGTCATGGTCCGCAACGGCCAGCCCCTCAGCGCCCTGCGCCGCGTCCTGACCAAATACCCGCAGGCCCAGAGAAATCTGCGCGTCACCCACAAGCCGCCCGTCGAGAGTCTGCCCGGCGTGCTCAGCGCCATCCAGGGTGCCGAAGCCAGTCTCGCCGGCGACGGACGCATCCTGGTGCGCTACTCCGGCACCGAGCCGCTCGTGCGCATCCTCGTCGAAGGCGCCGATGCCGAACAGATCGAGTCGCTCGCCGACACGATCCGCTCCGCCTTTGTCGAAGCCATCGGCGCCTGATCCGGCCGCCGGCCACGGCACCTTTCTCACCAACCATGCCCATCCAGCCCAGAGCCCTCTTCATCACCGGCACCGACACCGGCGTGGGCAAGACCTGGGTCGCCGCCAGCCTGGTTCGCTCCCTGCGCGCCGCCGGGCACGATGCCGTCGGCTTCAAGCCCGTCCTCTGCGGCCCCGATCGCGACGACGCCGAGGCCCTGCTCGCCGCCTCCCTGTCCGGAGAAAAGCCCGCCGCCGGACTCACCCTCGACACGGTGAATCCCGTGTGGCTTCCCCATCCCGTCGCCCCTCTCGCCGCGCCCCTGCTCGGCGACGACCGTCCCGTCGATCTCTGTGCCATCCTCGACACCTGGGAACTTCTCGCCCGCCGCCACGAGTGCGTCATCATCGAAGGCGCCGGTGGTTGGGAGGTTCCCCTCGATGCCGACCGGACCTTCGCCACCCTCGCCGGCGACTTCGCCGCCCCCGTGCTGGTCGTCGCCGCCAACCGGCTCGGCGTGCTCAATCATACCAAGCTCACCGTCGATGCCATCGTCCGCGCCGGCCTGCCCTGTGCGGGCATCGTCCTCAACGAGACCGCCCCACCCGATCCCGACGACCCCGCCCGCCGCACCAATCTGGCGGTGCTGCGCCAGCTTTTTCCCAGTCTATCCGTCACCCCACTCGGACTCAACGAACCCGCCTCCGCTGATCTGTGTCCAGCGATCGGCTCACGCAGATAGCCACCACCACGGCCTTCCGCCGCCTGCCCGTGGGTCGGCTTTCCGATCAAACTGGGTATCATCGCCGATCAAACAGGGTTCGATCGGAATCGCCGCCCCTCCCGTCGGGCATCAAGCCAGGATCTCCGATACCACCCGCGCGTGCTCCACACCGGTCAGGCGCATGTCGAGGCCCTGGAAGCGGTAGGTGAAACGCTCGTGATCGATGCCCAGCAGATGCAGCATGGTGGCGTGGAGGTCATGGACGCTCACCTTGTCGATCACGGCGTTGTATCCCAGCTCGTCGGTCTCCCCGTGGCTGACTCCGCCCTTGATGCCGGCGCCGGCGAGGAAAATGGAGAAACCCTTGATGTGGTGATCCCGCCCCGTGCCCTGGGCCATCGGCGTGCGGCCGAATTCACCGCCCCACACGATGAGGGTGTCCTTCAGCATGTCGCGCTGCTTGAGATCCTCGATCAGGGCCCAGGTCCCGCGGTCGACCAGTTTTGAAGTGGTCTCGATGCCGCCTTTGACATTGCCGTGGTGATCCCAGCCGCGATGGTAGAGGTGGATGAACCGCACCCCCCGCTCGGCGAGACGCCGGGCCAGGAGACAGTTGCTGGCAAACGAGCCGTCGCCCGGCTTGGCGCCATAGAGATCGAGGACGTGCTGGGGCTCGCCCGACAGGTCCGTCAATTCCGGCACACTCGCCTGCATGCGGAAGGCCATCTCGTACTGGGTGATGCGGGTGAGGATCTCGGGGTCGTCCACCATCTCGTGGCGGCTCCGGTTCAGCGCATTGACCGCGTCGACCACCTCCCGCTGGTCGTCGCGGCTCACTCCCTTGGGATTTCCCACATAGAGCACGGGATCGCCGGTTGAGTGAAACTGAACACCTTGGAACCGGCTGGGCAGAAAGCCGCTGTGCCACTGGCGCGAGGCGATCGGCTGGTTCTGGCCACCACCGACGGAGGTGAGCACGACAAAGCCGGGCAGATCCTCCGCCTCGCTGCCGAGGCCGTATTGAATCCATGAGCCCATGCACGGACGCCCGGAAATCTGGGTGCCACAGTTCATGAAAGTGTGGGCCGGATCGTGATTGATCTGCATCGTGGTCATGGACTTCACGATGGCGATATCGTCGGCGATCTTGGCGATGTGCGGGAACTGGTCGCAGATGGTCTGACCGGACTGGCCCGCCCGGACGAACTTGTGTTGATGGCCGAGGATCTTGAGTTCCTTGGCATTCTGCAACTGGGCGATCGGCTGCCCCTTGGTGAACGACTCCGGCATGGGCTGACCATTCAACTCATCCAGCTTCGGCTTGTAATCGAAGGTCTCCAGATGGGACGGGCCGCCGGCCTGACAGAGGAAGATGACGCGCTTGGCCTTTGGGGCGTGATGCGGCTTGATCGCACCGGTCCAGCGATCCGACAGGGCGGAATCGGCCAGCAGGCGGTGGGTCAAAGCCAGGGAGCCGATGCCCACGGTGGAACGGTTGAGAAACGCGCGGCGGGATGGGGAGAACGGGTTCATGGGAAGGAAGTCGGGTGGGTGGATGCCTTCTTGTTTGGCTGGGATTGATCCGATCAGAAGCGGGAAGTGGTCTCGTAGGCGTTCAGAATGGCGCGGGCCACCTGCGTCCAGGCGGCGAGTTGGGCGGGATCCACATCGGCGGGAGCCGGAGAGTCCCCGGTGGCGAGGAGAAGCTTGGCCGACTCGGTATCGGCCGCATAGCGCTTCTGCTGGGACGCGAGCAACTGCGCGAGGATGGTCCGCTCATTCTCGGCGGCGGGCCGACCGGTGGCGGCCTCCCAGGCCCACGCCAATTTGCCGGAGTCATCGGCGGGTTGCCGGGCGATTCTGGCGGCAAAGGCCCGCGAGGCTTCGACGTAGACAGGATCGTTCAACAGCACCAGCGCCTGCTGGGGAGTGTTCGACCGCGGCCGCTCGGCGGTACATTCCTCGCGGCTGGGAGCATCGAAGGCGGTCATCGCCGGATGCGGGAAGGAGCGACACCAGAAGGTGTAGAGGCCCCGGCGATACAAGTCCTGCCCTTTGCTGTTCTCCCACTCGCGGGCGGGAAAGTTGAGGTGCTGCCAGAATTTCGCCGGCTGATAGGGCTTCACACTCTTGCCTCCGGTGTCATCCACCAGCAGACCGGCGACTTCGAGGGAGGTGTCGCGCACCAACTCGGCCTCGAGCCGCCAGCGGCCCTGCCGGGCCAGCCAGACGTTGCCGGGATCCTTTTCCCGCACGGCGGCCTCGCCGACCGAGGACTGACGGTAGGCGCCGGAGGTGACGATGAGTTTGACCATCCGCTTCACATCCCAGCCACCGTCGCGAAACTCGGCCGCGAGCCAGTCAAGCAGCTCGGGGTGGGTGGGCATCTTCCCCTGCCCGCCGAGGTCGCCGACATCGGGCGAAATGCCCTTGCCGAAATAGAGCTTCCACAGGCGGTTCATGAACGCGCGGGCAGTCAGGGGATTGTCCGGGCTGGTGATCCAGCGGGCCAGATCGAGCCGGGTCGCGCGGCCGGCAGCCGGCTCCTGTCCGGCCAAAAACTCCGGCAGGCGGGGCTGCACCTCATCGCCGGACTCGTCCATCCAATTGCCGCGGTCCAGCACCCGCGTCATGCGGGGCTCCTTGAGCGAGGCCGACACGAGCATGGTGCGGAGTCCCTTGTCGATGTCCTCGAGGCGCTTCTGCCAGGTGGCGAGATCCCGACGATGGGGCTCCAGATCCGGCGCCACGGTCTGGTAATGCGCCGCCAGGGCATCCCGCTGGGCCGGCGTGCGCTGGTCCGGAGCGACCGCGATGGCTTCGATCAGATCGAGCGGAATGTCCGCCCCGGGTTTGACTTCCGGCTTGGCTGACTCCGTCACCGACAGCCGGAAGCGCCCGAGGTGATGCTGGCTGTAGGGCGACTGATGATGCAGATCGACCTTCAGTTCTCCGCCAGCCCCCAGGTCGACCGGTTCCGCAAAGGTCAGCACGGCGGTGCGGTTCTTCGCCTCCACGTGGCCGTTGCCGGCCCAGCCTGTTTTGGGATCGGCATCGATGAGATGCGCCACCGGATAGCCCGGCTGCTCGTAGTCGGCGGCGGCGGCGGCGATCTTCACCGGCTTGCCGCCGGCGGTGACGACGAGGTTGGTGATGACGAAATTGCCATTGCCACGGGCGAGACTTTTCTTGGTCAGGCTTTCGTGAGTGAGCGCCTCCAGCCGCAGTCCGGTGACCTTGCCGGATGCCTTGATGACGGCGGTGTAATTGTCCTGATTCGGATTGCGCGGTCCCGAGGCGAGCACCGAGCCGTCGGGCTGCACCTTCAGGTCCTGGCCTCCGGACGATTTCAATCCCTCGGGCTTCACGGGTTTCCAATCCCCCTGGGACTGTCCAATCCGCCCGACCTGTTCGGCTTCCCATTGTTTCTGGGCCGCGGCGACTTTGCCGGCCAGGGCGGCATCGCGACCCAGCACTTTCACCAACGCACCGGCCTCGATTCTGGCTTTCAGATCGGCCATTTCGGCCTCCTCCTCGGGAGTGGGCAGCTTGAGATTCGGCTGGCGCTTGCCGACGGCATTTTCATCGATGTCGGCAAAGAAGGCCGCCATGCTGTAGAAATCCCGCATCGTGAAGGGGTCATACTTGTGATCGTGGCACTGGGCGCATCCCAGGGTGGAGCCCAGCCAGACCTCGGAGACATTGCGCACCCGGTCGGCGGCGTAGATCGCCATGTATTCCTTGGGCTGGGCTCCGCCCTCCTCGGTGGTCTGGAGCAGGCGATTGTAACCAGAGGCGATGCGCTGGCGCTGGGTGGCCTCGGGCAGCAGGTCGCCTGCCAGTTGTTCGAGGGTGAAGCGATCGTAGGTCAGGTTTTCATTGAAGGCATCGATCACGTAGTCCCGATAGGCGGAAACCTCCATGTAATTGTCGCTGTGGTAGCCGATGGTGTCGGCATAACGAACCAGATCGAGCCAGAAAATCGCCATGCGCTCGCCGAAGTGCTTCGAGCGCAGCAATTCATCGACCAATTCCTCGTAGGCCGTCGGCGAGTCGTTCTTCTCGAAGGCCGCCACTGTCTCAGGAGAGGGCGGCAGGCCGGTGAGATCCAGATATAGCCGGCGGATGAGCGTCCGTCGGTCCGCCTCTCCCGCCGGGCGGAGGCCATGGGCCCGCTGCGCCGCGAGCAGGAAGCGATCGATGTCGTTTCGGACAAAGCCAGGCTCTTCGGCGTCTGGAGCGGCAGCTCGGGTAATCGGTGTGTAGGCCCAATGCGATTCATATTCGCCCCCGGAGGCCACCCAACGTTTGAGGGTGTCGAACTCGGCTGCGGTGAGGGGCTTGTGAAACTTCTCCGGCGGCATCAGGTCGTCGGCATTGTCGGTGATGATGCGCTGGATCAGTTCGCTCTTCTCCAGATTGCCCGGCACAATGGCGGCATACCCACCAAGGTCAGCCCGCGCTCCCTCCGGGGTGTCGAGCCGGAGATCCGCCTCGCGGGTATTCTCATCCGGCCCGTGGCAGGAAAAACATTTGTCCGAGAGAATCGGACGGACATCCCGCCGAAAAGACGGTCGATCCCCTCCAGCAGCCGCCTCGGCTGAAACAGTGTCGGACAAGCCGCTGGCGAGGACAAGTAGCGTCCCTAAATGGAGGCATCGGATATTCATGGGGTCATGCACGGGAAAAAAGGGGTCAAAAGCAACACGTTTTGCCCAAAAATGCCACGAAATGCCGGATTCTTACCGTCGCGTTTGCGTGAGCCAGTTCCGCGCCGACTCGCGAAGCCAGTCCGGTGGCGTCATGCCCCCCCGATTTCAGGGAACCCACGCGACGGTAGCAGGGCTCGGAGAATGGCCGCCCGACCGGCGAACAACTCCCACTCGGCCTCGACGCGGCGCTGGAACTCGTCGAGCACCGATTCTGCCGGCTCCGACGGTCGTTCCGTCGCGAGGAGTCGCCTTCGCGCCGACTCGTAGACCTCGACCAGTTGCTCCGCGCAGGCCCGTCGATCGAACGCGCCCGCCCGCCGCCGGGCGGCTTCACGAAGAGGCGTCCGATCATCGATCCGTGATTCTTCCACCAGGCCCTGCGCAAACTCGTCGCCCGTCACCCTCGGATCAAGCAAACGGCCGGACACTCCGTCCACCACGAGATCCTGCGGCCCGGTCGCCCGAAGCGCCATCACCGGCGTCCCGGCCGCCATCGCCTCCAGCAGGACAATACCCTGGGTATCCGTGAGCGAGGCGAAGGCAAATACATCCATGGCCGCGTAGGCGTCGGCGATCTCGGCCGGCGCAAGGACTCCCAGCATGATCAGTCGCTCTTCCACCCCGGCCGCGCGGAAAGCCTCGCGAATTTCATCAACCGACTGCCCTTCGCCGCAGAACAGGGCCCAGCCCCGCGGCTCGCGGCGGAGGAATTCGGCCACGGCTCCGGCGAGAAACCCGACATTTTTTGCCGGAATCAATCGGCCCAGGTGCCCCGCCACAAAGGCATCGGCCGGAATACCGTGGCGCTGACGGAACGCCGCCCCGTCACCTCGCGCGAAGCGATCCACATCGATGCCCGTCGGCACGACCGCGATGTCGGGTGTCACCCCCTGCCCATGCAGAATGTCGGCGATGCTTTGGGTAGGAGCGATCACAGCCTCACAACGATTGGCGTAGACGACGGCCAGCTTGCGCGCGGCGCGCTCGAGTCCTGCGAATTCGCCGAGGAAAGTCCGGTCGGCATAGCGCTCGTAGAGGGTGTGATTGGTGAAAACCAGCGGCAGCCCGCGTCTTACCGCGTGTCGATAGGCGGAATCTCCCAACAGAAAGGGCTGATGGGCATGCAGCACCTCGGGACGGAACTCATCGAGCGCCCGGTCCAGTCCCACGGCGCCCGGCAGCGGACAGGCGTAGGGACCACCGGCGAATCTCGGGAGGGCGGGCAGCCGCAGCGTCCCCGGCTCCGTCCGGTCGTCGTCGTCCTGCTGGAGCGTGACCGTGAGCACCTCATTCCCCAGTGCACGCAAGTCCTCCGCGAAGGTGGCGACGGACTTCTCAATGCCGCCCACCAGCGGCGCGAAGGTGTTTGTGAACATGGCGATTCTCATGACGCGGTCGGACTGGAATCAACAGGCCTTCAACGCCACAGCGGCTCCACCATCCCCCGGTCGCGGCGTTCCCACTCCGCCACCAGCCGGCTGAGCTGTCCAGGTTCCCGGTCGGCCAAATCCTCCGACTCACCGATGTCCCGATCGAGCCGGTACAACTGCCAAGCAGCCGGCTTTCCCTGCGAGGCGGGGCGCACCAGCTTCCATTCGCCGCTCCGCAAGGCCGCCTGCGCACCCACGCGCCAAAACAACGATTCATGCGATGGCGGCCGGGCCTCCCCCGCGACCAGGGGTCGCAAATCGACACCATCGAGCCCGGAATCCGGCCCGGTACTGACTCCGGCGGCCGCCAGGGCCGTCGCGGCGATGTCGAGCGAACTGACCGGCGTGTCACAGACAATTCCGGCAGTCACCGCATCCGGCCAGCGCAGCAGAAACGGCACCCGGATGCCACCTTCCAGGAGACTGCCTTTCTCACCGCGCAGCGGCGTGTTCCGACTGGTCAGCTCGCGGGTGGGACCTCCATTGTCGCTGAGGAAAAAGACCAGAGTCCGCCCGGCCACGCCATGCCGATCGAGCGCCGCCGTCACCTCGCCGACGCCATCATCGAGCTGCGCCAGCATGGCCGCGAAGAGCCGCCGGTGGATGTCCCCGATGCCGGCAAAACGCTTCAGGTAAGCCTCATCAGCCTGGATCGGGCTGTGAACCGCATTATAGGAAAGCAATAGGAAGAACGGACGCTCCCGATGCCGCCCGATGAAAGACACCGCCTCGCGGGTGAAGGCCGTGGTCAGATTGGCCCGTTCATCGACCGGCTGGCTGCCCCGCAGGATGGGATTGTTCGCATCGTAGTCCGGCTCATTCCGCCCCAGATGGGTGCTCAGGATGAGTCGGCCATCTTCCGATGCCCACCGCCCCTCACCACCGCCCGGCAGGCGCTTGCGGCGCAGCCAGGTCGTTACACCCTCATACGGAGGCGGCACGAAGCTGTGGCCCTCGTGCAGAAAGCCAAAGAACTCATCGAAACCGCGCCGCATGGGGTGAAACGGCGCCGTGCCGCCCAGATGCCATTTTCCGATCAGGGCCGTGGCGTAGCCGGCCTCGTCCCGCAGCCGGTCGGCCAGGGTCCTCTCTTCCACGGGAAGGCCGATGCCGGGCTCGTCATTTTTTGCGCCGATCGGATTGAACTCGAAGCCAAACCGGGTCTGATACCGTCCCGTCAGCAATCCCGCCCGCGACGCGGCGCAGAAAGGGGCCGTCACATAGCCCTGGGTGAACCTCACCCCCGCCGCAGCCAGCGCATCGATGTGCGGGGTGGGTATGTCCGTCGCCGGATCCTGGCAGGACAGTTCGCCGTAGCCGAGGTCGTCGGCCACTATGACGACAATATTGGGATGTTCAACGCCGGCTTCAGCCGCGAGGATCAAGGCAGCCAATTGGCAGAAGACAACATTCGGGACCGTCCGCAGCGCGTTCATGTGCCAAAACGACGCGATGAAGCCAGCGACGTCAAGGCGGGAAAGTCTTCCGCCGGACGACGGAAGACGCTATCGTGATTCGGATGAAAGCCGCCCAGTTGATCCGCCCTTTGATAGCCTGCGCCGCCGCCGGTCTCACCGTCGCGGGTGCGGCCGATCCTGGGACATCACCGCTGCCCGACGCCCTGAAGCCATGGTTTTCGCCGCCGGCCGAATTCGCCGACGACCCGGGCGACTATCGCTCTCCGCTCCGCTTTGCCGACGGCCGGGAGGTCAAGTCCGCCGCCGACTGGCAGGCCCGACGGGCGGAGATCCGGGGCCTCTGGGATGCCAAGCTCGGGACCTGGCCAGCTTTGGTAGCCGATCCGCAGACGGAAATCCTCGAGACGACCCGGCGCGAAGATTTCACCCAGCACCGCATCCGCTTCCTCTGGACGCCGACCGAAAAGACCACCGGCTACCTGCTGGTGCCCGATCGACCGGGGAAGCGCCCCGCCGTCGTGACCGTTTATTATGAGCCGGAGACGGCCATCGGCCTGGGCAAGGAACTCCGTGATTTCGCCTATCAGCTCACCAAGCGCGGCTTTGTCACCCTGTCCATCGGCACCAAGGAAGCCTCCGCGGCGGGGACCTACTCGCTTTACTGGCCTTCGCTGGAAAAGGCCGAAATCGAGCCGCTTTCCATGCTGGGCTATGCCGCGGCAAATGCCTGGCAGGTCCTCGCCAGCCGGCCGGAAGTGGACCCGGACCGCATCGGCATCACCGGACATTCGTTCGGTGGCAAGTGGGCCCTGTTTGCCTCGTGTCTTTTCGACAAGTATGCCTGCGCCGCGTGGTCCGACCCGGGCATCGTCTTCGACACCCGGCCCAGCGTGAACTATTGGGAGCCCTGGTATCTCGGCTATCACCCGAAACCGTGGCGGCCCCGCGGCGTGCCGTCGGCGGAAAACCCCGCCCGGGGTGTCTACCCGGAGCTGCTGGCATCCGGCATGGACCTCCACGAGCTCCACGCCTTGATGGCGCCGCGACCCTTTCTCGTCTCCGGCGGGAGCGAAGACCCGCCCCACCGATGGCGGGCACTGAATCACAGCATCGCCGTCAATCGCCTGCTCGGTCATGAGAACCGGGTCGCCATGCACAACCGGCCCGACCACTCGCCCAACCCGGAGTCGAACGAGGTGATCTATGCGTTTTTCACCCATTTCCTCAGACCGTGACCACCTGGCTGCGCCCTTCCTTCCTTTTTCCAATTCCGATCCAACCCTGTTTGATCATGAGCCATACCCTGTTCCATCGACTTTCTCTCGCCGCGCTCTGGCTGGCCCTGCCGGGCGGGCTTTTTGCCGATTCACTGAAGCTCCAGTTGCGCAGCCAGACCGAGACCGCTCCCGGCTCGGGTCGCTACCACACGCTCACCCGGCCGGCCGAATGGGATGCGTCGAAGACGGCCATCGTGATCTGCGACATGTGGGATGACCACTACTGCCGGAACTCCGCCCGCCGGGTCGCGGAGATGGCCCCGCGCATGAACGAAGTCATCCGCAAGGCCCGGTCGCAGGGCGCCCTCATCATCCACTGCCCCAGCGGCTGCATGGACAAGTATGAAGGCACGCCGCAACGCGAACTGGCCAAGCAGGCGCCGAAAATCGAAACCACCGTCCCGCTGGAAAACTGGTGCCATCTCGACGAAACGCGCGAGCCACCGATGCCGGTGAAAGTGGAGCAGCCCTGCGACGATGCAGGCCAGATCCGCGACCGGGTGCGCTTCTACACCCGCCAGATCGAAACCCTCGAAATCGCCGAGGGCGATGCCGTCACCGATTCCGCGGAGGCTTACTATCTGATGAAACAACGGGGCATCGGACAGGTCATCGTGATGGGTGTCCACACCAACATGTGCGTGCTCGGCCGGCCCTTTGGCATCCGCCAACTCGTCCGCCAGGGCATGACGGTGGCCCTGATGCGCGACCTGACGGATACGATGTACAACCCTGCCGAGGAGCCCTACGTCAACCATTTCACGGGCAACGATCTGGTCCTCGCACACATCGAGCGCCACTGGTGCCCGACGGTGACGAGCGGCGATATCCTCGGCGACGGGCTGACCTACCGCTTTCCCGAGGACAAACGCCCGCACCTGGTCATCGTGACGGCCGAGGACGAATATCAGACCGAGGAGACTCTGCCGCCCTTTGCCCTGAAGGAACTCGGAAAGGACTTCCAGATCAGCGTTGTTTATGGGCACGCGGATGACCGGAGCACCCTGCCCGGAGCCGAGGTGATCGGTCAGGCCGACATCCTGTTGCTCTCGGTGCGGCGGCGCAATCTGCCGAAGGCGCAGCTCGATCTGTTCCGGGCGCATCTGGCCGAGGGCAGACCGCTGGTTGGCATCCGCACGGCCAGCCATCCCTTTCACCAGCGGGACAAGGCACCGCCGGCCGGTCTCGACGAGTGGCAGGACTTCGATCCGACGATCCTCGGGGGCCACTACACCGGCCACCATGGCAACGACCTCGCGACGTTTGCCCAAGTCGTCCCCGCGGCCGCATCGCACCCGATTCTGGCCGGTCTGCCGGCAACCGAATTCAAGACGTTTGGCTCTCTCTACCAAAACACGCCACTACAGCCCGGCACCACGCCGCTGCTGACCGGCCGGGCCGATAGCATCGCGCAGCCGGAGCCGGTGGCCTGGACACACACGGCACCGGGTGGCGGTCGGGTGTTCTACACATCGCTGGGGCACCGGGACGACTTTGCCGTCCAGGCCTTCCGCGATCTACTGAGAAACGGCGTCTATTGGGCGGCCGGCATTGAGCGCCCGGCCCCGTGAGAGACACCGGCTCCGCTCCCTCAATGGAGGAAATGCCGCACCCCGGTGAAGACCATCGCAGCGTCGCGCTCGTTGGCGGCGGCGATGACTTCCTCGTCCCGGACTGAGCCGCCCGGTTGGATGGCGGCGGTGGCGCCGGCATCGAGGGCGGAGATCAATCCGTCGGCAAAGGGGAACATGGCATCGCTGGCCACCACGCTGCCTTTCAAGCTCAGCCCGGCCTGCTCGGCCTTCCACACGGCGATGCGGCAACTGTCCACACGGGACATCTGACCGGCGCCGATGCCGAGGGTGCGATCGCTGGTGGCAAAGACGATGGCATTCGACCGCACGTGTTTGACCACCCGCCAGGCGAAACGCATGGCCTCGATCTCCTCGGCCGTGGGCGGTCTCTGGGTCACGACTTTCTCCTCCATGCGGTCCAGCCCGAGCGCCACGGGATCGGACTGCATCACCATGAGGCCTCCGGGAGCGGAGCGGATCACGGGGTCGTTCAGGCATTCCTTGTAGGACTCGGCCATCTCGATGAGACGGAGATTTTTCTTCTTTTTCAACAGCGCCCGGGCTTCGGTCTCGAAATCCGGGGCGATGATCACGTCGGTAAAGATCTCGGAAATCACCCGCGCCAGGCTCAGCGTCAGCGGACGGTTGCAGACGATCACGCCGCCAAAGGGCGCCTGCCGGTCGGTCTCGAAGGCCTTTTCCCACGCCGCCCGGAGATCCTCGGAGTCGGCACCGACGCCACAGGGATTGGTGTGCTTGAGGATGGCGACGGCGGGCCGACGGAACTCGTGGATCAACTCGGCGGCGGCGGCGATGTCCAACACATTGGTGTAGCTCAACTCCTTGCCCTGGAGCTTGTGGAAATGCTTGCTGAAATCGCCGTAGAGCGCGGCGTGCTGGTGGGGATTGTCTCCGTAGCGGAGTTCCTGATCGAGCGGCAGGCTGACTGAGAAGGAACCCTCGGTCTTCTGGCAATCGTTGAGATGGGCGGCGATGGCCGCATCGTAGGCGGCGGTGCGCTGAAATACTTTGATCGCCAGCCGCTCCCGCGTTTTCAGGGTCGTGGCGCCCTGGTGATCCTCCATTTCTTCCAACAGGCCGGGATAATCGGCCGGATCGACGACCACGGTGACGGCATCGCAGTTTTTCGCCGCCGACCGCAGCATCGACGGCCCGCCGATATCGATCTGCTCGATCGCTTCCTCGCGGGTCACGTCCCCCTTGGCGACGGTCTGCTCGAAGGGATAGAGATTCACCACCACCAGATCGATGGGGACGATGCCATTGTCCGCGGCCTGCTGGACGTGCTCCGGCTTGTCACGACGATGGAGCAGACCGCCGTGGACCTTCGGATGCAGCGTTTTCACCCGCCCCTCGAACAGCTCGGGAAAGCCGGTGAAATCGGAGATATCCTGCACCTCCACGCCGAGGGCGCGGATGAACTTGGAGGTCCCGCCCGTGGACAGAATCTCAATGCCGCGGGCGGCCAGGCCGCGCACGAAGGCCTCCAGACCAGACTTGTCGGAGACGGAAATCAGGGCTCGCTGAATACTCATGGACTTGAAAGAAAAAAGGAGCGCGGCGGGCCAGAACCAGGCGACCCGCTCCGGACGCTCATGATGGGCCAGCTTTAGCCCGCGTTCCGACCGGCGCAAGACGAAAGTCTCCCCGACATCACCCTCTTGCGGACCCCGAAAAAGTTCGCGCTCCGAAATGCTCCAATTTGGTTGACATCAATGCGGATCGTCCTAGATTTGCGGCCCTTTCCCCGCCGCCAGAGTCCGGAAACACTCCTTTCCAGCCGTGTGAGCAGGCCCCCAACGGGCGCCAAACCGGGGAAAATCCGCAAGACAGCCTCCGGGCTACCCTGACCTCGTTACGATGAAGACATTCTCAGCCAAAGCCGAAGAAATCCAGCGCCAATGGTGGGTGATCGATGCCAAGGACCGTATCCTTGGTGATGTCGCCGTGGCCGCCGCCCGCCTGCTGCGCGGCAAGAACAAGGCCATTTTCACTCCCCACGTCGATTGCGGCGATTTCGTCGTCGTCATCAATGCCGACAAGGTGCGCCTCTCCGGCAAGAAGGAAGATCAGAAGGAATACACCTCCTACGCCGGCTTCGTGGGTAACCAGAAGCGCGAGTCGGTCCGCAAGGTCCGCGTCCGTCGCCCGGAACTCATCGTCGAGCGTGCCGTGACCGGCATGATCCCCCACAACCGCCTCGGTCGGCAGATCGTGAAAAAGCTGAAGGTCTACGCCGGTGCCGAGCACCCGCACGAAGCCCAGCAGCCGGCTCCTTTCTCCCTGTGAGGCGCGTTTCGTCCCCCAGTCAGCCCCTCCGACACCTTTCCTAGACCATGTCAACCGTCACCGACACCATCAGTGCCACCGGGCGCCGCAAGACCGCCGTCGCCCGCGTCTCGATCAAGCCCGGCTCCGGCGAGATCACGATCAATGATCGCGCTTTCGAAGATTACTTCCCGACCCTGGCTCTCCAAAACCGCGTCCTGCACCCCCTGCAGGTGGCTCAGGCGGCGAATCAGTTCGACATTTCCATCACGACCGCCGGCGGCGGCGTCACCGGTCAGGTGGACGCGATCCGTCTCGGCATCGCCCGTGCCCTGCTGAAGCACAATCCCGAAAGCCGCGGCACCCTGCGCGAGCATCACCTGCTCACCCGCGACAGCCGCGCCAAGGAGCGCAAGAAGTCCGGTCAGCCGGGTGCCCGCAAGCGCTTCCAGTTCTCGAAGCGCTGATCGCGGCCGTGCTCGGGCCTTTTCCGCCCGGGCTGTTCCCTTTATCCCCATAAAACCGTCAAGAGGCTGCCGGCACCCCCGGCAGCCTTTTTTCGTGGTCGCGACTTCCGGATCGGCGGGCTCCTGGCGGCAAAGGCTCCGCTGATGTCGGGCCGGCTCGGGAAGAGATCCGACGATTACAAAGCGCCGCTGCTTGGGTCATCGCCCGCCAACCACCCGATCGGCAGCCGCCTCCGGCTTTCCCTGAAAATCGCCTTCCCCCAAAAGGCAACCGAGGCCCGATTTGTCACAATCCGGGGATGGCGCTTGCCCTGAACCACGCTAGAATCCCGGTCTATCATGGCCAACAAGCCCCTACTCGCCGCCTTCCCCAAGCTCTACATGCAGCAGCTCTGCAAGGACGGCACCGTGTCGATGGCCCAGTGGGTCGACGAGGCCTCCAGCCTGCCGGTCGATGGCTTGGAGTGGTATGCCGGCTTTCTGGAGATGGCCGATGAGATGAACTGGTCCGCCATCCGCCATCGGGTCGAAGATTACGACCTCCGCATTCCGATGCTGTGCTGCTCGCCCGATTTCACCCATCCCGATCCCGATTTCCGGGCCGAGCAGGTGACCCGGCAAAAATCCTGGATCCGCATGATCGCCAAGCTCGGCGGCCAATACTGCCGCGTCCTCAGCGGGCAGAACCGGCCCATGCTCACCCGCGAGGAAGGTATCCGCTACACCGTCGAGTGCATCCAGGCCTGCCTGCCCTATGCCGCCGACAAGGGCGTCACGCTGGTGATGGAAAACCACTACAAAGACGACTTCTGGAGCTATCCGGAATTCGCCCAGCCGATGGACATTTTCTGTGAGATCGTCGACCGGATCGATCACGCCCACTTCGGGGTGAATTACGACCCCTCGAACACCTATCTCGCCGGTGAGGATCCGCTCGAACTGCTCCGCCGGGTCGCGCCCCGCGTCGTGACCATGCACGCCAGCGATCGCTATCTCGCCGAAGGCACTCTGGAGGACCTGCGTCGGGAGGAGAGCGGTGCCGCCGGCTATGCCAAACGCCTCCGCCACGGCGAGATCGGCAAGGGGCTCAACGACTACGACGCCATTTTCTCCATCTTGAAAGCCGCCGGCTTCGGTTCCGGCGAACGACCGTTCGAGAACTGGATCAGCCTCGAGGACGGCGTGGATGGCATGGATCAGCTCCTGCGGAGCGCGGAATTCGTGCGCCGCAAGATCGAGGAGCACTGGGGCTGAGATCCACCGCGCCGGACGCGGAAAAGAGACCCATTTTTCCGCTGCATAGCCGGACGCGGTCATCCGTCCCTCCCCGCGCGGCGTGCCGAACCACGGGTAGGTCGGCCCGGACCGCGTCACCGTGTCCTCATCCTCCCCCATCCTCTCTCCTCCATGAAACGCTCCTTCGCCCTCGCTCTTCTCGCCGCCGTGTCGCTGTCCGCGATCTCCTGCGGCCCCTATTCCCGCGAAGCCGCCGTCGTTGGCGGTCTCCTCGGCGCCGGTACCGGCGCCATCATCGGCCATCAAAGTGGCCGCGGACTCGAGGGAGCCGCCATCGGTGGCGCCATCGGCGCGGGCGCGGGCGCGCTCATCGGCAGTGCCCAGGATGACCGCTACTACTACGACCACCCGCGGTATCGCGACTACTCCTACCGCCCGCGGCATTACGACTACCGCTACTACGACGCCTGCCCGCCTCCCCCGCCCCGCGATTGCTACCGTCGTGCCCCGCGCCACTACTATCGCTACTGAACGGAAGCCACCCCCGACAGTTGGCAAAACCATGCTTCCGCGTTACCCTTTCCGACACTGCCCACATGAAATCACACCCGCGCCGCCATTCCCTCCGTTCCCTCGCCGTCGCTGCTCTGGCCGGCTTCTCGCTGCTCGCCACCTCCTGCATGGAGAATTCCACCGTCGTCCGCGTGCGGAAGGACGGCAGCGGCGAGATCTTCGCCCGCTACCACTTCTCCCCCCAGGTGGCCGGCATGCTGGGCATGATGAGCGGCCTCGCGGCTGGAGCCGGAACGCCGGATGGCTCAGGCGCCGACGCGCCGAAGCTCCCCACCGCCGATTCCCTGCTCAAGCCCTCGCAGGCCTCTCTTGAGGAGGGCGCCAGCGCCTACGGAAAGGGCGTTCGCTTCGCCCGCCACGAACCCGGGAAAAATGCCGCCGGCTGGGACGGCTACCTCGTCGTCTATCAGTTCGACGACATCAACCAACTCGCTTTCGACCCGAACAATCCGCCCGGCCCGCTGAACGATCTGGCAAAAATGAATCCCGACGCCGCGGCTGAGGTGGAAAAGCAGACCGCCGGGAACGAGGGAAGCGGCGTGAAGTTCACCATGGCCGACGGCCTGCTCACCATCGACACCGGCATGTCAGCCGATGCCATCGCCCAGCTCGGCGAGAGCGCCGGCGGCCTCGGCGGCGGCGCCGGTCTCCCCGGCGGAGGCCAGATCACGGGCCCGAACGGCGCCCAGATCGACCCGGCCGCCGCCATGCAGATGGCCGCGGGCATGTTCCAGGGCATGCGCATCGCCTACTTCATCCGCGTCGATGGCGAAATCGCCGAAACCAATGCCAAACATGTCGACGGCACCCTCATCACCATGACCGACATGGAGCCCGGCAAGATGATGAGCGATCCCAAATTCGCCGAGATCATGGCCGAGGGCGAAAAGTTCCAGACCGAAAAGCCGACCGACGCTCAGGTCGCCGCCATGATGCAGAAGGTCGAGACTCTGAACGGCGTCAAGATGGAGACCCAGGAAAAGGTCACCATCCGCTTCAAGTGAAGCCGCGACTGCCGCACCGCTGCTGACTCACGGCTTCACCTGCCAGCGCTCGTCGAAGAAACCGTTCGCCGCCACCCGGCCGGGCGTCAGTTCGTTGGGCGCCTCGTCCAGACCGATCACCACCCAGTCGCCCAGCTTCGGATTCTGCAGCGAGTTGGTGCCATCGTGGCCTTCGCGGAAAGTCAGGCCGCTGTTGATGACCACGTAGCGCTCGGGATTCAGCGGATTCGGAAAGATGAAAGCCGGTACGTGATCGGCGGCGGCCCATTCCTGACTGCCCAGACGGATTTTGCCGTCCTCCCAGCGCACCGGGAGCCGGTCGGCCATCTCGGCGATCAGCGGATTCGTCGTCGGATCACCCCACAGGATCAGATTGCCCTCGGCCACGTCGATCGCGTTCACCTCGTCGGCGTTTTTCTCCGGCAGATCGCCCCGCATCAGCGCCCGCCAGCGTTGGCGAAAATGGTCCAGTTCGCCCTCCACCCATTGCCGCACCCGCGGCTCCGCCGACGGCGATTCCGGCCCCACCACCACGAAACGATCCAGAAAAGCGTCGTCGATCGGCCCCTGGAGCCCGGCCCCTTTCGTCAGGCCTTCCGGCTCGCCCCAGGTCCACTTTCCGCCTTCCCGCCGCAGCGATACCGAGTCCACGGGAAAGCCCGGAGCCGCCACCGTCAGCGTCTGGCCGTCGAGATTCAGCTTCCAGCCCGCGAGATCCGCCCCATCGGGCCCGTGCAGCCGGAGGGATGCCACATTCCGGGAAGTCACTGCGATCGAGCGGCTCTCCCCGTCCCGCTGTGCCTGCACCCGGCTGTCCTCCCACTGCCGCTCCAGCGCCACGGACTCCACCCAGTGCACCCGGCCGTGGCGGGCCGTCGGGGTCTGAACCTCGACTTTCGCCGGAGCCCGGTCGCGGCCCTTGGCCCAGCACTCCTTGAGCCAGGCCCAGATCTCCGCCACCGCGTCGGGATGATACTTGTGCTCCATCTCCAGCCCGATGACATGCCGCAGCTGGCCGCCCTCCGCCGCGATCGCTTCCGCCATCAGGTCCGCGGCCTGCTTCTGTTTGTCCTTCTCGCCTGAGTAGGCCAGCACCGGCACATTGAACAGATTCCGCACATAGCCGGGCGTGTCATAGACCTTCCACAGCGTCTGCTCCACCGGCGACGGATAGCGGTCCGGCGTCAGTTTGTTGTAGCGCGCCGTCTCGGCAAAGCCCGCGCCGGCATGCACCGCACAAAACCGATCCGGAAACCGCGCCCCGATGTGCCAGGCGCCCGCGCCGCCCATCGAAAAGCCCGCCAGAGCGATCCGGTCGGGATCGATCGGATACTGGCTGCTCACGTGCTCGATCACCTCGAAGACATCCGTCTCCCCTGCGTGCTTCCATCCCACACAATGTCGGCCGAACGGATGCACGATGATGGCATCCTGCTGCTCCGCCACCATCCCCCCGAGCGCCTGCGACTTGCCCAGGCATCCGCGGATGAAATGCAGGTCCGTCGTCTTGTCCCCCCGGCCATGCAGCCAGACCAGCAGCGGCACCGGCTTCGACAGGTCCAGATGGGCCGGAATCTCCAGTCCATAGGGCTGGTAGGAGCCATCCACCCGCGATTCGTATCCTCGCACCAACAGCCCGCGCTGCTTCGCCCAGGGATACTCCTCGTTCTCGACCTGTTTCAGCCTTTCCTCGCCCATTGCCAGCATCTCTTCGAGCAGCGGCCACTGCTTCGCATCATAGATTTCCCGATGGATCAAAGCCCAGCGCACCGCCTTCCCAAAGATCGCCGCATCGGCCACCAGCGGATCATTCCCCTCCGCCCAGACATTGTCCAAAAACGCCGTCACCCGCGCCTCCAGCGGCCCCCGGATCTCCGCCGGGATCTCGAGCCCCACCGGCGGCAGGCGTCGCTCGATCACTGGCGCGCCCTCCTGCGCCGCCATCTGGCCACAACAACCGCCCAACGCGGCGGCGATCATCCAACGGAAAAGTGTCGTTTTCATCCTCTCGGCTTTTCGATTCGTTTTCACCGGCATCGCAGGGCGTCCTCTTTTCGAGGGAGTCCCTTTCCGATGCAACCCGGTTGCATCGCCGATCATACCCTGTCGCATCGGAAATTGCCGCAACATCCGCGACGCAATCCGGAGAATTTTTGACTTGATCGCCACCGCTCCCTGCCAAAAAATGCCCAATCACCTCAACGACCACTCCCATGAAAGCCAGCATCTCCGCCCTGTCCCTCTTCGCCATCGCCCTCGGGCTGACCGCACCCACGGCCGCCCGCGCGGAATACGACATCAAAGAATACCGGGCCGAGTCGCATATCAGCGCCTTCGCCTCCTATCTCAGCCCCGCCAATGACGCGCAGAATGCGTGGGGCGGCGGCCTGTCGTTCGATTTCTTCTTCAATGAGCATCTCGGCGTGTCCTTCGGCGGCGCCTGGGCCGATGTCGAGACGGGCGACATGTGGCAGACCTACACGATGGATCTCGCGCTCCGCTATCCGGTCCCGGCCGGCGGCTTGGCGCCCTACGTTTTTGTCGGCGGCGGTGCGTTCGTCGGCGACGGCTCGGAGATGCTGGCCCGCGGCGGCGCCGGCTTGGACATCCGCTTCCTGCCGCTGCCCCTGTTCATCGACTGGAGCTACACCTTCCTCAGCGGCGTCGATGACGACTCGTCCGACTCCGACTTCCAGGCCGTGCGTTTCGGCACCCGGCTGGTGTTCTGAGACGCTGCGTCCGGGATCCTCCGATCCGATCAGCGCGGATCAGCTCAGCTCATCCTCGGTGATCGGATCGATCCATCCGATCACCTTGCCGGCTTGGAGCAGGCACTTGGCCTCGCCCGGGAAGGTGCCGAAGATGGTCTTGGCCTCATATTTCACCGTCACGGTGTCGTAGAGACCGCGGAATTTTTCGCCGTTGATCCGTTCCGGGCCGTTCCAGCGGAATCCCGTCGCCTCTTCCAGGGTGAAGCTCATCACCCCCTGATTGGACAGGCTGGCCTTGACCGGAGCCAGCCGCGGATCGTCAGCCGAGCCGAAGCTTCCCCCGCCGGCCCCCGCGCCCTGCAGGGCGGCGAGCGCCTCTGGCTTGGCCAGCAGGGCCTGCTTGGCCCGCTCCCGCTGGTTGCGGATGCGGTTGGTCATCGAGACGATGAAGTCGTTGTAGCGCGTCTCGACCCGCTGTTTGAAATCCGTCTGATCGAGCGCGATCTCGCTGCGCATCGCCGGATTCGCCAGGCTGGCGATGATGAGCGTCTGACCGTTCAGGCTCACCGGCTTTACAAGAGTGCCCGGCACGGCCACACTGGAGCCGATCGGCCGGCCATCGGGTCCCCGGAGGACGAAGGGCACGTTCTGCTGGATGGCGATCTGGTCGGGAAAGGCCCGCTGCGGCACGCTGGTCCAGTTGTTCACGATCTGGCTGAGGGGCACAAATTGCGGGAGGGGGTAGCGCTGCTCGACGAGGCGATCGATCTCGGAGACCGGAGCCGGGGCTGCAGGCGCCGGCGTCGCAGCGGGCGTGGCCGGAGCCGCCGCCGGCGTCATCGGCGCGGCCTTGGGCGCCCCACCCGGGACCGGCAGCGCGGGAGCGGCCGGGGCTTTGGCCGGCGTGGCGGCGGGCGCCGCCGATGGAGCCGGATCGATCAACGGTTCGGGCGTGTCACCAGTGAGTTTCCCGATCAAAGGACCGAGATACGGTTTCAGAAAGGGATCGTAGAAATAGACTCCCGCGGCGACACCACCCACCAGAATCAGGAAGACGAGGAATTTTTTCATGATAGGGAAATCGTTACCCGGTTCCGGTCCCGGTTGCAAGGCCGGTTGCCCGGACGGTCGGATTTCTCTACGCCCACAGGCGCAGTTGCCGGATGCCTCCACCCGGCTCGAACTTCACCGCCCGTCATTTCGATGCCCCTACGGGTGCCTTTCTTGCCTTCAACCACTCGGGAGCGAATTTGACGAAAACGATCTGCTCGTATACGTCCTTGCTGCCGCATTCCATCAGCATGCCGATCAGGCCTCCCTCGGTCCGGATCATCGCGGTGTAGGCGCTCGGACCAGACCACAGCAGCTGGGCTTTCGGCCAGGTTTTTCCACCGTCTTCGCTGATCCAGCCATGCACGCCGACCCGTCCCCGGCTGGCCGGGTGGGTGAACACCCAGTCGTATTGCCCGTCCGAGCCGGATCGGAAACAGCGATAGAATGCCCCCTGGCATTCATTCTCGGGCAGGGCTGCCAGTCCATCGGCGGGCTTCCACGTCTCGCCCCGGTCGGAGCTGACAGCGAGCGTCCGCGTCTGCCCGTGTCCGGCGATGGTCCGCGCATTCATCAGCAGGGTGCGCTGATCGAGTTCTGCGATCTGGGGCTCGCTGCTGTGCTCCGCGGCCACCGCCCCACGCTGCCAGGTCTCCCCATGGTCATCGGAATAGAGGCAATGCGTGCGGTAGATCCCTCCCTCAGAGTGGTAAGCCGGAATCAACAACCGGCCATCCCCTTGATTCCGCCTCAGATAGAGTCCGAGTCCCGGTCCGGTGCCGTACCACCCCCAATCCGGCTCGCGGGCCGTCTCCGAGATCTCCCGGGGATCCGACCAGGTGGCGCCCTGATCGTCGCTGTGGATGACATACACCCGCGTGCCCGGAACCGTGCCAGCGACGATCTGCTCCTCGGTGTCCTGCCCCCGGCTGCGCGTGAACGCGAGCCAGATCCGGCCAGTCGACTCGTCACGCACCACACAGGGATTGCCGCAGGCGTCTTTGTCGAGATCGACCACGATCTGCATCGGCTCCCAGGTCTGACCATGGTCAAAGCTGCGGCGCAGGGCAATGTCGATGTCCCCTGCCATGCGGCGACCACTCGCACGCGCTTCGGCAAAAGCCAGCAGGGGGCTTTTCGGCATCCACCACAGCGCCGGAATCCGGTAAATCACATAGCCGCCGTCACCCGCCCGGAACGGCACCGTGTAGAGTAGCGGCTGCCCCTGGGCCGCTGTCGGGAAGAACCCGCCCAGCCACAGAGTCAACAGGAGGAAAGCGAGATGGGGTTTCATCGGCCGCTTGTGCCGGATCGTGCCGGCCAAGTCAATTCAATTCGCCAACAGAAGCCGCCCGCCCGCCGGAAATGCCGACGCCCCGGCTTCCTCCGGAGAGAAAGACGGGGCGCGGTCTGGCTTCGGGGCTGTGTCGGGTCGGCTTCCGATCAATGATTCATCGGCCGGCAGTCGTAGCCATCGGCATAGCCTTCCTGGAAGTAGCTCTCCCAAGAGGCGCCGGACAGCTCGAAGGCCCGGCGATAATTCCGATCGAGCCCCCAGGCGCGGTCCTGGCGACCGGCGTAGTAGCCCATCCGGTAGGCATGGGCCAGGTGCGGCTGGTAGTCACCGCGCCGGCCACCCGAGTAGCCGGGCGCCACCGGTGCGGGCGTCGGCACATAGACGGGCGCATCCGGCGGAACCACCGGCACGATGCGGAATCCCCAGTAGTAGGGATCGGCCTGCGAAACGGCCGGCAGGGCGGCGCCACCGAGGGCAATGCAGGTGGCCAGCAGGAGGGAGAGACGGGATTTGGTTTTCATGGCAGTGTGAACAGTTTGGATTTCTGATTTTGGTTTGTTTGTTGTTCGTTTCTCAAAGGAAGACCCGGGAGCTTGGGCAACCGGCTTGCTTCTTCGAGCCGGCCCCGCCCACGGGTCTTCACTCCGTTCACTGGCAATCCCGCGAAGGACGTGACGCGAAAGGCGAAAAAAATTTTCGCTCCGACTGGGGGCGGATCCCGGATCGCCGGATCGCGGCTCAGGAAAGCGCGGCACGCAGGGCCATCAACTCCTCGTCGATCGCCTCGGGCGTTGGGTGGCTCAGAGTATCGGCCACCGTTTCCCGAAGGATCTCCCGAAAGCGCTTCCGCAGACGATACACCGCCGCCCGCGATGCCTCGACCGTGAGACCGAGAGCGGCGGCAATCTCCTCATGAGTGCCGCCCTCGTCGCCATCTTCCGACGGACTCAGCAAAGGACGCAGCAGGGCAAAGGCGCGGTCCTTGCCGATGGCAGCCTGCTCGGAGGCGAGGCGTTTCATGGCCGCCGCCAACAGGGCGCGGGCGCACTGCCGCTCAAACAGCCGCTCCGGCGACTCGGCCGAAGGGTCCTCGGCCTGAAACGCCGCCTCGGGGTCGTCGTCGGCGTCGAACGAAATCAGCGACTGCCCGGCTCCGCGCTTCGCCGCCATCGATTTGCGCCATTCCTCGCGCTGGAACCGCTGGAAGGCACCCAGCAAAAAGCTCCGCAGCCGTCCGGCCGACGCGTCGGCTTTCGCGAATAGGTCGTCCTCGATCAGGCGAATAAAAAATCCCTGGGCGAGGTCCTCGGCATCGGCCGGCGAGGCGCCCCGCCGGCGGGCGAAGCTGTAGATCGGCTGCCAATAGATCCGGCACAACTCGCCGAGCGCCTTTTCGCCCGCCCGGCTGTCGCCGCCCTCGCGGGTCGCCAGAACGATGCTCCAGCGGGTCGGGGGAAAGGCGGCGTGGGAATCGGATGCCATCGGGCAGCAGTTTTCCACCGGAGCCGGCATTTGCAACCGCTGGGGCATGCATTCGCCCTTGCGGGAAGTCACCGCAAAAGCGTTATTTGAAGCCGCTTTCGAGTGACCGCCCGCCCGCCATGTCTTCCCCGCCTGACCGCGTCACCGACAAGCCCGACTGGCTGGGAGGCCTGAACCTCGATGGCCTGATCGACCTGAGTCTCTCCGCCGCTCCCGACGAGAGTCCGTCCGCCGGCTGGCAGCCTCCCGCGCCGGAGACAATGGCGGGCCTGTTTCCCCACTACGAGATCCTCGAATTGCTCGGACGCGGCGGCATGGGCGCAGTCTACCTCGCGAGGCACCGCTCGCTCGACCGGCGGGTCGCCCTGAAGCTGCTGCCTGCCGAATTCAGCAGCGACGAGAAATTCGTCCAGCGGTTTCACCGCGAAGCCCGCGCCCTCGCCCGCCTCCAACACCCGAACATCGTCGGCGTGCATGACTTCGGCACCACGGCCGATGGCTGGCTCTATTTTGCGATGGAGCACGTCTCCGGCAGCACCCTGGCGGACCGGCTGCGCCATCACCGGCCCGGCGCGGGCGAGGTCCTGGACATTACCACCCAGATCTGCGATGCCCTCGCCTGCGCCCATGAGGAGGGCATCGTCCACCGCGACATCAAGCCGTCGAACATCCTCCTCGATGCCCGCGGCCGGGTGAAGGTGGCCGACTTCGGCCTCGCCAAAGTCGCGCTGGAGGCCCATCCCTCCCTGATGGAGGGCGCGATGCACACCCGCACCGGCGCCGCGATGGGCACGCCGGAATACGCCGCCCCCGAGCAGATGCACGGCACCGCGCCGGTCGATCACCGGGCCGATCTCTTCAGCGTCGGCGTGTTGCTTTATGAAATGCTGACCGGGCAGGTGCCACGCGGCGTCTTCGACCCGCCCTCGCGGAAATCGGGCACCGATCCCCGCTTCGATCCCATCGTGCTCCGCGCCATGCAGGAGCAGCCCGACCGACGCTATCCCAGCGCCGCCGCCTTGAAAGCCGATCTGCTGCCCCTCGTTCGGCCGCCTGCCCTCCCGGCTCAGCCGTCAGCCCCGCCCGCCCGGCGCCACAGCCGCAGCCTCCTCGTCGCGGCGGCAGTCGCCCTGATCCTTTCCGCCGGAGGCACCGCCTACTGGCACGGGATCGGGAAACAGGAGCCGGCCACCTCGCCCGGCGCCGCCCCACCGCCGCCGCAGTCGATCCCGTCACCCCGCGCCAGCGCACCCGTCTTTCGCGGACGGCAATACACCCTCGTTACCGATCCGCTCCCCTGGGCGCAGGCCAATGACCGCGCCCTGGCCGCCGATGGGCGGCTGGCGGCCGTGACCGACGCGGACCTCAATCGCTTTCTCACCGACACCTTCGCCCGCGATTTACCCGACGGATTGTTCCTCGGCGGACAATGCTGGCGACCCGGAGGTGCCTGGGAATGGAGCAGCGGACAGGCGTGGCAATGGACCGCCTGGGACGGCGAGCCGCCGCGCTTCGGCGCCCTCGTGTTGGCGCCGGATGGCCGCTGGCGCGCCGTGAGCTTCGACGAGCCTCGCCCCTTTGTGATCGAGTCCACGCCGGGCTCCTGAAATTTTTTTCGGAATTTTCGTCACGTCCCCCGCCGCCCTGCCAGTGAACCGAATGAACGGCGGTCTCCCACTGACCGCCCTGAAGAAAAACAACATCACCATCACCAACAACTACCCACACACCATGAGAACCGCACCCGCCACCACCCTCCGCCTGTTCGCCGCCTTCGGCGCCCTCGCCCTGACCGCCTCGGCCCAGAGCCAGGACAAAGCCGGCGCCAAGGACCACCCCGCCCTGAAGCGCTATCAGGACAGCTTCATCTTCGAATACAGCCAGCAGGCCTTCACCGAATACAAGCTGCCCCTCGGCAAATCCCTGAATCCCAGCGTGCCTGAGAACCAGGGCCGCACCATCGAAAAGGAGGAGACCATCGAGGGCCGCCTCACCCGCCTCTCCTACCTCGCCCCGGCCGGCCGCTCCGCGCTCGAAGTCTTCCGCAACTACGAGCAGGAACTCGCCGCCAAAGGCTACACCGTCCTGTTCAAAGGAGAAAAGGAAGCCCTCGGTTTCCGCTTCGGCGCCCGCTACACCGGCGTCTTCTCCCAGATCTTCGAGTACAACGACTCCGACAACCGCTTCATCGCCGCCCGCCTCACCCGGCCCGAGGGCAACATCACCGTCGCCATCTACGTCTCGGCTTATGACATGGGACTCAGCGGCGGCCTCACGCCCCAGAAAGGTCAGCCAGTCATCCAGGTCGACATCGTCGAGGACAAGCCCATGGACCAGCGCATGGTCGTCGTCAGCGCCGAAAAGATGGCCAGCAGCATCGAGACCACCGGCAGCATCGCGCTCTACGGCATCTTCTTCGACTTCGACAAGGCCGACATCAAACCCGAGTCCCAGCCCACCCTCGAGCAGATGGCCAAACTTCTCCGCGACCTGCCCGACCTCAAGCTCCACATCGTCGGCCACACCGACAACGTCGGCGGCATGGATTACAACCAGAAGCTCTCCCTCGCCCGCGCCGAATCGGTGACCAAGGAACTGATCGTCCGCTACGCCATCGCCCCCGAGCGCCTCAAACCCGCCGGGGTCGGTCCCCTCGCCCCTATCGCGAGCAACCGCACCGAGGACGGCCGCGCCAAAAACCGCCGCGTCGAGTTGGTCGAGCAGTGACCCGCCACCACCACCGGACCAACTTTTTCCCCTTTCGCAGCCGCGGGGCGTGGTGAATCAAAGCCACCGCCCCGCGATTGTTTTCCGGCGGAAACGTTTCGTCACCCACCCGCCAGCCACTGCTCCACCACCGCGCGGAACGCCGTCACCGCCGGGTCGTCCCCTTCCCGCGACCACACCATCACCAGCGGGATCGTCGTCGCGGGCGTCAGCGGGATCAGGCGCACCGCCTCGGTGTCGGGCAGCACGCTTTCCGGCACGATCCCGATCCCCGAGCCCGCCTCCACATAGCGCAGCACCGTGCCGATCACACTCGGCGTGTGCGCCAGCCGCGGGACAAAGCCCGCCTCACTGCACGCCGCCAGGATGGCATCGTGCGAGCCCGCCCCCTCGCGCCGCGCCAGCATTACGATCGACTCGCCGGCCAGCGCCTGCCACGGGATCGACGGTCGGTCCGCCAACGGATGCTCCACCGGCACCGCCGCACAGAGCCGCTCCTCTCGCAGCAACAGCGACTGCAGGCCCAGAGCCTCGTGCGCCAGCACCGGGCGCGTCAGGCCGACCGACAGACGGCCTTTCGAAACCATCTCCCAGACCCGCTCCGGCGTGCGCTCCTCCAGCACGATCGTCACCCCCGGATGCTCCCGATGATAAGCCTTCAGCAAGGGACCGAGGAAAGACCGCGTCGGCGGACCGATGTAGCCCAGCCGCAATTCCCCCACCTCCCCGGCTGCCGCCCGCCGCACCCGGCGCAGCATGTCATCCACATGATCGAACACCCCCGCCGTCTCGCGCAGCAGCACCGCTCCGCCCGGAGTCAGCCGGATCGACCGCCGCGACCGGTCCAGCAGCATCACCCCCACATCCCGCTCCAGCTCCTGCACCGCCCGGCTCAGGGCCGGCTGGGCGATGCGTAGCCGCCGCGCCGCCCTCGAGAAGCTCAGCTCCTCGGCCACGGCCTGAAAATAGCGCAGGTGTCGGAAATCCATCGATGCCGGTTCGGCATGAAACCAATAGCAATAATCTATTTCCGTTACAAGAGCGAACGCCTATTTTGCCCCCTTATCGTCCCACGTCTCCTCCCAAAAGCCGCCATGTCGATCACCACACCACCCCGGAAACATCTCTGGATCTGGTTTCTCTGGATGGTCCTGTTCTTCTCCGGATGGTCCTGGCTGGTATTCGGCCTTGGACACTGGACCGAGGTCAGGGAGCACTGGCCCATCGCCCTCGCCATGGCTCTGGGCAGCTATGCCGCCGGCTCCACTCCCATGGGGGGCGGCACCATTGGATTTCCCATCCTCGTGCTCCTGTTCGACCAACCGGCTCAACTGGGACGCGATTTCAGCTTCGCCGTCCAATCCATCGGCATGACCAGCGCCAGCATCTTCATCCTCTCCCGTCGCCAGCCACTCGCCTGGGCCATGTTGAAAGGCTCCATGCTCGGGTCCCTCATCGGCACCCCACTGGGCATCTTTTTCATCGCCCCCCACGTGCCCGCTCTTTGGATCAAACTCGTCTTTGCCATCATCTGGGGCAGCTTCGGCCTGCTGCACATCCGCCGGATTGGCGAGATCGCCTCACACACCGGCATGACCGACTTCGATGAGCGCTGGGACTTCCGCGTCGGACTCGCCATCGGTCTTCTGGCCGGCGCCCTCGTCGCATCGGTCACCGGCGTGGGCATTGACATGGTCCTCTACACCATCCTGGTGCTCCTTTGCCGCGCCGACCTGAAGATTGCCATTCCCACCTCCGTGGTCATCATGGCCTTCACCTCGCTCGTGGGTATCGCAACGAAAAATCTGTTCACCGGCGTCCAGCCCGGCGTTTTTGAGAATTGGCTGGCCGCGGCTCCCGTCGTCGCATTCGGCGCCCCATTGGGAGCCTTCGTCGTGGACTACATCGGGCGAAAACCCACCCTCTTCTTTGTGGCCTTCCTGTGCGTGGGACAATTGATCTGGACATTTTACGAGGAAAGGACAGCTCTCGGGTGGACCGGGACCGCGATCTCACTGACAGCGGTCGCCGCCTGTCTGTTTGGCTTCGAACGACTCCGGAGCTACGGTGCGGTGTTGGTGGGCGAAAGAAAACGCCGCCATCCCGGATCCCAAGATCCCCACTGATCTCCATCCGAGGGAAAGCCGGCGGGCGTTCCTAATGGAACCCTGTCTCCTCTCCGATCCAACAGGGTCTCATCGGAGTACGGACCCTGTCTCATCGACTCTGCCCCGGCCTGTCAGCGACGCACCCTCCCCGGACGGAAAAGCGCCATCCCCCGCAGATCGACCCCGTGATAGCCTCGCAACAGCCGCCATGTCCGCCATCTACGACGCCATCCTGCTCGGCACCGGGCACAATACCCTCGTCCTCCAGGCCTATCTGGCGCGGCGGGGGCTCTCGACCCTGAGCCTCGATCGCGCCGCCGTCGCGGGAGGCGGACTGTCCACGGTGGAGTGGCCCGCGGGCTCCGGCTTTTCCCACAATCCCCATTCCTTCTACCACCGGGGCATCACCGAGATGCCTTGGTATTGGGAACTCGATCTCGAGCGTCACGGCGCCCGCTACCTGACCCCGCCACTGAATGTCGCCCTGCTGACCGGCGACGGGGCTTCGCTCGAGTGGCATACCGACTTCGACCGCACCGTGGCGTCCTTTTCCCGGTTCAGCGAGCGCGATGCCGAGACACTGCGTCGGTGGCGCGAGGCCTTCCGCCCCATCGTCCGCGAGATCCTCCTGCCCGAAGCCGCGGCCCCGCCCCTGCCGCCGGACGAACGCCGGTCCCGGCTGTTCCGGACCGCCGACGGGCGCCTGTTGCTGGAGACCAGCGCACTGTCACCGCTCGAGTTCGTGCGGCGTGAGTTCACCCATCCCGCGGTCCAGGCCGGCCTGCTTTTCTTCAATGGACTGCGCGAGGTCGACCTGCGGCTGCCCGGATTTGGGCACCACATACCCGCCCTGCTGGCCAGCGATCGCTATGCCCAGATGACGATCGGCGGCGCCGCGCGTCTGGCCACCGCTTTGCAGAGCGCCATCCGCGAGGCCGGTGGCGAGATCCGCACCGGGGCGCCGCTTTCGCGGCTGCTCATCGAGCAGGGGCGCGCCGCCGGGGTCGTGCTGGCCGATGGCGAAGTCATCCGCGCGAGGAAACTGGTCGCCTCCGGGCTGAATCCCCAGCAGACCTTCCTCGATCTCCTCGCACCGGACCAAATCCCCGCCGATTGGCGCCAGCGGGCCGGCGATTTCCGCTACAACCTGCTCGCCCCGCTCTTTGGCCTCTACCTGAATCTGGCTGAGCCACCGCGTTACCTCGCCCCCGCCGGCGACGAGGCCCTGATGGTGATCCTGGGGCTTGATCGCGCGGATCAGTTTGCCGAGATCGTCGCCGCCCACGAGTCCGGGCGGATGCCCGAGTGCCGGGTGATGTGGGGCAGTTGTCCGACCCGCTTCGACCCCACCCAGGCACCGCCCGGTCGCCACACCGCCTTTTTGTGGGAAAAGCTGCCCTACGCCCTGCGGGGCGAAGCCGCCCACTGGGACGCGGAGAAGGAGCGCCACGGTGAGCGGATGCTGGCGACATGGGCTGCGCACGCGCCGAACCTGGCCCGGCCGGACATCCGGCTCGGCAGCCACACCCGCAGCCCGCTCGATGTCGAGCGCACCCTGCCCAACATGCGCGCCGGCGACCTGCTCATCGGCGCCTTTGCCCACGGTCAGGTGGGTTATCACCGCCCTTTCCCCGGTGCCGGACACTACCGCACCTGCATAGACGGTCTCTACCTGTGCGGCTCGTGTTGTCACCCCGGCGGCAATGTCACCGGACTCCCCGGATACAACGCCGCCCAGGTGATCGCGGCTGATTTGGATGGGGTTTGATTGGGATATTTGGTTCGGGTTTTGAGTTCAAAGTTCAAAGTTCAAAGTTCAAAGTTCAAAGTTCCAAGTTCAAAGTTCAAAGTTCCAAGTTCAAAGTTCCAAGTTCAAAGTTCAAAGTTCACAGCCGTCCCACAGCAGGGACGCGATTGAGGCTGAAAAGCGGGCTGGCGCCCTTCGTTCCCCTGCCACTCGGTAGGGGTGTATGAACAAAAAACCGCCAGCCCGATCCAACGTTACCGTCCTCCAGCAATTGCTCAA
>JAEUHH010000037.1 GCA_016795505.1 Verrucomicrobiales bacterium | reverse complement strand
CTGGTTCGAGAGTTTGTTCGGCAGCGGCCTCGAACTCGATCAGGTCGGCACCGCGGGCGACTTTCTGGTGCTGCGCCAGCCGTTCATCGAAGGCTGCCATCCCGACGAGCCGTCGCTTTCCCGATGGATGACGGAACGGGGCTGGTCCCGTTGGTCGCCGCCGACCGGGCTGGACATGATCGCCAATCTCACCTGGCGCCGCGACGAATGGATCGCCACCGACGTCCGGCCCGAAAACGCCCTCCTCGCGGAAGCCGACGGCGTCATCCGCGCCATCGACTTCATCGTCGGACGGATCCGATAAACGGATCGTGCCGAACGCTGGAATCACCATGCGGGCGTTCATGGCGCAAAGCCGCTGGTTTCGGCCATCGTGAAATCGAGTGGACTGAGGCAGCATTCATCCAGTCATGAGAAGGCACCTTCCAGTCTCTTTCGCACTTTTGCTCGCCGTGATCACCCTCGCATCCGGAGACGATGCGCGTTATGCGCCGGCGTGGGCCGGAATCGCTCCGAAGCGGATCATCCAGCACCCCGCCTCCGACGGCGACTCACTGGTGAAAGCGGTCGCGGCCCTGCAACCGGGTGATCAACTGGTGCTGGCCGCCGGCACCTACCGCGTGGAACGAATGTGGGACATCCGTGTGAGCGGCACGGCAGAGGCACCCATCTGGATCGTGGCCGCGGAGGGCGCGGCGGTTGTGCTGACCCGGTCCGATGACCGGCAGAATGTCGTCAACATCGGCCAGGGCGGCGCGGTGGAATACCTGTGTCTGCGCGGCGTCGAGATCACCGGCGGCAGTCACGGTCTGCGGCTCGGCCGCTGCCGCGAGGTCTGGATCGACCGGTGCCACATCCATCACACCGGCCAGGTCTGTCTCAGCGCCAACAGCGCCGATACGAGCCGGCTCTTTCTCACCCGCAACCACCTCCATCACGGTGGCGGCCACGGAGAGGGCATGTATCTGGGCGCGAACAACGGCGAGTTCATCATGAGCGAAAGCGTGATCGCTTTGAATCACATCCACGATTGCCGCGGTTCGCAGGGAGATGGCATCGAGGTGAAGCAGGGATCCTGGGGCAATCTCATCGCGGAGAATGATATCCACGACACCCAGTATCCCTGCATTACCGTTTACGGCACCGCCGGGAAACCGGTGAACATCATCGAACGGAATCTCTGCCGGCGCAGCGACGATCACACCATGCAGGTGCAGGGCGAGGCGATCGTGCGGAACAACGTCCTCATCAGCGCGAAGGGATCTGGCTTCGCGAGCACCGATCATCAGGGAAAGACGGTGAACCTCCAGGTCGTCCACAACACGATCATCAATGTCGGCCATGCCTTCAGTGGAGGCTCGTGGAACGGGCGCGAGGGAATGCTGCTGGCGAACAACGTGATTTATTCCCGCGACCAGAACGCGCTGCATTTCGCGAATGGCCGCGAGGGCGTGACCATCACCGGCAACGTCATCGTCGGCCATGGGCCGAAGGAAGGGACCTCGCCGGGTCGCGGGCTCGAGGACTTTGTCAGTCTGAGTTGGGATGGCGAGAAACAGGATGCCACTCCGGCGGCGGATGCGCCTTTCGAAAAGGCCGACGCGAAATACCTTGTGAAAACTGATTTCTCCGGCCAGCCGCGCACGGCCCACGTTAGTGGCGCGCGCGTCCGATGAGAAGGGAGCGGGACGAAGGGTGCGGTCGCTGCCGTCCGCCTTTTTGGACAAGGGAATGGGAACGGATGAAGGCTTTTTTCGGTATTCCCATGTCCCATCCCATCCCCGCGATCGCCCGCGCCGCTTGGCGCATCAGGCCGGTTGACGGCGATCCCTTTGGCCGGACAATTCCCAACATGTTCCGAACGATTCTGCTCGCCTTCCTGGGCACCACCCTGCTCCAAGCGGAGGATCGTTGGGTCGACGCCCGTTCCAACGAAAGCGGGACCTTCAAGGCGAGGCCGACGCGCACCCTCGATGGGTTTCCCAATGTGGCCGCGGTCGCTCCGGAGGGGCTCACCCGCTACGGCGGTCTCGCGGCGGAGCAGCAGGAGGCGACCGGCCGCTTCCGCATCGCAAAGATCGGGGACCGCTGGTGGATGATCGATCCCGAGGGCGGACGGTTTGTTTTCCAAGGGGTTTGCAGTCTCCGATCCAACTCGGACCCGGCCGTCGAACTCGCGGCAGCGCTGGATCTGCTGAGGAGCGCGTCGTTCAACGGCGTCGGCGGGTTTTCCGATCACGAGACCCTTCGCGCCGCGGAGCATCCGCTGCCCTACACCGTCACGCTGAACCTCATGAGCGGCTTCGGCGGCAAGCTCGGCCTCACCCATGCCGAGGCCGGTCACACCGGTTACGAAGACGACTGCATCCCCGTGTTCGAGCCCGGCTTCGAGGCCCATTGTCTTGAGGTGTGCCGCGAGCGTCTCTCGCCCCTTAAGGACGATCCGTGGTTGGTCGGCGTTTTCTCGGACAACGAATTGCCGGTTCCCGAAGACCTCCTCGATCGCATGCGGAAACGGCCCGGAGCCTCGGGCGCCGCGGCCGAGGCTTTCCTCCAGGGGCGGGGCGAAATCACCGATGAAATGCGGCAGGAGTTCATCGAGCAGGTCTTCGATGCTTACTTCCGCATCACGACAACCGCGATCCGGCAGGCGCTGCCCGATCATCTGTGCCTCGGATCGCGTTTCCACGGGCGCGCCCTGCGCATGAAGGGTGCCTGGAAGGCGGCGGGACGCTGGTGCGATGCGGTGTCCGTGAATTATTACGGTTATTGGTCGCCCCAGAGCGAACATCTCGAAAACTGGCACCGCTGGAGCGGCAAGCCCTGCCTCGTCACCGAGTTTTATGTCAAGGCGGTCGATTCCGGACTTCCCAACACGACGGGCGCGGGCTGGCTCGTGAAGACCCAGGCGGACCGGGGGGCGTTTTATCAGAACTTCACCCTCGCCCTGCTGGAGTCGAAAACCTGTGTCGGCTGGCATTGGTTCAAATACCAGGACAACGATCCCTCCGATCCCAAGGCCGAAGCCTCCAACCGGGACAGCAACAAGGGCATCGTGAATCTGCGCGGCGAACCCTACGGTCCACTCCTCGAGGCGATGCGCGCCTTGAACACGAGGGTCCATCCCCTGATCGAACACTTCGATGCGGCGGTGCCGGAGTGAAGGGACCAGAACCGCAACTTCCTCACAACTCTTCATGAAAGCCTTCGTGATTGTCTTGGTTCTTCTCGCTGCCCTGGTCCCGCCATCGGGTGCTCAGGAACGCATCCCCTTGCAGATCGATTGGCCCGCGGCTCCTGGGTACGATGGACCCTTTCCGGTCTATTGCGGATTTTCGATGCCGAAGGGCGCGATCCGCGAGGCCTCGCAGATTTCCGTGTTGGATGACGCCGGACAGATCGTCGCGGCCGAGATGGAACCGCTCGCCAAGTGGACCCCGGATCCCTCGTTGAAATGGGTGGGCCTGCATTTCCTCGCGCGGCGCGGGGTCAACTATGTGGCCGTGACTCAGCCATCGACCCTGCAGCCAGGGGTCACGGTGGACGAGGGGGCACAATCGTTCGTCATCGACACGGGAGCCGTGAAAGTGGAACTGCCGAAGCAGGGAGCGCTTCTCGGCCAGGTCACGGTGGGAGCCAATGTCGTTGCTCCGGGTGGGCTCGCCTGCCTGACGGTGCAGGATCACCGGGGCCGGGTCGCCGATGAGATGGGAAGCGATCCGCCGGTGATCGAATACCGGGGCGCGAACCTCGTCGTGGTGCGTCGCGAGGGATTCCTGAAAACGGCGGCGGGCGAGACGCTCGCGCGGTTTGTGGTGCGGCTTGAGTTTCTCGCGGGCAGCGCAACGGTGAAACTGCAGCATTCCTTCATCGTCACGGAGGACACGAATCAGACTCAGTTCGCCGACCTCGCGGTGCGGGTCCCGATCGCGAAGGACCCCGCGCGCGAAGTGCTCTTCATGGCCGACGAGGTGCTCCGGCAGCCGCTTGCGGCGGGCGAGTCGGCGCATCTGGCGCAGATCGATTATTGGCACCACGGCCAGAAGCAAAGCCGTCGGGAAATCAAGCTCGGGGCGACCAAGGTGGACGAGGGCACGGCGGAGAAGCCGGTGGCCATGGGCGACTGGGCCGCGGTGCAGGGCCAGGCGGGCGGCGTGCTCCTCGCCATGCCGAACGCGGCGAAACTTTTCCCGAAGGAGTTCGAGGTCACGCCCGACGCCCTCGTCGCGCACCTGTGGTCGTCGCGGGGCGGGCGGATGCTCGACTATCGCGCCTCGACCCTGGTGGATCACTGGGGGCGCGACTGGGTGGCGAAGAAGCATCCCGGGGGCATCGCCGCGATGGCCGCCAAAGACACCAATGCCCACGGCTCGGCCCGCACCCATGATCTGTGGCTGCACTTCTTCGATGCGGACCAGGCGAAGGAGGTCCCCGGCATCGGCGCGCTCTGCTCGCAGCCTCCGGTGGCGGTGCAGGATCCGCGGTGGATGCGGCGGACCGAGGCGCTCGGCTACCTCCATCCCTACGATCCGGAGCGCTTCGGCAAGCTGGAGGCTTTCCTCCGCTACGCCGTCGAGGAATACGTCGTCGGCGCGGAGCGGCGCTGGGGCGATTACGGCTTCCTCGATTACGGGGCCGGCATGCACACCTACGTCGACTACGGCGGCCTCCCGGGCGAGACGATGCCGCGGCTGAACTACCGCTACGCCGACCACATGTACCGCGCCCAGTCCGCGCTCTGGCAGGCCTATGCGCGCAGCGGCGACCGGCTCTATCGCGACTACACCGCGGCCCTGCACCGGCACCTCGCGGATTTCAAATTCGCCCACGTCGAGGGCAAGAACCGCAGCCTCGGTTCGCGGGTCGGCTTGAATGGCTCGGAGGACAATCCGCATTACTGGACCGGCATCGAAGACCGATTCGGCGGTGGCTTGCTCAACAGTCACCAGGGTTTCGACCCCGAGGGATTCCTCCTCCACCGCTATCTCACCGGCGACCGCTGGAGCGAGGAAGTCATCGTCCGCAGCGGCGAGGTCTTTTTGAAACGATTCCCGTTCGATGCCCTGCCCGAGATCGGCGCGTCGAGCGACGGCGCCCAGCCCTTCCTGCTCGCGGCGCCGCTTTACCTGCACACCGGCGACCCGCGCTACCGCGAGGCTCTCGACCAGATCCGCGTGCGCATGATCCGTCTCGACACCGCGACGGGCTGGGCCGATCCCACCTACTACGGCGCGTGGGAGAAATACCACATCAAGATCGCCGGGGCCCTGATGGACTGGCGCGCCACCGGCGACGAGACGACGCGACGCATGCTCGTCGAGCGCGCCTTCCCGATCTGGTTGCGCGACGTGCCCCCGACCAACCTCGGCTACATGGAGCAGAGCGGCTATTTTGCCAACCACGCCTGGCGTCTCACCGGCGAGATCCGCTACGCCGAGCTCATGGAGGAGCGTTTCAACCGGGTCCTCTTCGAATACTACGACGCGCAGGGCAAACGTCGCGACGTCTCGGCCATTCGCGGGGGGCCGCACCGGGGCAGCAACAACAGCTTCAATTTCCTCGAGACCGCCTACTACGGCATGGACCTGCTCGCCGCGACCGAGGGAAAACGCGGGCATTTTGTCGAGGCCGACACCGGTCCGAAATGCCAGGCGGTCGAGATCCATTTCGCGAAGGACCGGCATGAGCCGCTCCGCTTCGACCTCCGGTTCCGCCCCGGCCACGACATGCAGGTGACGTGGACTCCGACCGGCTACGGGAGACCCGCGCGCGACACCATGGTCGGTCCGGTGCGCTGGGACAGCCAGATCGATTACTTCACGAAGGACGCGCCCGGGCTGGGCGGCGGCTACGCCTCGGTCGAACTCGGTGCCGAGACCGTCGAGGGCGAATACCGCTTCCTCGAGGTGCCCTATGTTTTCAAAAGCAACGCGCGACGGCTCGTCCTCGTCGCGTGGGACGGCATCCTCCTGCGCGCCATCCACGACCGGCCGCCCGTGTGGCACTTCCGCCTTCCCGCGGGAAAGGCGGGCGCGGTTTACGCGAACAAACCCATCTCCCTGGAGATTGCCGGCAAGGTCACCGACTTCCCGGGCGGCGGCTGGCTCGAATTGAAAGGCACCGACGTCGATCAGATGGCGGCGCTCCGCACGAGCGGCCTCGTGTTTGTCGCCTTCCGCGGCGGCATCCCGCCGGTGTTGGCCCAGCACGATCCCGGCCGCTACTTCGTGCCTCGCGTCGTCCAGGAGGAAATGCCGGCGCGCGAGGCCGCCGTCGTCCTGCCGTCCGATGACGAATATGTCGACGGACTCGTCGGCCGGGCGCGGCTTCTCACCGGCAACCGTTCCCTCAAGATCCCGCGCGGAAAGCCGATCGGCGACCGCGTCTACGAACACATCGACTACCGAGAGGGCACCCTCGAGTTCTGGTTCCAGCCGCGGCAAAGCACCGGGATGGGAGCGGAGACCTCGGAGAAGTATTTCCTCACCGGCGGATTCTGGCCGCTCACCCTGAAGCGCTACGCCGGCGACGACGAGGACCCGCGCGCCGGCAACGTCTTCCGCTTCGACGCCCCCTGCACGATCCAGGCTCCGCCTTCGGCCAAACCCGCGCCCTTTCCCTATCCGCCGCAGCAGTTGCTCAACCCGAACCCCGTCGTGCAGTCGCGCTGGCATCACCTCGCCGTGAGCTGGACCACCGATCCCGCGCGCGGCTGGATCAGCGAGTTCTACTTGGACGGGAAGCCTTCGCTCGGGTGGGCGCGTTTCGACACCGGCCACGGCCGCTTCCTCGAGGCCGAGAATGCCGACAAGCAGTTCCCGCCCCGGCCCTGGCCCATCGACGAGCCGAAAGGCGAGTTCATCACCCTGATCGGCTCCGTCCTCGACGCCGCCGTCGACGAACTCCGCATCAGCCGGATCGCCCGCTACCCCGAACCCTTTCCCGCCCTGCCGAAACGCAAACTCGAGAACGACGAGGATACCCTTTGGATGATGCGGTTCGAGGGGAATGAGGAGGTTGAACCGTGAACGAGGGAGCGACCGATCCGAGGCCGGAAGGGAGAAGTTTCGATAAAGGCGTTAAATTGACATCATTTGAAAAATGATGTATAAAACGCATCATGACGCGCACGCAGATTCAGTTCCCGGAGCCTCTCTATCAGCGCCTCAAGGAGATCGCCGAGCGGCAGGATTGGTCGCTATCGGAGGTCATGCGCAAGGCGGCGGAGCATTTCGTTGCCCGATTTCCGGAGGAGCACCGGCCCAATCCCGCCTGGCGATTTCCCACGCTCGACTGTGGCGGCGACTTCCTCACCGATCCCGCTGATCTCCGCCCGGAAGTGGATGCCATTTTGGAGCGCAGTGCGTCATGATCCTCGCCGCCGACACGAACCTGTTTCTTTACGCGGCCAATCCGGACTCGCCGAGGCACGAAGCGTCGCGACGCTTTTTCGAGGAAACCATCAACGGGCAGCGTTTCCTCCTCTGTGGTCTCGTCCTGGTGGAGCTTTACATGCAGCTCCGCAACCCTGCGCTGTTCCAGCAGCCCAAGTCAGCCAGGGAAGCCGCCGCCTTTTGCGATGCCCTCCGCGCCAATCCCACCTGGGAATTCGGCGACTATGAACCCGAGGTCGGCAAGCCTCTCTGGAACTGGGCCGCCAATGCGACTTCCTCTTCCTTTCGCCAGATCATCGACGCCCGCCTCGCTCTGACCCTCCGTCATCATGGTGTCACCCACTTCGCCACCGCAAATGTCAGGCATTTCGAGGGCTTCGGGTTTGAGAGTGTGTGGAATCCTGTTTCGATGGAGGCATAGACTCTGCGGATTCGTTTAATCGCGGAGCCGTGGTCCCTTCGATTTGTTTTTGGCGATGTCGGCCCGAGAGTGCGCTTATCGGAGCCGGGGGATAAACGGCGAATGTCAAAGAGTCCGCTCGCACTTTCGGGTAGTGGACATGGAAAAAGAGACAAGGAAATTCTTCCTAACGGATTTCGCTGCATTGATCACGCCATCCCGTCCCCCCTTGCCCCGCTGCCTCCGCTCCGCGATTCTGCCACCCATGACCCGACGACGCACATTTCTCACCACCCTCGCGGGCACCGCCGCAGCCGCTTCCGTCCACGGGCAGGAAGCCCCGAAACCCGAGATCCGCTACGTGATGAGTCCGCCGCCGCCGAAAGCGGGGCCGCACACGGGCACGCTCGATGTTTTCATCCAGAAATTGAAGCCGCAGGGCGAGGTGCCGTTGTCCTTTCTGAGGGAGGAGCACGCCGATCTCGCGTCCTGGCGGACGACGGTCCGCGCGAAGATGCGGGAACTGCTGCACTACGCGCCGGAACCCGTCGATCCCCAGGTGGAAGTGGTTTCGCGGCAGGACTGCGGCGATTACGTCCGCGAGGAAGTCCGCTTCAACACGACCCCGGTCTTCCGCGTGCCCGGCACGGTTCTGATTCCGAAAGGCCTGACGAAACCCGCGCCTGCGGTGGTCCTGCTGCATTCGCACGGCGGCCATTACCTCTGGGGCCGTGAACGGGAGCTCGAAGGCGACGAGGTGCATCCCACCCTGATCGAGATGCGGGAATTCTACGGGAAGAAGGCCATCGGCACCGAGTTGGTGCGGCGGGGTTATGTGGTGATCACCATCGACATGTTTTTCTGGGGCGAGCGGCGCATGGTGCTCGAGGATGATCCGCCGGAGTGGAAGGATCGCCCCGCGGGCATTAGCAGTGATGCGGTGACGAAGTTCAACCAGCGCAGCAGCGCCAGCGAGCAGCTCATGGGCCGCACCCTGATGAGCGCCGGCGTGACCTGGGCGGGAATCATCGCCTGGGACGACCTCCGCACGGTCGATTACCTGGTGACGCGTCCGGAGGTCGACTCGCAGCGCATCGGCTGCGTCGGACACAGTGTCGGCGGACTGCGCAGTGCCTATCTCGCGGCGCTCGATGAACGCATCCGGGCGGCGGTGGTGTGCGGATGGATGTGCTCCTTTCCCCATCAGCTCGCCAAACACGTGCGCAGCACGATCGGTCATACGAAGCTCATTCCCGGCATCTACCGCCACCTCGATCATCCCGACATCGCCTCGCTCGCGATGCCGAGACCGCTGATGGTCATCAACGGGATCGAGGACGCCCTCTTCGAGCCCGACGGCGTGCGCGCCGCGCACGACAAGCTCGCGAAGTGCTACGCCAAGGCCGGTGTGCCGGACCATTTCAAGAGCCTCATCGAAGAGCGTCCCCACGAGTTCAATGCCGAACGCCAGGAGGATGCGTGGGCTTGGTTCGCGAAGTGGCTCGCATGAAAACGCATTGGATCGTGTGGAGTTTCTGCCTGGCTTCGGTGATCCACGCCGAAACCCTGCCCAATGGCATCGTCCTTCCCGACGAATGGCCGCCCCGGATCGGAGGCGACGCGGGCAGGCCGCCCTTGCAGACCTTTACCAAGCCCGGCGACCCACCCGACCCGCCGTATCTGAAGGCGAAGCCCGCGGTCATCCCGATCGACGTGGGACGGCAGCTGTTCGTGGACGACTTTCTCATCGCGGAGACGACCCTGAAGCGCGTCTGGCATCGGCCGGTGAAGGATCCGTCGAATCCGGTGCTCAAACCCGAAAAGCCTTGGGAAACCGGCATCACGCGCACCCCGATGGCCGCGCCCTTCAGCGACGGCTGTTTCTACGATCCGAAGACGAAGCGCTTCCTGCTCTGGTATTCCTCGGGCTGGTACGACTCGACCGCGCTCGCGGTGAGCGATGATGGCCTGCGCTGGGAACGGCCCGAACTAGATGTCTTTCCCGGCACGAACCAGGTCATGCTCAAAGAGAACGACCTCTGGCGACGCGACACCGTGTCGGTGTGGCTCGATCACGAGGCGACGACGCCGGACGAACGCTTCAAGGCGACGATGTTCTGCCGCACCGGTGCCCGCGGCACGAAGCTGGACAACTACAACCCCGGCCTGCTCCTCCTCGCCTCGCCCGATGGCATCCACTGGACCCTGCGCGGCCGGACGAAACACTCGAAGGACAACACGACGATGTTCTACAATCCCTTCCGCAAGGTCTGGGTCTTCAGTCACCGCATCCACCTCCAGCATTCCGACGGTCGCTACGAGCGCGCCCGGGCCTATTGGGAAACGCGGGACTTTTTCTCCGCCGCGGGCGAGGCCATGGCGGAGCGGCCGCCGGTCTACTGGATGAGCGAGCAGCCCGCCGACCTCCGCGAAACCACGAAGGCCGCCTCCGCGGAGATCGAACTCGGCAACTCGTCACTGCCGCAGATCTACAAGATCGACGCGACGCCCTACGAGAGTCTGATGCTCGGCCTCTTCGAGATCTTGAGCGGCCCGACCAACGAAGAATGCGCCGCCGAGGGCAAACCGAAGCGCACCGACCTGGAGGTCGCCTTCAGCCGCGATGGCTTCCACTGGAGCCGTTCCCGCGAGACCTTCCTCGGCGGCACCGGCGAGGCGGGAAGCTGGGACCGCGGTTACCTCTCCTCCGTCGGTGGCGGATGCCTCGTCGTCGGGGATGAACTGCTGTTTCCCTACGGAGCCTTCGCCGGAGATCCGGCCAACACCGAGAAATACTACGTCTGGGGCGGTCTCTATGCGAACGGGGCCACCGGCATCGCCCGGCTCAGGCGCGACGGATTTGCCTCGATGTCAGGCACGGGTACCCTCATGACCGAGCCCGTGCGCTTCACAGGCCGGCATCTCTTCGTCAATGCCAAAGGGCGCCTCCGCGCCGAGGTCCTCGACGGGGAGGGCCGGCCCATTGCTCCGTTTACCCTCGAAAACGCCGTCGCCACCGACGCCGCGGCCGATGGCACGAAACAGCGCCTCACCTGGAAGGGCGTGGACGATCTCTCGTCGCTCGCCGAAACGCCGGTTCGGATCCGTTTCACGGTCGAAAACGGGGAACTCTTCGCCTTTTGGGTGAGTCCGGACGAGAAGGGAACGAGCCGCGGTTACGTCGCCGGAGGCGGACCGGGATTTCCGGGGGCGAGGGATGAGTGAGGGTTGGCGAAATGGGTGCGGCCCTGATTCCTGCCCTATTTTGGTCCGCCGGATGGACAGAGGATCATGGCCTTATGTCGGCAGAGTCTCAGGGCCGTATCACAAGAAGATGCCGGAGGCATCGAAGCCATTAGCCGGCGGTTGAGCGAGGCACGAGCGATACCGCCGGTTTGCATCGCTTCTCATCCGCATCCCGGCAGGGATGCCAGCATCCGGGGCGTCGGGTGGGATTCGCGGCCACGGCGGGGTGGCTGGCATCCCTGCCGAGATGCCCGGATTCAATTACACGCGGATCCGGTGGTGTCGTCGCTCCGCTCCTCAACCACCGGCTAATCGCTGAGATGCCTCCGGCATCGTTTTCAAAGGAAGTGTCCGTTCTGGCGAAACGATCGCATCCTGCCGTGCTATCCGGGAAAAAGGAATGAAAGGTTGGTATTCCCTTGTCCACATTCCCATGTCCGATCCGATCTTCGTGCTCCGCGCGGCACCCGTGCTCTAGCCGACAAACCGGTCTTTTTCCGTCCGCCATTTTTGGAGAAAAGAGTGGGGACAAAGGAAGGTATCGTTGGTATCGACTTGCCCCGTTCCCCGTCCCACCCCATGCCCATGATCGCCCGCCTCACTCTTTTTTCGATCCTCGCTCTCGTCTTTCCCGCCACGCTTCGCGCGGAATCGCCGATCACCATCACCGACCGGGCCGTCGTCGTCCGGCACACGGGTATCGATCCCGAAGATCCGGCGAACACTTCGGGCTACAACTTCGGTCCGAGCGTCGCCGCCCTGCCGGATGGACGGGTCATGGCCGCGTGGTTTTCCTCCCCGTCCGAGGGCGCGGTCTCGCAGCGGCTCGTGCAGGCCTTTTCCGCCGATGGCGGCCGCACCTGGGGCGCACCGACGATCCTGCAGGACTTCGAGGGCGCGGCGGACTTTGATCCGGCCTTGTTCGTCGCGGAAAACGAGACCTTTCTCTTTTTCTCCGCGATACATCCGAAACTCGACGTTTACTTCCGCCGCAGCGGCGACTCCGCGAAGACCTGGACCGAACCGGTGAAACTGGATCAGCCCAATCACACGACCCGCTCCAACGGCATCCGCTTGTCCACCGGCGAACTGCTCGTGCCGCTGCACCTTCGGGGGACCAAAAACGGAGGAGTCTTGAAATCGCGCGATGGAGGCGCGACCTGGACACGCCACGGCGCGGTCGCCAATCCCGACGGTCAGGGTGGCGAGCCGACCATCGCCGAGTCGAAGTCCGGCCCGATCCACATGATCCTGCGCACCAAGGACGGCCAGCTCTGGCGTTCCATCAGCCGTGACCGGGGCGAAACGTGGAGCGCCGCGGAAAAGACAGGCCTCGCCTCCACCTCGAGTGCCTCCCACCTCCTGTGCACCCGCGACGGCACCCTCGTCCTCACCTACAATCCCGGTCCCGATCCGCTGCGCTTCCCCCTCATGATCCGCACCTCGCGTGACGAAGGCGCGACCTGGAGCGAGCCCACGCTCCTCGCCGACAGGCCCAGTAAAGAAAGCGGCTGGTCGATCTGCTATCCCACGCTAACCGAACTGGCCGATGGCACCCTCGTCGCGGTCTGGGCGCAGAAGAAAGGCTCGCCCGGCGAGCTCTACAGCGACATTTGTTCGGCGCGGATCACCTTGGGGAAGTGAGTGCTCGGACCGTGTTCGCCGGTTTTTTGCGATTTGGATCTCCCCACTTCGGCAGAGCCTGAAAGCCGTAGGCCGCCCCGCCGGTGAGAGCTTTGCTTCGAGACATCGATTGCGGTTTTGATATGACCTTGTTCCGACAAGGCACATTTCCTGACAAGGAACGATCACAGAATCCCAGATCCTGCGCAGTTTCCCTGGCGGCCCGCTGGCAGGCTGCCTCGAATGAACCCCATCGAGATCCTTCTTCTCTCACAGTCCGACATCGTCCAACTCGACCTTGGCCCGGACGAGGTGCTCGGGGCGGTGGTGCAGGCGATGCGCGAGCACTCCGAAGGCACCTATGAGATGCATCCGAAGATAGGCGTGCACCCCACCGGCACCGACCCCGATAATTTCATCGAACATTCCCAATTCTACGAATCGGGGTCCACTTTAATAGGGTTTTCACCAAACTGCTAAGGTTGAGAACAGGCTCTAATCATTTGGTGTTCCGAAAGCCTTCACGAATATCTGCCCCACCAATTCTCCGATGCGGGACGTCGCCTTGCCCTTCCATAGCTTCGGCTCAATTTCCCCCGCTTCATCGCAATGCAAGGTGAGAACCGCGCAGTGAGCTTTTTTTTCAATATGACTGGAAGTGTGCCGATGGATAATCCGCTGGAGCCCTTTGTACTCATGAACGGCGAGGATCACCATATCGCTGTCCAGTGCCTCTGCAGCCCGGATGATTTCCTCGGACGGCTTCCCCACGCGCACCTCTGTTGTGTGTGGAATCATCTGGCCGATTTCGCCCGCCGCCAGTTCTTCCAGTTGACCGACCGCATCCCGCGCGACTTCCTCACTTGATTTGACGAGTAGCGCCTTGTCCATTCCGTCCGAGAGAACACCGCAGTCCACCACGTGCAGGAGAGTGATCGTCCCGCCGAACTTTTTCGCCATTCGCCTAGCATAACGCAACGCATGCAACGATGCTGGGGTAAAGTCTACCGGCACTAGGATGCGCTCCATTTTTAGGTGCGGGTCGAAAGCCGTCAGGTCGGATTCCTGAGGCTGGCTTTGCGGCGGAGCCCCGCCCGTCGGTTGATTCTCAGGCATGGATGGATTCATAGAGTTGTTTGTTTTCTGATTTGTTGATCCTAACTGGCAGGAATTTGCTGCATTTTCAAGCCCTTTTGTTTGAGCCATCGATTCGGTCGGGATTGATGGGTCTTGGAGCAAAAAAGTAATGAACCCCTTCAACCCGGCCCAACGGCGGCAAGAGAAAGGATGCCTCGAAAAGGCTGAATAGTTTTCCCGACCAGCGCCACACCGGCAAGCCCGGCGGGACAGCTCCGCCAAAAGCGGAGCTTTCGAAATGCGCTTGCCCCATCGCTCGCTTTCAATGAATGATTCGCCCTGCCATAGCAGGGTGCCTGCCAAGATGAAACCATCCGCCATGACCGCCAATCCTCCGCATCTGATCGAGCTGAAGGTTTCGGATATTCACCAACTCTTCAATTCGATGGATCCCTCGCCCTTTCACGAGCGAGATCTGGACCGGGACGCCGAGCAGTTCATCGTGAGCTGGGCGCAGGAATGTCCGAAGCGTTCCCTGATCCGCATCGTCGTCCACCTCGCGAAGCGGCCCGATGGAATGGCTCAAGCGGAGGAACTCATCGCCACCTCCTTCCAGCACTACTTTCGCTATCGAGCCGATATGACACTCCGCGAATTCAAGCAGTTGCTGCGGGAGGGGCGAATCAGCCTTTTGATCGGCCTGTTATTCCTGGTTTCCTGCCAGATTCTCGCCAGTTTTCTGGCTGCCGATCAAGAGCACTGGCAGGGAATCGTCCGCGAAGGATTGACGATCGCGGGCTGGGTCGCCATGTGGAAGCCGCTGGAGATTGGTCTCTACCGCTGGTGGCCGCTGCTGCATTTCAAGCGGCTGCTCGAAAAATTGGGCCGCAGTGCCGTGGAGGTGCGAGTCGGCGATTGAAAGAACGCTCCGACCCTTGAGTGAAGGGTTCTCCGCCATGCCCATTCTTTCGCGGCCCTGGCACTCTCGCACCCGTCCAGCACGGTTCGGAATCACGGGGCGCGTTGAGCGAGATCTGCTTCCCGAAACAGAGGCACCGCTTTCCCAGCCGGGCAACAGGCGCGGAGAGAATGCCAAGAAGAGGCCTGGTTGCGGGCCGGCTTTCACGTCATAGAAGTCATGACGGAGAACCTTAGCTCGACAAGAGTGCCGACAGGGCGCCTTTTTTGCCGGATCGACGTCACCGACGTGGAGGCGATGCTCGACGCCTACGACAAGGACCTCAGCGACAGCACTACGGCCAACTGCATCAGCCGGGTGATCGCGCGCCAGCTTTCCGGCGATCAAAACATACGGCTCATCCGCCAAAATGGCACCCGAGCGGAACTGGAGATACTGGGTCGGCGGATACTGCTCCCGGACAGGTTGTTCCAATGGCTCGTCACTGCGGAGAAAGGGAGCCAGGTCGAAGCGATCGATTTCATTCTCCGCCTTCCTGAGACCGGCGCGGGGGGCATCGTGCTCTTTCCCGGCAGGATACCGCTCTCACATCAACGCCATGAAGAACACCAAAAAAAACCAGCCCAACACCAAAGGCAGCCGGGACACCGGGGCCGTTCCTTCAGTGAAATTCAAGAAGAAATCCGCCGTGTCCCACAAAGCGGCACGCGCGCAGGTCCGCAAGCGGCCTGTCGCGGGCCCCTCGCCGCCCCGGTTTGAAAGGGAGGTCACTCATCTGGAGATCGCCACCCGCGCTTATTTCATTTATGTGAACGAGGGTCGCCCGTCGGGCGAAGAGATGCGGCATTGGCTGGAGGCAGAGTCGCAACTCAGAGGAGAATGACATGCCCTCTGTCTATTCAGATCCAGCGGTGCGCTGTCGGTTGATTGAGTTTCTCGGCGGCGACACGCTGGAGCGCGCGACGGCGACTTACGTCACTCCGTCGGACGGCTGCCGGTTCGATCGGGAACAGTTGCGCCGCCCAGCCGATCTGGACCAGCTTCTATCCAGCGAGCTGGATTTGGCGCGCTCCTTCGCGGACACGGACTCGTTGCTGCTGCATCTGGATATTGAGTATGTGAATTTCGACTCGCCCGCCGAAGCCTTCGTGGATCCGTGGCGTGCCTTCGACCTTCAGGAGCCGGCGGTGAATGCGATCCAGACCTTGCTGCTTGAGCAGGGCATCAGGCCCTTGCACCTGATCACGGGGCAGGGTCATCATTTCGTTTGGCGCGTCAGGCGTGACTCCGAGGTGGCGGGACGTATTTCTGCACTTTGCCCGGCGCCGGAGTTGCTGGACAGTTGCGTCGAACGGGTGCCCGCGCCCTTTCGGGAGGCGATAGACGCCAATGCCCAGCGCGGGTTTGCGGGTCTGGCGCTGCTCATGGAGTACCTGGCGCATCGAGTGAAGACCGCCGCCGCGCCGCTTTCCAAGATTCCTGTGACGATCACCGCCGTGCAGGTGGAACCCTGCACTACCCGGAAACGGGAGATCGTTTCCATCGACATCTCCGAGTATGGTGACCCGCTGCATACCCGGATGATACGCATGCCATTTACCAACTATCTTAAACCATGGGTCAACGGGATGGCCCGCTCGCTGGGTCTCGAGGGGCAAATACCCGCCTTTCGCGCCATTCCGCTGCACGAGATTGACATCCGTCAGGCCATCAAAGTGCGGCAGGTGGACGCGGATGTGCGGGATCTCGCCCGCCGGGCCTGCGTGCGAATTCCCGAGCAATCGGCCGGCACCACGCGCCTCCTGGATGAGTATCTCGCCTCTCCCCTGCGCTGTTTCCACGAATTTTTCCACGCCGACCGGCACGATCCGAGAGAACGCTGGCACGAAACCTACGATCGCACTCCGCTCGAAACCCTCCCGCCCTGCGCGCGGCATTTGCTGGTCTGGCCCAACGACCTTCTATTGAAGCCGGCCGGCATTCAACTTCTCACCCGCTGCCTGCTGGCGGAAGGCTGGCACCCGAGGCACATTGCAGGACTTGTCCGTTCCAAGTATGAGAATCCGGCCTTCAATTGGGGGTGAACTGGGGCGACTATGTGCCGGCGATCCGGGCGGATTTCTACACCCGGTTGTTCGCCGGGATGCTCGACACCGGACTGGATTCGCTCGTGGATCTGAATTGTACCTCCACCCAGGAAAAAGGATTCTGCTTTCCACCGACGGGAGGCGATGCCTGCACGCTCGCGCCCACGCTTCGCAAAATTCAATCCCCTCATTCCTCATGACTTCATCCTGGCCCATCGGCTTGTCGACCGGTTGTTTCTGGCGTCACCGCATCTTCGATGTGCTCGCGGAGATCCGCGCCGGAGGATTCGAACTCATCGAGGTTTGCTCCTTTCCGAAGCACCTCGATTACCACCGTGAGGATGAGGTGCGGCAGGCGGGAAAGGCGATGCGCTCGCTGGGGCTGCGCCCTTACTCTTTCCATGCCCCGTTTGCGGAACGTATCGACATCACCTCCCCGGATGACGGGGTTCGCGCAGCTGCGGTGGCGGAACTCACGGCGGCGTGCCGCGCCGCGGCCTTGATTGGCGCGGAGAACGTGGTGCTGCACCCCGGGCCGGAGCGGGAAGGCAGGCCTCCAGAGGATGAGTTCCTTGAACGAATGCGCCACGCGGCCCTTTCGCTCAATGAAGTGGCCGCGTACTGCTGCCGAGTGGGCGTGCGGCTCCTGCTGGAGAACATGCTGCCGCATCTGCTCTTCGGGCGCACCAGTGACATGATGTATTTACTGGGCGAGATCAGCACGTGTACCGTGGGCACGTGCCTGGACACCGGCCACGCCCATCTCAGCGGTGATCTCGGCAGCGTGATCCACAAACTCTCAGGACACCTCAAGTTGGTCCACATCAACGACAATCATGGCGACTGGGACGCGCACCTTATCCCCGGCGATGGAGCCATCGACTGGCCATGGGTCATCGGGGAACTCCAGCGCCACGATTTTGGTGGAGGATTCATCATCGAGATGTCCGCTCCGGAAAGCGAAACCATCGCCGATACCCTCTCTCGCGCCCGCGATGGGCAGAATTTTCTCTCGAAATTACTCACTACTAACCAGAAGTCGTGATGTCATCATCCCAAAACTCCGCCTCGCTCTGGCATCAGCTCGGAATGTCCGAGGTGGTGCAGTTGCTCCAGACCGACTGCCAGCGCGGCCTCGATGCCGCCGAGGTGTTCCGAAGGCAAAACGAACACGGCCTCAATGTCGTCACCGCGCGCGGCGGCACACCGGCCTCATCTCCCTCATCATGATCATCGGCGGCTACTGGCTCTATTTTTTCGAAACCAGGGTCGGCGGTGAATCCATCTCCGCAGCGCGCACAGCGGTGATCAATGTGATCGTCATGGTGGAAGTGGCCTATCTCTTTAGCTGCCGATCGCTGAATCACTCGGTCTTTTACGTGGGCTTGTTCACCAATCGCCTCGCCCTCCTCGGCGCGGCGGGCATGATCGGCGCGCAGATGCTGTTCACTTATGCGCCCTTTATGAACCGCCTTTTCCACACCGCGCCGCTCGATGGCGGAGCCTGGTTGCGCATACTGGGTGTCGCTTTGCTGTCCTTTGGGGTGGTCGAATTGGAGAAATGGCTGCGGTTTGGCCGTCATCGGGACACAATCGCGCCTGTCGAGTAGTCACACCCGAATGCCGCCCATGAATGCCCTATCAATCGACCCCTGGCAGACCCTGTGTTCGCGGTGGTGGATTTCGACTCCGCTGAGACCGCCCCTGCATCTGATCCATGTGCTGGAGGCTCTGCAGGGGCAGCAAGAAATCGCCTTTTCAAACCCTTCCGTTCTCTCGCCGCCCTGTGGGGCCGGGTTGAGGGGCAGTTGGATTGTTGCCCAAGCTTCGTCGGGTCCGGGGACATTTTCTGACAAGGAATGATCACAGAATCCCAGATCCTGCGCAGTTTCCCTGGCTGCCCGCTGGCAGACTGCCTCGAATGAACCCCATCGAGATCCTTCTTCTCTCACAGTCCGACATCGTCCAACTTGACCTTGGCCCGGACGAGGTGCTCGGGGCGGTGGTGCAGGCGATGCGCGAGCACTCCGAAGGCACCTATGAGATGCATCCGAAGATAGGCGTGCACCCCACCGGCACCGACCCCGATAATTTCATCCACGCCATGCCGGCTTATCTCAAGCAGCTCGGTGCCTGCGGTCTGAAATGGGTGGGTGGATTCGCCAAGAACCCCTCGATCGGCCTTCCGAATGTCACCGGAATCCAGGTGTGCAACGATGTGGACACCGGTATCCCGCTCGCGGTGATGGATTGCGCCTACCTCACCGGGTTGCGCACTGCCGCCGTGAGCACCGTGATCGCAAGCCGCTGCGCCCGTGCCGATGCCACGGAGTTGGCTTTGCTGGGATGCGGGTTCCAGGGCGGCATGCACCTGCGTTTCCTCCTCCACGCGCTGCCCGGCATCCGGCGAGTGCGTCTCTACGATGTGCGTCCCGGCGCGGCCGCCGCTCTCGCCGGTCGTGCCCGCGAAAACTCCTGCTTTACTGGCGAGTTCATGCCCTGCGAGTCGGCGCAGGCGGCGCTGGAGGGAGCGCACGTCATCTCGACCTGCACCAATGGCGACGAGCAGATCATCCGGCCCGAATGGTTTCAGGCGGGGGCCTTCGGCGTTGGCATCGAGGGTGGCTGCGCCTACACCGCGGCAGCTCTCCATCAGGCCGACAAGTTCATTGTCGACGACATCCCGCTGGTTGAATACTTTCAGAAAATTTCCATCGGGCGGAAGAACGAGCGCGGCGAGGACAACCCCGAGTTTGCCGGCGGCATCCCTCCCGTGCATTCCACGATCGGCGACATCGTCGCGGGGAAAAAGAGCCCGCGGGACAGCGACGAGGAGCGCATCGTGGCGATTCCCATCGGCATGGCGATCTGCGACATCGCGCTCGGCCATCTCGTCCTCGAACGGGCGCGTGAGGGGGGCATTGGACAGGCATTCCGGTTGAGCTGAGTCACGACGATGACGAGATTTCGAGCGTTGGAAGAAGCAAGGTACCTGAGTCCGATTCGCCTTCGATCCGGAGATAGCCGCGATCATCGGAGGCTCCCGCACCCCCGGTGCTCGCCAGGGGGGGCGATTACTTGGCAAAGGACGTCAAACTGCTAAACTGAAACCATGCGACCCATGCTGCCTCCACCACGTCTGGTCGTCCTGCTGCTCCTTTTCTGCTGCGATGCGCTCCATGCGCATCCCGGTCATGTGCATCCTCCGGAGGAGGTGGATGAGTTCGACGTCGAGGCATTTTTATCCGCCGCAGCGCACCCGTTCACGGACTTGGATCATTGGCTGACGATGCTGGTCGCGGGAGGGCTGGTGGCCATGGCGGGTCGCGGGCCAGGCCTAGCCATGGTTTCGGCGGTGACCGCGGGATATGTGTCGGTTTTTTTCCCGACTCCGTGGCTTTTGACGCTCTCGTTGGTGCCTCTGGGCGGCGTGCTTTGGAAAGGACAGCCGATGGCGGTGCGTCTTGCCGGAACCACGGTTGTTGTCATCGGAGTCTTGTTGGCCGCGCTGCGCGTTTCGCTGGAATGATGGTCGTGCGACAGATGCTGGCGGAACACTCGCTGCGGCCCGAAGGCGAGCGGGTGTCCCTGTTCATCGAACGTCACCTCTTTCTGAAGCGGCGCTGGCAGGGGGTGGCGGAGGACGGGACGGCGTTTGACTTCGATCTGGAGTCGCGGCTGAAAAATGGCTGCGTCATTCATCAGACTGACGACGCCGATTATGTGATCGCGCAACAGGAGGAGCCGGTCTTTCAAATCGCCACGCCAACGGTGGCGCTGGCGGCACTGGTGGGTTGGAAGATCGGAAACCTGCATTTTCCGGTGCAAATCGGGGAGGGTTTCGTCCGTGTGACGGTCGATCCCATGATCCAGGAGTTGCTTGCGACGGAGGACTGGTCCTACGAAAAGGCAAGAGTCGTGTTTCAACCCCTCAAACTGCCGCCGCAGGTCACGTCGCCGAATCCATGAAACACCTCGACGAATATCGCGACAGTGAGTCCGTGCGACGTCTCGCGGACGCCGTCGCGGGGGTGGTCACACGGCCCTGGACGATCATGGAGGTGTGCGGCGGACAGACTCACTCGATCGTGCGTTTCGGCATCGACACGCTGCTGCCACAGCAGATCACGCTCGTCCATGGGCCGGGCTGCCCGGTCTGCGTGACGCCCGCGCATCTCATCGATGCAGCCATCGCCATCGCGCGCCGGCCAGGCGTGATTCTGACTTCGTTCGGTGACATGCTGCGCGTGCCGGGCACGCGGGATGATCTCTTCCGCGCAAAATCCGAAGGCGGGGATGTGCGGGTCGTCTATTCGCCGATGGATGCGCTGCAGCTCGCCGTTACCAATCCGGAGCGCGAAGTGGTGTTTTTCGCGGTCGGCTTCGAGACCACCGCTCCGGCGAACGCGATGGCGGTGCATCAGGCCAAGGCCCGCGGCGTGAGAAACTTTTCCATCCTCTGTTCCCATGTCCTCGTGCCGCCCGCGATGGAGGCAGTGCTCTCCGCGCCGGACAATCGCGTGCAGGGTTTTCTCGCCGCCGGGCATGTCTGCGCCATCATGGGCTGGGAGGAATACCTTCCCATTGCGCGACGTTTCCGCGTGCCGGTCGTGGTCACGGGCTTCGAGCCGGTGGACATCCTGCAAGGCGTGCTGCTGTGCGTGCGGCAACTCGAGGAGGGCCGCGCCGGGGTGGAGAATCCGTACTCCCGCTGGGTGCGTCGCGAAGGCAATGCACCGGCCCAACAGCTCATTCGCGAGGTCTTCCGCATCATCCCGCGGGAGTGGCGTGGCATCGGCGGCATTCCGGAAAGCGGGCTGGGGTTGTCGGAGGCCTATGCTGACTTTGATGCCTTGGGCCGATTCGGCCTGGAGCAAAGCCACACGCCGGAGGCCGATTCGGGGTGCATCAGTGGACTGATCCTGCAGGGGCGAAAGAAGCCGGAGCAATGCCCGCACTTTGGCATGCGCTGCACGCCGGAGCATCCGCTGGGGGCCACGATGGTCTCCGATAAGGGTGCCTGCGCCGCCTACCATCGTTATCGCCGGTCGGAAACGGAGGTGCCGGCATGATCGCCTGCCCCGTGCCGCTCGATGAGGGCGCCACCGTGCAACTCGGCCACGGCAGCGGCGGGGTGATGATGCACCGCCTCCTGGAGCAGGTCGTTTTTCCGGCGCTCGGCGACTCCGCCGGGGGGTATCATGACGGCGCGGTCTTCACGGCGGGGGGCGCGCGACTGGCCTTCACCACGGACTCGTATGTGGTGCGGCCGCGCTTTTTTCCCGGTGGCGACATCGGCTCGCTCGCGGTGCATGGCGCGGTGAACGATCTCGCGATGTGTGGGGCGCGTCCGCTGCACCTGAGCGTCGGGTTGATCCTCGAAGAAGGCCTGCCGCTGGAGGAATTGCGCCGCGTTCTGGGGTCGCTGCGGCGGGCTGCCGATGCGGCGGGCATCCGCGTCGTCACCGGCGACACGAAGGTGGTGGATCGCGGTAAAGGGGATGGTCTTTTTATCAACACTGCCGCCATCGGGGTCGTCGAGCATACGCTCGAGATCGGTCCAGCGAGCATTCGTGAGGGCGATGCCATCCTGCTGAGCGGCGACATCGGCCGTCACGGCATCGCGGTGCTCGCTGCCAGGGAGGGACTGGAGTTTGAAACGACGCTGCAGAGCGACTCCGCGCCGCTGCACGAGCCGGTGCTGGCCTTGTTGGAAGCCGGGCTACCCGTGCATTGCCTGCGCGATCTCACCCGCGGCGGACTCGCCGCTGCGCTGAAGGAGCTGATGCGCGATTCCGGTCTCTCCGCCCGCATCCGCGAAAAGGACATCCCGGTGGAGCCGCAGGTGCGCGGTGCCTGCGAGATGCTCGGCCTCGATCCGCTCCATGTGGCGAACGAGGGTCGCATGATCGTGATCCTTCCCGCCGCAAACATGGATGCGGCGCTCGCGGTGCTGCGGCGATTTCCCGTTTCGCAAAATGCGGTGAGAATTGGACAGGTCGAGGGCGGCGGGAAAGGCACGGTTGTGCTTGAATCCCTCATCGGCACCCACCGGGTGGTAGAGATGCTGCACGGGGAACAACTCCCACGGATTTGTTAATTCGATGACCACCGAACCTCCCGTTCTGCTGCTTCGCGAGCATTTCGACACGCTGCTCGAGGCGCTGGCGCGGCGTGGCTACAAGGTGGTCGGGCCAACCGTGAGCGAAGGCACGATCGTCTATGACGAGGTGTCCCGCGCGGAGGACCTGCCGGTCGGCTGGACCGACGAACAGGAAGGCGGGCGCTACCGTCTGAAGCGGCGGGACGACGCGGCGCTCTTCGGTTATGCCGTGGGAGCGCAGTCGTGGAAGCAATACCTGCATCCCCCGCGCCTTCGTCTCGTCAAAGCCGACCGCGATGCCTCGGGTAGAATGTCCTTTTCCGATGGCGATGACGCCGAGCCCGAGCGCTACGCCTTTCTCGGCGTGAGATCGTGTGAACTGCATGCGATGACGATCCAGGACCGGGTTTTTCTCGGCAGCGGCGTGGCGGACACGCACTACGAGCGGCGGCGGAAGCGCGTTTTCTCCATCGGCGTGAGCTGCGGCGTGGCGGGCGGCACGTGCTTTTGTGTGTCCATGGGCACGGGGCCGCAGGTGACGGATCGCACGCCGCACGATCTCGCCCTGACCGAGGTCATCGAAGAGGAGCGACACTATTTCATTCTTACCGCTGGGAGCGACGAAGGTCGCGAGGTGCTCGCTGGGCTGCCGGTGACTCCGGCTGGCGAAACCGAGGTGTCCGCCGCAAAACAACGAGTCGATCAGACCGCAGCGACGATGGGCCGCCGCATGAACGCGGAGGGCGTGCGCGAGCTGCTGTTGGAAAACTTGGAGCACCCCCGCTGGGATGACGTCGCGCAGCGTTGCCTCACCTGCGCGAACTGCACTCTGGTCTGCCCAACCTGTTTCTGCACCACGGTGGAGGACGTGGCGGACCTAACCGGCGACCACGCCGAGCGCTGGCGGCGCTGGGACTCGTGCTTCACCCTGGACTTCACTTGGATGCACGGCGGAAGCGCGCGCCAGTCCGGGAAATCCCGCTACCGCCAGTGGCTCACCCACAAGCTTTCTACCTGGCACGACCAGTTCGGCTCCTCCGGCTGCGTCGGCTGCGGTCGATGCATCACTTGGTGCCCAGTCGGAATCGATCTCACGCAGGAAATTGCCGCCTTTCGGGACCATCCCATCACCCCGTCACCTTCCCAGCCATGAGTACAACCCTCGAACCCATTCTCCGCAAACATCCCTTCTTCGCCGAAATGGAGGATGCCACGATCCAGCTCATCAGTGGCTGCGCGAAAAATGTCCGCTATCGCGCGGGAAAATTGGTCGCCAAACAAGGCACGCCCGCCGACGAGTTTTTCCTTATCCGCGAGGGTCGGCTCGCGATGGAGATGCCCTCGCCCTTGGGCGGGACGCAGCGGCTGCAAACCGCCGATGACGGCGATGTCGTGGGCTGGTCGTGGCTGGTTCCACCCTATCATTGGCACTTCGATCTGCGCGCGGTGTCGGAGGTGCGCGCATTCTCCATTGATGGACGTTGCCTGCGCAACAAATGCGAAAACGACCCTCGCTTCGGTTACGAGATGATGAAACGTTTCTCCACGCTGATGGCGGACCGTCTGGAGGCCACGCGCCTGCAGTTGATGGATCTTTACTGCGGTCCCGCACTCCCCACCATACCATGAGCACCTGCTTCGATGACCCCGATCCTGAGGCGCCGAAGGCTGTCTCGATGTTGCCGGAGCCTTACGTCGTCGTGTCGCGGAACCAGGAAACGGCGGATACCTTCACCATCGCGCTGCGGCCAGCCGACGGCGGTGTGATGCGGTCCTTTGCTCCCGGGCAGTTCAACATGCTCTATGCCTTCGGCACGGGAGAGAGCGCCATCTCCATCAGCGGATCGCCGGAGGATGGCGGGGTGCTCGTTCACACGATACGACGTGTCGGCGCGGTGACGAGTGCGCTGGACCGCCTCGCACCGGGTAGTGTCGTCGGCTTGCGCGGTCCCTTCGGCAGCCCGTGGCCGATGCAGCAGGTGCGTGGGCGCGATCTGGTGTTTGTGGCCGGTGGCATCGGCCTCGCGCCACTGCGGCCCGCGATTTTGCAGGTGTTCTCGCATCGAGCCGATTACGGGCGCATCGTCATCCTCGCCGGGGCGCGAAGCCCGGCGGATGTCATTTTCCATGACGAACTTCACTCTTGGATGCAGGAGCCGGACACCGAGGTGCAGCTCACGGTGGATCGCGCGGACGCTGACTGGCATCATCATGTCGGTGTGGTGACCACGCTCATCCCGCGCGCGCGATTCGATCCCGCCAACGCCGTCGCCATGGTCTGTGGGCCGGAGATCATGATGCGTTTCACCGCCGTGGAAATGGCCAGGATCGGCTTGCCGGAGGCACGCATCTTCGTCACGCTCGAGCGAAACATGAAATGTGCCGTCGGCTTGTGCGGACACTGCCAGTTCGGCCCGGAGTTCATCTGCCGGGATGGCCCCGTCTTCCGCCACGACCGCATCCGCCACTGGTTTTCCCACCGCGAAGTATGAGCGCCGCCGCCTCATCAAGACCGAAGCTCGCTGTCTGGAAGTTCGCCTCGTGCGACGGCTGCCAGCTCAGTCTCCTCGACTGCGAGGACGAATTGCTCGCCGTGGCCGATGCCATCGAAATCGCCAACTTCGCCGAGGCCACCCGCCGGGTCGTGGACGGGCCCTATGATCTGTCGCTCGTCGAAGGATCCATCACCACGGCGCACGATGCCGGGCGCATCCGCGAAGTGCGGGCGCAGTCGAAGTATCTCGTCACCATCGGCGCCTGCGCCACCGCCGGCGGCATCCAGGCGCTGCGCAACTGGCAGGACGTGGGCGAGATGGCCTCCGTCGTCTATGCCAAGCCCGAGTATCTCGAGACGCTCGCCACCTCCACGCCGATCGCCCATCATGTGCCGGTGGACTTCGAACTGCGCGGCTGTCCGGTGAACAAACACCAGCTTGTGGAGGTCGTGCTGGCCTTTCTCCATCGCCGCAAGCCGCTCGTCTCCGCGCACAGCGTGTGCGTGGAGTGCAAGCTGCGCGGCAATCCCTGCGTCATGGTCGCGCACGGCACGCCCTGCCTCGGCCCGGTCACCCAGGCTGGCTGCGGCGCGATCTGCCCGGCTTACAACCGCGGTTGCTACGGCTGCTTCGGCCCGATGGAGTCACCCAACCCCGCCGCGCTTTCCTCCCAATGGACCGCCATGGGCGTGCCGGACCGCGACATCCTGCGGGCCTATCGTTCCTACAACGGCTACGCCCCACCCTTCCGTGAAGAGAGCGACAGACATGAGCCCTGACCCCACTCCGCCACCACCCCGGAACAGCCGCACCATCAAGGTGGACTACCTCGCCCGCGTCGAAGGCGAGGGCGCGATGCACGTGCGCGTGAAGGATGGCCTCGTCGAGGATGTGCAGCTCAAGATCTTCGAGCCGCCGCGTTTCTTCGAGGCCTTCCTCCGCGGGCGTCCCTTTCGCGAGGCGCCGGACATCACCGCGCGCATCTGCGGCATCTGCCCGGTCGCCTACCAGATGAGTTCCTGTCATGCCATGGAGGACGCCGCCGGCGTGCGCGTGACCGGCCAACTGCGCGAGCTGCGACGCCTGCTCTATTGCGGCGAATGGATCGAGAGCCACGGCCTCCATGTTTTCATGCTGCATGCGCCGGATTTCCTCGGCTACCCCAGTGCCATCGAGATGGCCAAGGATCACCGGGAAGTCGTCGAGATGGGGCTGAAGCTGAAAAAGGTCGGCAACGACATCGGCAACGTCCTCGGCGGCCGCGAGGTGCATCCCGTGAACGTGAAGGTCGGCGGCTTTTACAAAGCCCCGCGCAAGCGCGATTTCGCCAAACTGGAGGAGGATCTGAAATGGGCCGCCGACGCCGCCGAGAAAACGATCCGCTGGACGGCGAACCTGCCTTTTCCCGACTTCGGGCAGGACTACGAGCTGGTGAGCCTCTCCCATCCCGGCGAGTATCCGATGAACGAAGGCCGCATCGTCTCGAACCGCGGCCTCGACATCGCCATCGCCGAGTACGAGGAGCACTTCGAGGAGGAGCACGTGCCCTACACCAACGCGCTGCATTCCGTGCGCAAGGGCCACGGCGCCTACTTCGTCGGGCCGATGGCGCGCTTTGCGCTGAACTTCGAAAAACTCACCCCCCGCTGCCAATCGCTGGCCCGTGAGGTGGGCATGGCCCCGGCCTGCCGCAATCCCTTCCGCAGTATTATCATTCGCAGTGTCGAGATGCTCTACGCCTGCGAGGAAGCGCTGCGAGTCCTTTCCCAATACGAGCCGCCGGATCCTCCGTCGGTTGAGGTGAATGCCGGCGGGGGTACCGGCTACGGCTGCACCGAGGCGCCGCGCGGCTTGCTCTATCACCGATACCGGGTGGACGGGCAGGGCGACATTGCCGAGGCCAAGATCGTGCCGCCGACCTCACAGAACCAAAAAACCATCGAGGACGATCTCCGCCGACTGGTGCCCGGCTATCTGCATCTCGACGACGACAAGCTCCAGTGGCAGTGCGAGCAGGCGATCCGCAACTACGATCCCTGCATCTCCTGCGCGACGCACTTTCTCAGAATCCACCGCGAGGAGATCTCCTCATGAGCCGCGTCCTCGTCATTGGCGTCGGCAACGCCCTGCGCGGCGATGACGCGGCAGGCCTGCACGTTGCGCGAAGGCTGCGAGGGCGTGGAATGGAAAACGTGCATGAGTCGGGCGGCGAAACCGCGTCGCTCATGGAGCGATGGAGGGACGCGAACGTGGTGCTGCTCGCTGATGCTGCGCAATCCGGCGCGCCAGCCGGAACCGTGACCAGGCTCGACGCTTCCACCCGGCCACTGCCCGCCGCGTTCCTGCACTGCTCCACCCACGCCTTCGGAGTCGCCGAGGCGGTGGAATTGTCCCGCTCGCTCGGGACCCTGCCGCCGAAAGTGATCGTCTTCGGGATTGAAGGAACGAATTTCGAGCACGGCGCGACTCTGAGCCCGGAGGTGGAGAGCGGGGTGGCGGACGCGGTGCGGCAGATCGAAACCGAGGTAAAATCCCATGCATGAACTTGCGCTCATCAACAACCTTCTCGCCAAAATCGACTCGGTCGTGAAATCGAATGGCGGCGGGCGCGCGGTGGCTGTCGGGGTGTGGCTCGGGGCGCTGAGTCATCTGTCGAAGGACCGTTTCGCCGATTACTTCGAGATGTTCTCGCGCGGCACCGTCGCCGAGGGCGCCTGGCTGGATATCGAACTCTCCGAGGACATGGATGATCCCAACGCGCAGCAGGTGCTGCTCAAGAACATCGAACTGGAGGTGGAGGGGGCTCCGTGAATGATTCCGCGCCAACGGCATCATCTCGAGATCGTTGGCCGCGTGCAGGGCGTCGGTTTCCGGCCTTTCGTGCATCGTCTGGCCGTGGAGTTGAGACTGGCGGGCCATGCCCGCAACACCAGCTCCGGACTGGTCGTTGAAATCGAGGGCGGGGCGGAGGCGTGCGCCGGATTTTTGCACCGGGTGCGCCGGGAAGGGCCGCCTCATGCCGAAGTCCGCGACATCACCGTCACGCGCTTGGCCGTGCAAGGCGGCGACGACTTTCACCTGCTCGCCTCCAGCGACGGGACTGGCGCCGGCAACGCGGAGATCATGCCCGATCTCGCCCCCTGTTCCGACTGCCTCGGCGAGCTCTTCGATCCCGCGAACCGTCGGCACGCCTACCCCTTCATCAACTGCACCCGATGCGGTCCGCGTTTCAGCATCGTGCTGGCGCTGCCCTATGACCGCGAGCGCACCACGATGCGCGGCTTTGTCATGTGCCCGGAGTGTCGCGGCGAGTACGAAGCGCCCGGCGACCGCCGCTTCCATGCGCAGCCCAACGCCTGCCCGCAATGCGGACCAAGGCTCGAGTTCACCGATGCCGCGGGGAGCCGGCTCGCCCTAGGCGGCGAGGCTCTCGAACAAGCCGCGCGGGCCGTCGAATCGGGCCACATCATCGCCGTGAAGGGTGTCGGCGGTTTCCAACTGATCGCCGACGCGCGCTCCGTCGGGACGATCCGCACGCTTCGCGCACGCAAACACCGCCCCGCCAAACCTTTCGCCCTGATGATGCCCGATCCCGGGACCGTGCGCGGGCACTGCGATCTGTCGCCGCCCGAGGAGGATCTGTTGGGCTCGCCCCGATCGCCGATCGTCATCCTGCGGCGAAAAAGCGGCGGCTTGCCCGATCTCATCGCCCCCGGCAATCCCACCCTCGGCGTCATGCTGCCCTCGTCGCCACTGCATCATCTCCTGATGAGGCGTTTGGGCTTTCCGGTCATCGCCACCAGCGGCAATCTCTCCGGCGAGCCGCTCTGCACCGACAACGACGAGGCCATCCAACGTCTCCGCGGCATCGCGGATGCGTTCCTGATCCACGATCGTCCCATCGCCCGCCCGGTGGATGATTCCGTGGTACGGGTCGCGCTCGGGAGCGAACTGGTGCTGCGCGGTGCCCGCGGCTACGCGCCGCTCACACTGCCGGGGAGGTATCCCCCCGTGCTCGCCCTCGGTGGCGATCAAAAATGCGCGCTCGCGGTCAGCGGCCCGTTTGGCATCCGTTGCGGGCAGCACATCGGCGATCTCGGAGCCGAAACCGCGCAGCTCTCGCTTCTCAACCAATGCCGCGACTTTCCCGCCCTCTGCGGCATCCAGCCGCGTGCCGTGGCCTGCGACCCGCACCCCGGCTATCACGGCACCGGTCTGGCCTCCGGGATGGGATTGCCGGTCATTCCCGTGCAGCACCACCACGCGCATGTCGCCGCCTGTCTCGCCGAGCACGATGTGGATGAGGAAGTCCTCGGTGTCGTCTGGGACGGCACCGGATACGGCACCGATGGCACGATCTGGGGCGGCGAGTTTTTGCTGGCGACCCGGTCCGACTTCAAACGCATCGCCCACCTGCGTCCGTTCCCCTTGCCCGGAGGCGAGCGGGCGATCCGGGAGCCCCGTTATGCCGCGCTCGGGTTGCTCTACGAGGCCGGCATTTCCGTGGCCGGAACCCCGCTCGCGGCCGCTTTCACCCGAGAGGAACTCGCCGTCGCGCACACGCAGATCGGACGCGGCATCAACACGCCTCATACCTCCAGCGTCGGCCGCCTCTTCGATGCCGTCGCCGCGCTGCTCGGCCTGCGATGGCGGAACGAGTTCGAAGGCCAGGCCGCGATGGAAGTGGAGTTCGTGGCCGGGAAGTCGCCCGTTCCGCTCAATGGCTACTCGATTCCCCGCGGAGAAGACGGGTCGCTGGACTGGGAGCCGGTGATCCGGAGCCTGCTCGACGATCTCGGGCGTTCCATTCCCGTTTCCTGGATCGCCAAGCACTTCATTACCGCGCTTTCCGACCTCGTTCTCGATGTCGCCCGCCGGGAAGAAAAGGCGACCGTCGTGCTTGGCGGCGGTTGTTTCCAAAATGTGCCTCTGTTGGAATTGACGGTTGCAGGGCTCCGTGCGGAGGGATTTACTCCCCTGTGGCCGCGTCGGTTGCCACCGAACGACGGCGGTCTTGCCGCAGGCCAGGCGGTCGTGGCCTCGGCCCGATTCCAGGATTTCCTCCCCTAGAAACATGTGTCTGGCGATTCCAGGTCAGTTGCTCGAGGTGAAAGAAACGGACGATCCGTTGTTCCGCACCGGACGCGTTTCCTTCGCGGGCATCGTCCGGGAAATCCAGCTCGCCTGCACCCCCGACGCCCGCCCCGGCGACTACGTGCTGGTCCACGTCGGCTTCGCGATTTCGGTGATTGATGAAGACGAGGCCCGGCGCACCCTGGAAAACTTCGCGTTTGAAGGAAACGAACGGGCGGCCGGTACCTGATGCTCCGGATTCTCCATCAGCTTGGAAAATTCATGGTAACCTTCGCGCCGGCTTTCCTCAGGAAGAGGGTGACATGAATCCATCATCCCCCGATCCCCTCCGCGGCCACGATCCGGCCGACCTCTTCGCCGCCGCCGCCATGCCCACCGGGGATGGTGCCGACACACCGCCGCTCGATCGCACCGACCTGCCATCCCTCGATGAAATCGCCGCCGCCTTTCCCGATCTGGAGATCCTCGGGCTCATCGGCCACGGCGGCATGAGCGCGGTCTTCAAGGCCCGGCAACCGAAGCTCGACCGTATCGTCGCGCTGAAGGTGTTGCCGAAGTCGCTCGCGGCCACGCCCGGCTTCACCGAGCGCTTCAACCGCGAGGGGCGCGTCCTCGCGAGGCTGAGCCACCCTCACATCGTCACCGTGCATGAATTCGGAGCGAGCGGCGGCTTCGCTTATCTGATCATGGAGTATGTCGATGGAGTGAACCTGCGCCAGGCGATGCGCGCGGGACGCTTCACGCCCGAGCAGGCGCTCGGCATCATCCCGGGTATCTGCGACGCGATCCAGTTCGCCCACACCCGGGGAGTGCTGCACCGCGACATCAAGCCCGAGAACATCCTCCTCGACACGAAAGGCACGGTAAAGATCGCCGACTTCGGCATCGCGAAGATCCTCGATGAAAAAGGCGGCGACGCCGTGCTGCTCACCCAGTGCGGAGCGAAGCTCGGCACCGCACCCTACATGGCTCCCGAGCAGATCGAGGAGCCCGCCAGCGTCGATCACCGCGCCGACATCTACTCGCTTGGCGTGGTCTTCTACGAGATGCTCACCGGCGAGCTGCCCCTTGGCCGTTTCGCGGCGCCGTCGGAGCTCGCCGGCGTCGGCGGGATCATCGACGAGATCGTCTTCCGTGCGCTCGCGAAGGAACGCTCGCGCCGCCAGCAGAGCGTGAACGAATTCAAGACCCAGGTGGCGGGAGCCGGCGGCGCGCCCGAGGCCACCCGCACGAGGTGGACCCGCGCGGGCGAACCCTTCGAATACCGGTCGAAGCGCCGGTTTTGCGGGCTCCCGCTGCTGCATGTCACCGGCGGCACCGATCCTGACACAGGCACAACGCGTGAGGCGCATGGCTTCGTCGCGGTCGGCAGGAGGGCGCGCGGCGTCTTCGCTTTCGGCGGCGTGGCGCGCGGCTGGTTTGCCTTCGGCGGAGTCGCGATGGGGCTCGTGGCCTTCGGGGGCGTGGGGATCGGAGTGGTCTCCTTCGGTGGCCTCGCGCTCGGATTGTTGCTGGCCTATGGAGGGCTCGGTCTCGGGACCTTCGCGCTCGGCGGATTGGCGGCCGGATACGATGCGGTCGGAGGACTGGTGGCGGGATGGCATGGCATCGGCGCCCTCGTCCTCGCCCACCAAGGCTACGGGATCGTCGTTCACGCGGCCGGGGTGATGGAGGAAATAACATCGATGCCGCGATCGACGCTCGCGCTCCATTCGACCAAGAGCTGGGTCTACCTCCTCGTTCTCGCCTCGTTGCCGGTGAGCACCTTCATCGGGTGTGCCCAGACGTGGGGACGGCAGCAGGCGGCGGTGGAAGCCGGAGGCTCTCCCGATGCCCGCTTCTCGAAGCGGATCTTCTGGGCCGTGCCCGCCATGATCGTGATCGGCGCGGTGTGGGCCGGACTCATGCGCGTCTTGATCGATGCGGCGGGGCCGGCGACTCCGTGGGTCCTCGTGCCTTCGGCCGTGACCTTCATCGGTCTGTTTCTGTTTCTCCTCGCCCTGCCCCTGTGGCTGAAGATGGTGCCGGTGAACCCGTTCTATGGACTGCGCCTTTCCTCCACGATGATCTCCGACGAGCGCTGGTATGCGGCGAACGCGCATGCGGGCAAGGTCTCCCTCATCTGGTCGCTCGTCATTCTCTGCGCGGGCCTGGCGGGATTCTTCCAACTGCCGCGGCATCAGGACGGCTATCCGTGGGCGCTCCTCGCGCTCTCCCTTTTCTCGGCCGCGGCCACTCTTCTTTCGGTGAGGTCATGGCTGCGCCATCATCCGGTGAAGGGGCCGGAGACGCGGCCTTCGCGCTTGGCCACGTTCGCCGGGAAGGTGGTCATCGCCGTGGTGGTGGCGTTTTTCATCCGGAGCTTCCTGCTCGAAGCATATCGCATCCCGAATTCCGTCGAGCCCGGGGTCGCCAAGGGCAGCCACTGGACCGCGTGGAAACTCGATACCGGATTTTCCGCAGGCGATCTCATCGTCTACGAACATGACACCGGCCAACCCTGGACCGCCCGGGTCGAGGAGGTCGGGAAAGATGGTCTCGTCCTCCGGCGCGCCGGTCGGGATGATGCGTTTTCCGTGACGTGGGAAAAGGTGATCGGTAAATTGGTGTTCTCGCATTTCACGCCGGACACGAAGGGAAAATCATGACTTCCTCCTTCCACGAGACCCGCTGGACCCTCGTCGCGCGCTCGCGCGGCGGGGACACGGAGGCGTCGGTCGCTTTGAGCGAGCTCTGCGAGGCCTACTACGCGCCGGTGGTGGCTTTTTTGAGGCGGGAGGGTCGTGACGAGGATGCGGCGCGCGAGCTGGCCCACGATTTTTTCGCGCGCTTGCTCGAGGGCGGTGCGATCGACGGCGCACGGCCCGGGCGGGGCCGGTTCCGCAGTTACCTCCTCGGCGCCCTGAAACATTTCGCCGCGGATCGTCGCGACCGCGCCCTCTCGGCCAAGCGGGGCGGTGGGGCGGAGCATTCCGGCCTCGACGATGGCGCTGAAATCGCGGACGGCGGCATCGAATCGCCCGACCGGGCCTTCGACCGTCAGTGGGCGCTCACCGTGCTGGAGCGCGCGATGGAGAGGCTCGAATCGGAGATGCGGGCCGAAGGGAAATCCGCCCAGTTCGAGACCTTGCATCCCTGGCTGACCGCCGATGCCGGCACCGACCAGGCCGCCGCTGCGGCGACTCTCGGCATCAGCGTCGATGCCGTGAAGGTGGCGGTTCATCGTTTGCGGAAGCGTTTCCGCGAGGCGGTGAAGACCGAGATCGCGCAGACCGTGAGCGAGGCCGCCGATGTCCGGGAAGAGCTCGACGCCCTCACCGCCGCGCTGCGGGGGTGACGCGATCCGTTGGTCAGCCCGGTTCGCGCGTCTTTTGGCGGGACCGTGTTGTCGTGGAAACGGGTGATCGCGAAACGCGCCGCCCCATTGAAGAGATGCCGGAGGCATCACAGCCGGTGGTTGAGGAGCGGAGCGAAGACACCACCGGCTAATGGCTGTGATGCCTTCTGCATCTGGTCGCCGGGAAGTCGGAGAGCCACTGCCGAGTGGATCGGTTGAGGTGTTCGATTCGCCGGTCGTGACAACCGAAAACCTCAGTCGCATTCGTGTTTAGGGACAGGGGAATTGGGACAAAGGAATACTCTGTTCTGTTCCCCCATTCCCCTGGGACCGCATTCCGCGTCGTTCGGCGAGACTTTGACGGCACTCACGTCCGCACGGACGCACGGCAGAAAAGTCCTATCAATTTCCGTTCCGATGCTTCCCCCGTCCTTCAAAAAGCGACTGGCCATTCGCCAAGGTTCGCTTTTCCTTCCGTTCTTCACCCCAACACCCACATGGACGAACCGCCAACTCTCGCACAGGTCGCCGCGGCGATCCGCTCCTCCTGGGGCGCCGAGACCGCCCATGCACCGGCGGCGTGGTCTGCGGACTGTCCATCCGCGGGACAATGCTGGACCAGTGCCTTCGTCATCCGCCATTACTTCGGGGGTGAGATCATCCTCGCCGAGGTGCTGCCCCATTCCGACCCGATCCAGCGGCATGCCTGGAACCGGCTTCCCGACGGCAGTGAGTTCGACCTCACCCGCGATCAGTTTCCCCCGGGACAGACCTTCCGGGAATGCGTCGTCCCCGAATCTGTGATCCGATCCGTATCGGGTCCGCAAGCGGAGGAACTCCTTAGACTCGTGACGGCCCGGATCGCGCTCGACCGACCATAGCGGAATCGTTTTGCAGGAAGAACCCGGTCTTCCGAGCGAGCAGGGACAGGGGAATGTTCTTTTCACCCATTCCCCTGCCCCCTTTCCTCTGCCCTTCCCTGTCGAGATTTTCCCGCACACATCGTATCTTCCGTAACGCCAAGCGTTCCTTGCACGCGCTTTCCCCATTCCCCTCTCCAAATTCCACCCCCATGAATCGCCGCCATTTCCTTCGCGCCGCCGGCGCCTGTCTCGCGCTGCCGTCGATCGGCCGGGCCGCCGAGGCCTTGCCGCCGCAGCGTCTCTTCGCGATCCATGTGCCGCTGGGAATGATGCCGCGGTTTTTCTTTCCTGGGGCGGGCGGGGCCTCCAGCCCCTATCTCGATCTCCTCGCCGCCCATCGCCCGCGTTTCACCACCTTCGCGGGGCTCTCGCATCCCGGCGGTGGATGGGAATCACCACGCGGGCCAGTGTTTCCTCAGCGGCGCCCCGCATCCGGGACAGCCGACCTTCCGCAACAGCCTCTCGCTCGACCAACTCGCGGCGGAGCACCTTGGTTTGGAGACGCGTTTTCCCTCCCTCGCGATCTCGGTGAGCAACGGCGAGCACTACGGCGACTCCATCGCGATCTCGCGCTCGGGCGTGATGCTGCCGGCCGAAAAAAGCGCGGAGCGACTCTACCGCCGTCTCTTTGTCGCGGGCACGCCCGAGGAAAAGGCCGCGACGATGCGCCGCATCGAGGCGGGGGGCAGCGTGCTCGATCTCATCCTCGACAAGGCGCAACGCCTCAAGGCAAAAGCCGCCCCGGAGGACCGCGCCCGGCTCGACCAGTATTTCCAGAGCGTGCGTGAACTGGAGGGACGGCTCCAGCGCAACATCGAGTGGGAAAACCGTCCCAAACCCGTGGTGGATTATCCGCAGCCGAAAGACATCGCCGACGCCAATCAGGTCATCGCGCGCTCGAAGCTGATGTTCGACCTCGTCCGCCTCGCCCTCCAGACCGACAGCACCCGTGTCGTGACGCTGAACCTCAGCACCTTCTCCGTCGTCCCGCACGTGCCCGGAGTAAAGAACGAGACCCACGGGCTCACCCACCATGGCAACGAGCCGGAGAAGATCGCCGAACTCCGCAAGATCGAGGAGGCGCAGATGACCGCCTTCGGCGAGCTGCTCACCGCCTTCGCCGGTGTCGCGGAAACCGGGGGCACCTTGCTCGACCGCACCCAGATCCTCTACGGCAGTTGCCTCGGCAACGCGAACTCCCACAGCAACCGCAACCTGCCCGTCATCCTCGCCGGAGGCGGCTTCAAACACGGCGGCCACCTCGCCTTCGACGAGACGAACAACACGCCCCTGGCGAATCTCTTCGTGTCGATGCTCCAGGGCCTCGGCGTCGAGGCGGACCGCTTCGCCAGCAGCACGGGGACGCTCGGCGGGTTGGAGAGTTGAGCAGGGCAGCGGATTCCCGTTGGCATTTCGCCCTACCGGTGATAGCACAGGAGCGGTTGTCGGGCCCGGCGCCGATGAAACCCTCTTTAATCACGGAATGAACCCTCTTCGATCGCTCCCGCTCGTTGTCCTCCTTTCCGCCGTCCCGGTCGCATTCACCGCACCCCCGCGCCCCCAACTCCAGATCATCAACGGCACTGACCGGCAGGTCGAAATCCATTGGCTGAAGTCGGACACCGAGCGGGTCCCCAACGGCACCGTCGATCCTCACAAAGACACCCTCATCACCACGACGATCGGGCATCGCTTCGCCATCGTCGACGCCACGGGCTCCGAGACCATCATCGAGAGCCGCCTGCTAGTGCAGGCTCACCGGGTCGGCGGCATCCCCGCCTTTTATAGCCAGCGGATCGAAGCGAATGGTTATCCCATCGTTGCCTCCGCGAAGGTCGATCCCTACGCGCTGAAGGAAGCGGCCTACCTCATCGACCTGATGCTCGCCAAGCGGCCCGACGTGCGCGAGGCGATGATCGCGAGCGGCTCCCGCCTCTGCATCCATGCCTGGAATGAATTCACGACGGACCTGCCCGAGTTCACGAGGCTCGGGGAGAAACCGCACCCGGCCTTTCCCGGCATCGACGGAAAGGACTACTGGGATGCCCGCGCCCGCGGCCTCGGGGGAAGCGCGACCGATCCCTATTGCTCCTGCGGGGAGGAAAATCTGCTCGCTTATCCCGGCGATCCCTACTCGACCGAGAGCATCCTCATCCACGAGTTTGCCCACAACATCCACCTGCGGGGACTGAACAACGTCGATCCCACCTTTGACGATCGCCTTAAGGCCGCCTACGTCGCGGCGATGAAACGGGGACTGTGGAAGGGCAAATACGCCGGGGTGAACCATCACGAGTATTTCGCCGAGGGCGTGCAGTCGTGGTTCGACAACAATCGCGAGAACGACCACGACCACAACCACGTCAACACCCGCGCCGAACTCGTCGCCTACGATGTCGGCCTCGCCGCGCTCTGCCGCGAGGTCTTCGGCGACACGGAACTGAAATACACCAAGCCGCAGACGCGGCTGAATGGACATCTCGCCGGTTATGATCCGGAGAAGGCTCCGACCTTTGTCTGGCCGGAGCGACTCGTGGAGGCAAAGGCCGCGATCCGGCGAAATGCCGAAACCCGAGGCCAGAAAGCGAATGCCAATGCCAACGCGAAGCCGGTCCGCGAGACCCGCGCGATCCTCGGCTGGCAGGTCCATGTGCATCGCGACCTCCTCGAGAACGAAGCCGCCACCACGGAGAAGGCGCTCGGCCTGCTCGAAGTGCAATTGGGCGAGATAACGAGGGTCGTTCCCGCTGCGGCCCTCGGCGAACTGCGAAAAGTGCCCCTGTATTTCAATCCCGCGTATCCCGGCGTCGGCCATCGAGCCGAGTATCATCCGGGTGCGGACTGGCTCAAGGAGAACGGCCGCGATCCGTCGATGGTGCGCGGCATCGAGTTCACCAACACCCTCCACTTTGAGGAGGAAATGGATCGGATGCCGAATTTCGCCCTGCACGAGTTGGCTCACGCTTATCACCACCGCGTCGTGCCGATGGGCTTCGCCAATCCTGATCTCCGGCTCGCCTACGAGTCGGCGAAAAAGAGCGGGGGATACGAGAAGGTCGAGCGACGCCACGGCGGCTCGAAGCCGAACACCTTTGAGCGCGCCTATGCGATGACGAATCCCCAGGAATATTTTGCCGAGACGACCGAGGCCCTCTTCTCCAAGAACGATTTCTTTCCCTTCACGAACGAGGAGCTTTCACAACACGATCCGGCGATGACGAAGCTGCTGCGGCAGTTGTGGGGCGTGAGATGAGGCAATCAATCCGCAAAGAGAAGCCGGAGCCGGGTTGACTTGCCGATCAAACAGGGTTTCATCGGCGATCAGACCCTGTTTGATCGGAAACGGCCGGCCTCTTGGGTCTCTCTCAAACGATGCCATTCTCCTTCGATAACACCTACGCCCGGCTGCCGGAGGCGTTTTTTGCCCGGGTGAACCCCACGCCCGTCCGGGAACCGCGCTGGATCGCCCTGAATCGTGATCTGGCGGACAGGCTGGGCATCGACAGTGCGACACTCGACTCGGACGAGGGGTTGGCTTATCTGGCGGGGAATGCGAATCCGGCCGGGGCGGAGCCGATTGCGATGGCGTATTCGGGACATCAGTTCGGCGGCTTTTCGCCCCGGTTGGGTGATGGGAGGGCGATCCTGCTGGGTGAGGTGGTGGATGATGCCGGTGTCCGGCATGACATCCAACTGAAGGGCGCGGGACCGACGCCTTTCTCGCGTCGTGGTGACGGGCGCTCGGCTCTGGGGCCGGTGCTGCGGGAGTATCTGGTGTCGGAGGCGATGGCGGCACTCGGAGTGCCGACGACGCGGGCGCTGGCGGCGGTTTGGTCGGGCGATACGGTCTTCCGCGAGGCGGTCGAGCCGGGCGGCGTCTTCACCAGGGTGGCGCGGTCGCACCTGCGCATCGGAACGGTGGAGTATTTTTCGTCACGCGGTGAGATCGAGCATCTGGCCAGTCTGGTGCGGTATGCGGTGGCGAGGCACTATCCGGAGTCCGCCGATGCGCCGAATCTGGCGGTCGCACTGCTGGAGGGCGTGGTGGAGCGCCAGGCCGCCCTGGTGGCCCGGTGGCTGGGACTGGGGTTCATCCATGGCGTGATGAACACCGACAACATGAGCCTGTCGGGCGAGACGATCGACTATGGGCCGTGCGCTTTCATGGATGACTACCATCCGGCGCGGAAGTTCAGTTTCATTGATGAGCAGGGACGTTATGCCTATGCGAATCAGCCGGCCATCGCGCACTGGAATCTGACCCGTCTGGCTGAGGCGCTGCTGCCGCTGCTGGCGGAGGATGAAGAGGAGGCGACCGATGTGGCCGGCGAGGTGTTGCGCCGGTATCCTTCGCTTTTTCAGGCTGCCTGGGGCGAGGTGTTTTCCGCGAAGTTGGGACTGAATGCGCTTAGAGATCGAGACGATGTGAAGCTGGTTCACGAGTTGCTGGACCTGATGACGGAACAGGAGACGGATTTCACGCTGACTTTCCGGCGCCTGACGCAGACGGTGGTCGGGGACGGGGAAGCGGGTTTTCTGTCGCTGTTTTCCGATCCCGAGCCGGTGCGGCGCTGGCTCGGGCTGTGGCAGGCGCGGGCCGAGCGGGATGGGGGAAGCACGGAGGCCCGCCAGGAGCGGATGCGGCTGGCCAATCCGATTTTCATTCCGCGCAATCACCGCATCGAGGCGGCGATTCAGGCCGGGCGGCGGGGGGATTTCGAGCCCTTTCATCAGCTCCATCGGGTGCTGGCACGGCCCTGCGAGGAGCAGCCCGAAGCGGTCGAATATGAGCAGCCGCCGCTGCCGCATGAGGAGGTGAAGGTGACTTTCTGCGGGACCTGAGTTGCTCCGGTGCGGATTGGCGTCGGATCGAGCAGCGGTTGCGGGCCTGATTTCGTGGTGGCAAGGTGCGTCCACCGACCTCCATGAATCGTTCCGACTCTGTGCCACCGCGTTCCCATCACAGCCCGCTGAGACGGTATTTCCTCACCGGCTTGATCTCGATCATTCCCCTGTGGATCACGTGGCTGGTTTTGTCCTTCCTCTTTGGACTGCTCTCGGGCATTGGCACGCCGCTGGTGGAGGCGGTGGCGAAGGCGATCGGCCCGCGGTTTCCCCGGATGGTCGAGATCCTGGAAAGCGAGGCGACGCGCTCCATCGTGGCGGTGGCGCTGGTGGTGGTGTCGCTCGTGTTGCTGGGATGGTTCACGACCAATGTGATCGGGCGCCGGCTTTTCGGCTTTTTCGAAGGGGTGCTGGACCGGATTCCGTTCGTGAAAACGATCTATGGCTCGGTGAAAAAGCTCATTGCGGTGCTGAGGGACAAGCCACGGGGTAATGTCCAGCGGGTGGTGTTGATCAACTTTCCATCCGAGGAAATGAAGACGGTGGGTTTGGTTACCCGCACATTCCGCGATGACCGGACCGGGCGCGAACTGGCGGCGGTCTATGTGCCGACGACGCCAAACCCGACCTCCGGCTACCTGGAGATCGTGCCGGTCGACCGGATCGTTTCGACGGACTGGACGCTCGACGAGGCGATGACGTTCATCGTGTCGGGCGGGGCGATCTCGCCGGATCGGATTCGCTTCGATCGCGATGAGGGTGCATAAGGTTGGATCGGCGGGCGTCTCATTCGCGGGCGCCGAGGGCGTCCGTTGCCCGCCATGAATGTGTTTGCTTTTGCCCTGTTGTTCTCGCTTGGATTGCTGTTCTTCGCCGTCACGCTCGGCTTCGCGCTGTATCGCGACCTGGCTCCGGTGCTGCGCCGGATGCGCCCCCGGCCCGGTCGGGAAGCCGCCCGGATGCGCTGAGGAATGATCGGAACTCAGCGTGCGCCCACCGCGTAGGCGTAGCGGTCTGAACGCAGAAACATGACGTTGCCGGAGACCGCCGGGCTGGCATTCGATACGCTGGTGTCGTCGGCAAATCGATTGGTCGCGAGGACTTCGAAGGCCGGCTTTGCCGCGATCACGACGGTGCCGCTGGTGCGGCCGACGAAGTAGAGCCGGCCGTGCGAAAGCACCGGTGAGGCATACCAGCGGTCCCGGGCGGGGGAGATTTTCTCCTCGAAGACGACCGTGCCATCGGCGGCCTTGAGACAGTGGATGGTGCCGCGGGAATCGTTGACGAAATAGAGGTGGCCATCGTGCCAGACGGGGGAACTGACATTGGATCCCTTCTTGATTCGCCACAGAACGTGGGTGGCGGAGACGTCGCCGTTTCCGCCCGCTTTGACGGCGATGGCCTCGCCTCCCGGGTGGCCGATCACGTAACAGACGCCATCGTGCACGAGCACGCTGGGGCACAGCTCCGCCGCCCGGATGGACTGGCAGGACCACCATTCCCGGCCGGTCTCGGGATCGAAGGCGCGCAGGCGGCCGCTGGCATTGACGATCAATTCCTGGCGGCCAGCGACGTTTGCCAGCACCGGTGTGCCCCAGGAGTTGGGAAAACCGGTGACGCTCCAGACGGTCTCGCCGGTTCGGGAATCGAGGGCGTGCAGGGTGTCGCTCTCGAGGGCGGCATTGACGAAGACGAGGTTGCCATGGACGAGGGGCGACGACCCGGAGCCCCACGGGTGCGGCTTGGTGCCGAGGTTGCGCTCCCAGACTTTTTTTCCGTCGAGCGAGAAGGCATGGAGTCCCTGATGAGCGAAGTAGAAATAGACCTGGCTGCCATCCGAAGCCGGCGTGCCGGACGCGTAGCCGTGGGTGGTGATGTACTCGCCCTGATAGGGCTCCTCACGCTCAGCCGGTGGGAGAACCTGATCCCAGAGGATGCTGCCGGTCTTCCGGTTGAGGCAGAGGGCGTGGCGACGGAGTTGTGATATGTCGCCGGGGGCCTTCTTGTCGAGTCCGTAGCCGCTGTAGCAACTGAGGAAGACCCGGTCGCCGACCACGATCGGGCTGGATGAGCCGGGGCCGGGGAGTTCCGTCCGCCAAAGCAGCGAACGGCTTTCGCTCCATTCCAGCGGCGGATTTTCCTCCGCGGGAACCACGCCATTGCCAGTGGGGCCGCGGAATGAGGGCCAGTCGGTCGCCAGTCCGACGATGGGGGAGGCGAAAGAGAAGATGGCCAGGGACAGAAATGCGGTGCGGGAGTGCATGGTAATGAAAGATTCATGATATCGGGAGGGAGTGAGGCGATGAACTCCGCAATCACGCCGAATCAGTGGCCTGGGCCTTTCGGGGCCACTGTGAAGAGGATGCGGAATTCCTTGATCGCGTGGTGAATGACTGGCGCGGAATGCCGTCAAAAGGCCGGGGCTGCACGCAGCGGCGGCCCTTTTCCCGCTTTGAAAAGACATCCCCAGGAAGACATGCATCGCATCGCCCCTCTCCTCGTTTTGGCTCTCGGCCTGCACGCAGTACCGGCATCGGCCGGCGATTGGCTGGGCTGGCGCGGACCTACCGGAAACGGCATTGCCGCCCCGGACGAGAAGCCGGTGTTAGCGTGGAGCGATGCGACCCATGTGGTGTGGAAGACGCCGGTGCCGGGCCGGGGGCATTCATCGCCGATTGCGGTCGGTGACCTGATCGTGCTGACGACGGCGGATGAGACGGCCCAGATCCAGTCTGTGATCGCCTTTGACCGGCAGTCGGGAGAACAGCGCTGGCGAAGTGATCTCCACACTGGTGGGTTCGTCACCGAGATCCATCGGAAGAATTCCCAGGCGACGCCGAGCCCATGCAGTGACGGCGAAAGGATCTACGCGGCTTTTCTGAATGGCGGTCGCATCCATCTGTCGGCTCTCGATCTGAAGGGGGCGAAGATCTGGACCCGCGACACCGGCCCCTATCTTTGCCGGTATGGCTTCGGCTATGCCCCTTCACCGGTGTTGGCGGGAGACGTGGTCTTGGTGTCGTCTGAGTTCGAAAAGGAAGGTTATCTCGCCGCCTTTGACCGGTTGACGGGAGAGGAGCGCTGGCGCGTTCCGCGGAACGGCACGACGAGCTATTCGACGCCGGCGCTGGCGCGGAAGGTGGCGGGCCGGGATCAGATTGTGATCTCGGGAAACAAGCGGCTGGAGAGCTACGATCCGGCCACGGGACGGCAGAACTGGGCGGCGGAGGCCGTCACGCTCGCCACCTGTGGCACGGCTGTCTGGGAAGGGGACATTGTGTTTGCCAGCGGCGGCTTTCCGAACAAGGAGACGGCTGCAGTGCGGGCCGATGGGTCGGGCACCGTCCTGTGGAAAAACGACGTGAAATGCTACGAGCAGTCGATGCTGGTCCATGAGGGCCATCTTTACGCGATCGACGACGGGGGCATCGCCCACTGCTGGGATGCGAAAACAGGCGAGGAAAAGTGGAAAACCCGGCTCGGTGGTCCGGTCAGTGCGTCGCCGATTCTGGCGGGAGGGCACCTTTACTTTACCAATGAGCGGGGAATCACCTACGTGGTCAAGGCCGATCCGGAACAGTTCCAATTGGTCGCCGAAAACACGCTCGGCAATGAGGCCTTTGCCTCGCTGATTGCTTGTGGCCAGCGGGTCTTCGCCCGGGTGGCGGTGAATCAGGGGAACGACCGCCAGGAGTGGCTCTACTGCCTCGGTGACACCGGATCCGCAAGCGCCCCCTGATCCGTGTCTCGGCACGGCAGGATCACCGGCTCGCGGAGGGGACTCATCCCCGGTGTTGCCAGACCGGGGCGGCTTGGGGTATTCCATTCTCGCATGAGGAAATGGATTCAGCCGGCCTGTTGGGCCGCGATGCTCGGTCTGCCGCTGTGGAGTGGCGCCGAGGAGCCTTTTGGGGCCGGGTTGGATGCCCGGGTGGCGGCTCATTCCGATGGGAAGGCGGCCTTTTCGTTCAATCGGGAGTCGTATCGCGGCGATTTGTCACAATTGCCGATCGGGGTGTTCGATTCCGGCATCGGCGGCCTGACGGTGCTGGAGGCCATTCTGACGCTGGATGCGTTCCACAATGACGATCTGAAGCCAGGAGCGGATGGCCGGCCCGATTTCGAGGATGAGCGCTTCCTCTACCTTGGCGATCAGGCCAACATGCCCTACGGCAACTATGCCAAAGCCGGCAGGACGGACTACCTCCGCGAACTGATCCTGAAAGATGCGTTGTTCTTGCTGGGCAACCGCTATTTCGACGGACGGGACTGGTCCGGGCCGCGATTCGACAAGCCGCCGGTGAAAGCGATCGTGATCGCCTGCAACACGGCGACCGCCTATGGATTGGATGATATCAAGGCGGCGGTGAAGCGTTGGGATGTGCCGGTCATCGTCGTCGGCGTGGTCGAAGCCGGTGCGCGGGGTTTGCTGGAGACGGAATCGACCGGCGCCATCGCGGTGATGGCCACGGTGGGCACCTGTGACAGTGGGGTCTATCCGCGGACCATCCAGAGCACGCTGGGCCGTGCCGGTCGCGGTGTGGTGACGATCACCCAGCAAGGGAGCGCCGATCTCGCGGCGGTGATCGAGGGCGATCCCTCGCGCAGCCAGTCGGTGCCGGAGCAGGTGGCCGGCGATGTGAGGCGTTTGGTCGAGACCCATCGAGCGGCCCATCCAGACGGATCGGCGAAGCCTTTGGAGACCATCGTGCTGGGTTGCACCCATTTTCCCCTGGTGAAGTCGGAGATCGACGTCGCTTTCGCGACCCTGCGGCGTGACCCGGCATTCGCGCCGTGGATCGCGGAACAGCGCCGCTATGTCGATCCGGCGGAGTGGACGGCGCGGCAGTTGTTCCGTGAGCTGGCTTTGGCAAAGCGGCGGAGGGGGCCCGGAGCCCCATCACCGGTGGCGGAAGACCGCTTTTTTCTTTCCGTCGTCAATCCGGTGCGGTCGAACGTGAAACTGAATCCAGACGGCAGCCTGCATGATGACTACAAGTATGGGCGCGACCCCGGGCACCTCGTCGAGGACACCGTGATCGTACCGATGACGCGGACGATCCTGCCGGAGTCGGGCCGGCGCCTGGTCTCGGAAAAACTCCCGGCTGTGTGGAGCCGTTTGCCGGACCGTTAGGGTTCCTGACGGGTCGGGCAGACGATCATCTCCCGCACGCAGACGCTCTGGGGCATCTGGTAGGCGAACAGGATGGACTGGGCGATCGATTCCGGCTTCAGGGCGCCACCGATCTGGTTGGCGTAAGACCACCAGCCGTCGCGGGCGTCCTGATCGGTCGAACTGTTCACCAAATCGGTTTCGACCATGCCGGGAGCGACATTGACCAACCGAACATCGCTGCCGCTGACTTCCTCGCGGATCGTTTCGGTGATGGCGTGGACGGCGAACTTGGTGCCGCAGTAAACGGCATGCTTGGGAAAGGTCTTTACGCCTGCGATGGAGCCGATGTTTACGATGGTGCCGCCCTGGCGCGCGATCATGCCGGAAAGGACGAGATGGATGCCGTTGAGCAGACCGCGGATGTTCACATCGATCATGCGCTGCCATTCATCGACGCTCTGGCGGGCGGGATCGGCGCAGAACATGACCCCGGCATTGTTCACCAGACAGTCGGTCTGGCCGTAGCGGCTCTCGGCTTCGGCGATGGCGGCGCGGAAGCCGTCGAGGTCCATGACATCGACGGCGCGGCACAGGCAGTCGGGCAGGCCAAGCGACTCCATCGGCTCGACTCGGCGGGCCAGCAGCAGCAGCGGGTGGCCGGCTTCGGAAAAGAGACGGGCGGTGGCGGCGCCGATGCCGGAGCTGGCGCCGGTGATGATGACGAGGGGCTTCGAGGGCATGATCTCGGGTGGGCAGGGTCAGTGGTTGTTCTTCAGCGCGTAGTCGCGGGCCGCGATCACCATCTCGGGCGGCGTTTCGACACAGTACTCCGGACCTTCGGTGAGCATCGCTTCGCGGCCATTCACTCCCCAGCAGACCGCGAGACAGCAGACGCCGGCCTGGCGGGCGGCCTCCATGTCGCGGGTTTCATCGCCGACATACATGGTATTCGTGGGGCTGTGCCGGACCTTCTTGAGCACGTTCTTGATGCGTTGCTGCTTGCCGAACAGGCTGACTCCGGCCTCGATGAATCCGAAGCAATCGAGCAAATGATGATGCTGGAGAAAAGTCCGCACGTTGTCGGCGGAGTTCGAACTGAGCACGCCGAGGCGGAAACCCTCGTTCCAGAGTTCTCGGATGGCGTCGCCGATGCCGGGGATGAGGGCGACGCGCTCGATGCGCTCATGGAGGAGGCGCCGGATGTGTGCGCCCAGTTTGACGGCCATCAGGCGCGAGACGCCGACATGGTCGAGGAGGGCTCGGGTGTTGAGCTTCCGCAACTCCTGCACTTCCTCCTTGGTGACCGGCTTCAGGCCGTAACTGGGGCTGATTTCATTGAAAATGGCAATCCCGGCCTCGAGCGTTTGCGCGAGGGTGCCGTCGAAGTCAAAGATGAGCAGAGGCTTGTGCCCGTGGCGGGCGTGGGTGGAGGCGGGTGGAGCCATGAGGCGCGGACTTTCGGGCAAGGCAGCGCCCTGCTCAATCGGTTTTTCGCTCTTGTCCGCGCCGATTTTGCCACGGGAACAGCCCCGCCCGGCTTCCGAAGCGACCTCATTTGGCGGCAAAAGCCGTCTTTCTGAGATCCTTGCGGTCTGCGATCAGGATCGTCAACAACACCACCAGACCGATGGCCATGCCGTAGCCGTCCTTCACCAGGAAAAAGTGGTAGAGGGCAATATTGACGACGATCGGCCCCAGCAACAGCAGTGCGAAGTTCACGTAGCGACCCGAGAGCAGCAGGGCACCGCCGACGATCTCCAGAACCTTGACGAGGGTCAGAAAACCGCTGCCATAGAGGGCTCCCATGAAAGCCGCTGCCGGCGACAGGGCCGGCGGGGAGGGAATGTCGATGAATTTCAGCCAGAAATTGAGGCCAAAGACCACAAAGACGAGGCCAAGCAGGTAGCGGGCGATGAGAGGCAACTTTTTCATGTGACGGAAAAGAGTGAGATTTGGAAGCAGGGGATTTCAGGCGAAACGGTTTTGGATGACGACCTCGTCGTAGGAAAGCTGGCCGGGCTTGGGCCAGGCGGGCTGGGTGCCCTTGCCCACGGCGATCATGAAAGAGATGACGTGATCGTCGGGCAGGCCGATGAGCTTGGCCACGGCATCGAAGTCAAAGCCGTCCATGGGGCAGGAGTCATAGCCGAGGCCTTTCGCGGCGAGCATGATCGCCATGCCGGCGAGTCCGCAACTCCGCATGCACTCGTCCCGCTGAACCTGTTCCCGGCCCTCGTAGTAAGAGCCGATCGCGGGGACGAGGAAGTCCCGGACCGGCTCCGGGGCGTCGCGCCAGTAGCGGACGGGCTCCTTTTTCCACGCATCCCGGTCGGCGCACATCACGATGAGCAGCGAGGCGTCGGTCACCTGGGCTTGATCCCACGCGACCGCCCGGATCTGGCGGCGCAGTTCGGCATCGGAAACGACGACGAAGCGCCAGTGCTGCACATTGAAGGCCGTGGGAGCCTGCATGGCGGCGGTGAGGAGGGTGCGCACCTCGTCGTCCGTGAGACGGTGCTCGGGATCGTAGTGTTTGATGGCGCGGCGGGCGTGGATGGCATCGATGATGTTCATGATTTTGGGAAGGAAGAGATAAAGGTTGTTTTGTTTACGTCGTTGAGTGAGTCAGCGGTTTCTCTCGGTGGACATCAGCCGAGGTCAAAGAGCAGGGCCTCGACCGGTTGAGGACCGGCCTTCAGTTGGTAAAGGCCCTCCGCCTCCGAGCTGGCGGCATCGCCCGGTCGCAGGATTTCGCCTTGAAGGGTTGCCTCACCGCGGATCAACTGGAGCCACAGACCGCGGCCGGCGGCGAGAGGGTGATCGATCGAGTCTCCCGGGGCCAACTTGATACGGTAGATGTCCGCATCCTGGTGAATGGTGGCGGACTTATCCCGGCCATCGGGCGAGATGATCAGCACCTTGGGCAACGCTTCGGCTTCCGGGGCCGGCTGCCATTCGGTGTAGCCGGGCTCCAGACCGCGGGTGTGGGGATGGATCCAGATTCACAGCCGTCCCACAGCAGGGACGCGATTGAGGCTGAAAAGCGGGCTGGCGCCCTTCGTTCCCCTGCCACTCGGTAGGGGTGTATGAACAAAAAACCGCCAGCCCGATCCAACGTTACCGTCCTCCAGCAATTGCTCAA
>JAEUHH010000030.1 GCA_016795505.1 Verrucomicrobiales bacterium | reverse complement strand
GATCGAGGACCTGAAGGCGGAAGGCCTGTTCGAGAAGACCCTCATCGTGCTGGGCACCGAGTTCGGCCGCACGCCGAAGATCAACGCCAATGGCGGCCGCGACCACCATCCGCGGGTGTTCTCGACCATGTTCGCCGGTGGCGGCATCGTCGGCGGCCAGGTCTATGGCAAGTCGGACAAGCTGGGAATCGCCGTGGAGGAAAACCCGGTGGAGCCGAAGGACTTCAACGCGACGATCGCGATGGCCATGGGCATCCCGTTGGACAAGGTGATCTACGCGCCGTCCGGCCGTCCTTTCATGGTCGCCGGCCACAAGGCCGACGAGAAGACCGGCGAGATGCTGCCCGAGGGCAAGCCGATCATGCAGTTCTTCTCCTGATCGGTCACACTGTCCGTTTCCCGCCAGGAAACACCCCCTTCGAAAAAGCCCGGGAGCACCGCCTCCCGGGCTTTTTTCGTTTCCGGCAGCGCGCCGACAGAGACTCAGAACCGTGCTTCGCCCCCCGCAGCGCCCCTCTTCAGCATTTGCCGCTTCTCATTCGGCTCGCATCGTTTTGGTTTGATGATCCCCGGGCTCCCTTCGTAAAACCTATCCTTGCTTCCTTCTGCGTGATTCCCCACCATCGCCCCGTCATGCAAGCCCTGCTCCACCGTCTCTTTCCGGCCTTTCTCATCCTGTTGGTCTTCCTGCCCGCCGCCACTCCGGCCTCCGAGCGACCCGACCTCGTCGTCTTTCTCTCCGACGACCACACGCTGCGGGATTCGTCGGTCTATGGCTCGCCGGACATTCGAACGCCGAACATGGACCGCCTCGCGGCGGCAGGCATGACCTTTGACCGCGCCTATGTGGCCTCACCCAGTTGCGCCCCGAGCCGGGCGGCTATGCTCACGGGGATGTGGCCGGCCAGGAACGGCTCGGAGGCAAATCACTCGCGTCCACAGGCCGACATCAAGAAGCTCCCCGCCTACCTGAAGGAACTTGGCTACGAAGTGGTCGCCTTCGGCAAGGTGGGGCATTACGTGCAAACGCCGGAGTATGGCTTCGACCTCGCGCGACACTTCACCTATCACGAAGATATCGCCATTCCCGAGGCCGTGAAGTGGCTGCGGGAGCGGAAAAGCGACCAGCCTCTCTGTCTGTTCGTCGGCACGAACTGGCCACACGTCCCCTGGCCGGAAGCGAAGGACGGCATCGACCCCGCTGCTCTGACGGTGCCACCAAACCATGTCGACAGCCCGTCCACACGCGAATGGCGGGCCAGATATGTCGCCGCAATCGGGGAAATGGATCGCGAACTCGGCCTCGTCCATGACACCGCCCGGCAGGTGCTCGGCGAAGACACTTTTTTCCTGCACACCAGCGATCACGGAGCGCAGTGGCCTTTTGGCAAATGGACTCTGTATGATGACGGCACTCGCACCCCCATGATCGTGAGCTGGCCCGGCCGGATCGCCCCCGGCCAGCGCACCGACGCGATGGTCTCCTGGATTGACATCCTGCCCACCCTGATCGAGGCCGCCGGTGGCCAGGCGCCCGCCCAGATCGACGGCCGGTCCTTCCTGCCCGTGTTGTTGGGAAAAGCCGACACCCACCGCCGGTTCGTTTTCACCACCCACAGCGGCGATGGCCGGTTCAATGTCTATCCGATGCGTGCTGTCATTGACACAGACGGCAACAAATACATCCGCAACCTGCATCCGGAGTTCCGCTTCCTCTCCCACGTCACCAAGAACACGGGCGACAGCGGGTATTGGCACAGCTGGCTCGACCAGGCCACATCCGACGAGGCGGCGAGGGAACGGGTGCGCGCCTACCAATCCCGCCCGGCCGGGGAACTCTATCTCACCACCAGCGACCCCTGGGAACAAGACAATCTCGCCACCGATCCCCAGCATCAGAAGACCCTCGAGCGCCTCTCGGCGGAGCTTGATGCCTGGATGGCGGAGACAAAGGACCCGCAGACCGTCTTCGGCGAGCCGGTCCTGATTTCGGAAACGACGCGCCCGAACGTGGTGATGGTCTTCGTCGACGACATGGGCTGGAGCGATCTTTCCTGCTTCGGCAATACCGAAATCCAGACCGAAGCCCTCGACCAACTCGCAGCGGAAGGCATGCGCTTCGAGCGTTTCTACGTGAACGCCCCCATCTGCTCCCCCTCGCGCACCGCCCTGACCACGGGCCAGTACCCGCAACGCTGGCGGATCTCTTCCTACCTCGACAATCGGCAGAAAAATCAGGAGCGCGGAGTCGCCCAATGGCTGGACCCGGCTGCGCCCGTGCTCGCCCGCGAACTGCGGCGCTCGGGCTACGCCACCGGACATTTTGGCAAATGGCACCTGGGCGGCCAGCGCGATGTCGCGAACGCACCGCCGATCACCGACTACGGCTTCGATCGCAGCCTCACCAACTTCGAGGGACTCGGGGCGAAACTGTTGCCTCTGACGATCACCCCCCAGAATCGCGAACCGAAGCAGATCTGGTCCGACGCGGTCAACCTCGGCAGTCCGGTCACCTGGACGATGCGATCAGAGATCACGGGGGCGTTTGTCGGCGAGGCGATCCGCTTCATCGACCATGCCACCGCGACCAATCAGCCCTTTTACGTGAATGTCTGGCCCGACGACCCCCATGGTCCCTGGTTTCCCTCGCTCGAGAATTGGTCCGAAGACAAACGCCGCCGCTACCTCGGCGTCGTCGATGAAATGGACGCCCAACTCGCCCCGCTCTTCGAGCGCATCCGCGAGGATGCGGCCCTGCGCGAGAACACGCTCATTCTGTTCTGCTCCGACAACGGTCCCGAGATCGGGATCGGCAGCGCCGGCGCCTTGCGGGGCGGAAAAACCTGGCTGTTCGAGGGCGGCATCCGCTCGCCGCTGATCGTGTGGGGCCCGGGCCTGATGGCTCCCGGCACCGCAGGCACAACTGACGCCAAGTCGGTTTTATGCGCTCTCGATCTGAACCGCTCGCTTTACGCTCTGACCAACACACCGCTTCCCGCCAACGGGACGCTTGATGGCGAGAACCTGATCGCCACGATACTGGGCAAAGAGCGCCGCAGCCGCCAGGCACCGATTTTTTTCCGCCGCCCACCCGACCGCCCGGGATTCGGGCACGGCCTGCCCGATCAGGACAATCCCGACCTCGCCGTGGTCGAGGGAAATTGGAAATACCTCGTCAATCTGGACGGCAGCGATCCGCAACTTTACGATCTCGCCGCTGATCCCGCCGAGGCGCACAATCTCGCCGGGGAGAGAGCCGAAGTCGCCGCACGCCTCAAGACAGCCGTCCTCGCGTGGGATGCATCCCTGCCCCGCGACGGAGTCGATCCCGCGTTTCAGCCCGATCCGTTGCCCGCCAAGGCAAAAGGCGGGAAAGGCAAAGCCAAGGGCAAGAGCAAGGGGAAGAAGGGCCAACCTTAGCCACGTTTCCCCTCACCCGATCGGCGAGTTGACATCAGTCAGTCAGTCGTCGCCGTTCGTCTTGTGGAACACGGCGCTGGCCACAAAGGCCGCAGCGAGTTGGGCCAGGATGTACATGAGGAGCGTCTTGACCGCCATCGCCTTCATCACGACCAGACCCACGCCCACGGCCGGATTGAAGACTCCGCCGGACACGCGGCCCACCGCAAAGGCTCCGGCCATCACGGTGAAACCGATCGCGAGGCCGTAGAAGGAATTACCCGCCGTGCCCTTCGCCGTGGCCACATTGAGCACCACGTAGCAGAGGCCAAAGGTGAAAACGAATTCGGCGAAAAGGGCCGGCATCAGTGCCATCTCGGTCGGGCTCGGCAGTTTCGCGCCACCGTTGACGACCCGCATCACAAAGAGGGCGGCCAGCACTGCGCCCAGCACCTGGGCGATCAGGTAGCCCGGCAACTCCTTCGATGTCAGCTTGCCACGCAGCAGGACCGCCAGACTCACCGCCGGATTGTAATGCGCCCCTGAGACGTGTCCGCCCGCAAAGATCATCACCATCAACACCGAGCCGATCGCCAGAGGGGCCATCTTGTCGGCCAGCCCGAGCACGGCGGCGCAGCCGACCGTAAAGACCAGGAAAAAGGTTCCGATGAATTCGACGATGTGTTTTTTGTTCAAGTTCACTGTGCGAGGGGGTAGGATGAATGTTTCTGAGCCGGAAGAGCGGCACCGCGGCCGGCGCCTCCGACAGCGCCTTTGCTAGCGTGTCGCGGGCGTTTTGAAAAGCGGATTTTGCCGAAAAACCGCGTCATTCCTCCGACTGCCGCATCAGCGCCATCCCCACGCCGACCAGGCCATACGCGGTCAGGCCGCCTGCCACGAGCGACAAGCCGCTCTGCACCGCGATCATCGTCATGTGCGACTCCGGGCTACCGGCCAGCGCCGGCACCATCAGCGCCAGCCGCAACAGGGAGATCAGGAGCATCAGTCCATGCCCAACGAGGAGACACCAAGCCGCCGGACGGCGAAGGGCTTTGACACAGAGCCAGGACGCATAGAGCAGACACCCTTGGATCACGGGCCATAGCAGCGACCCCGCCCCGATCAGACCTGAAATGAGCACATTATCCGACATGTCCGCGATACTGGCAGAGGCCCGGCTCCCTGAAAAGCTCCATTTTGCCCGCTGGCGCGCATCTTCCGCCATGCGCCACCCCACGGATCGCGTATGATTCCCCCCCGCTCCTCCGATCATGTGGAAAAACGGCCTCATTCTGTTGCTCGCCGTCAGTCTCATCGCCTCGCTCACTCTGCGTCAGCCGTCGCAGATTGAGCCGTCGCCTATTGAGCCGACTCACTCTGCGCCGGCCTGGGAAATTGCCGATTCCGTTGTTGATCGGCCCAAGCCTGAGCCGCCCCAGCCGAGTCCCCTCGTCCTGACCGACCCATCGGCCCCTCCGGCACCACCTCCCGCGCCCGCCGCACCCGAGCCGGAGGAGAAGACCGCCCCAGCCGACACCGCTGACGATCCGCTGACCGCGATCATCGCCGCAGCCAGCGCCGAGGAACCCGGTCTCGCAGGCGCCGCTATCGGCTTTTGCGTGTTCGATGCCGACGGGACCATCCGCCATCAGTATCAAGCCCACACCGCCCAGATCCCGGCCTCGAGCCTGAAAACGCTCACCACCGCGACCGCGCTGGAGACGCTCGGAGCCGATTTCCGCTTTGAGACCCACCTCTCCGCGACCGCCGCTCCGGGCACCGACGGCCGGCTCGCGGGCGACCTGATCCTGCGCGGCGGCGGCGATCCCAGCCTTTCCATCGATCAACTGCGCAATGCGGCAGCCCAACTCGCCGCCAGCGGACTCACCACCATCAATGGCCGCATCATCGGCGACGGGGATCTGGGAGATGGCTCCCTCTTTCCCGATTTTTGGAACTGGGGCGACATCGGAAACGGCTACGGCAGCCCCGTCAGCGGCCTGAATCTGGAGCACAACCGCTTTTCCGCCGCCTTTTCCCCCGGTCCCGCCGTGGGCGAGCCGGCCACCCTCATCGGCACCGCTCCCGCGCTGCCGCCCGTCCTCACCTTGCACAACCACGTCGTCACTGGACCCGCTGGATCGGGCGATGGCGTCACGATCTACGGCGGCGAGCGCACCCCCCACCTCCATTTGCGCGGCACGGTGCCTCTCGATGCCGGACAACTGGCGGTCACCGGCGCCGTCACCGATCCCGAGCTGTTTGCCGCCCATCACCTGCATGCCGAGCTGATCGCCGCCGGCATTGCCGTCACCGGCGCGGCTCACGGCGCCACCGCGCTCCGGCTGGCAGGAGAATCGATCCCGGCGGCTCCTCACGCCCTCGGCAAGATTCCCTCGCCGGCTCTCATCGAACTCGTCACCAGCATCCACGCCACCTCCGACAATCTCGAGACCGAATGCCTCTACCGCCAGATCGGCCGGGCGGCCAAAATCGATCCCGCAGAGGCCATCCGCCGCCACTGGGCGGATCGCGGGCTGGTCTTTGCCGGCCTGCGGCTCGTCGACGGCAGCGGTCTCTCGCGCGCCGGACACATCACCCCGCACGATCTCGCCCGGCTTCAACAACTCACCGCCACCGGACCCGCTGGCGAGGCCTATCTCGGCTCCCTCCTCGCCACCGAGGATGGCCGGTTGCGCTGGAAAGCCGGAGCCATGTCTGCCATCCGAGCCTACACCGGTCAGGCGTTGACCGAAGACGGCACGGCGCACTATTTTGCCCTCATCGTGAACCACTTCGAGGACCTCGCGGCAGTCAACCGGCTCCGCGACGCTCTCCTCGCCGCTCTCCAGACCGGCGCTCCAGAGAATCCACCATGACAGAACCGTCTCAGCCCCCACCGGGCCGCCGCTCCGCCCTGTTGGCCCATCGGCTGACCGCCCCGGTCGCCGCGCTCGCCAGTCTGGCCAGCGGCATCGCCCTCATCTGGGCTCCCATGGCTCTGCGCTGGCCGCTCCGAATCCTGTTCGTTCTCGGCCTGGTGGTCATCGCCTGGAGTATCTGGGCCCGGCTAAAAAAAGCCACTGCCCGCCAACAAAGCCGCACCCGGGCCATTGCCCCGCCCGCCGTCACCGCGATTCTGACCGGACTCATCCTCATCAGCGGAAAACCTGCCTGGGACCTGCGCCACGCCCAAGCCAAGGGCCGCATCCGCACCCCCAGCATCACGGCTGCCGCCGAACGCGCAGCCGAACTCGCCGCTTTGCTGAAACCCCGCGGCATCCAGTTGGCCGTCGTCGCCCTGCCGACCTATCAAAATCTCTTTCCCGCCTCGCGCAAAGCCAATGCCCTGCCCGATCCCGCCGAGCGCCGCGCCGTCCGGGGCACTCTGGAGAATCTCCGCCGGGCCGGCATCCCGGCTTACGATGCAGAGCCCCTGTTCCTCGAACACGCCGCCGACCCCACCCTCTGGGAAGACGACACCGCCCACCTCCGCATCGACCCGATGACCCGGCTAGCCGGCGCCTTGGCCGATCAATTGGAGCAGTGGGAACTCGGCCCCGGAGCCGACGGCGCGCGCAAAGTCGTTTTCATGGGCAATTGCTTCGCCGGGGACTTCGCCGAACTCACCCGCAAGCACCAACCCGAGTGGCGCCAACTCAGGGGACTCTCCGCCCTCGGCGACGAAAGCCGGGTCGCCGACCTGTTGTTCCTGTTTCCCAACGAATACCTCGACGGCACCGGCCTCGTGGTCTGGATGATGCACTACCCACGCCTCACCGGCGACGCCTTTCCCCCCATCGAGTCCGAGCCCGACCTGACCCTCGGCGCCCCACGCACGGCCAATGTCCGCGTGCAGACGGCGCTCGGCTGGGACGATGCCACCCAGAAAAGCCGCCCCGCCACCCTGCCCTATCCGAATGGCCTGGTCCACCTCAGCGCCACCATCCTCGACAGCCCCGATTTCCCCGCCGGCCAGACGGTTCACTTCATCGGTTATGCCGTCACGGAGCGCCAGATCACCGCCCTCGGCCGGGTGAAGGCCGGCAAGCGACTCAGCGTGAATCTGCTCCCCCTCGATGCCTATCAGGCCCGGCACCCGAAAGTCGCATCCGATCCCCGTCTCAATGCCGGCCCCGAGGATCTCGACGCGGTGGTTTACTGGCTCGACTCCTGGACTTTCATCCGATGAGACAGGGTCTGATCTCCGATCCAACCCTGTTGCCTCGGCGATCAGACAGGGTTTCATTGGAACTCGCGGCTCCGGCTGCGCACCGATTCGGGTTCCGATGAAACGCCTCGCCATCCAGACGCTTTGGTTGCTCGCCCTTTCCACCGGCTTGGCGGCAGCAACGGCCTGGCTGCATCCCCGCGCCCCGGCCTGGTACCTGTCAGCCACGCAGGATCGCTGGGATATCACCGTCGATCAGGCGGCGGCGCTGGGGCCGGATGTCCTCTGGGTCGATGCCAGGCCGCAGGCCGACTACGAGGCGGGCCATGTCGCCGGGTCGATCCTGCTGAATCAGGAAGACTGGGGCAATCAACTGTTCGACCATCAGGACCGCCTCCAGGCCGCCATCGGTCGGCCCGTGGTGGTGTACTGCGATGGCTCGGGTTGCGAGCGCAGCCACGACATCGCCGGGAGACTGCGGGAGTTGCTCGGGCTCGATCCGGTCCATGTCCTGCGGGGCGACTGGCGGCAGTTGCCGGCTTTGCCTTGATCAGGCTGGCTGATCGCAGTAAAACGGGAGGCGACATCTCACCCGCCGCTACCCGCCATGAATGCCCCGTTGCTCCCCACTCTCGCCGTCCTTGGCTTTTTTGCCGCCTTTGCCCTGCCCGGCCGCGCCGAGTCACCCGATGCCGGCACCGCCGCCGGCTTTACCGCGATGTTGCAGGCAGCCACTCTGGAGGGCACTTGGGCGCCGATCTCCGGCAACCGCGTCGGAGCGGAAAAGGCCGACCGCTACGAGGTGGCCCGCGCCGAGCAACAAGCCGGTGACCGCTGGGTCATCGTCTGGAAGGTGACGCGCCAGGGACAAACCATCGAGTATCCGATCCCGTCGGTGGTGAAGTTCGCCGGCGACTCGGCGGTGCTGATCCTCGACGAAGTGCCGATCGGCGACGGCAAGGCGTGGTCGGCACGGGTGTTGTTTCACCGCGACACCTACGCGGGCCGCTGGTGGGGCGGTGACGGGAAAGGCGGCACCGTCAGCGGCATCGTGCGGCGCACGGCTGCTCCCTGAAACCCTCAGCGGGCCGGCATGCCCGGCGTGGCGTAGGGATTCGTGGCCGGATCGACCAGATGGCGGGCCTGGCCACCACCGCCGGAGCGGCGGTCAGAGATTCTGTCCGCGAGTTGCGGAATCAAGCCGCGCGACGAGGATTCCCGGCGTTGTTGCTGCTGCTGCTGGGGCGCGGGCGGAGCCATGACCGACGCCGCGGGAGCCGGCGGCGCGACGGGAGGAGCCGATGTGGTCAGCGGACCCGCCTGATTCCACACCGTGCGCAGCGTCTCGCCATTCAACGCCGAGATGTAGACGACTCCGACGACCCGGCGGGCGCCATCCATGAGGCTGAGCACCCAGATCGGCTCGTTGCGCAGATCGCGGCAGCGGAGCTGGTAGTTCATGGCATCGAAGCCGATACCAGCCTTTCGCGCCGCCTGATTGGCCAGGGCAAAGGCCTGCGGAGAGTCGATCGCCAGCTTCGAGACGGCGATCGGGATGTTGGGCAGATCCTGGCCTGGATTGCGGAAAAACTCGCGGTGGGCGACGACCCGTCCACCCTGCACCGCGTATTCGTGCAACAGGTTGGGCGTCTCGGCATCGGCTTGCAAGAGCAGCCACTGGGCGGGCTGATCCTGGCCATTGAAGCCCACCACACCAACGACGCGGGAGAGGACGGCGTCGCCGCGCTCACGCCCGAAATTGCGCAGCGTCGTGACGGCCGAGGGAAACGAGGAGGGTTGGGCGGACGCCGCCAAGGGAGCTATGCTGGCGGCTGTGATAAGGAGGATTCGGAGGAACCGGCTCATGATGGGGAGGAACGGGTTGAGTGGTTGCGGTCAGCCTGATTCTGGAAATTCTAGCAAAAATTGATAGTTAAGCAATCCTGAATATTTAAAAATTTTGCCATTTTTAGGCAAAAACTGCTCTTGTGGGTCGATTTTCCCCGCCTTCTTGGAGTGGAACCTTGGCGCTGCGCACAAAGCCGTCGTGACCGGGGCGAGGGCGGTTTCTTTTTCAGAAAAGCGCCTTAGGTTGGCTTGAGCGTTGCTTTTGGAAACCCCTGAGACTGAGCTTTTACCCATGGAGGACACCACCCCAGACCCCGAGACGGCAGACCGCCGAGCGATCGAATCGATTTTGAAGGCGGAACACGCCGACCCATTCTCCTTTCTGGGGATGCACCCGTCGGCGGTCGGATCAGGGCTGGTGGTGCGGGCCTTCCGGCCCGGAGCGGTCTCGCTGGCGGTCACGCGGGCGGATGGACCCGGTCGTTGGACCGCGACGCGGGTGGACGACGCGGGCTTTTTCGTCGCAGAGATCCCGGACGAGACACAGCCTTTCGTCTATCGGCTGAGTTGGGAAAGCGAAGACGGCGCCAGTCACGGCCCCTTTGCCGATCCCTACAGCTTCTGGACCGTGATCGGGGAGCAGGATCTCTACTACTTCGGCGAGGGCACCCATCGACGGGCCTGGGACAAACTCGGTGCCCATCCCGAAGTGCGCGGAGGCGTGCCGGGCGTGTCCTTTGCGGTCTGGGCGCCCAATGCCCGCCGGGTCAGTGCGATCGGGGACTTCAACTTCTGGGATGGCCGGGTGAATCCGATGCGCAAGCGCGTGGAATCGGGCATCTGGGAGATTTTCATCCCCCACATCGGCGCCGGACAGCACTACAAATTCGAGATCGTCAGCCAGGACGGCCACCTATTTGCCAAGAGCGACCCGTTTGCCTTCTTTTCCCAACATGGCACGGCAACCGCCTCCATCGTGCACGATCTGGATCGTTACCGCTGGTCGGATGGGGAATGGATGGCGGCCCGGCCGCAGGCGGACCTCTACCGCTCACCGGTCTCGATCTACGAGGTCCACCTCGGCTCCTGGGCACGGGTGCCGGAGGATGGCGACCGCTTCCTGACCTACCGGGAGTTTTCTGACCGCCTGCTCGATCACGTCGTGGAGATGGGGTTCACCCACATTGAGCTCATGCCGGTGTCGGAGTTTCCCTTCGATGGATCGTGGGGGTATCAGGTGTGCGGTTATTTTTCCCCCACCAGCCGCTTTGGCGGCCCGGATGAATTCCGCGAATTCATCGACCGCTGCCATCAGCGCGGCATCGGCGTGATCCTCGACTGGGTGCCGGCCCATTTCCCCAAGGACCCGCACGGACTGGGCCGTTTCGACGGCACCGCGCTCTACGAGCACGAGGACCCGCGGCAGGGCGAGCACACCGACTGGGGGACCCTCATTTTCAACTACGGCCGCGCCGAGGTGCGGAATTTCCTCATCGCCAATGCCCTGTTCTGGCTGGACGAGTATCACATCGACGGCCTGCGGGTGGACGCGGTGGCGTCGATGTTGTACCTCGACTACTCCCGCCAGGAGGGCCAGTGGGTGCCCAACCAGCATGGCGGGCGTGAAAACCTGGAGGCGATCGAGTTCCTGCGCCGCTTGAACGAGATCTGCTACGAGGAGCATCCCGGCATCATGATGATCGCCGAGGAATCCACCGCCTTCCGTGGAGTTTCGCGTCCGGTCAGCGAGGGGGGCCTGGGCTTTGGCTTCAAGTGGAACATGGGCTGGATGCACGACTTCCTCAGCTACATGGCGCACGAGCCCGTCCACCGGAAGTATCACCATGGCGAGGCGACCTTCGCGATGATTTACGCTTACCACGAGAGTTACATGCTCGTCCTGAGCCACGACGAGGTGGTGCATGGCAAGAAATCGCTGCTGGAGAAGATGCCGGGCGACCGCTGGCAACAGTTCGCCAATCTCCGGCTTTTCCTCGCCTGGATGTTCGCCCATCCGGGCAAAAAGCTGCTGTTCCAGGGCGCCGAGGTCGCCCAGAGCCGCGAGTGGGACCACAATCAGAGCGTGGACTGGCACTTGCTCCAGTTTCCCGAGCACCGCGGCATCCAGCGGCTCATCCAGGACCTGAACCGGCTCTACGTAAAGGAACCCGCCATCCATGAGCTGGATCACCGTCCCGAGGGTTTCGAGTGGATCGACCACCTCGACACGGAGCGCAGCCTGTTCTCCTTCATCCGCCGCAGTCATGGCGGCGGCGAGGTCGTCGTGGTCGTCAATGCCACGCCCGTGGTCCGGCGGGACTTCCGCCTCGGCGTGGCGGCTCCGGGCTATTACCGGGAGATTTTCAATTCCGACTCGGACATCTACGGCGGCACCAATGTCGGCAATCTCGGCGGCGTGTCGTCGCAGCCGGTCGAGAGCCACTGGCGCGAGCATTCCATCGTCATCCAGATCCCCCCGCTGGCGACCCTGATGCTGCGGCGGGAAAACTGAAAATCCGCCGACCCGGATATCGCCCCAGCTTTTGTAACCGGCTCATCAGGAACATCCCCGGCACTCGCAAGGCCAAAACGATGGCCGCATCGCGCGATTGCATCTTCGCCCCTGAAAAACGAAGGGAGAATCGATTCCGCCCGAAACGGAACCGATGCGAAACCGAAACGAAACAGGCAGAGGGAGCGCCACCGCGCGTCCCACGAGGATAGCTTTGCTCACGGCGACCGCCGTCGTGGGGCTGTCCGGGTGCGCGCCCGGATTCTACGAAAAGACCGCCGACCGCGAGACCAAGCGCATCCTGTGGTCGAAGACCGGCAAGGTGGAAAATGTCGATCCCGAGTCACTCGATATCCGCGAAGCCGAGAAAAAGCCCCTCGACCAACTCGATAAAAACAAGGCCACCGGCGAATTCCTCGGTGCCATGGCCGATGCCGAAAAAGGCGCCCGCGTCCTCCCGCTCGCCGATGCCCTCGACCTCGCCATCCATCACAATCGCGGCTACCTGAGCCAAAAAGAGACGATCTATCTCCAGGCCCTCGATCTGACCCTGACCCGCCACGAACTCGCGCCGATCTTTTCCGCCGGCGGCGATGCGACTTACACCGAGGACTTCCGCGAAGGCGATCCGCCTCCCCCACCCCCGCCGCCGCCCCCTCCACCACCGGTCGTGGACCCCATCACCGGCGTTGTGACCGAGGCGCCCGCCCCCGAGGTCGCCGAGCAGGTGCAGGAGCAGATCGACGAGCTCATCGCCACCCGCACCTTCACGCGCAACCAGCGCATCGGCTTCACCATGCTCCAGCGCACCGGCGCGCGGCTGGCGGCCGATTTCACGTCCGATTTCCTCAATTTCATCGCCGGCGACACCTCGATCAACAATTCCAAGCTCGCCGTGACCCTGACCCAGCCGCTGCTGAAGGGCGGTGGCTACCGGACGACCATGGAGACCCTCACCCAGGCCGATCGTGAGCTGCTCTACGCCATCCGCGATTTTGCGAATTTCCGCCGCACCTTCATTGTCGACATCGTTTCTCGCTACTACGGCGTCCTGCAGGCGCGCGACACGGTCAAAAACAACTGGGTCGCCTACCAGGGCTTCGTGAAAAACGTCGAGCGCGAGGAAGCGCTGGCCGAGGAGGACCGCCGCACCCAGACCGAGCTCGGCCAGCTCCGGCAGGCCCTGCTCCAGGCCGAGAGCCAGTGGGTCAATGCCATCCGGGATTACCAAAACCAACTCGACGAGCTGAAAATCGAACTCGGCCTGCCCGTCGAGGAGAAAATCGTGCTCGCCGACACCGAATTGTCGAAACTTTCCATCGAAGATCCCGGCATCAGCCGTGACGAAGCCGTCAAACTCGCCCTCACCGCCCGGCCCGACCTCGAAACCGCCCGCGACCGCATCGCCGATGCCGAGCGGAAAATCAAAGTCGCCAAGGTGGAACTCCAGGCCGGTCTCGACGCCGTCGGCACCTACGATGTCATCAGTGACCCCGGCGACATCACCCCCAGCCTCAATCCCGAGCGCAAGGCCTGGTCTGCCGGCGTCCAGGTCGACCTGCCCATCGACCGCAAGGAAGAGCGCAACCTATACCGCAGCGCCCTGATCTCGCTGGAGCAGTCGAAACGGCAGGAGGAACTCTCCCTCGACCAGGTGCGCCTCCAGGTTTACGACGGCTGGCGGGCGCTCGAACAGGCCAAGCGCAATTTCGAGATCAGCGAACTCGGCGTCCAACTCGCCGAGCGACGCCTGGAGGAGCAGGAGCTACTCTCCGAGCTGGGACAGGGCGAGGCCCGCGACCTCGTCGACGCCCAGCGCGACCTCGTTAACTCACGAAATCAGCGCACACAAACCCTTGTGGAGCATACCTTGGCGCGTTTGCGTCTGTGGCAGGACATGGGCATCCTTTATATTAACAAAGACGGGTCATGGGTGGAAAAACTCCAGAAAGAAGGAACAACTAATGAGTAAGAAACCCATCATCATCGCCGCGGCCATCGCGCTGGGCGGTGGTATCCTGATCTACGCCAACCGCGCCGGGTCCGATGGTGGCATGGTCGAGGATCTGCCTGAATTTTCGGCAAAGCGGGGTAATTTGGTTATCGACGTCCTCGAGGGCGGCAACATCCATGCGCTCCAGTCCCTGGAGATCAAGAACGAGGTCAAGGTCACCGAGGGCACCAAAATCCTCGAGATCATCGAGGAAGGCTATCAGGTCACGCCCGAGGATGTCGAACAGAAGAAAGTCCTCGTGCGCCTCGACTCGTCCGGCATCGAGCAGAGCATCGTCGATCACGATGTCGAGTTCCAGCAGACCGAGTCCCTCTACGCCGAAGCCAAACAGGGTCTGGAGATCCAGCAGAGCGAGAGCCTCAGCGAAGTCAAACTGGTTCGTCAGGCGCTCCGCTTCGCGCTGCTCGATTTCCAGAAATTTCTCGGTGAAAAGGCCGCCCGCGAGGTCCTGCAGTCCCTGAGCCTGCCCTACGACACCGAGACCATCGACACCTACGAAAAGGAGGCCACCGACCTGATCGCCAAGAGCTTCGATGCCGGTCGCCTCTACACCGAGTCGGAGGATCCGACCGACGATTCCCCCTTCACCGCCGACGGTCAGGCCAGTCAGGCTTCCAGCGTCGATTTCTCCGTGCTGCTCAAGTCCGACCGCCTCGGTGAGGGCGAAGCCGAGCAGACCATCCGCCGGCTGCAGGATGAGGCCCTCGTCGCGAAAACCGAACTCGCCGTCGTCGAGGAATCCGTGGAAGGTGCCAAGCGGCTGCACGAGCGCAACTTCATCACGCGGCAGACCCTCGAGAACGAACTCGTCGGCTTGGAGAAAGCCAAGCTCGCCGTCCAGACCAAGGACACGGAGCTCAGCCTCTTCCGCGATTACGAATTCCCCAAGGAAGCCGAGAAGATGCTCTCCACCTACGAGGAGGCCCTTCTCGAGCTGATCCGCGAAAAACGCGAAGCCTTCGCCGCCGTCGCCCAAGCCGAGGCCCGCTTCCGCACCGCCAAGCGCCGCTATGCCCTCCAGTTGGAAAAGCGGGCCGATCTGGAGAATCAGGTCAAAAGCTGCGTCATCGTCGCTCAAAAGCCCGGCCTCGTCGCCTACGGCGGCAGCAACACCGACTACTACAGCGGCCGCTACTACGAAGCCATCTCCGAAGGCGCCGCCCTCAAGCTCGGCCAGCCCATCATCACCATCCCCGACATGTCGCGCCTCGGCGTGGACGTGAAGATCCACGAGTCGCACATCAAAAAGGTGCAGCTCGGCCAGCGCGCCGTGATCGTCGCCGATGCCGTCGCCGACAAGACCCTGGAAGGCCGCGTCTCCAAGGTGGCCGTGCTGCCCGACTCGAACGCCTCGCGCTACAATCCCTCCCTCAAGGTCTATCCCTCCACCATCGAGATCGCCGGCACCCACGAATTCCTCAAGCCGGGCATGACTGCCAAGGTCAAGATCATCGTCAACGAACTGAAGGACGTGCTCTACGTGCCCGTGCAGGCTGTTTTCGTCGAGAAGGACCGCCACTTCGTCTTCATGAAAAACGGTGGTGAATATCGTCGGCAGCCCGTCAAGATCGGCGAACACAACGACGAGTTCATCCAGATCGTCGATGGCATTGATGACGGCTCCGTCGTCGCACTCCGCATGCCGGACGGCTACGAGCCCAACCGCGAAGAGGATGAGGAGATCGCGCCCGCCGACGTGGCCGACAACGCCGCCTCATCCGAGCCCGAGGAAAAGGCCTGACCCGATCGCCCGCCCGGCGACCGACCCGCCAGCCGACCCACGGAGATGCAAGCAGGCCGCCGCGCCATCATCGAGCTGCGCCAGGTGGAGAAGCACTACCTGATGGGCTCCTTCCTGGTCAAGGCGCTCGACGGCATCACGCTCACCGTCTATGCCGGCGACTACATTTCCATCCTCGGCCCGTCCGGCTGCGGCAAGTCGACCCTGCTCAACATCCTCGGCTGCCTGGACCAGCCCACCACCGGCGAATACCTGCTCGAAGGCCGCGATGTCGCGCGACTGCCCGACGACGAGCTGTCACAGGTCCGCGGGAAACGGCTCGGCTTCATTTTCCAGAGCTACAATCTGATCCAGCAGCTCACCGTGGTCGAAAACATCGAGGTGCCGCTCTACTACCAGGGCGTGCCCGAGGCCGAGAGCCGGCGCATCGCCACCGACCTCGCCCGCCAGGTCGGGCTCGGCGAGCGGCTCGACCACCGCCCCACCGAGCTCTCCGGCGGCCAGCAGCAGCGCGTCGCCATCGCCCGCGCCCTCGCCAACGATCCCGCCGTGATCCTCGCCGACGAGGCGACGGGGAATCTCGACTCCAAATCCGGCGGCGACATCCTCAAGATCTTCGACGACCTCAATGCCGCCGGAAAGACCCTCATCATGATCACCCACGACGAGAAAATGGCCGAGCGCACCCCGCGCGTCATCCGGCTGCGCGACGGCCAGGTCGTCTTCGATTCCGGCGACGCCATCGTGCGCCCGTCCGCCGGCGCGGCCCTGTCGATGAAAGAGGGTTGAGTCTCCGATGCAACAGGGTCTCATCGCCGATCAAACAGGGTCTGATCGGAATCGCGCCGTCCCGCACGGTTGATCCCCCGCCGTTTTTCCCCTTATTGTGCCGGTTCCGGCAAGCATGGAATGAAATTTTCAAAAACAGTCGGCGATCTCGCCGTGTGGCGGCTGAAGCGCTCCGTCATCCTCGGGCTCAAGAGCCTGTGGATGCACAAGCTGCGCTCCATGCTGACCGCGCTGGGCATCGTCTTCGGCGTGGCCTCCGTGATCGCGATGCTGGCGATCGGCGAAGGGGCCAGCCATGAGGCGCAGGAACAGATCAAGAATCTCGGCAGCCAGAACATCATCCTGCAGAGCGTGAAACCGACGAATGACGCCACCGCCGGCGAGCAGCAGCGCAGTCTCATCCTCAGCTACGGGCTCACCCGGCGCGATCTGGAGCAGATCCGCAACACCATCCCCGGTGTCGAGGTGGTGGTGCCGGCGCGCCAGATGAAGGACTACATCTGGAACATCTCCCACAGCGTCGATGCCGACGTGCTCGGCACGGTGAGCTGGTATCCCGAAATGCGCGGCCGGCGGGTGTCGGCGGGCCGCTTTTTCACCAATCTGGAGATGGAAGACCGCAGCAATGTCTGCGTGCTCAGTGCCGACCTGGCCAAACGGCTGTTTCCCCTGTCCGATCCCATCGGCCGGGAGGTGCGGCTGCAACGGAGCTATTTCCGGGTGATCGGCATCATCGAGGGGCGCCCCATCTCCACCGATGCGGCTGCGGGCAGCGGCGGCTTGGGCGGCGGCAGCCAAAAAGCCAAGAAGGGCGGCGAAAAGGGTGCCCCGGGCGAGGAATCGACCTACGAGATGCTGATCCCGCTAACGACTCTGGTGGAGCGTTTCGGCGAGGTGCTGATGAAGTACCGCTCGGGCAGTTTCGAGGCGGAAAAGGTCGATTTCCACGAGGTGACGGTGAAAATCAACGATCCCGACAAGGTGATGACATCGGCGGAAGCCATCCGCCACCTGCTGGAGCGCAACCACAAGGAGGTGGACTATCGCATGATCGTACCTCTGGAACTGCTGCGCCGCGCCGAGCGAACGAAACAGATTTTCAACATCGTGCTCGGATCCATCGCCGCGATTTCACTGATCGTCGGCGGGATCGGCATCATGAACATCATGCTGGCGACCGTGACGGAGCGCACCCGCGAGATCGGCATCCGCCGCGCACTGGGAGCGAAGCAGCGGGACATCGTCTCGCAGTTTCTCATCGAGACGGTGCTGCTCTCCGGCGCGGGAGGACTGATCGGCGTGGCCGTCGGGCTGGCCATCCCCATGGTCATCACCCGCTTCGCGGACATGCTGACGATCGTCGAGTTTTGGGCGCCGGCGCTGGCTTTCACCATTTCCGTGGTGATCGGCGTGGCTTTCGGCATCTACCCGGCCTTCCGCGCCGCCGGGATGAACCCGGTGGAGGCGCTGCGGCACGAGTAGTGAATCGGTCTCGGACTCCACGTCACGATCCCATCAGGGCGAAAGGTTGATTCTCTCCGCCCCAGTTACGACAGCGGCGCAACCCAGACTTTCAAGAGCCGCTTTCGGCCTTCACCGCTTCTGAAAATCGATTCCCCAAACGCGAAGGATTTCCTCGCACGCCGCTTCCTCAGATTGGTGAAAACAGTCTATCTGTTGGATCGAAGACAGCACCCAAGACAGGCTTTCAACATCGCAGGGCTCCGCCAAAATGGGAATGATGCGCTCATGGTAGCGCGCCTGATTGAGGGCATATTGCAGTTCCCGCCTCACCCACATGGACGCGACCGAAGCCGGGCTCAGCAAAATGAGAAACCAGTCGCAACGCCTCAGCGCACGCCCGATCTCATCCTGCCATTGCCTCGCCCCGACAATGTCAGTGGGCGCAAACCAGGTGGAAATGCCGTGGTGCTGAAGGATTCCCCCGATGCGTCCCGCGAGTGGGCGATCCGGAGACGCATGGGACAAAAAGACTTCCCGTGGCAGGGTCATGCCGCGACAGGCCCGGGAATATTTGACTTCAATGCTTCTGCAATCCGATCGATCGCCGTAAACAGTTTGCCCACCTCGTCGATTTTGACGACGAGATAGCGGTCCAAAATCCACGGGTAGGCATTTTCGGGCATCTCATCGAGATTCCCGACCACTAGGGGGATCACCCGTCTGGCATACTGCCGATTCGTCAGGGCATATCCTGCCTCCATCAACAGCTGGGGAGTCCCTGCGGACCGGGGAGTGACCAGCACGACCATGGCGTCTGACTCCTTCATCGCAATGCCAGCCGCCTCTGCCCAATTGTCTCCCGGGAAGACTTCGGCTTCAGCCAGCCACGGCTCCAGTCCTCTGGCCCTCAACCCATCGGCCAACTGGCGGGCCAGATCGCTGTCTTCAAACGAATGGCTGATAAATACCTTCATGGATGCCAAAGTTATCAAAACTGTTTTTGGAAGGCAAGGGCTTGAAAGCGCATTTTCCGCGACGCATGTGCAATGCCCTCCGCTCACTTCACCCGCTGTCCCGGCACAGCCCCGTCGTCAGGCGAGAGCAGGAAGATGTCCTCGCCTCCCGGACCGGCGGCGATGACCATGCCTTCGCTGAGGCCGAACTTCATCTGGCGCGGCGCGAGATTGGCGACCATCACGACGAGGCGTCCTACCAGGTCGGCGGGCTCGTAGGCGGCCTTGATGCCGGCGAAAACCTGACGTCGATCCTCACCACCAAGGCTCAGGGTCAGACGGATGAGTTTGCGGGCCTCGGGCACCTCGTCGGCGGCAATGACGCGGGCCACCCGCAGGTCGACTTTGGCAAAATCGTCGATGCTGATCTCCGCGGCGATGGGATCGGCCTGGAGGGCGGCGGCGCTGTCCACCGGGGTGGCAGCGGCGGGAATGGACTCGGGGGCCTGCTCGCGGCTTTCTTCGATCATGGCCTGGACTTTGGCGGGATCGACCCGCTGGAGCATGTGCTGGAACTTCGCCACCGGTGTGCCGGTCAGGGGTGTGGCAGCCTGCTCCCAGCTCACGATGGGATCGTTGAGCAGGGCGCCGGCTTTCTCAGCCAGATCGGGCAGCACGGGCGATAGGTAGATGGCCAGTTGGCGGAAGAGATTCAGCGCCACGGTGCAGACGTCCTGCAACTGGTCGGCTTTGGCGGGATCCTTGCGCAGCTCCCACGGGGCATTCGCCTCGACGTAGGGATTGGCGCGGTCCGCGAGTTCGACGATGGCGCGCATGGCCTTGTGGAAGTCGCCGGCTTCGTAGGCGGCTGCGATGGCCGCTCCCTCGGCGGCAAAGGCGGCGAAAAGCCCACCATCGTCGGGATAGCGGGCGGAGAGACCTGTCGCCTCGACGAATTTCGCGCTGCGGCTGGCGAGATTGACCACTTTCCCGACGAGATCGGCATTCACCCGGGCGACGAACTCCTCCAGATTGAGGTCGATGTCCTCGACCCGGGCATTGAGCTTGCTCGCGTAGTAGTAGCGGAGGTAGGAAGGATCGAGGTGCTCGAGATATTTCGACGCGCGGACAAAGGTGCCGGTCGATTTCGACATTTTGGCGCCGTCGACGGTGAGGAAACCGTGGATGTGCACCCGGGTCGGCAGCGTGAAGCCGGCGGTCTTCAGCATGGCGGGCCAGAACAGGGTGTGGAAATACTGGATGTCCTTGCCGATGAAGTGATGGATCTCCGTCGAGGCGCTACGCCACCACGCGTCAAACGATTCGCCGGTGAGGTCGCACCACTCGCGAGTGGCTCCGATGTAGCCGATCGGTGCGTCGAACCAAACGTACCAGTAGTTGCCGGGTGAGTCGGGGATCTCAAATCCGAAATAGGGCCCCGGTCGGGAGATGTCCCAGTCGCGAAGCGGCTCGTGGAGGAAATAGCCCTTCAGATAATTCGCGCTCTCCGGCGGGAGGGTGCCGCTCTGGGTCCACTCGTCGAGGAAACCGTGCAGCTTTTCGATCTGGACGAACAAATGGCTCGCCGAGCGCACCTCGGGCCGGGTGCCCGACAGCGTGCTGACGGGATCGACCAGGTCGCTGGGCGAGTAGGTGGCCCCACAGGCGCCGCAGTTGTCGCCGGGCTGGTTTTTGGCGCCGCATTTGGGGCAGGTGCCGCGGACGAAGCGGTCGGCGAGAAAGGTCTCCTTTTCCACGTCGTAGAGCTGCTCAACCGCGCGCTCCACCACCATGTCGGCGGCGCGGAGGGCGGCCCAGATCTCGTGACAGACGGCGCGATTGGCCTCGCTGTTGGTGCTGCCGTAGTGGTCGAAGGCGATGCCAAATCCGGTGAAGTCCCCGACATGGGCCTCGCGCATCTCGGCGATGAGGGCCTCCTCGCTGCGCCCTTCCTGCTGGGCGCGGATCATGATGGCGGTGCCGTGGGTGTCATCGGCACAGATGTATATGCAGCGATGCCCGCGGAGCTTTTGGAACCGCACCCAGATGTCGGTCTGGAGATACTCGACGAGGTGACCGATGTGGATGTGGCCGTTCGCGTAGGGCAGGGCGGACGTGACGAGGATCTGGCGCATGTCTCAGGGAAAAAGGAGGAGGTTCTCGGAAAAAGAAAGGGGAAACAGACAATCCGGCCCGTCTGGGGCGTTTCCACTCCGCCGGGCCCTTGTTTTACGGCGCGTCGGCAGGAGGAAGGTCGCGACGAACCGTGGGGAGCAGCGGTAGCTCCCCTTCAACGCATTCGAAGGCAACGCGTGGCGGTCGTCATTTCGTCGCTAGGGTCCATCGGAAACCGGCTGCGGGCAAGCGACCATTTGGTCGCCACGTCAAAAGCCAAGTGTTGTCCGGAAGGACCGGGTCTTCCTCAAACATCCGCCGGAACGGCCCGAAACAGCGATCCACTGGCAGTTGAGAACCTGGAGAAAGATTTCTAATTTTCATTAATTTCAAAATGTTGTTGAATTTCTTGACAAATTCGCTAGTCTCGGATTTTGAAATTGCTATAATTAGATTGATTCTCTGTCGAAACCACTGCCGGGAGACCTGAAAAGGGGCGGTGGATCTCTGACCCGGTTCGTCCTTTGACCAATAACACGATGTCCTTTTCCTTCCGGAATCTCTTTTCCCAGGACAAGCCAGCCGACCCGCCCGAGGCTGCCGGTTCGCCAACGGATGCCGGAAAGCCGGAAGCCGGCGAGGGCAATCCTTTCAGTTCGGCGCCGTTTTCGAACGTTTTTTCCAATGCCGGGGCGGATGAGCCGGCCCCTGCCAGCAAGCCCTTCGTCCCGAATCCCCTGCCGACGGGTCGTGGCAGTTTTGAGGCCCTCTTTGCCAGTCAGGGCATCGGTGGCTCTGCTCCCGCCGGGTCTGCGCCCACACCCACGGGTCCGACGGAGCATTACACTCTGCGGGAGATCCTGCCCTTTCTGCCGCCTTCGCTGGTCAGTCATGCGAACATCAATCTGGACCGCACGGTCGCCATCCCCATGCCGGTCGACGGCAGCGGCGAGGTCAAGCTGACCACCATCCAGCGCGTGTGCCCCGAGCTGTTTGCGACGGCGATCACGCCTCTCAACGACTCGGAGATCACACTGCCCAGACAATCACCTTCCCTGCCCGCGGGGCCCGCCCAGCAGTCTGCCGATGCCGCCCCGTGGTCGCCCATCGGAGCCGGAGTCCCGGGCGACCGGACGGTGTCTGCGCCAGCATCCGCTCCGGCTCTCACGGCTGCCCCCGAAGCTGCCGCCCGGCCCCGTCTGGCAGAACCCGTGGCCACTCCCGCCATGGCCGTAGCAGCCGCACCCGTCGCCGCATCCGCCAATCCCTTTGCCGCTCCCGCAGGCGCCCCGATCGGCGGCTCCGGAGGAGAGAAAAAGGCCGGCTTTCCGATCGGCAACCCGTTTTCGGCCTCCCCGACCGAATTGAAAGGAGCGCCACCCGCCGTCGCCGCCCACTCGTCGCCGCCGCCGCCGGGCGGATTTGGATTTCCAGAACCGAAAGCGCCGGAATCACCCTTTGGCGCCTTCGGTTCGGCGCCCCAGCCGGCCGTTTCGCCGTTTGCGGAGCCGATCGCCCCGCCAACCGCCGCTCCCGGTGCCAATCCCTGGTCCGGCGGCAACTCTCCTGCCGGATCCAGCGACACCCCGATGGGAATCGACCTCGGTCTGGGCGAGGATTCGCCCTTCGCCCCTCCAAAAGCCGGCCCGAAAACACCGGAACCGCCCGCCAGCCCCCCTGTCGCCAAGCCGGAAGCCCATACGCTGCCGTGGAAACTGGGTGCCGAGTCCGGCCAGACATCCCACTCTCCCTTCGGACCGACTTCGGCCGGAGAATCTGCGGCGCCTGTCGCGAATCCCTTCGCCGGCCCGCCGGTCGTGCCCAAAACGCCCGAAGCCAATCCCTTTGACGCTCCGTCACCGGCTGCTCCGACCGCCCCCGAGGCCAAAAAAGAGTCTTTCTGGCCCTTCGGAGCGGACTCGACGCCCGCCAGCGAGCGTGAGGCCGCAGGTCGCGAACCCAACCCGCTCCCTGCCACCGAAGCGAAGCCAGCCGCGAGCAGCAGTCCCGGATCGGCTCCATTTGTTTTTCCCTGGGGAGATCCTCCGGGTGGATCCAGTGCCGCAGCCTCCAGTCCGTCGCCGTTTGACGCGCCTCATTCCGCCCCGGCTCCTTCCGCTGCCGCGGCCGGCCCCAACCTGTCGGTGGTCTCGCCGTGGGAATTACCGGCCCCGGCCCCCCGCGAGGCCGCGCCGGCGACTGACTCTGTGGACGATCCGTTTGCCGCCTTTGCTGCCAAAGGAACCACCCAATCCGCGCCGGAGTCCGCTGCCCAGACGAAGAAGGATGCGGCCGCCAGTTGGGAATTGCCCAAATCCTTCTTCGGCCCGTCTGATCCCGGCCAGAATGCCTCCAGCAACCAGCCGACTCCGTTTGACTTCTCGTCCCCCTGGGGGCCGCTCGACGCTCCGCAGCCGCAAGCAGCGGCCATTTCGGCAGAAAAGTCGACTCCGACACCCCTCGCCGCCCCCGCCGGCACGGGGGAGACCGTCGTGTTCACCCTCGCCGAACTGCTTCGACCCTTGGCAAAGGAACTGGGCATCGACCTGGCCGCCATGCCGCCCTCGGCCAAAGTCCGGCTGCCCGTGTCCCTGCTGCTGCCGCAAATGGAATCGGGAGAGCCGGCCGTCACCGTCCGCGACCTGATCACGCATGGCGACTCCGACGGAATCCGGGTGCTGGCGGGAGTGAATCCGATGGCGCGAATCCCGCTGCCGGAGAATGAGTTGTTCCACCAGATCACGGAGTTCTCGCCGGAACTGGACACCGGCGCCTTGGGAGACCTGGACAGTCAGTTTTCCACCCTTTTCGGCACGGAAGCCCGCCTCGATGCCGGTCTCGGCTGGCAAAACGAGGTGTTGGAGGACGAACTGCCCGAGGCGCCCGCCGCGTCGAAGCCGGCGCCGATGGCAACGCCCGCCGCCCAGCCCGAGCCGGTCGCCGGTCCGGATCTGACCATCGCCGGCTCTCTCCCGGTGGAGGAAAAGCCCGCTGTCATCAGTCCGAAACGCCGGCCCGAAGCGCCCGCCCCGGCAGCGGCTCCCAAACCGGTCAAGAAGGCCATCAACATCTCCTCGACCGTGACCCCGCAGCCTGCTCCCTCCTCGCAACCGGCCCCGAAGCCGGGGGCGACCTCCGATCCCTTTGCCCCGCTGCCGCGCCGGACCGACCCGGCCGCAGCCGCCGAAACGACCCCAGGGATTGAGTCGGAAAACGCCTCGAACCCCGGCTTTTTCGACGATCTGGAACTGTTTGCCCACGCCGCGGGCGCTCAGGCGACCTCCGAACTGGGAGACGCCCCGGAGGAATTCGAGGACGATGCCGACAGCGCCTTCCCGGCGAGCGACGAAGAGCACTGGGGTTTCTCTGGCTTTGCCACCCTGGAGGATCTGGAGCCCCTCGCCCCGGCCCCGCCAGCTCCCCAGCCGAAAGCCGCGCCCAAGCCGGCGGCTGCGGCCAAGGCGGTGGCTTCGGCGGCGAAGTCTCCGAAAATCTCCGTTTCGGTTCAAAAGCCTGCCGTTTCCAGCCCGAGGGTCATTGCCACCATTCCGGCCCCCGGCGCGAAGGCTGCCCCGGCCCAGCCGGAAGTCGTGGCCGAGACCGCCCCGGACAAGACCGGCTTTTTCGAAGAACTCGAAACGGTGCCGACTCCCGTCGCCGCACCTGCACCCGCATCCGCCCCAGTGGCCCAGGCTTCCGCACCCGTCGCCACCCCGGCCCCGGCCCCGGCCCCGGCCCAGCCTGTGGCGACGAGCCCCGCCCCATCGGTGGGGGATCTGTCAGCCAAAATCTTCCCCCTGCCCGCCGCCCCGGAGAGTGCCTCGCTGGTGCCCCGCGATATCGAACTGAGGGCCGTCTTCGGCACCAACGAATCGTTCTCCTTCCGCCGCGTGGCCGACCTGACCGCCGGCCTGCCGGGCATCCTCGCCTGTGCCATCATCGCGCCCGGTTGCACTGCCCAGGCTCCCCGCGGTCGTGAATCGGGCGATCTGGCCGTGCAGGCCGGAGCCTTGCTCAACGGCGTCCGCGAGATCGCCCGCGCCACCGGCATGCCGAACGCGGAGACCTTCACCCTCCACACGGATCAGGGGCTGATCAGTGTCTTCCTGCATGGCGACCACTGCCTGACGGTGCGCCATCAGGTGGGCCAGTTCGATCCCGGCGTGCGCGAGAAACTCATCCTGGTCACCCGGGGTCTGGCGGCCTTGGAAGGCTAGGCCACACCCGGTTCCTCCGGGCGACTCCTCATTTTAACTCAGACATCCCCTTTTCACGCTCATGGCAGTCGTCAATCACGACACACGAGAGGTTCAGTTCAAAATCGTCTACTGCGGCACTCCGCTGGGCGGCAAGACCACGAACCTCATCTACATCCACCAGCGGCTCGCGCCCAATCTGCGAGGCGCGCTGGCTTCGATCGCCACGGAGCAGGAGCGCACCCTGTTTTTCGACTTTCTGCCGGTGCATCCGACCATCATCGCCGGCTACGACACCCGCTTTCAACTTTACTCGGTGCCGGGGCAGAGAATCTACAGCGAGACTCGACGCATCGTGCTCACCGGCGTGGATGGCATCGTCTTCGTCGCGGACTCCGATCCGGCGCGCCACGAAGCCAATTTGGAGGCCCTTGAGTGCACCATCGCCGACCTGCGCGTGCTGAACCGCTCCTTCGAGCGCATGCCGGTGGTATTCCAGTTCAACAAACGCGACCTGTCCAACGCCATGGCGCCCGAGGAAATGGACGAGGCACTCGGTGTGACGCGACCGACCTATCTGGCCTGCGCCGGCACAGGATACAATGTCTTCGCCACCCTCGATGCCGTGACCCAGAAGGTCCTGCGCGACTTCCATCTGCGCCGAAGGATGCGGGCCGCGGCCCTGGCAGCCGGTCAGCCGGCACCCCAACCCGCCGGCGCCCGCCAGACCAGCCTCACGGTGAATGCCGCCATCGATTCCCGCGCCCGAGCCGAGCCCCAACCCGGCGAAGTCGCCCTGGGCAGTTGAAGACCTTGATTGTGTGCGATACTGAAAGGTTTTGCTCTCCCGTCCTTTTTGCATTACCGCTTCGCCCAGAGCCGACATGAACGCCACCACCGAGAACCCCATCCTCGACTGGGACGACACCGAGGTCAGTGCCGAGGCGGCGGACCGTGCGGAAGAAATCCTGCGTGAATTTGCCGCCGAGGCGGAACTGGACCTTGCCGTGATCGTCGACCGCAGCGGCGGCATGGTCGCCGGTGTCGCCAGTCGGCCCGATGTCGATGTCGACACCGTCGGCGCCCTCGTGGCGGGAGCGTTCGGCGCGATGCGCTCTCTGGCACGCGAATTGGGCGAATCCTCCATCGTCGAGAGCGTTCACCACGGCGACAAGGACACCATCTATCTCCGCGAGATCGGCCCCCGCTACATCCTTCTGGGCGTGGCCGAACTCGCCCTGCCGGCCGGCATCGTGCGGGAAAAGGCCGCCCAAATCACCGGCCCGCTTTCCGCTCTCCTCACCGAACCCGCGGCCGCTCTCGCCGCCGCCGCTCAGGCAGCCCCACCGGCCGCGGCTCCGGCGCCCCACACGCTGCCTGCCGCTCATCCGTATCCGGCGCCGCCTACCGTGCCGATCGATCACACCGTGGTTCCGCCCGGACCGACGGCTCCCGTCGTCGGTTCGCCTGTTCCCGGTGCCCCCACCGCCAATCACCCGAGCGGTGGAGGCAACCGCCCGGGATATGTGTTCGAAATCGGCTGAAACCGGTGTATTTTTTCCGTTCCAACGGCCTTCCGTATCGTGAAGACTTCGTTTTTGGCCGAAAACATGCTTTCTCTCCCCACACAACGACCCCACTGAAACCCGCTTGCCAAGAGCGGCATCCGGGGCGAGAAAAAGCTGCGGTTTCACCTGAACCGCGGCGACCACGGATCTGACACCATGATTGACCTGATCAATAAAGGCGGCCCCCTGATGTGGCTTTTGCTGGGCTGCAGCATCCTGACGGTGGCCATCACGCTGGAGCGCTACTTCTACTTCCATCGCGCCCGCATCGATGTCGGCGATCTTCTGCACGGTCTGAGAAATCTGGTGCGCAATCGCAACTACGCCGAAGCCCTGCATGAGTGCGCTGGGACGCCGGGTCCCGTCGCCCGCGTCATTCACTCCGCCCTGATCCGTCACGACGCCCCGCGTGGCGAGTTGAAGGAGATCGTCCAGGAAAGCGGCCAGTTGGAGGTCCCCAAACTGGAAAAATACCTCGCCGTCATCCTGTCGATCGCCTACGTGGCCCCGCTCATCGGTCTGCTGGGCACGGTGCTCGGTCTGGTCAATACGTTCGTCCAAATCAACGCCGCCGGCGGCTATGCGACCGCCGCCGAGATCTCCAAGGGGGTTTACACCAGCCTGATCAGCTCCGCCGCGGGGCTGATGGTCGCCATCCCCTCCTTCGTCCTGTTCTCGTTCCTCCGGGCCTATGTGAAAACGCTCATGCACGACATGGAGCGCGCCGGCATCGAGATCGTGAACATCATCTGCGACCTTCGCAACGAGCGCTCCTCCATCATCACCATGATGCCGGGCCGCTCCGACGACGCCACCGACACTCCGGCCCAACAGGCCGCTCGGCCCTAGGTCGGCAGGCCCACTCCAGCGCCCCCCTCGGTGCCGTGAAATTGGAATCGACCCTCCCCAGCCGCACCGCGCCCCTCTACACGGCGCCCCTGCTGGATGTGATCCTGCTGCTGCTGATTTTCTTCCTCCTCGGGTCCGGCTTCATCCTGAAATCCGGTGTGGCCGTCACCCTGCCCTACTCGGAATCCAGTCTGCCGGTGGCGGAACGCTCCCACATCGTCACCATCGTGCCGGGCGAGACGGAGCGGTTTTTCTTCAACGAGACCCGCGTCACCCGCGAGGAGTTGGATGCCCGGCTCGGTGAATCCACAGGCCAGACCCGGCAGGTCATCCTGCTCGCCGATCAGCGGGTTCCCTATGGCACCGTCATGGATGTGTCCGGCCTCATCCTCGGACACGGCTACGACCTTGCCTACGCCACCGGCGCCGCGCCGGCCGCTCCCTGATGCGCCGGCTGCACCCGCCGACGCCCTGCCTTTCACCGCCGACGCCCATGGCCCGCCCCAGCCGATCGCAGTCGCCCCCCACGCCGCCGCCGCCGGCCCAAGCGGGTGAAAAGGGCGCCCTCGTGTTCGACTGGGTGGGCAGCCGGCCTCTCGCTGCCAAAATCGGCATCTTTGCCGCCATTTCCCTGGTGGTCCACCTGCTCGGCTTTTACTTGTTCCAAGTGGTCTATCCCGTCACCGGGCGCATCGAGCCGGTGCCCAGCAAAATCCAATACCTCGACCCCGATCTGCCGCCCGTGGCCGCCCTAATGCGCCAGATCGATGACCGCCTCGTTTATTTGCGACCAGCTTCCGCCGGATCCGACGTCCGGGTGGACCTCGGCGACCACTCCGCCCAGTTTCGCCCCTCGTTTGCGGATCGGCCGCTCGGCTTCCGGTCGCTCGCGACGCCCGCCCCCGAGGCCGCCGCGCCCCAAACGCCCCCCCCGGCCGCCCCGCCTCCCGGCACCTCCCGGCCATGATCCGCATCTCGCTCGACAGTCTGATCGTGCTCTACCTGGCCATCGTGCTCGGGGCGCTGTTCTGCATCTGGGTCGCCACCGAGATTCGCGCCAATCGCCGGGAGCAGCGCCGCCGTCGGGACTACGTCATCTGCGGCATCTGCGATCATATCTTCGAGGATCGCTCCGAGCGCCGCCTGCTGAACTGCCCCCGCTGCGGCGCCCTCACCGAGCGCACCAAAGTCCGGGAGATCTGAGCCCGGCCCACACCCCACCGGCACCCCGGCCAGCGCCCGGCGAGGGGGACAAATGAGCCTTGCAAAGCCCGGCAAGCTTGTCGAATTTAGCCGTCCCTCTTTTTTCCCCTTTCCCCACAACACATGGACCGCAGAGTCGTCATCACAGGCATCGGTGTGGTGTCTCCGATCGGCAACGATCTGGAGACCTTTTGGAGCAGCCTTCTGGCCGGGCGCAGTGGCATCCGCCACATCCAGCAGATGGACACCACCGACTACGACTGCAAGATCGGCGGCGAGGTGGTGGACTTCGATGCCACCCCCTGGTTCAACAATCCCAAGGATGCCCGCCGCGCCGACCGCTTCGCCCAGCTCGCCATGGCTGCGTCGAAAATGGCCGCCGCCGATTCTGGCATGCAGATGGACCAGATCGACCCCACCCGCGTCGGCGTGATGGTCGGCAGCGGCATCGGCGGCCTGGATACCCTCGAGCGTCAACACACCCAGCTCATCCAGAAAAGCCCCTCGCGTGTCTCGCCCTTCACCATTCCCATGATGATCGCGAACATCGCCAGCGGCATGGTCTCGATGGAGTGGGGCCTGCGCGGGCCGAACATGTGCATCGTCACCGCCTGCGCCACCTCGAACCACAACATCGGCGAAGCCTGGCGCATGATCAAAATGGGCGACGCAGACGCCTTCATCGCCGGCGGCAGCGAAGCCACCATCACCCCCATGGGTCTCAGCGGCTTCGGCAACATGAAGGCCCTCTGTCTCCGCAATCACGAACCCGAAAAGGCCTCGCGCCCCTTTGACAAGGACCGCAGCGGCTTCGTCATGGGCGAGGGCGCAGGCGTCGTCGTCGTCGAGGAACTCGGCCACGCCCTGCGCCGGGGTGCCCACATCTACTGCGAACTCGCCGGCTACGGCGTCTCGGCCGATGCCTACCACCTCACCTCGCCCCATCCGGAGGGCGAGGGTGCCAGCCGCTGCATGGAGATGGCCCTCCGCCACGCCGGTATCTCCCCCACCGACGTGCAGTATGTGAATGCCCACGGCACCTCGACCTCGCTCGGCGATGTCTGCGAGACCAAAGCCATCAAGCGCACCTTCGGCGATTACGCCCGGAATGGCCTCCTCGTCAGCTCGACCAAGTCCATGACCGGCCACCTGCTCGGCGCCGCCGGCGGCGTGGAGCTGGCTGCCTGCATCCAGGCCATCAATCTCGGCATCGTCCCGCCCACCATCAATCTCGACGACCCCGATCCCGAGTGCGATCTGGACTACGTCCCCCACGTGCCGCGCGAAGCCCGCGTCGACATCGCCGTGTCCAACTCCTTCGGCTTCGGCGGCCACAACGCCTCGCTGGTGGTGCGGCGCTACGTGGGCTGACCCCAGCACACCGTAATCAGCCTCCGCGACGGCTTTTCACGATCGCCAGACTCAGGCCGAGCCCCAGGGCGGCTCCGATCCCGCAGATCGTCCAGAAAATCCCCGGCGATGACGTGCCGGGCAGCGGCACCGACATCCCATAGACACTCGCGATCGTCGTGAGTGGCAAAAACAGAGCCGCCAGCAGATTCAGCCGGTGCGCCGCGGCCGCCTGGCTCTTTGCCTGGACCGCCTGGGCCTCCGCCTGCTTCGCGGCGATGAAATCGAGGCCGAACTGCGCATCTTGGAGCAATAGTTCCGCATTCCGCTCGATCGTGGCCGCCTGGTCGCGATAGTTGATCAGATCCCGCTCCGACTTCACCAGATCGCGCGCCTGTTGCAGCGCCCGATGCAGCCCGCGGCTGGCCCGCAGCACCGGAGCCAGTTCCTCCAGCACCCGATGATAGGTCCGCGCGTCCTGCGCCCGATTCTCCTCATCGTCCAGACGCTCCAACGTCTCGTCATAGACCCGGATCACATCCGCGATCGACCGCACGCCCGGTCCGTCGGTGCTGCTGCGCCACTCGCCCGACGGTTGGCGCCAGAACAAGGCCGGCTGTCGCGTCGGCCGGTCCGGCTTCGGCACCAGATGGATGATCACCAGCAGGTGTCCCTCCTCCAGCATCGCCCGTTGCGGACCGGCTTCACGACCCAGCCGCACCCGGATCGATTCCGGCAGCGCGGTCCAGGTCTTTGGGATTACGGAACTTTCCGGCTTGGGTGTCATGGCCGCGATCCTGTCACAATCCACCCGCCAGAGCCACGAAAAAATAAACCGTCCCCCCTACCGGCTCAGATAGACCCAGGGCCGCTCCGTCAGCTCCCGCGTCTCACCCGCCTGCGTCTCCCGCACCCACAGCGTCACCGGCTGCTGGTTGTAGTTCCGCTCGTTCACGCCCACCAGGATCGCCGTGCTATCCTCGATCAGAAAGGCCGGCTCACCCGCCACCCAGCCGGCATTCGAATACAAAAACGCCCCCACCACCTCCGTGATACCGCCGCCCGTCGTCTCGATCAGCGTGCCGGTCTTCTCCGTCTTGTAGCCCAGGATCCAGAGCCGTCCGCCGTAGTTCCGACACTTCGTGCCCTGACGCTCGCTATTGAGCTGCCGACACCAGGCACTCTGCCCCGGCTGCATCAGCTCCACATGACCGCACAGGTCATCGAGGAAAATGTCCCCGCTTCCCCGACCCTCGACATCGAATCCGATCGCCGAACTCACCACCAGCGTGCGCTTCGATTCGTGCCGGATTTTGACACTCCCGCCCCCGCTCCGATTGCTGCACCGCTCCACGATCACCGTCGGCGCGTCCGGCAGCCCGCGGGGATGCCGCCCATCCACCAGCCGCCACAACGCCCCGCCCCCATCCGCATTGAAACGGCCCTCCAGCCCGATGATCCGCTCCACCGGCCCACGGATTTCCACCTCAGCGTCGAAACGAAATTCCGCCCCCGCCGGCAGATACACCGTCTTAGCCCCCGCATCGATCGCCGCCTGGAGCGCCGCGCTCGCGTCCTCGCGCCCCTCCGGATCGGCGCCGAAGTCCACCACATTCACCCAGTCCCGACCCGGATCGCCCCACGGCACCGACGGCGTCTCCTTCACCGGCAGGTGCGCCACCGCGCCCGCTGTCGCGAAGGTTCCGTCCCTGATCTCGCGAAACAACGACACCACATTCGTGTGCGACGTGTCCTCCGCCACCGTCCCCGCCGCCGGCACGTCGCCCTTGTCCCGGCCCTTGTCGGCGTGGTCGATCGCCAGCGGATAGCCCGTCACGCCGACCTGCCGCAGATACATCTGCCGCTCGTTCAAAATCCCCGGCGTCCCTGCCGCCGGCGCCAGACCCCGGATCGTCGCGTCCAGCAGCGTCACCGTGCCCCACGAGTCCTTTTCGTTGTAGAGCGCCGTCACCGCGTTTTCGCTGACCAGCCCGCGGACAAAGACCATCTGGTGATAGTTCCACCAGCCCAGACGCCGCTGCCCCCGCAGCGTCACGCGCTCGAAGGTGTTCGAGTTCACCGGCCATTTCGAGGAGATGCCCACCTCAAAGCCCTCCACCGTCAGGTCCCGCACCAGCAGCGGGCCGATCTCATCCGTGTGCCCCAGATCGAGACCGATCAAGCCCGACCCCTCCGCCGCGCGGATCGTCACCTGCCGGACACAGCCCTGATTGCTGGCATTGAATTGCAGCCCGATCGCCCCCGCGTTGTTCTTTCCCACCTCGATCGTCAGGTCGCGCACCGCGTTGCGGAACCGCTGTGCTGGCCGCGAACCCGTCCAGATCACCGCCTTGCCAGCCGACGCCTCACCGAAGCCGGGCGCCCCGTCGGGCAAGCGGATCGTGGTGAGCGTTTCGCCCGCTCCCTGCAGGATGGTTCGCTTCTGCTCATTGCCCCCCGTGCCATCGGGCCAACGCAGCGTATCCGAGACGATCCACTCGCCCGGCGGCAGGTGGACGATGCGATTGCCATTCGGGTGCGCATCCAGCGCCGCCTGGATCGCCCGCGTGTCATCGATCCCATCATTCGGCACCGCCCCGTGGTCCGTCACCGCGATCACCCCGCCATCCGACGGAAAACGAATCGGCTCCTGCGCGCCGGCCAGCAGGGGAACCAACAGACAACATCCGATCCAACAGGGTCTCATCGGCGATCCAACAGGGTTTGATCGAAAAAGGACTACGTCCCTCACCCTTGGCCCGGCTGCGGCGGGAGGAGAAATCAGGGGTGCAGGACCGGAAAACGACCGGCAGCGTAACTCCCTGAAAATCAAAAGCACACCCGTAGGGATTCGAACCCCAAACCTTCTGATCCGTAGTCAGACGCTCTATCCAGTTGAGCTACGGGTGCTTTTGGGAAAAGCCGCCGGAGGGCGACTTTGCGGACGGCTAATGTGCGCGAATCGTGACGCGGCGCAAGGCGTTTTTCGGTGCTTCTGTGGCTCGCTCACGCCAGCCCGTAGGCCCGGCGCGCGTTGCCTCCGAGGATGGCGGCCCGCTCGGACTCGCTCAGGGGGGCGATGAAGGCATCCACCGTCCGCTTCCAGCGCAGGTAATCGCTGCGGAGCCGGCACACGGGCCAGTCACTGCCAAACAGCAGGCGCTGCGGACCGAACGCCTCCAGAGCCACCTCAAAATACGGCCTCAGCAGCTCGGGCGTCCACTCCACCCCGGCGGCCACCTCGGTGACCAGGCCGCTGAGCTTGCAATACACATGCTCCCGCTGTCCGAGCGCCCGGAGGTTCGACGCCCAGATCGGGTCGGGCTCGGGCGTGCGAATGGCGGGCTTGGCGAGGTGATCCAGCACAAAAATCTGGGAGGGATGCCGGTCGGCCAGCAGCACGGCGTTGCCCAACTGCCGGTGAAAAATCAGAATGTCATAGACGAGCCCGAAGTCGTGCAGCAGCGAGACGCCGCGGTTGAAATCGTCGCGCAGGCAGTAGTCATCGTCGGCCATGCCCTGCAACACTTCGCGGACGCCGACGAATTTTTCCTCGCCGGCCAGCGCGGCCAGCGTCTCCCCGGCATCCGCTCGGGTCAGATCGACCCAGCCCACCACGCCGCGGATCCAGGCGTGGCCGCGGGCATGGGCCAGCAGCGCCGCGTTTTCATCCAGATGGGTCCGGGCCTGCACCGAGATGACGCCGTCGATGCCGGCTTCGTCGATGACGGGCTTCAGGTCGGCGGGACCGTAGTCGCGCTTCAGGATGTCCATGCCCTCACCGATCCAGCCGTAGTCGGCCGCGGAGTAACGCCAGAAATGGTGGTGGGAATCGATGGTCATGGGCGGTTTCGGGAGGATTTCTGGCTGTCGCGTCCGGCCGTCCGGCCACCCAACCGCCGTGCCGTCAGATCGACATCGCGGAGAATCCCCCGTCCACGATCATCTCGATCCCGGTGATGAACGATCCGGCCCGCGCCGAAGCCAGCAGCAGCGTGGCACCGATCAGCTCGGGCGCCTCGCCAAATCGCTTCGCCGGGGTGTGGCCCATGATGGCAGCGACGCGGTCCTCGGTGAGCACTTTGCGGTTCTGCTCGGCGGGGAAGAAGCCGGGGACCAGGGTATTGACCCGCACGCCCCGGGCAGCCCACTCACGGGCGAGATTTTTGCTGAGGTTGTGCACCGCGGCCTTGCTGGCCGAGTAGGTGAAGACCCGGCTGAGCGGCCCGAGACCGGAGATGGAGCCGAGATTGATGATCGATCCCCCGCTCTCCTGCGCCAGCATCTGGCGGCCGAAGATCTGGCAACTCCGCAGGATGGCGCCCAGATTGACATCGATGATGCGGGCGAACTCCTCGTCGGTGATGTCCAGCACCGGCGTAGGCGAGTTGATCCCGGCACCGTTGACGAGGATGTCGACCCGGCCCGAGCGGCGCATCACCTCGGCCAGCAGGTACTCCAGCGACTCCCGCGCGGCGACATCGGCCGCGACAAAACAGGCGCGCCCGCCGGCGGCTTCGATTTTCGCGAGGCGCTCGGCGGCTTTCTCCTCGCTGCGCCCGACGATGACCACCTCGGCTCCGGCTTGGGCGAGACCCTGGGCCATTTCGCCGCAGAGGACGCCGGTGCCGCCGATGACGACGGCGGTTTGACCATTCAGTGAAAAGAGATCGTCGAGATAGGACATGGGAAAACGTGGAACGGCCGTCACCTAGCAGGCAAAACTGATCTCACGCAAGCGTTTGATCACCGGCCCGACGAGCCGGGCAGGGCGGTCGCGTCACCCGGCTGTCCCCTCGATCAACCCCGCGGCCACAAGCCGTTCGGTGACATAGTCGGCTTCCTCTCCGACCAACGGCGGGACCAGTCGCGCCGGTGACGGATTGTCCTGCCAGTAGTAGCCCAGTTCGTAGGCCCGATCGATCAAGGGCTGCAAATCCAGCGGCGCGTCGGGGTCGTCCGGACGCAGCGGCACGGCGAAAGCGGGGATGCGGTCGCGGAGTCCCCAGTGATAGACCTCGAAACGTTCCGATTTGGCGGCCCGAAAAACGCAGATCGTGTAGAGGGTCACAGCCTCTCTCGGCATTTCGGCCATGGCGGCCACCGTCCGCGCGCCACCGCGCAACAGATCGATCTCCACCACGTTCACGCCCGCTTCCTCGTAGGTTTCCCGTTTCTTGAGGTAGCGCTCCCGGCCGCTCCCGGACTTATTTGCGGGGCTCAGCACCTCGATCACCGTGACCAGGCGTCCATTTGCGGTCGTTATTTCCACCCAGCGATCCACCGCCGTCTCGCGGGCGACCAGCTTCGGCTCGGCGAGGACATCCGCCGAGGTCATTTCACCGCCGTCGGACCAGGTGGGCTTCACTCCCCGCTTCCATGACTCGACTACGGATACGTCGGCTCGCGCCGTGTGCCGCTCCTCGTCCTGATCTTCGACCAGGAGGTGTTCCTCGGCTCTGGCTCTCAGCCCTTCCGGGAGATGGCCCTGCGCCAGCGCGTCACGAATATACCCAATCAGGGTCGTGTGCGTGTCGCTCCAACCCCGCTCCAGAAACGGATTCATACCCGGGAATGGATTGTGGGTGGACACCATGGGCTGATACAGTAGCCCGGTCACCGCCCGAAAACCAATCCCAAAAATGGCTTCGCGCCCTCCAGGCTATCACTCCTCGAACACCGGGAAAGCCTCCGGCGTCCACGCCCCGGCATCCCGGCCGCATTCCGCCGCCACTTCGCCGAAGGCCTTGATCTCGGCCGCGCTGAACAGCAGGCCACCCGCTTTCTCACATCGCGCGGCAGCCTGCGCCTCGATCGTGCCCGGCAGCATGCAATGCTCATTGCCGTGGCCCAGGATGTCGCGCAGCACGGCGGTGATGTTCTCCGCCTGGCTGCGGCCTTTCGAGAAATCGTTGCCGCTGATCGCGTCCGGGTGGATCACCTGGAAAAAGAAGGCCGACGTCGTCTTTTCACCCGCCGCCCGGCCCTGCTCCGCCCGGCCACGCAGGGTCGGCAGCGAGCCGCCGATCGCGCCGCCGAACAGCTCATTCAGCAGCGCCAGCCCGTAGCCCTTGTGCTGGCCAAAGGGCAGCAGCGACTTGATCTGGAATGGGTCCGTCGTCGGGTTGCCGTCCGCATCCACGCCGCAGCCGGGAGGGAGCTGTTTGTTTTCCCGTTTGAACTGTTCGACGCGGCCCATGGCGATGGTCGAGGTGGCCCAGTCGATCACCACCGGATAGCCCACCGCGTCACCCGTGGGGAAACCCCAACTGTGCGGATTCGTGCCCAGGGTGGGGAATTTCCCGCCAAAAGGCACCACCTCCGCCAGGGTCGATGTGCAGTTGGTGTAGGCGATGTAGCCCCGCTGCGCCGCATCCATCACGTAGCCGCCGCCCCAGAGATAGTGGAACGCATTGTCCACCGACACCGTGCCGCAGCCATACTCGTCCGCCAGCCGGATGCAGGTCTCCATCGCATCGACCGCCACCGCCTGGCCCAGCTTGCGATGCCCATTCCACGCCTGGGTGGCTTTGAACTTCGTCTCGATCACCTCCACCTCCGCTCCCGGCACACAGCCGCCCGAGCCGGAGCCGAACAGGTGGTCCAAATGCAGCGCCTTCAGCGCATTGTGCGTGCGGATGCCGTGCCGCGACGCCGCCGAGCACATCCGCGTCGCCGACGCCGACTCGGTGGCGGTGTAGCCGCGGTGTTCATAGGCGGCCTGAACGAGCGCATCGTGCGCGGCCTGGGGGACGACGTGAAAAATTTCTCCGGGAGCGTTTGCCATGGTGGCGCACCTTGTAGCCGCGATTCGCCAGCCGCGCAAAGCCAAAGTCCTCCCTCGCCAAGCCGCCGTGGCGTCTCCGGAAAAGGCTCCCGATCCCCATCGTCATTGCACTCGCCAACCGACCCGCGTATCCCGTAACCTTTTGGCCATCGCCTCACTGACCCCTTCCCTTTCACGATGAAAAACCCCGCCCTGCTCCTCGCCCCCGCTGCCCTGGCCCTTCTCCTCGTCGCGCCGCCCGCGGCCGCCGAAACCAAGAAACTCGCCCTCGATGGCGCCCGCGCCGAAGTCTACAAGCACGCCTCCGGCGACGACCTCTACGCCTACATTTTCGAGCCCCCCGGCCACCAGCCCGCCACCGACCGGCGGCCCGCCATCGTGTTCTTTTTCGGCGGCGGCTGGGTCGGCGGCACGCCTGCCCAGTTCGAGCAGCATGCCCGCTACCTCGCCCATCGTGGCCTCGTCGCCATCTGCGCCGACTACCGGGTGAAAAGCCGCCAGCAGGCCACTCCCGACCAGTGCGTCGCCGACGGAAAATCCGCCATCCGCTGGGTGCGCGCGCACACTGCCCGGCTCGGCATCGATCCCGACCGCGTGGCTGCCGGCGGGGGCTCCGCTGGAGGCCACGTCGCCGCCGCCGCCGGCTTTTGCGAAGGCCTCGACGACCCGGCCGATCCCCAGCCCGCCCTTTCCTCCAAACCCAACGCCCTCGTCCTCTTCAACCCCGTCTACGACAACGGCCCCGACGGCTGGGGCCACGCCGCCGCCCGCCCCTGGTTCCCCCGCATTTCACCCGCCCACAACATCACCCCCGACGACCCGCCTGCCATCGTCTTCCTCGGCACCCGCGACGACCTCATCCCGGTGGCCACCGCCGAGAAGTTCAAGGCCGCCATGATCGCCGCCGGACTCACCTCCGAGCTGCACCTCTACCCCGACCAGCCCCACGGCTTTTTCAACGAGTCCAAAGGCGGCCCCGACATCTTCGCCGACACCCTGCGGAAAATGGACGCCTTCCTCACCCGCCTCGGCTACCTCGCCGGCTCCCCCGACGAGGCCGCCATCCGTGCCCAGTCGCGCGGAAAGACAGATGCTCCCGCGAAGGCGGCCGGGAAGCAGCCGTGATGGGAACCTGCGCCCACCCGAGCCCGCTCGCGCAAATCTCCCGAACTTTTTGCGTGAATTCCCGTCCAATGTCGGTTCACTACCGTCCCTCACCGGGTCATTCAATCACCCCCACCATCTCCTACCCCACATCCCCTCCCGCCATGCCCTTCCGATTCACTGGATTCGCCGACGAAGCCGAGAAAACCCTCGACGGACAGATTGCCACCCTCAAAGAATGTGGCTGGAGCGCCATCGAACTGCGCCTGCTCGGGGGCAAGAACGTGTGCGACCTGACCGACGACGAGTGGGCCGCCACCCGCGACCGCCTCGGCGCCGAGGGCATCCAGATCGTCGGCTTCGGCGGCCAGATCGCCAACTGGGCCCGCCCCATCACCTCCGATTTCCAGAAAGACCTCGACGAACTCCGCCGCGTCGCCCCCCGCATGCGCGAAGTGGGCACCCGCTTTCTCCGCATCATGTCGTATCCCAACGACAAGGAGCAACCCCTGAGCCCCGCCGACTGGAAAGCCGAAGCCGTGCGCCGCATCAAGGAACTCGCCACCATCGCCGAAGGCGAGGGCGTCATCCTCGGCCATGAGAACTGCAACGGCTACGGCGCCACCCCCGAGGGCTTCCTCGAACTGGTCGAGGCCATCGACAGCCCCGCCTTCAAGCTCATCTTCGACACCGGCAACAACAGTCTCCACGACAACACCTGCGACTCCACCTGGGACTACTACCAGAAATGCCGCGCCCACCTCGCCCATGTGCACGTGAAGTGCGCCAAGCCCGGCCCCGACGGCGTCACCTACGTCACCTGCCACGTGGACGAGGACCCCACCCAGCGCCGCATTTTTGAGGATCTGGTGCGCACCGGCTACGACGGCTGGCTGTCCATCGAGCCCCACATCAAAGCCGCCATCCATGCCGGCCAGGATGTCGACGACACCGGCGAAGCCCGCCGCGTGTGGGTCGAGTATGCCGGCCGCCTGGAAAAACTGATCGCCGGCCTGTCCGTCTGATCTGAGAAAAAGTAGCTCGGGCTTCAGCCCGAACCGCGTCGGTCCCGCCGCCAGTCGCCGATTCGGCGCTGGATTCAGGTGGTGCCGGGCGATTTCCCCATGGGACAACCCCTCCGGGGTTGCTGACGTTGCCCGCAGGGGACCCGGAGTTTCACTCCGGGCTATTCATGGAGCATCCCTCCGGGATGCGGAACAGGCCGACGCCAGCGGCCCATTCGTTTCCATCGGGCTTGCCGCGCCGTTTCCGATTCGCGTCATTCGTTTCATTCCTTTCCATTCGCGTTCATCCATTCCGGCCTCGCCTCATAACGCCCTCTCATTTCCCCATGGGACAACCCCTCCGGGGTTGCTGTTGTTGCCCGCAGGGGACCCGGAGTTTCACTCCGGGCTATTCATGGAGCATCCCTCCGGGATGCGGAACAGGCCGACGCCAGCGGCCCATTCGTTCCCATCGGGCCTGCCGCGCCGTTTCCGATTCGCGTCATTCGTT
>JAEUHH010000003.1 GCA_016795505.1 Verrucomicrobiales bacterium | reverse complement strand
ATAAACGACGTTCGTCCCCCCCATGCGCCTCGCCATCCTCATTCTCCTCCTGGCAACGAGTTGGGCTGAAGCCCAAACCACTTTCCCTGCCGCGGTCGAGCGCTATTGCCTCGATTGCCACGATTCCCTCAGCGAAAAGGGCGGCATCGATCTCGACGCGATCCTCGGCGACGACCTCGCCGCGCACCGCGGAACTTGGGAAAAAGTCGTCAAGCAACTCGCCGCCCGCCACATGCCGCCAGTCGGGAAAAAACGTTCTGACGAACCCACCTACGAGGCCATCCTCGCCGAACTCACCAACTCGCTCGATACCCAACCCGCCGAGCCCGTCGCGGGACCCACCTTCCGCCGCCTCACCCGCACCGAGTACCAAAACGCGGTTCGCGATCTCCTCGCGGTCGAATTCGATGCGAAGGCCGCTTTTCCCACCGACGAGATCAGCCACGGCTTTGACAACATCACCGTCGGCGACCTCTCGCCCGCCCTCCTCGACCGCTATCTCAGCTCGGCGAAAACGATCGCCCGCCAGGCCGTCGGCGCCTCGACCGAGACCGGGATAACCGCCATTCGGGTGCGGCCGGACCTCACCCAGGAATACCACGTGCCCGGACTGCCCCTCGGCACCCGCGGCGGGGTTCTTGCGAAACACGTCTTCGCCCAGGGCGGTGATTATGAGGTGAAGGTGCGCCTGCAACGCGACCGAAACGAGCAGGTCGAGGGCATGAACGGCGAGCATACCTTGCAGATTCTCCTCGACCGCGAGGTGAAGGCCGAGTTCACCGTGAAGCCGGCGAAGGACAAAAACTACGAGAAGATCGACGCCCATCTCGAAGCCCGCTTCCACGTCGAATGCGGCGCACATGATCTCGGCGTCACCTTCCTGCCCAACGGCGCGCCCGTGCTCGAACGTCTCCGCCAACCCTATCAAACCAGCACCAATCTCCACCGCCATCCGCGCCTCAGCCCCGCCGTTTATCAGGTCACCATCACCGGCCCCTTCAACCCCACCGGCGCGGGCGACACGCCGAGCCGCAGTTTGATTTTTGGCGAAGGGAAAACCGATCCCGCGGCCATCCTGAAACCCATCCTCCGCCACGCCTGGCGGCGCGAGATCACCGACGCCGATCTCGAGCGTCTCCTGCCCTTCGTGCGCGGAGCGGAGTCCCTCGAAGCCGGCATCGAGGAGGCCCTCGCCGCCATTCTCGTGAGCCGCGAGTTCCTCTTCCGCACCGAATCCTCCGGAGACGACAACGCCCTCGCCTCGAAGCTCGCCTTTTTCCTCTGGAGCAGTCTGCCCGACGAGGAACTGCTCTCGCAGCGCCCGCTCGATCTCGAAGGACAAACGCGCCGGCTCCTCCGCGATCCGCGCGCCATGGCCCTCGTCACGAACTTCGCCGATCAATGGCTCTACCTGCGCAACCTCGACTCCATCACGCCCGACGCGCGGCTCTTTCCCGACTTCGACCACAACCTGCGCGAGTCGATGCGCACCGAGACGAGCCGGCTCGTCGCCGATGTGATCGAGCACGACCGCAGCGTCCTCGACCTGCTGCGTACCGACCGCACCTGGCTCGACGAGCGCCTCGCCGCCCACTACGGCATCCCGCACATCCACGGCAGCCGCTTCCGCGAGGTCGCCCTCGCGCCCGAGTGGCAGCGCGGCGGCCTGCTCCGCCAAGGCAGCATCCAGACCGTGACCAGCTACGCCACCCGCACTTCGCCCGTCATCCGGGGGCATTGGATTTTGAAGAATCTTCTCGCCTCCGATCCGCCACCACCGCCGCCCGATGTCCCGGCCCTCGACGGCGTCATCGCCGAGAGTCTGCCCATCCGCGAACGCCTCGCCAAGCATCGCGAGATGGCCGCCTGCGCGAGCTGTCACAACCTCATGGACCCCGTGGGTTTCGCCATGGAGAACTTCGACGCCATCGGCCGTTGGCGTGCGGAGGCCGATGCCCGCGGGGGCTTCGCCGACGGCAGTGAATTCGACGGCATCGCCGGACTCGAAGACGCCATCCTTCGGCGCCCCGAGCTCTTCGTCACCGCCCTCACCGAAAAGCTCATGACCTATGCCCTCGGCCGCGGACTGGAAGCCGAAGACCTGCCGGCGGTGCGGCAGATCGTGCGGGAGGCGCGGGAGAAGGACTGGCGCTTCAGCGAGATCGTCGTCGGGATCGTGAAGAGCGCACCGTTTGGAGGTAAAAGAAAGTAGATTGGGCTTCAGCCCAAATGGGAATAAGTTGGACAAACATTACACCAGCATTTCTTCCTTCAATTACCCGTGCCACATCGTCGAGCCTACCCGCTTATGACAAAGGTGAGTTCCGATCAGCCCCCTGTTTGCCACCCGGCCTTGAAAAAACGAAAGAGCTAGTTGACCCGAATTCGGACATCAACCTCCATTCCAATTGGCAAGTCATACGCCGCTGGTAAATCAATATAGACCTGCCGTACGTCTAAATCCTTCCGATCGGCACTAGACCTTGAAAAAACTAGCTTCTTCCCCATCACCCCTTTCAGAAAGGTTAACTGACCAGATAAAACTTCAGCACGAAGCCCACGCCCAAACACTTCCGCCTTTTGCCCGACCTTTGGTTCCAATGCAAGCGATTCATCAATCTCTGCCAAAACCCTTAGTTTGGTAACGTCCGCAAATACAATCACGGCCTCTGAATTAACATCACCCGTTGCCTCACCTTCCCTTTTGACGATGTCCAACACAGTACCGGCGAAAGGAGCTCTCAGAACCATATCTTGAAGAATAGTTTCCGCCGCATCCACACGTTGTTTAGCAATCACAACCTCTGCCTCCGCAACAGAAATACTCTCCGGCCGAACTTTGGTCCTAGCCTCAAGGAGTTGGGCGTCCGCCTCGTTTGATTCCGCCAGCGCGAGCAAATATGCAGCTTCAGCCTTCTCCAAGTCACTTGGCGTAGCGGCACCACCCAATCGCAACTCTTGAGTCCGCTCATATTCACGTTTCGATTGCGCTAATACCGCAGATCTCGACTCCTTCACCGCCTCCAATGCTTGAATTCGGCCGGGATGCTCCCCGGCCTTCAATTCCGCCAGCAGCGCCTCAGCAAGCAATAAGCGCACCTTCGCCTCGGCAAGCGATTGCGTTTCGACAGAGTTGTCGAGAGTTATCAATACCTGGCCTGCATCCACCCTTTCACCAATACTAACTGAAACTTCCTTGATTAATCCCATTCGCTTAAAGGAAAGCCGCCTAATCTCTGATGCAGGCTCGACAATCCCACTCCCATGAACCCATTCCCGAGAAGTTGAATCCGGTTCAATTTCACCCGCAGGCCGTTCACTCTCAGAACACCCCACCACCATAATGACGGCTATTAGAACAAAGAGGGATCTCATAATTTACCAACCTCTATAAGGTTTCCATTTTCAATGTGAAGAATTCGGTCAAAATACGGAACCAAACGTGTATCATGCGTTACCATAATCAACGCGCATTGCCCTTGCTTCGCTTCTTCCACAAACAACCCAATAACGTCCTGTCCACGCTCCCAATCTAAAGCGGCGGTTGGCTCATCTGCAAGAATTACCCCAGGATGATGAATAAGAGCGCGCGCGATAGCAACGCGCTGACGCTGTCCTCCACTCAACTCTGACGGCAGTTTCTTGGCGCAATCAAAAATACCCATCCTGTCGCAGATAAATTCAGCACGTTGAAACGAATCGCGTCTCGTAGATCCGAGATTTTCCGCCACGATAGCGACGTTAGATAGCACATCCAGAAATGGCAGTAGTTGCGAATGTTGAAAAACAAATCCGAGCTTCTCCGCCCTAAGTCGCGCGAGTCGATGGGGCGCGTCAAATCGCACCAGTTGTTGATCGAGCCAGTATTCCCCTGAATCTGGAGTCAGCAAGCATCCCAAAATACTTAACAATGTGGTCTTTCCTGAGCCAGATGGCCCCAGGAGCAAGCACGTTTCGCCACGTGCCACACTGAAATCCAGACTATTGATAATCCGGAGTTGGGCGCCCCCTTTCCCAAATGAATGCGAGATTTTTCGGCACTTGATCATATTCAAACGGCGAGTCAGGCATGAAAAACCGCTATAGGATCAAGTTTAAACAGCAGCCGTAATGCAGGTGCGGTTGAGACAATGCACGCAATCAAGATTGCAAAACTAACTCCCATCAGGGTGACAGGCGTGTACTCCAAAGGCACCGGAGTCCTTGCTGTAGCAATGCTAGCCCATAAAAAAAATCCACCGCCAACCCCGATCCCACCCACTCCTAGAAAAATACTCTGTATCAAAACCATCCCTACCAAAGGCTTCCTTCCAAAGCCAATTGCACGAAGAGTTGCATAGTTCGGCAATGCCTCACGGGTGGAAGCCATGACCGTTTGGCTCGCAATCAGTGCCGCAACGAGCAGACCTAGAATCGCCGTCAGCACAACCGTGAATCCAACGCCTGTTTCAATCATCCAATAAGCCGCCGTTCGCCGAGCAAATTCTCGCGTCGTGAGCACTTCCGCATAGTCAATCTCTTTTCGAAGAGAGGACTGCACCGTTCTCAGCGAAACTCCCGGCAGACATTTGACAAGCACGTAGGTAATTTGATTGGAACCATAGCGGCGGTCATATTCGATCGCATTTGCGATAGTCGTAAAAATGTGCGGAGACGCGGTGAACGTCCGAATACCTTCACTGATCGCTCCGATGGTCGCCCGTCTGCCATACATCTCAAAATCTCCCCCCACCCCATGAGCACCTAACAAGGAAAGATAAAGTTCATCGACCACTACATGGTCTTGCCGGCGAATTGCAGAAAGGTTACCACTTTTCATTTTCCATGGCCCGCCCCAGAATTTCTCATCTAATCCCACCAATTCCACGTTCACTTTGCGCCCATCCGGTCGTTGCCAAGTATTCCAAGCCATAAAAAGAGCCTCTGCATCTGCCACTCCATGCACGCTTCGAGCCTGAAATACAGCTTGCCTAGGAATTGCTGTTCCATAATCCCAAGCAGGTGTATTTCGCGCCATCACCCAAAGGTCCGCCCCTGAATGGCGAATCAACGCCGTATTTGTATTAGTCCAACCTACCATCAGCCCGATCTGCGCTTTAGCCAGAAATACGAGGATACCGATGCCTGAAATAGCCAAAGCGACCCGCCCCTTCCGGCGCCATATCATCGCCACTGAAAGAGCAAACGAAAGAGATCCGGGCACGGTCTGCAACAGCGATTTCCCCGTCTTCATGATGGCTAAGGCGCGGCAGGTCTTCCTCGATTAGTGATTGCTGTGATCCTGCCTACCGTCAAAATCCAGCCAAACTTTATTGTCGAAATCATACAACTTGCAGACCTTGGTAGAGCGGATGTACCTAGTGGGCGTCCAGTCGATCACTTTGACCTTGCTGGGAAAGGCGCGCTCCAAAGCAGCCTGTGCTTTTCCTAGTCGATAGAGGGGAATCATCGGCCTCAGATGGTGGGCCGTGTGTTCAAGGATATGATGCAGCAGTAAATTCATAGGCTTAGGAAATCGGACGTGGGTGGTTTCAGCCAATTGGGCTTCCGTGAACTCCCACTCTTTCTCATCCTTGTACCACGTCACTGTTGGGTCCGTGTGATGCAAATAGATCACGAATCCCATTACGTGGTTCCAAAACAGAAAAGCGGCCACCGGGCCCAACAAGAAAGACCTCCAACCCCATGTGTCCACGCACCAGAAGGAAAACACCGCCGCGAACAAGACTAGTAGCGCGGTATCCATCCAGTGATACACCGTTGTACGCGGCAAGTCCCCAGTCAGAGGAAATACCATCTTGGTAATCCAAATTCGGAAATAGTAAACACCATGTCCCCATGGGCTCCTTTCGATCCGGTAAAGCAACCGCTTAGCCCAGGGTAACGCCCGATATTCCTCCGGTGAAAGGGGTCGAAAAACATAATCGACCGTCTTTAAGTTGGTGAATCGATGATGAATGCGATTGTGACCCAAATCCCAGAGCGTGAATGAGTGTAAGCTTGGAAGAAAGGCCAGCGTCCCTAATAGCCGGTTTAGCCACCGACTTGGAGTCAAACTTCCATGGCACGCGTCATGTCCAATTACGAACAAAATACCAATCATCAGGCCTCCAGGTATGGACCACAATATTTTCGCCCATGTTGATTCTGCTCGCAGACTCATCCACAGGATGGCTGCAACCAAAGATGCGTCCACCAGAAACAGTAGAATGGGCCTTAAATACTCTGGAGTTGCAAAAGGTCTCAGGACTGCATTGACGTCCCGTTGCTGGATGGAGTTTGCCGGCATATTTATCCTCCTATCTGTTGATGTCATGCTGCGGCTTCGGTTGATGCCTGCATGATCCCCGCTGCCTGTTCGATCTCTTGAGGTCCATGTGTGGCCATCACTTGAAAGCGGAAACGTGCCCGGCCTCTGGGCACGGCTGGAAACTCCACCAAATTTGCCAGTAGGCCGCGATTGAAAATTTCCCGCGATACCCGGCGTGCCAAAGTTTCCTCACCCACAAAGACTGGCACGATTGGCGACGGTATCCCGGAAACAACCGCTCCCGATCGTTCGAACAGATTTCGTAACTTCAAGACGTTCCCATGCAATTGTTCCCTCAACCGATCGCCCTCGGAGGAGAAGGCCAAGTCCATCGCCCGAAGCGCCACCGCCGATTGCATCGGCGAAATGGCGTTTGAAAAAATATGCGGTGGCGAATATGCCGCAAGATACTGCCTCACGATCCGGTCACAGGCAATAAAGCCGCCATTTGTTCCGAACGTCTTGCTAAACGACCCGACGATCGCGTCTGGCCGATCGCCTCCTAGGTCCAATGATTCCAGCAGACCCAAGCCCTGCTTACCCATTGATCCGAAGTCATGTGCGATATCGATGATTACAATCGCTTCATTTTCCCGGGCGATGGCCAACATCTGTTTTAAGTCGGGGCTGTCGGAATCCATCGAATAAAGGCTTTCAATAACCACGAAAAGGCCTCCTTTTCCATTTTTGTTCCGCTCCTCCTTCAGGATTTCCCTGAGGGCCAGCTCGTCATTGTGGGGGAATTTTCGCACTGTACGCGTCGCATGACGTGCTCCTTCCTGCAAACAGTTATGGGAAAGACTGTCAAGCACCACCGTGTCATCCTCTCGAACCAATCCTGCTAGCACGCCGAAGCCCGCCGCCCAACCGGTCGGGAATATTACGCAGGCTTCAGTGCCAAGTCGGTCGCATAACTTGTCTTCTAAAGAGGCCATCAGTGGGTTTCGGCCCGTCAAGACAGGAGAACCGGCACTGTGGACTCCGTATTGCCGCATCGCCTCGACTACCGATTCTTGCATCTCAGCCCGGCCAGCCAAGCCCAGGTAATCCTGTGACGAAAAATTGACGAATTCTCCGCACTTCTCAAAAAACTCATCCGCTCCGTTTACTGTCCCGCCAACTCGACCTAAGAGGGCCTTTTCATAAGGCCAAACCCGTTCACGGCGGCGCTCCTCCACCCAATCCCAGTGCGGGAGCGAACGCTCTCGTAACGAAACCCCCTTCACTTTTACGAAGTGCAGCAAACTTTTGGCGTAGGCATCCGAATCAGGCATTTTTCTTGGAGGGATTTGAACAGAGATCGGTTTTGTCTGGGAGTTTTCGCAAGTACCCTCACTGGAGATGCGTTTTCAAGTTCCAGATTTCCGGGTTACGTCAACCAGACATTCGAGAGGGTTCGGTAATAGAGAAGAACTGGCGCTGCTTTTCGTCTATTTTCCTTGAGATCCAGACCAAAGGTCAACCGGATTCCACAGTTTTGCTGGATTTGCGGCCCCAAGGTGCCGGGATTTTCGTGAATTTTGTCGAAACTGAAGGCTTTCGATCAAAGACCCGTTGCGGTCTTCCGTCACCCAGGCTTTACCACCGATCCTTTCTCTCAAGGGTGACAGAATACCTTGGAAGGCAGGTTGGGATCGAAAGCTTTCAGGCCGTCTGTGGGCCCTTTTCATGATCGATTCGGGTTCACGGCACGGGAGAATGTTGTTCAAACGCTCAGAAGCTGCCTCTTAAGATTTGGATACTCTTCCATCCGTCCGGAAGCCACCTCTCTGATTCAGAATGGCCTCCCAGGCACCCGGAAGCCACCTCTGAAAACCAGAACACCCTACCCGCCGCCCGGAATCCACTTCTGAAAGCCAGAATGCCTTTCCGTCCGCCCGGAAGCCATCTCCCAGAACCAGATTGCCTTTCCAGCCACCCGGAAGGCACCTCTGAAAACGTGAACGGCCTTCCGGTCGGCCGGATACCACCTCTCAAAGCGGGATGGCTCCGGAATTTTCGGGGAGTTTTCTTATAAATACCAGAACGGCACGGATCCACCGGCCCTTTTCGCCCCCGAGGGGGCCAGAGTGGGTTTTCGGCGCACTTTTTCCCATTTTTTTCTTTTTTTTCCAAAAAGGCTTGCCACGAAGGTGGCCATTTTGCCATTCTGCCTCAGACGTGGCCGGAGCGGCTTGATCGATCCGAATTCTTCCACGGGTTTTGTATCCAATGTGTGTGTCTCTCTGTGTTTCACCCGCATCCCGCGCCCCCCGATTATGGCCCGCTATGGATATGCTTTTTTCGATAGCGGTGTCCGCTTCGACTCGCCCGATGCCAACCCCTCTGTAGCCATGAGAAAACTGAGCCGATATCTGGAAAATCCCTTCGACAGCCGGGACATCAGCCTGGCCGAGCAAGTCGCCTTCAGCACCGATCATCTGGAACGGATGAGCGCCAACAACGGCAGCGGCGAGCTGACGGCCCGCATCGCCGCCACCACCAGCGCCCTGGCGCTGGTCGAGGACTGTTTCTCCGATGACCTGACCCGCCTCGGCATCCGTGCCGCGCGGGTGCGGGCGAAGGACAACTTCCGCCAGACCCTGCCGGGCGAGGTGGCGAAGATCATGGGCGCCGTGGTGGCCCGCTACGGTCCCGATGCGCCGGAAGTGCTGGAGTGCTGCCCGCAGGGCCGCGGCATCTTCGGCAGTTGCCGGGACGATGCGGTGCAAAATCATCTGCAAACGCTGGTGAATGCGGTGACCGCCCACCTGGCCGATCTCGGTCAGCCGCTGGTGACACAGGCAAACGATTTGAAGGCGGCCTGGATGACCATCTACCAAGCCAGTGAGTCCGCCACTGGGGGCCGCACGGAGACGCAGGAGGGCAAACGGCTGGCACGCGAGAACTTGAGCCTGATGCTGTACCTCAACCTGCTGAAACTGGCCGAGATGTTCCCGCGTCAGCCGGAAAAGCTGGCTCTTTACATGCGACAGGATCTCCTGGGTCCCCTCGGCGGCGATGCGGAGGAAGAGGAAGAGCCCGGCGACGATGGCCCGAAAAATGGCACCGGAAACGGACCTGCCTGAGCGGGCGCCAGAAAGGTGCCTGAGGAACGCGGTGAGGGAGCATTCCGATCGAACAGGGTTGCATCGCCAATGCAACCCTGTTTGATCGGATCGGATACAAAGTAAAGTAGCTTGGGCTTCAGCCCAATTCGTTCGGCCGTGTGCTTGGGCTGAAGCCCAAACGACTTTCTTCACTCCCGATCCAGCCCCTCGGTCGCCATCTCGCGCAGGGCGCGTTTCGAAACCGGGGCGCTGGGGTGGAAGCCCATGATGCGGCGGTTGTCGGCGGATTGCTCCCGGCGCTCGGCATCGGTCAGGTTGGGGTTGAAGCCAAGGCGCTTCGTGTTGAAGGCGTGCGGCGGAAAGGTGCGGGCGAGCGTTTCCCACTCGGTCGATTTTTCCAACACCTGCGCGTAGAGGGCCTCCCGCTCCTTGGGTTTGTCCTCGGACTGTTGCATGAGGGCGCGGATGCCGACAAAGGCGCGGGTGTGATCGAGTCCGGCTTTGGTGAAGGCGATGCGGGCGGCGTATTTCGCGTCGGCACCGGCCACGGCGGAGGTGGCTTCGGCGATGAGGGCGTCGGCTTGCTGGAAGACCTCGGGGGTGAAGAAGGTCGGCGAGCGCAGCAGGCTGACGCGGGGAAGGGCGACGGTCTCGACCATGGTCTGCCGGGTCCGGGACATGAGTTCCCAGTAGGCTTTCATCGGCGCGGCGGCGGGGCCGTAGCAGCGATGGTAGTAGTCCTCGAGGATTTCGTTGCCGTCGGCGTAGGGATCCCAGGCGAGCTGGCTGAGCAGGTAGTAGAAAGGCGCGTTCGGTGCCCAGTGCTCGAAGAAGGCGTCGAAGAAAACACCCATCACGCCATGCTCGGCGGCGAAGCGGAGGTCTTCCATGGCCTGCTGGAAGGGCACGTCGGGAAAGCCGGTCTGGGTGCCGCCCTGGTTGCCGATGTTGGGCCGCCAGTAGAGTTGTTTGCAGAGCTTCGACCACTCGGTGAAGAGCGCCTTCTCCTCCTCGCGCATCGCCTGGTGGCGGAGGAAAAAGTTGTGCACGGAGACGACGAGGATGTCGTCGCGCGGCCTCGCTTTGACAGGGGGCGTGTTGCCGACCTCGCCGTAGGCGTTCATCATGATGAGGCAGCCGTGGTCGGGAAAACGCCCGGCGGCGAGCTCGGAGAGTTGGTTGGCAAAGTGGACGTAGCGGTCGGAGAGCGGCGGCCACTCCTCGGTGACGCCATTTGCCCAGATGAGACGGACGCGGAGATCGGTCTCCGACGGATCGGGGTCCCAGGCGCGCGAGCGCGGATCGGTGCAGTGCCCGTCGTAGTAGCCGTCGTTGGCCATCGTGTAGAGCACGTCGTGATACGGGTAGGCGGCGAGGAGTTCCGCCTGCTCGTCGAGCCAGGTCTGCCAGACGAGCGGCTCGCCTTCGCAGAGCTTTTTCTTCTGTGGATCTTCGGGATGAGTGCCGCGCGTGCCGTCGGGCTGGAGGGCGAACAGCTCGGGCTTGGTCGCCCCGTATTTCTCCCACCAGTCCTTGAAGTAGTGGCCGCCCTCGAAGATGAAGGAGTCGAGCAGGAGCCGCTGGTGCTTGGTCCAGTCCTGTTCGGGGCCGGCCTTGATGTAACCGCGTTCGAGCTGGTAGAAAATGCCGGAGCGATCACGGAACTGCGGATGATAGCGCAGGGTGAACGGCGTGATGTTCAGGGACTCCGCACTGGGATAGTCGGTGCCCGTCTCGCCGGGGTAGAGCCAGCGGATGCCGACCTGTTCCTGGAGAAAGGTGAAGACGGCGTTGGCGGTGCCGTATTCCTGCTGGGCGTCGGTGATGGCAAAACGGCGCCCCTCGACGGTGGAGAACTTCGGATCCCATCGGTCGCGTCCGGTGAGGGCGAGGTGGTTGTCATTGGCGGCGAGGACGATTTCCTCCGGATGATGGAAGGTGAAATCGACGCCGGGAAACGCGGCGGCGAGGGCGGGCTGGTAGCCGACCCAGATTGCCCGTGCGGGCACCGGATCGGGCAGGGTTTCGTGGATTTCCGGACGGACCCCGCCGATGCGCTCGAGGCAATCGGCCAGCGTGACGGCGGCGGCCTTCGTGTGCGGCGGAGCGCCCTCGGCCACGAGGATCGGCAAAGCCTTGCCATCGGCGGAGATCAGCGTGAGGGCGGCGCGGTCGGCGAAGACTTCGAGTTTCCGGGAGGGCTGTCCGATTCGCGAGGCGTGCTGGGCCTCGGTGGGGACCGCCGTGAGGAGACAGAGCAGGGCGAGAGTCGCGGAAAGGAGGCTCTTCGCCGGGACTTGGAGAGGGTGATCTTTCATGCTGGGCAGAGGTCGGCGCTGAAGTTCGGACAATAGGCCAGCATAACTCCGCCTCGAAGAATTCCACACCCAATTCGATGGTCGTCATGCCTCGGATACAAAGTAGCTTGGGCTTTAGCCCAATTCGTCTTGCCTTGTGCTTGGGCTGAAGCCCAAACTACTTTCTGTCAGGATTTCCCCCGCATCCCCGTTCCCCCTCCGACATGAGCACCTTCACCACCCGCAAAGTTCTCTCGCGCCGGCATGTGTTGCGTGGCCTCGGGGCGACGCTGCCACTGCCCTTTCTCGAGGCGATGATCCCCGCAGCCACGGCCGCATCCCGCGTCACCACTCCGGCGAAACGGCTCAGCTACATCTACATCCCGATGGGGACGGATCACTCGCGCTGGAATCTGGGCCAGGCGGACACGCTCGACCATCTCTCGCCCATCCTGAAGGCGCTCGAACCGGTGCGCTCGCAATGCACCGTCATCTCCAATCTCGAACTCGAGCCCGCCTATCCGGGCACCCACGCCACCTCGAACGCCTCCTTCCTCAGTGCGGCGCGGGTGAAACACACCGAGAGCAGCGACTACTACAACGGCACCACCGCCGACCAGATCGCGGCGAAGGCGATCGGTCAGGAGACGCAGTTGCCCTCGCTGGAACTGGCCATGGACCTGATGCAGGTCGTCGGCCAGTGCGACAACGGCTACGCCTGCGTCTATCAAAACAACCTTTCGTGGTCCTCGCCGACGACGCCGCTGCCGGCGGAGGCGCATCCGAGGCTCGTCTTCGAGCAGCTCTTCGGCGACGGGGGCAGCAAGGCCGATCGCCAGGCCGCGCTGCGCCGCCGGGCCAGCCTTCTCGATTTCGTGAAGGACGACATGCAGCGGCTCGCCCATCAGCTCGGGGCGTCGGACCGCGACCGGGTGAATCATTACCTCGACAGCATCCGCGAGGTGGAGCGGCGCATCGAAAACGCCGCGGCGGCGGTCGAATCGCACGAGATGCCCGACCTGACCCGGCCCAGCGGTGTGCCCTCGAGCTACGCCGAACATGCGCGGCTCATGTTCGACCTCCAACTCCTCGCCTTGCAGGGCGACGTCACGCGGGTCATCACCTTCCAGCTCGCCCGCGAGACCTCGAATCGCACCTATCCCGAGATCGGCGTGCCCGATCCGCATCACCCGCTCTCCCATCACGGCAATGATCCCGCGAAGATCGAACGGATGTCGAAGATCAACGCCTTCCACGTCAGCCTCTTCGCCGAATACCTCGGCAAACTCGACGCGGTGAAGGAAGGAGAGGGTTCGCTCCTCGACCAGACCCTCTTGCTTTACGGCAGCGGCATGGGCAATCCGAACGTCCACGATCACACGAATCTGCCCATCATCGTCGCCGGCGGCGCGCAGGCCGGGGTGAAGGGTAACCGCCATCTGCGGTATGAGAAGACGGTGCCGCTCGCGAACCTGCATCTGACTCTTCTCGACAAGGCCGGCGTGAAGCTGGAAAGGTTCGGCGACAGCAACGGGATCATCGAAGTGCTGTGATGGCGTTGCAAAAGAAAGTAGTTTGGGCTTCAGCCCAAGCCTGCGAATCGAATTGGGCTAAAGCCCAAGCTACTTTTTTTCTTGTCCTCTGCCTCGTCGCTCCCGCCTTCGCCGAACCCGTCGAGAAGGACGGCACCACCGCGCTGCATTGGGCCGCCTATCACGATGATGCGGAAGCCGTCGAAACGCTCCTCGCCTCCGGAGCGAAGGCCGAGACGCCGAATCGCTACGGCATCACGCCGCTCCTGCTCGCCTGCGAAAACGGCAACGAGACCATCGTGCGCGCGCTCCTCG
>JAEUHH010000103.1 GCA_016795505.1 Verrucomicrobiales bacterium | reverse complement strand
CGTCGGCGGAAAGGGTGTTGCCGAAGATGATGTTGGCGATGTCCTGGCCCTTGATGAGCATGTCGGCCTTGCAGATGGCGTAGGACTCGGGATTCAGCTCCTGGCCGTACATGACGAGCCGGGCGTCGGGATTGATCTCGGTGAGGTGCTCGCCGGCGACGCTGAGCATGCCGCCGGTGCCGCCGGTGGGATCGTAGATCGACCGAACCACCCCGGGCCGGGTGAGAGCCTCGTCGTCCTCGATGAAGAGGAGGTTCACCATCAGGCGGATGACCTCGCGCGGGGTGAAGTGCTCCCCGGCGGTCTCGTTGGAGATTTCGGCGAACTTGCGGATCAGCTCCTCGAAGACGGCACCCATCTGCGCATTGCTCACCACCTCGGGGTGCAGGTCGATGGTGGCGAACTTCTCGGTGACCTGGTAGAGCAGCCCGGCCTTGTCGAGGCGGTCGATCTGGGTGTGGAAATCGAAGCTGTCGAAGATGTCGCGCACTGCGGGCGAGAACCCGCGCAGGTAGGCGCGGAGGTTTTCCCCGATGTGGTCCTGGTCGCCCATGAGGGTTTTCAGGTCGAGGGGGGAATCGTTGTAGAAGAGCTGGCCGGCGATTTTCAGCAGAAAGGGCTCGGGATTGAGCCCGGCGGCCTCGCGCTTGGTCTTTTCGGCGAGGACGGCGGCCTTGGTGGGCTCCAGCACGCAGTCGAGGCGGCGGAGGACGGTGAAGGGCAGGATGACCTTGCCGTAGTCGGACTGTTTGTAATCGCCGCGGAGCAGGTCGGCGACGGACCAGAGGAAAGAGGAGAGGTTCGGATCGGCCATGGGGGAGAGTAACCTGGGGGAGTCTGGGTGGGAAGCGGCGCGCCGGAATCCCAGACGCCGCTCGCCTCTTTTAGCGCTCCTCCCCGGCACGGGCAAGGACGGAATCGCCTGCCGAGCGGGGAGGGATGAGCCCGGCGATCCGGACCGACGCGGGGAATACTCTACCACTGGGGGTGGGACAACTGTGGGGTGGGGGGGATCGATTCGAGGGAATGTGATCAGTCGCTGGCCTGTTTCCGGGGCCTACCCAAACAACCAAATCCCGCGCGAGCTTGGCACGCCGATTGCGGATTCACTCGGCTCTGTCCCGAATGAGTGATATTCGGAGGATGTTCCAAATCAATTGAGCGCCTTTTCCTTCGCATTATACTGCCCAATTCAGTGCTGGGCGGTCAGCCAGGCTCAAAGTGGCCGGATACGTCGAGCCTGACAACGTGGATGTCCGCGTTCAAGAACCGTCTGCCGTATGCAGCGCCCCGCAGCAATAAGTCGCAACCGTTGAAAACGCCCCCTGAGATCACAGCTCTGGCCAAGACCCTGCGAGAAACCCGCCTGCCGTCATCCGGTGTGCGAATCGGCGAGATTTTCTTGAAGCCAAAACAGGTGACGATCGCGCCTCTCAATTTCAACCGGGCGCGATTCGAACTGCTCAGGGGCTGGCACGACTACCAAGTGGAAATCGGCGGGCGGACGGTGGACCTGAGCCTGCAACTCTATCTCAATGTCAACCATCACTACCGTTTGTTTGGCTTCTGCCGATGTGGATCAGCGGAAGGGATGATGTTCAGTCTGAATTTCACGACAGCGAAGGACATCAATGGAATCATCGGCCTGTCGCAGAAAATCCAGTTTAGAGAGGGGCGAGATGGCGACCCGGAAAGGGCACGACAAATTCGCGGTGCCAAGAAGCGGATCATGGCCGAAATCCTTGTGCGCAGCGGCTTCGATGTGACGGACAATGACGAGGTGAACCTGGGGACCTATTCCGCCACGCAGAAGGCTTTTCTTGATACGACGCCGGAGGCCTTCCTCTCTCAGTTCCTGGCGGTGGCGCTGCTCAAGGGCCATCTGCAGGGAAACAAGGGCTACCAATTCGCCTGCCTGCCCCGGTACGACGATTCATTCGCCTGGAAGTGGGATTCCACTGCTGAGGTGATGGGCGCCCTCGGTCCAAACAAACGAGGCCGACGCGGCGCGCGGGCCATTCCGCTCGGGCTCCGCTTCCGCGTCCTCGAACGTGATGGGGGAAAATGTGTCCTATGCGGGCAAGGGCCAGCAATGGGCGCAACGCTCCACATCGATCATGTCACGCCATTCTCCCTCGGAGGCTTGACCACGCTGAGCAATCTCCAAACTTTGTGCGACTCCTGCAACCTGGGTAAAGGGAACCGGTCGAAGCGGTCATTTGTGCAAGAATAAGGGAAGCTCTCAAAGGAGGGCCGCCTGATCACCAGTCGCAACCTGTCCCATCGGCGATTCAACCGTGTTTGATCGCTGATCAGACCCTCTTTCATCGGAATCCCGCGGCGCCCGCATCGGTTGGCCTCTCTCTGCGGCATTTTACCGTAGCAGTCGAGCCGCGCCGATTCAGCCCTGTATTCAGCATCAGCGCACTCCGGGGCCACCCGATGCCGCTCAAATTCAAGCGACGAGCCAGCTCAGCGAACAACCACCCACTCCTCACCCCGCCGCCAGGTGCGCGGCGGGCTCGAGCAGGGGCTCCAGGCGTGGCTGGGGGGCGGCGGGCGACCCTGATCCCGGCTCGGGGTATTCGAAGATGCGGCCTTCGTAGTTGCGCAACAGCACCCGCTCGTCGGTCCGCTGGAGGACGTAATCGGGATTCACGGGAATCTTTCCGCCGCCGCCGGGGGCGTCGACGACGAACTGCGGGATGGCGTAGCCGGTGGTGTGACCGCGGAGGTTTTCGATGATCTCAATCCCTTTGGCGACGGAGGTGCGCAGGTGCCGGGAGCCACGAATGAGGTCGAGCTGGTAGAGGTAATAGGGGCGCACCCGGCACATCAGGAGCTTGTGGATCAGAGCCCGCATTGTCTCGGGATCGTCATTCACGCCGCGCAGCAGCACGCTCTGATTGCCCAGCGGAATGCCGGCATCGGCGAGCCGCTCGAGGGCGGCGCGGACTTCGACGGTCAGTTCGCGCGGGTGGTTGGCGTGGACGCTCATGAAAAGCGGGTGGTAGCGCCGCAGGATGTCGCACAGGGCGGGGGTGATGCGCTGAGGCAGGAAAATTGGGACCCGCGAGCCGATGCGGAGAAATTCGAGGTGCGGGATGGCGCGGAGTCGGCTCAGGATGGTCTCCAGCCGTCTGTCGGAAAAGAGCAGGGGATCTCCGCCGGACAGCAGGACATCGCGGACCTCGGTGTGGGTCTCCAGATAGCGGAAGGCGGCCTCGAAATCGGTCTCCAGCTCCTGCTCGCCGGCGCCACTAACGACGCGGCTGCGGGTGCAATAGCGGCAGTAGGAGGCGCACCGATCGGTGACAAGAAAGAGCACCCGATCGGGATAGCGATGGACCAAGCCCGGCACCGGCATGTGGGAATCTTCGCCACAGGGGTCGGCCATTTCGTAATCGTCGGTCCAGGTCTCCTCGATGCGCGGGATGACCTGGCGCCGGATCGGGCAGTCGGGGTCGTCGCGGTCGATGAGATTGAAGAAATGCGGCGTGACAGCGAGGGCCAGCTTGGTGCCGGACAGCAAGACGCCATTGCGCTCCTCGTCCGTGAGGTGGAGATGCTGCTCCAGCTGGCTCAGGCTGGTGATGCGGTTTTTGAGCTGCCAGGTGGCGTCATTCCAGAGATCCGCGGGGATGGACTGGCCGGCCCAATAGCCGGGCGCGTGGGAGACGAAGGCCTTTTCCAGGTCCTGCTTCCGATGGTGATGCATTTCAGGCACGAAGGGAGGGCGGCACACGATCATTTCGGCCCGGCAGACGATTCAAGACGGGACCGAAAAGGGGGCTTTGGCTGAGACTTTACGACACTAGGATCATCAACGATGATGTCAACTTGCCTCCCTGAGACGCACGGGAAAATATCCCATTACAGAAAAGTTACGGAAATCTGAAATCCATTGACAAAAGCAGGTTTCTCCGGCAGTTCGAGTAAAAAGCCAATCCCATGTTTTCCAAGACTTTGCGAGACATCGCCAGGCCGCACTGGTTTCCCATTCTGGACGCCGTGAAGCGCTCCGGAGGGCTGTCTGTGCCGGAACTGGCCGTGAAACTCAAAATGAGCTACATGGGCGTGAAGAAACACTGCATCGCTCTGGAAAAGCTCGGGTATCTGGACACCTGGCGCCGGCCCAAGCAGGTCGGACGACCGGAAAAGCTCTACCGGCTCACTGACAAAGCCAATGAGCTGTATCCGCAGATCGGTGACGACGTCACGCTGACCATCCTGGAGGTCGCGGCCCAGACTGACACCCATGGGGCTGAGCGGCTGTTGTTTGCGTATTTTTCGCGGCAGGGGGATCTCTTGGCGAAAAAGATCAAGGGCGCGACCGTGGCGGAACGCGCGGCGGCATTAGCAAAATGGCGCGACCAAAGCGGCCATGTGTCGGAGTGCCGCCAGGATGACGAAATCGGGCTGCACATCGTGGAGTTTCACAATCCGCTCCAAGCCTTGTTCGATCGCTACCCGGCGCTGGATCGCATGGAGGAGCAGTTGTTCGAGAAGGTGCTGGGTGCGGCAGTGACCCGCAATGTGACCAAGGTATCGGGCCTGCGGACGATGGTTTTCCGCATTTACGATACCTGAGGTCGCCGCCGGGAGCGCCTTTTTCAGGCCAGATCGATCGTCACGCGCCCGCCGTCGATTCTCGCCAGCGCACCAAACGTGAGCGGCTCGTTGTCGTCGATGTGCCCGGCGGGAAATCCCATTGCGACCGGCTTCCCGCAGTCGCCAAGGCGGTCCCGGATGACATCCTCGAGCGTCGTGCCGTCGTCACCGGGCTCTGAGCCGGCAAAATCGCCCAAAATGAAGCCGGCACAGCGATCCAGCCAGCCGGCTTGCTGTAGCGTCGTCAGCATCCGGTCGATCCGATACGGGCGCTCGCCGACGTCTTCGAGGAAAAGCAGGCAGCCGTCCAAGGGCGGCGCGAAGGGCGTGCCGGCCAATGCCGAAAGGACCGCGAGATTGCCACCAATCAGCCGACCTTGGCCTGAGCCAGGCACGATTTCGCGAAGCTGCCACGATTCGGGGCCTTCGCGGCTTTCGAGGGCGCAGATCCATTCCTGTTGCACGGTCGTGCTGGCTTTTGCAATGCCGGCGACCATGGGCGCGTGAACGGACCGGACGCCGGCACGCGCCCAGAGCGCATGCAGGGCTGAAATGTCGCTGAAGCCGACCAGGACCTTGTTCGCGGCCGCCACGGACGCCGGGTCGAGCTGCGGCAGCAGCCGGGTCGCACCGTAGCCGCCGCGGGCGCACAAAATCGCGTCAATGGCCGGATCGGCGATGGCAGATTGCAATTCCGCCAGCCGGCGGGCATCGGATCCGGCAAAATATCCGGAGCGGGAAAAGATGCCGTCGTCATAGCGCACCTGATACCGGTCCGAGAGCCATTCGACGCCAGCCTCGAATCGGTCGCGATCGAAAGGGCCGGCCGGCGCCACGATGGCAATCTGCGAACCGGGTCCGACGGGTCGGGGCTTGGGAAAGGCGCTGCTGTGGGAGTCATCGTGCATCGGATCACTTCGTCGCGCGTCTCCGGCCGCAAGTCCAGCGTCCAGTGTGGCAGATTCATCGCCGCGGCACCATTGGCGCGGCCCTGGGGGCACTAGAGATTCCACAGCCATCCAAAGACGATCAGGAACGTCGACCGAAAGCCGGAAACCCACCAGCCCCCAGTTTCCCGTCACAAAACTTCCGACAATATATGTCATGTAAAACGGCATATTCTGATCTGGGCCGGGGTGTTTCGGGTTTTTCGGCCCGGCCGGGATTCGCGTCCCCGGGTCCTTGGATGGCCGCCGAGTCGTCGGTGTGCCCCTGCTCCATTCCGCTCGACGAAATCTGTCCGCCCGCCGGGAAGTCATTATTCGATGCATCAGGACCAGCCTTTCGCCGGCAAGCCCACTCCGCGACTCAAGAAATGCCCCAGCCGCTCAGACCAAGTCCTCAGTTCACACTGCCGCCGCCAGCAAAACTCCCGAAACCGCCCTCCGGCTCACGCATCGCCATGCGGCATTCTTCACCAAGCCATGTCCCGGCTCTCCCACGACACCCCGGCCTGCATTTTCCAAGATCCAAGATCCAAGATCCAAGATCCAAGATCCAAGATCCAAGATCCAAAAAAGGCCGCAGCCCGGCTGCCGATCCGGACTGCGGCACTACCCCAGTTTGGTTTTGCTCTCTCGTCTTTCGGCCTTGGGCAACCGAAAATCAGGTAATCTTGTGATTACTGTTCAAAAATGCCATCTTCACTGCCGCGCGCAAGGGAAAAATCACCCCGGCGGTCGCTTTCTTATTCGCGCAGATGCGTGCGCCATCGGCTGCCAAAACGATGGCTGGGGTGATTGACACCTTCCGTCGATCCGCCTACCCTTCCCTGTATCGTCGAACCCCTGCTCATTCCCCCGTCGCCATGGTCAGTCTCACCGCCAAAACAGTCGCCTATATCGATGGCTCCGCCTACGAAATGGAGCCCGGCGACACGATCCTCAAGTTTGTCGACCGCCACGTCGGGCGCGGCCATGTGCCGACCCTCTGCGATGCCCCGCAACTGGAACCCTACGGCGCCTGCCGGGTGTGCTCGGTCGAGATCGCACTCACCGCCGACGGACCGCGCCGCGTCGTCGCGAGTTGCCACACGCCGCTGACGGAAAATCTCCACATTTTCACCGAGTCGAAGAATGTCCGCGACCTGCGGCGCAACATCGTCGAACTCGTCCTGACCGACCACCCGCTGGACTGCCTGACCTGCGAGGTCAACGGCAACTGCGAGCTCCAGACCGTGGCCGCCAAGGTCGGCATCCGGAAGGTCCGCTATCCCGAGGGGAAAAATCACCTCGATCGCACCAAGGATCTCTCGCATCCCTACATGACGAGCGATCTGAGCAAATGCATCAACTGCTCCCGCTGCGTGCGCGCCTGCGACGAGGTGCAGGGGCAGATGGTGCTCTCGATGCACGGCCGCGGCTTCAATGCCCGGATCATCAAGGGCCTCGACACCAGTTTCGCGGAATCGGACTGCGTGTCCTGCGGGGCTTGTGCCCAGGCCTGTCCGACTTCGGCCATTTCCGACGTGCACCAGTCAAAGGCGATCGAGGCCACCGACAGCACCCGGACCGTCTGCACCTACTGCGGCGTGGGCTGCAATCTGGAGGTGAAGACCAAGGGCAATGAAGTGCTCGGCATCACCGCGCCCGTCGGTGCCGAGGTGAACAATGCCCACACCTGCCTGAAGGGCCGCTACGCCTTCAAGTTCTACAATCATCCCGACCGGCTCCGCAAGCCGCTGGTCCGCTACAATGGCCACTTCGAGGAGGTTAGTTGGGACGAAGCCTACGATTACATCGCCAAACGACTCGGCGAGATCAAGACCCAGCACGGACCCGATGCCATCGCCGGCATTTCGTCGGCCCGCTGCACGAATGAGGAAAACTACCTGATGCAGAAATTCATCCGGGCGGTCATCGGCACCAACAACATCGACTGCTGCGCCCGCGTCTGCCATTCGCCGACCGCTTTCGGCATGCAGAAGAGCTTCGGCACCGGCGCCGCGACCAATTCCGTGGTCGATCTCCAATACACCGATTGCATCCTCATCATCGGCGCCAACCCGACCGAGGGGCACCCGGTCACCGGCGCCAAGATCAAGCAGCGCCTGATGAAGGGCGTCACCGGCATCGTCATCGATCCCCGGCGCATCGAGTTGGTCCCCTACGCGAAGCACCATCTCCAGCTCCGCCCCGGTACGAATGTCGCCTTGCTCAACATGTTCGCCTACTACATCTGGGAGGCGGGCCTGGTCGACCGCGAATTCATCGAGAAGCGCTGCGAGAACTGGGCGGACTTCGAAAACGGCCTCCGGTCGCTCGATCTGGATGAATTGGAGCGCATCCACGGAGTCGATCGCGAGCAGGTCAAAGCCGCTGCTCTGGACTACGCCCGCGCCGAAGCGGCGATGGAATTCCACGGTCTTGGCGTCACCGAGCACAGTCAGGGAGCCAAAACCGTCATGCTCATCGCCAATCTGGCCATGATGACCGGCAACATCGGTCGTCCCGGTTGCGGGGTGAATCCCCTGCGCGGCCAGAACAACGTCCAGGGCGCCGCCGACATGGGCTGCCAGCCGCACCAGGGCGCCGGATACATGCCGGTCGACGATCCCCAGTGGCATGAGACCTACGAAAAATTCTACGGAATGCCCGTCTCCGACGAGATCGGCTACAAGATCCCGCAGATGTTCGAAGCCGCCCGCGAAGGCAAGTTGAAGGCCCTCTGGCTCATGGGCGAGGATGTCGTCCAGACCGACCCGAACTCCGAGGCGGTGAAAGAGGCGATGAATGCCCTCGATTTCCTCGTCGTGCAGGAGATTTTCATGACGGAGACCGCTCAATACGCCGATGTCGTGCTGCCGGCCGCGAGTTTCCTCGAAAAATCAGGCACCTTCACCAATGCCGAGCGCCGCGTCCAGCGGGTCCAAGCCGCCGTCGAGCCCCTGCCGGGCACCAAGCCGGATGGGCAGATCCTCGTGGAGATCATGAACCGGATGGGCTATCCCCAGCCCGACTACACGCCCGAAGGCATGCTCGCCGAAATCGCCCAGATCGTGCCTTTCTTTAAAGGAGCCACCTGGGACGGACTCGGCGACAATGGCAAGCAGTGGCCCATCCAGGAAGGCAACGTGGGCACGGCCATCATGCACGTGGGCCAGTTCAAGCGCGGCTTGGGCAAATTCCACTTCTTCCCCTTCCGCGAAAGCGAGGAACTGGTTGCTCACGGGAAGGAATTCCCCTTCATCCTCACCACCGGGCGCCTGCTGGAGCACTACAATTGCGGCACCATGACCCGCCGCACCGGCAATGGTCGGATCGTGACCAAGGACGTGCTGGCGGTGAATCCCGCCGACGCCGCCCGCAAAGGCATCGAAGACGGCGATCACGTCCGCATCGTCTCGGCCCGCGGCGAGGTGATTCTGGAGGCCCAGGTGACCGACGAGGTCAAGCCGGGCGTCGTCTTCACCACCTTCCACTTCCCCGAGCATCTCGTGAACAACGTCACCAGCGACGTTCATTGCGACGACACCCTGTGTCCGGAATACAAGATCACCGCCGTGGACATCGAAAAGGTCCTCGACGAACCCGGGCGCCAGGTTCACTCCAGCCGCATCGTGCCGGCCGAAGTGTTCGCCAAATGACGCCGGCAGCCGGCTGCGGTTTGCGATCAGACCCTGTTGCATCGGAGATCAGACAGGGTCTCATCGTCCGGGTCGCGGCTCGGCATCGGTGAGAATTTCCGTCCCGTCCGCCGATCTTGCCGAAGCGTCCGCATTCCTTGATTCCGGGCGCATTTTCGATGACATCGGCGCGGAAGTTGCCGACAGTTTGCCCCAGATGAACCAGCAACCCAGTCTCTACGACCGCATCGGCGGCGAATCCGGCATCGCCGCCCTGGTGGACCGATTCTACGAGCGCGTCCTCGCCGATGCCGAACTCAAATCGTATTTCGAGCACGCGCCGATGGACAAGCTGCGCCACATGCAGCGCGAGTTTTTTGCCGCCGCCGCCGGTGGCCCCATTATTTACAGTGGCCGCCCCCTGCGCCAGGTGCATCACCGGCTCGCCATCAGCCGGCGGGAGTTTCAGCGCTTCACCGATCACCTCATCGAGACGCTGCAGGAGATGGAGGGCATTTCGCGGAGTGACATCCTCGACATGATCGCCCGGATCAACATCTATGCCGACGAGATCACCAACGACACCACTGTCGATGGCTGAGCGGCCGGCTTTTTCCGCCTGAATCGAGCGCCCCAGGCTGGCGCGGCGTCGCCGGTGTCCGCTTTGGCAGTTGCGGATCGACGGAGGCACGGTATGGAGAGGGTTTCGTCCTTTCCCTGCCATGCTTACCATCCGCAACCTCAAGAAATCCGTCGGTGGCCGCGTCCTGTTCGAGGAGGCCTCGATGCAGATCAACTACGGCGAGCGGGTCGCCCTGGTCGGACCGAATGGCGCGGGCAAATCGACGCTGTTTTCCATCATCCTCCGCAGCAACGAGCCCGACAGTGGCTCGGTCGAGCGTGACGAGTGGACCATGGTCGGCTTTCTGCCCCAGGAGGCGGAGGCCGTGGGGTCGGAAACCGTGCTGCAAGTCGCGACCGGCCAGGCCGGCATGCTGGATACGCTGGAGGCGACCCTGCGCCGCCTGGAGGAGGCCGGGACCGTCGATGTGCCGGAGTATTTCGAAGCCCAGGCCAAATACGACGCTCTGAGCAATCCGCAGACCGAGGCGAAAGCCAAGAAGATGCTGCGCGGCCTCGGCTATCGCGAAAGCGACTTCGACCGCCCCGCCAAGGAGATGAGCGGAGGCTGGATCATGCGGGCGCATCTGGCCCGACTGCTGGTGATGGAGCCGGACTTGTTGATGCTCGACGAGCCGACCAACCACCTCGACCTGATGTCGCTGCTCTGGCTGCAAAACTACCTGAAAAACTACTCCGGCGCGCTGCTGATGATCTCGCACGACCGGCAGTTCATGGACGAGTTGGTCCAGACCGTGTACGAGATCGACGAGCGACGGCTGATCTCCTACACCGGCAACTACTCCGACTACCTGCGCCAGCGGGAGGAGAACTACGAGCGGCAGTTGTCCGCCTACAAGAACCAGCAAAAGGAGATCGAGCAACTCCAGGCCTTTGCCGACAAGTTCCGCTCCGTCGCCTCAAAGGCGGCCCAGGCCCAGAGCAAGATCAAGCAGATCGAGCGGATGGAGAAAATCGACAAGCCCAAGCCGCCGCGCAAACCGTTCCGTTTTCAGATCCCCGAGCCACCCCGCGGCGGGCAGCGCTCGATCGAACTGGAGGGCATCGAGATGGCCTACGGAAAGAACGTCGTTTACCGCAACCTCAGCCTGACGATCGAACGCGGCGAGCGCACCGTGCTGGTGGGCCCCAACGGAGCCGGCAAATCGACGCTGCTCAAGATCCTCGCCGGTGAAGTGGAATACCAGAAAGGCACCCGAAAACTCGGGCACGCCGCCAAGATCGGCTATTTCAGCCAGCACCGGGCCGCGACGCTGAACCCGAACAACACCGTGGTGGCCGAGGTGATGGACGCCAATCCGAACCTCCGCGAGGACGAAGCCCGCGGCATCCTGGGCTCCTTCATGTTCCGCAAGGAGGAGGTCTTCAAATACACCCGCGTGCTCAGCGGCGGCGAGAAAAGCCGGCTGAATCTGGTCAAATTCCTCGTCGATCCGCCGAACATCCTGCTCATGGACGAGCCGACCACCCACCTGGACATCCTCACCGTCGAGTCGCTCATCCTGGCGCTCGAGAAATACGCCGGCACGCTCGTTTTCATCTCCCACGACGTGCATTTCATCCGCAAGCTGGCGACCGACGTGTTGCACGTCAATGACGGCCAGGTGACGCGCTACCACGGGGATTACGACTACTTCATCGAGAAATCCGGCGCCGGCGACGAGCGTGCCGCCCTGACCGCGGGCTGAAACAGGGCTTTTTTGGGCCGTTTTCGGCTGAAAAAGGCTGCAAAACGCGGGAAATCCGGCTTAATAGCGGGATTTCATTCCAGATTTACAGACAAACAACACCCACTCATCAAGAACATGGCAACGAAGGTAGGAGTCATTGGCGCGGGCGGCATGGTCCGCTATCACCTGGCAGGTTTCAAAGCCGCCGGCGCGGAAATCGCGGCGATCGCGGATGTCAATCAGGCGGCCGCCCAGCGGGTCGCGGAAGCCCAGGTCATCGCCCAGGTCCACGGCAGCGTCGATGCCCTGCTGGCCGACCCGAACATCGATGCCGTCACGATCATCGTGCCGAACAAGTTCCATGCCCCGCTCGCCATCCAGGCGCTGAAAGCCGGCAAGCATGTTTTTTGCGAAAAGCCCCCGGCCATCAATGCCGGTGAGGTCGAGGAGATGATCGCCGCGGCCAACCAGTCCGGAAAACGGCTCATGTTCAACTTCAACAACCGCGCCCGGCCCGAATCCTATGCCATGAAGGCCTACATCGACGGCGGCACGGTGGGTACGATCAATTCCGCCCAGGCCAAATGGATCCGCCGCACTGGCATCCCGGGCTTCGGCGGCTGGTTCACCACCAAGGCCCTCGCCGGCGGCGGCCCGCTGATCGACCTGCTGCACATGATCGATCTGGCGCTCTACTTCATGGGTTACCCCGAGCCGGCTCACGTTCTCGGCCAGACGTTTTCGAATTTCATCGACGACAAAAACTTCAAGGGCCCCTGGGGCATTCCCGACGTGAAGGACGGCGTCACCGACGTCGAGGCGGCTGCCCACGGCTTCGTGACTTTCAAAACCGGCCAGGTGCTCTCCCTTCAGGTGAGCTGGGCCGAAATGGTGAAGCGCGAGGAAGTCTCCGTCGTCTTCCAGGGCACCGGAGCCGGCGGCAAGGTGGAGCGCCTCTTCGGCCGCGACGGACTCGATGAGACCGCGATCGACGCCTGCGAACTCTATGTGCAGGAAAACGGCAATTCCGTGAACCGCAGCATCATCACCGAAGCCTGCGAAGACATGGGCCGCATCCGCAGCGCCACCAACTTCATCCGCGCCATCGAGGGCACCGAAGCCCCCCTCAATACGCCCGATCAGGCGCTGTCCCTGATGAAGATCATCGACGCCATCTATGAGTCGGCTCGCTCGGGCCAGCCGGTGGCTTGTTAGTAAAAAGTAAAAAGTAAAAAGTGAAAGTGAAGAATCGAGAGTGACAGATCTCACTAACAGAACAGAAAGCTTACTTCGACTTTTCACTAATTACTTTTCACTAATTACTTTTCACTGACTCCTCCTCGCAGATTACCAAAAGCCAACTTCAAACATCCCCGAATACCACTATGAATCGCAAACTCCGCATGGGCATGGTCGGTGGCGGGCGCGGCGCCTTCATTGGCGCGGTGCACCGCATGGCCGCGAACCTCGACGGCAAGATCGAACTCGTCGCCGGCGCCTTTTCCTCCGATCCCGAGAAATCCCGGCTCTCCGGTCAGGATCTGTTTCTCGATCCGGCGCGCGTCTACGGCAGCTATCAGGAGATGGCTGAGAAGGAAGCCGCCCTGCCCGCCGATCAGCGCATCGATTTCGTCTCCATCGTGGTGCAAAACCACCTCCACTTCGCCGTGGCAAAGACCTTCATCGAAGCCGGGTTCCACGTCGTTTGCGACAAGCCGATGACTTTCAATCTGGAGCAGGCCTACGAACTGCGGGATCTGGTGAACCAGAGTGGCAAAGTCTTCGCCCTGACCCACAACTACACCGGCTACCCCATGGTCAAGGAAGCCCGCCGCATGGTGCGCGCCGGCGAACTGGGCCGCATCCTCAAAGTCGTCGCCGAATACCCGCAGGGCTATGCCGTCGGCGATGTCGAGGGCGATGGCCAGGGCAAGATCAACAACTGGCGCTCCGATCCCAAGATCGCCGGCGTGTCCAACTGCATGGGCGACATCGGCACCCACGCCCACAATCTCGTCCGCTACATCACCGGGCTGGAAGTCGACGAAATCTGTTCCGAGCTGACCGCCTTCATCCCCGGTCGCGAACTCGACGACGACGGCAACAACCTGGTGCGTTTCAAAGGCGGCGCCAAAGGCATCATCTACGCCTCGCAGATTTCCAATGGCGACGAGAATGCCCTCAGCATCCGCGTGTATGGCACCAAGGCCTCGATCGAGTGGCACCAGGAAGAGCCGAACGACCTGATCGTGAAGTTTGCCAACGCCCCGCGCCAGATTTACCGCCGCGGCAATGCCTACGTCGGTCCCGAGGCGGCGGCGAATTCCCGGACGCCCTTCGCCCATCCCGAGGGGTTCATCGAAGCCTTCGCCAACATCTACGTCGCCGCAGCCGGTGCCATCGCCGATCAGATCGACGGCAAGCCCGCGCCCGAGGGCGGCTACGACTTCCCCTCCGTCGACGACGGCGTCGCGGGCATGGCCTTCATCGAGACCACGGTGAAAAGCTCCGCCTCGCAGGACAAGTGGGTGAAATTCCCCGCCATCTGACCCCCTCTCCCGACCGAATCCAGCGCCGGGTGGCCCCTGCGGGTCACTCGGCGTATTTCGGGTCCTGCTGCATCTTCTCGATCAGAGCGTCGAGGTGGTCGATATACCCGGCCGCGTCGACGCTCTCCTCTTCCGGCTCCCCGCGCACCGCGTAGAGCCAGCCATCCTCGTAGGGCGACGACCGCACCACGCAGGCATCCACATCGAGGAGCGGATTTCCCCCTGCGAAAGCCCCGCGCATCACGCAGTAGAGATCGCTGGCGGCCTTGAAGCCCTCCACGTAGCCGATCGTCTGGCCCGGCTCGACCGCGTCGCCCGGCTTCACCTCATACTGCGCCTCCACCAGTTCCCCGAGCATCCGGGTGGCGAATTTGGTGAAACCCACCCGCCAGAGACCCGGCTCCGTCGCATCCTCCGCCATCCAGAAATGGCTGCGCGAATAGCGGAACGCGGCCGGGAACCGGGCGGAGAAACGGGCGTGCTTGTAGCGGAGGAATTCCATGAGAAAAGAGGCAGAGAGCCGTGCCGACACGCGAAAAGCGGAGGGCGGCAGCGCGCGGAAACTTGCGCCACCGGGCCATCCGCGCAACCCTACATCCATGCGATTCACCCCATTCCCCGATTTGCGCCGGTTTCTCCCCGCCGCGGCCGCCCTGTTGATCCTCACCGGCTGCGGAGGCTCCCCCGTGCCGGAACCGCCCGTCACCCTCGAGCAGGTGGCCAAACTCACCTACGGCCCGCCCGTCGAGCAGTTTGAGGAGTCCGCCGGCGTGCGATTCGCCCTCTCCGCCGCCCGGCTCGATGCCGAGTGGGCCGTGCTGCGCGGCGCCTACGTCCCCGCCGAGGCCGGCTTTCACCTCTACAGCAAAGACATGCCGATGGAGGGCATCGACGGCACCGGCCGCCCCACCCGACTGGAAGTGCTGGAGGGTGCGTCCCAGACCGGCACGGTGCTGAGTGACCGCGAACCGCATGATCTGAAGCAATTTGACCAGGTCCTGCCCGTGTATCCCGAGGGACCGGTGACGCTCTACCGTCTCGTCCGGGCTCCCGCCGGTGCCACTGTGACGGCCGAGATCACCTTCATGTCCTGCAGCGCCGAAACCTGCAATGCCCCCGTCGAGCGGCACCCCATGCAGATCGCGATCCCCTGATCGGCACGGTCTTGCCATCCGGTGAAATCGCCCGGAATACCCCTCTGCACGACGCGCAGAGGGGACGACAAGTGCTCGATAAGCGCTTTGTACGGCGTGCAAAGGGCCGTCTGAAGTCCAATCGCCCCTCTGCATGACGCGCAGAGGGCCGCTGAAACCCAAACGCCCCTCTGCATGACGCGCAGAGGGCTGATTGAAACCCAAACGCCCCTCTGCATGACGTGCAGAGGGCCGATCGAAACTCAATCGCCCCTCTGCACGCCGTACGAAGCGCTTATCGAGCACTTGTCGGCCCTTTGCACGACGCGCTTTTCGGCTTCCGGCCTTTCGATTGGCGCGATTTCCGATCAGACCCGGTTGCCTCGCCGATGCAAGAGGGTCTGATCGGCGATGCGACCCTGTTGCATCGGAATCGCAAGCGCGGGCAGACTGGGGGCTTTTCCGCGGTCCAGGGGCAAAATAAGGGTTTCCATTTCCGCCGGAATCCGATATCACCGGCTTCGTCATGACTACGCCCTTTTTCGACTTCCCCGAAGGCCACCGTCCGCGCCGGGGGCAATTGATGGCCTCGGGAATCATTTTGGTGTTGTTCGGCCTTGGCTTCGGGCTGCTGTCGGTCCTCTATCTCGTCATGATGCCGACGCTGATGGGATCGGCCATGAGTGCGTCGCCGCCGCCAGCCGGACCGGGCATGCCTACTCCGGCATCGATGGCGTCGCTGTCGAAGTTCATGGTCCTGGCCGGAGTGGTCTTTGGCGTGCTCTCGGTGGTGCTGTTGGCCACGGGTGGCGGGTCGATGTTCCTGAAGCGCTGGTCGCGCCCCCTGTCGCTGTTCATCGCGGTGGTGTGGCTGTTGTCGGGGCTGAACACGCTGGTGATGAACCTCCTCACCTCCGCCAACATGCGGAAAATGATGGCCGAGGAGTTCGAAAAAGCGGCCGCCGCGGGTGGTGGTGCCGGCTCCCCGGCCGGAATGCCCGGGCCGGAGGCGTTTTTCGGGATCATGATGGTGATCACTCTCGCTTCGACCTTCATTTTTGGGGTGATCCTCCCGGCGGTGGTTCTGTGGCTCAACTGGCACCGGGATGTGAAGGTGACGCTGGATTTCTGCGACCCGAAGCCGCGGTGGACGGATCGCTGTCCGGCGCCGGTGCTCGGGATCGCACTGGCGGCGGCTTTCATGGCGCTGTGTGCGCCCACGATGGTGATGATGCCGACTTTTCCGCTGTTTGGAAAGATGGTGGGGCCTCCGGTGAGCCATCTTTTCATCGGCGGCGCCTTTGTGGTGCTGGCTGCCATCGCCTGGGGCGCCTACCGCTGCCATCCGGCGGCCTGGGCGGGGGCGCTGGTGGTGGTGATCACATTCGGGGCGTCGTGGGTCGTCTCTTCGCAGGATCTGGATCTGTGGCGGGAGGTCTATGCCTCGATGGGCTTCGACGAGGTCATGATCGAGCAGTCGATGAAAAGTCTGGAGACTTTTCTGTCGCCCGGCGTGATGTGGACCAGCGTGGTGCTCTATCTGGGGCCGACGCTGGCTTTTCTCTTTTGGTCGAGGCGCTTTTTCGGCCGACCGGCCGAGGCGGCCTGATCGGGGGCGGATTCGCAGTTGCCGGGAGCCGGGAAACCGATACCATCGTGAATCCGAGTCCACCCGATGGCTGAATCGATCTTCACTGCCGAGGGCATCATCCGCCCCGCCCTGCTGCTGGCCGCCTACCGGAGCGGGCTGTTTCCCATGGCAATGGATGACCGCGGGGAAATCGGCTGGTTTTCCCCCGATCCGCGCGGCGTGATCCCGCTCGATGGCTTTCATGTGCCGAAGAGTCTGGAGCGAACGGTGAAACAGGGGCGCTTCGAGATCCGTTTCGACACCGCTTTCCACGAGGTGATCACCGGCTGCGCCAACCGCGACTCGACCTGGATCAGCGACCGCATCCAGGCCAGCTACGAAAAGCTCCACGAGCTGGGCTACGCCCACAGTGTGGAGACGTGGCGCGAGGGGCGGCTCGTCGGCGGACTCTACGGCGTGTCGATCGCGGGGGCTTTCTTCGGCGAATCGATGTTCAGCCGGGAGACGGACGCGTCGAAGGTCGCGCTCGTCGCGCTGGTCCGGCGGCTGAACAGCCGTGGCTACGGTCTGCTCGACACGCAGTGGACCACGGAGCATTTGTCGAAATTCGGGTGCATCGACCTGCCCCGGCAGGACTATCTGGACCTGTTGGGTAACGCGCTGAAGATCGAGACCAGTTTTTGAGTCAAACCACCCGCTCACGTTTCCCCTACCCTTTTTCCCACCATGACATCATCTCTCGTCATCACTGTCATCGGCCCGGACCGCCCCGGCCTGGTCGAGACGCTGTCCCGGACTGTCAGCGAGCATGGCGGCAACTGGACCCGCAGCCGCATGGCCCATCTCGCGGGCCAGTTTGCCGGCATCCTGCATGTGACCGTCCCGGCCGATGCCGCGGACGGGCTGAAAGGCGCGCTGGACTCCCTCTCAGGCAACGGACTCGTCGTGGCCATCGCCCGCGAGGACGCCGTCGCCGGTGCCGCATCGCCGGCCGCCACCGGACTGGGGCTGAAGCTGGATCTGGTCGGTCAGGACCGGCCCGGCATCGTCCGGGAGATTTCCCGCGCTCTGGCCGCGCGGGGGGTGAATGTCGAGGAATTGGCGACGGAGTGCGAAAGCGCTCCATGGTCCGGCGAATCGCTGTTCAAGGCCCAGGTCAGCCTGCACGCTCCCGCGGACATTGATCTGGACAGCCTGCGTCGCGATCTGGAAGCGATCGCGCAGGACTTGATGGTCGACATCAGCCTGGTGCGGCCGGTCTGAGCCAGAGCGGGCGGATCCGCTCAGTTGCGCACTCGCTTTTCGATCGCCGAGAGGATGCGGCGCGAGGCGCCTTCGTTTCCGCCGCTGCCGACGCGGATGCTGACCTGGGTCACGCGGGCACCGGAGGGCTTCAGCTTGACCGAGACCTTGCGCCCCTCGGGATCGGTGGCGATGAGCAGCGCCTCATTGGCGTCGCCGGTGCGGGAGACCGGGGTGAGATTGAGATCGGCGGCAGCCAGATTGGTCGCATTGACCGCCCCGTAGATGTCGGTGGCCAATTGGGATTCCAGATCGCCCTCCAGATAGACAGCCGTGCCGACTGCGGCACCGATGACGAGGACGGCACAGCCGGAAAGGCCAAACAGGCCGGTGAGAGCGAGACAGAGGGCCGCCAGAGGAGCTTTCAGCGATTTCATGACTGATTGAGGGGCGAGATGGGACCGATCGCCGCCTCCCGGAGACGGAAATCGTTTACGATTCCGAACCATTCCCGAAAACCGGCTCCGGCGCAAGCCCGGCGCGGGGGCGAGCGGCGAGATTTCCATTTTCGTCAGCCGGACCGGCCGGATGGGCCCGACGAGTGCGGGTTGAAATTCCCGGAAAGCCGCCGTTTCCTCTGCGATGCCCGATGGGGCGCCATTTTCCCATGCGATTTTCCCGCCTTGCCTGCACTTGGGCCGCCGTCTTCGGAGCGACGGGTGTCGGATGGTGCCAGGAAGCGCCGCCGATCGGCCTGCTGCTCGACACGTCTCCGGAGATGGGCTTTCTCGTGGCCCAGGCTCGCAAGGAGATCCGCTGGAACAACAACACCCGCGTCAGCCGCGGTCAGCAGACGCTGCCGGTCATCGAGTTCGCGGGCGCTTCGCTGGAGCGGGAAGGCTCCCTCTCCCTGCCGGCGCGGCGCAATGCGCTCTATCCGATCCGCGAGCTGCTGGAGGATCGTGGCGCTCTGGGGCTCTACTGGATCACGGCGTTGCGGGGACTTCAGAGCGGCGAGGGCCTTTTCGCCGTCGAGTCCCTGCTCTCCGGCGGGGGCGAGCGACCCTCGCGTCCCCTGCTGTTGCGGCACATCTGGCAGGAGCAGGCCCAGATGGCGGTGGAGTGGGCACGCCATCCGCCGGAACCGGATCAGGACCCGCTGGCGCTGGCGAGCCGGCCCTTTGACTGGTATCGCCTCGCCAAAGCCGGGCGTGGTGTCGTGATCCGCTCCTGGCAGGTGCCGCCGCCGGAGGAGCTGACCTATTTTGGCTTTCCCCACCGGATCACCGTGCCCCAACTCCTGCGGAAATTGAACATCCAGGAGTCGCCGGCCACGATGGACGATCGCTGGAAGCAGGAACTGTCTATGCGGCTCGGCGGGCTGGTGTTTGCCCTGACGGATGATGTCTGGCCGACCGCCATCACCGGTCGCCGCTGGCTGGCGGAGTCGGTGCTGGTGCCTCATCTGGACCGCGAGTCGATCGAAACTCGCAATGAGGCCGTCTTCGAGGGACTTCGGGCGCGGGAATCGATCGAGGAGGACCTGTCGCGCATCCCCGCCCAACGGCTCGGCGTGCTGTTCGGCTTCGGCTATGTCGGAATTGATCTAGAGCGGGCGCGAAACCTGCCCAAGCCGGGCCGGAACCCTCACTCGCTCTACCTCGCCGACTTGATCGCCATCGTGCGGGAGACGCGAGAGCATCTCCAGGAGCACGCGCCGGCCCATCCGGAGCGGGTCTATGCGACGGAATACCTCGATTTGCCCAAAGCCGTGCCGGCCCCCGATCTGGCCGGCAACTACGCCCGCCGCATGGCCCGGATGGTCCGCGAGGAGAAGGTGGATGCGATCTATTTCTTCACCAACGGCTACAGCGGGGGCGAATATGGGCGCTTCGAGGTGGATCTGCCGCTGATCGCCGCCGCCATCCGCGAGGCGAATGTGCCGCTCTACGTCAGGGTGCCGTTCGAGTTGGGCGTGGTCCCGATGGCGCTCCAGCGGCTGGCCCTCGCCAGCGGAGGCGGCGTTTTTTGGGGAAAAGCCGACGATCCGGATTGGAAAATCGCCGCGCCCACCCCGGCGTGGCCGCCGCCGCCCGTGGTGCCCTGATGTCGATGCGTCCGATCAGTTCAAGCCCGGCCCCTGATCGGTGAAAAACTCGCTCGCCTGCTTGAAATCGAGGTCCAGCGACCACTCGGCCTTTTTCGTGGCGTCGGCGATGAGCCGGCACAGCGAATGAGTGATCTGGTCGTTCAGGGTGACTTCGATGCCTTCCCCATTCTGCGGGTGCATGCACAGGATCGCCTGTCCCTCCGGACCGTCCTTGATGCCCACGCCGAACAGCAGCAGTGGCGCTTCACCCAGCGGCAGATAGCTGCTCTCCTGATACTGCGTTTTGAAGTCCGACTTCGCCACCTGTTCCTCGTGCTCTTTCGCAATGAGTGCGTCCTTGATGGGCTCCGGTGCCTTCGCGACGACGGGATTTTCCGGCGCCTGGCGATTACGCAGATAGCCCAGCACCGTCTTCCACAGCAGCCCGACGTAGCGGCGTGTCATCCAGAAGCGGAATTCCTGACGCTCCTTCGTGTTCACTCGAAACAACAACCGGTCCTCGACCGGCGCGAAGGTGACCTGCATCTGATAAAGCTGGCTCATGGAGAAAGGAAAAATCGGGAAACGCCCCAACTAGCCGCGATCCCGCCCCGCGGTCAACTACCGACTCTCACGGTCGGAGGGCAAAACGGAGGCCAATTTGCTGGCGGACATCACTTTGGCGGGTTTTTTCGCGCTTTTCGGATCGAAAGCAGCAACCCCACGCCCAGCCACACGCTGGCGAGAAATCCCAGCGCCCCGAAAAGCGACACCCCCAGCACCGTCGGCGACGCTTGGAAACTCCACATCACGGCCGAGCCGAGAAAGACCGCCGCCGTCAGCAGCCCGAGCACCAGCCGATCCACTGTGCCCTCCAGCCGCCGGTGCTCCAGGTGCACCTCCAGCTGGCCGCGTCGAAACCGCGTCAGTATGTCCGCCAAATCCCGCGGCAGGGACTCGATCAGCCTTTTCCAGTCCCGGTAGCCCCGCCCGATGTCCGCCGCGACCTGCCCGGGGGCGAATCGCCGGCGCGATGCCTTCACGTAATAGGGCCGGATCAGCGCCGCGAGGCTGAAATCCGGTGACAACTGCCGGGCGGTGCCTTCCAGCATCACCAGAGTCTTCACCAGCATGCCGAAACTCGACGGCAGCACGATGTGAAACTCCCGCACCAGTTCGAACAGCCTTTGCAGCGCCCCGGAGACATCAAATTCCGCCACGGACTGTCCCACGTAGTCGTTCAAAAACTCCGCCACCTCGGAGTGCAGCGTGTCCTCATCCAAGTCGCCCGGCACCTGCCCCACCCGGATGATGGCCTCGGACAGGCCCTCGGCGTCGCTCGACACGGCTGCCAGCAGCATGCCCTCGATCTCTCGCCGCAGTTTCTCGTCGATTTTCCCGACCATCCCGCAGTCGATCACGCCGATCACGTCATCATCGAGCCGGAACAGGTTCCCCGGATGCGGGTCGGCGTGGTAAAAGCCATTCCCAAACACCATTTCGAGGTATAGCTCCCCGCCGCGGCGGGCGAAACGGTTCAGGTCCGCCCCAGTGCGCTTGATCGCGGCGATGTCCGAGACCGGGATGCCCCTCAGCCGCTCCATCGTCAGCACCCGGTCCGAGCACAACTCCCCGCAGACCTGCGGAAAATGGACCGACGGGTCGTCGGCAAAATCTTCCGCGAATCGCTCCAGATGCCGCCGTTCATGACTGAAATCCAGCTCGCGGAGCAGCGTCCGCTGGAAATACCGAGCCGTGGCCACCGGCTGGAAGCGCCGGAGTTGCGCCGCGTGTTTTTCCGCCAGCTCTGCCAGCCCGATCATCAGGTCCAGATCTCGGCGCACCGCCTCCTCGATGCCCTCATGCCGCACTTTCACCACCACCTCGCGCCCATCGGGCAGGATCGCCTCGTGGACCTGACCGATCGAAGCCGAAGCCATCGGCGTGTCGTTGAAAAAGCGGAACAAACGTTCAAGCGGCTGGCCGAAGTCCTCCTCGATCACTGCCCGCACCCACTCGGGACCGTCTGGCTTGGTCTGCGATTGCAGGCGCGCCAGTTCCGCCCCGACATCCGGGCCCACGAGATCGGGCCGCGAGCTCAGGATCTGTCCGATTTTGATGAATGTCGGCCCCAGATCCGTCAGCACCCCGCGGATGCGCTCCGCCGTGGTCAGATTCGGCAGCACGGTGCCCTCCCCGTCCGTCACCCGGCTCTTCAGCCAGTCGTAGTCGATCCCCGAGAGCCAGTCCGCAAAGCCATACTTGGCCAGCGTCGCGAGGATCTCGGCCAGCCGCCGCGCGCTCTTGTCGATCCTGACCAGGGTGCTGAGTCTCATGCGTCCGTCGGCGGCTCCGAGCCGATTCCAGAGGTAACGTAGCGCCGTTTCCCTGCGAACGCCACGATTTCGGCCCGATCCTCCGGCTGGTCGGGGGTAGACAAAAAAAGGTTGCCAATCCGGGGGAAACCGGGGATAAATTGGCTCAACCGCGCTACGCCGGATCCGATCGCCCGAGGGCGATCCCTCTCCTGATCTTCCATCACGAGGGCCGGACAGGCGGGGTGTCACCGAACATGTTCCTCTCTTCGGTGAGTGTTCTCCGGCAGCCGCCACCCCTCTCACAGAGATCTGGGCCGAAAAACGCCCACGGCGCCAATCCTTCACTTTCCATTACCATCAGACTAGCTTAAAAAACGGCCCGGCTTTCCCGGACCACCGGACTCACACCCCTGCCGACACGCCTCGTGCGACAGATCCCGCCGACCGACCCGCTGTGCGTCGGCGATTTCCTCCCTCCCACCGATTTCCTCCCCTGAACGAAACAGACTCATGAGCGACCTTGAGACTTCCTCACCCGACGCCGAAAAGAAGCCCCGGCGTCGCGTCGCCAAGGCCAAGGCGCCCGCCGATTCCCCTGCCCCGGCTCCCTCCGCTTCCGCCGATCCCGCTCCGGCCAAAGCCGCCCGCCCGCGCCGCGCTCCCGCTGCCCGGAAGAAGGCCAAAGCCGAAGGATCCGAGCCGCAGCAACCCACCCTTTTCAGTCCTCCGCCCGCCCCGTCCGCTTCTCCCGTGGAAGCGCCCCGGCCCGCCCCCGCGCCCCGCGAGGATCGCCCGGCTCAGGCCCCGGAGGGCGATGGCGCCCCCCGGCATTCGGCACCAGCAACAGATGCCCCGCCCGCGCCGTCTCATCAAGGGGGCGAACCGCGCCATCAGCACCAGCATTCCCATCATCAGGGAGGCAACAGCCCCGGAGGCGAGGGCGGCTTTGATTCCCGTCCGCATCGGAAGAAGCGCTTTCGCAAAAACCGCAAGGAACGCTGGAAAGAACGCCGCGAACAGCAGCGGGAGCAGCGCGAAAACCGGGACAACCGCGATTCCCGAGACCCGCGGGAATCCCGCGAGCCCCGCGAGAACAGCGAGCGCGACCCGGTCGCCTATGAGAATGCCGAGCCATTCGAGAGTGCCGGCTTGACCGAGATTTCGCCCAAGGGTTTTGGCTTTCTGCGCCAGCGCGAGCGCCAGTTCGCCCAGCACCCCGACGATGTGTTCATCACCCCCGAAGTCGTCCGCATCCACGGCTTGCGCGACGGCCTGATGGTCAAATGCCTCGCCAAACCCGGCCCGCGCGGTCCCCAGCTCACCGAATTGCTGGAAATCAACGGCAAGGCGCCCGAGACCTATCACAATCTCCCCTATTTCGAAGAGCTCACCGCCATCAACCCCAACAAGCGGCTCGCCCTCGAAACCAAGCCGGACAAACTCACCACCCGCGTCATTGACATGCTCTCGCCCATCGGGCGCGGCCAACGCGGGCTCATCGTCGCCCCGCCCCGCACCGGGAAGACGACTTTCCTCCACGACATCGCCGAGGGCATCCTGGAAAATTACGAAGACCAGACCCACCTCATGGTCATGCTCATCGACGAGCGTCCCGAGGAGGTCACCTACTTCCAGCGGTCCTATCCCCAGGCCGATCTTTTCGCCAGTTCCAACGATTCCGATGTGAAAAACCACATCCGCATCGCCCAACTGGCCATCGAGCGCGCCAAGCGACTCGTCGAAGCCGGCGAGCACGTCTTCATCCTGCTCGATTCCATCACCCGGCTCGCCCGCGCCTTTAACAACGCCATCGGCGGAGGCAAAAAGCGCGGCACCCAGAGCGGTGGTATCGCCGTCGGCGCCCTGGAGATTCCCCGCAAGCTCTTCGCCGCGGCCCGGAATACCCGCGAAGGCGGCTCGCTGACCATCATCGCCACCGCCCTCATCCAGACGAACTTCAAGATGGACGACGCCATCTTCCAGGAGTTCAAGGGCACCGGCAACATGGAACTCGTGCTCGACCGCCAGCTCGCGCAAAACTACGTCTATCCCGCCGTCGACATTCACCGATCCGGCACCCGGCGCGAGGAATTGCTCATCCCCGGGCACATGCTGGAGAAAATCTACGTCATCCGCCGCGGCCTGTCCGGCTACAAGCCCCTCGACGCCATGGAGTGGCTCATCAAGTGCATGCAGCGCTACCCCAGCAACGCGCAGATGCTGATGGACATCAAGACATCCGCCGTCGCCTGACGCGGCGCCCCGGTTTTTCCAGACGCCTCCCTCCGAATGAGCGCCCCGGATCCAGATTCCGCCCCGCTCGTTCCCATTCCGACCGACGGCAGTGAGGAGCCCGCCTCGATCCGCGAGGCCTTGGAGCGAAAAGCCAAGACCTCGCGCGTCATCGCCTGGCTGCTCGACGAGTGCATCCGCATCCCCGGAACCAACATCCGGTTCGGCCTCGATCCCATCCTCGGACTCGTCCCCGGCGGCGGAGAGACCATCACCACCGTCATCGGCTTTTTCCTCCTGGGCGAGGCCAGCCGCCGCGGTCTCCCCTTTCGGACTCTGTTCAAAATGGGCGGCAACCTGATGATGAATGCCCTCATCGGAGCCATCCCCGGCGTCGGCGACCTGTTTTCCTTTTGGTTCAAGTCAAACTCGCGGAACTACGCCCTGCTCCGCCACTACATCGAGAGCCCCGACGGTCGTCAGGCATCCGGCGGCTGGTGGCCGCTCGTTTTTCTGCTCAGCCTCTTCGGCGTCGCCATCTGCATCAATATCGGCAGTTGGGTGCTGTTCATCTATCTGCTGCACCATTTCTTCGGGCAGTGACGATCCGGCGGGGAAACCCGACCGTTTGGGGGCGCGATTTCCGATGAGACAGGGTTGCATCGCCGATCAAACCCTGTTCGATCGAAAACCAGCCCGCTCCAGAATCGCCACAGGAAAGGATCTGGACAGGGCGGCGATCGTGGCGCACCGATTTTGTGAGTCATTTCACCCGCTTTCCCGCCGCCATGTGGCGCCCGATCCGACAGTTCCTGGCCGTGACGATCCCGACCGCGCAGCTGCTGCTGAACGCGGCGGTGGTCCTGTGCTTTTGGAATTTGTGGGACGAATGGGTGGCGGTGACGGTGATTCCAATCTGGGCCTGGAGCGGCGCCGGGGTGCTGATCTCGGTGCTGGCTTGGCCGATTTTGAAGAGTCGCCTCGCCCTGCTCTCGCTGGCCTCGTGGCTGATCACCGGGCTGGCGCTGGCGGATGAAACGCCGGGCTTGTTGCGCCAATTCCGCTCCGCAGTGGTCGGAGGCGGGCCGTCCCTGATGGCGACGCCACATCCGCCGACCAATCCTGGCATCAGGCCGCGGCTGCGGGTGGCGACGCTGCACTGCGGCGGCGAGGCGATCGCGGCTTTGGCAAAGCTGGAATCGCTGCGTCCGGATCTGGTCCTGCTGCAGGAGGTGCCGGAGACCGAGGATCTCACAGACTTGTCCACCCGCCTCTACGGCAACGATGGCGGGATGGTGCGCACGGCGCGCTGCGCGATCATCGGTCGGGGCCGGCTGTCCATCAGCCACGACGACACGCCGACGGGCAGCCTCGTCGCGACCTACGAGCCGGCCGGCAGCCAGGAGGTCGTGGATGTGATGAATCTCAATCTGCCCCGCACCCAGACGCGGCAGGATCTCTGGCGACCCGATAGCTGGTCCGACCTCACGGCGCGGCGAAAAGCCAACCGCCGCCTGCTCCGGGGCCTGCTGGAGATGCTGCCGGAGCGGATCGGAACGGAGCATCGCTTCGTCGGAGGCAATTTCGGCACGCCGCCGACAGATGATCTTTTCCGCCTCTTGCGCAACGAAGGTCTCACCGACGGCCATGCGGTGGCGGGCCATGGCTGGGGCAATACCTATCCGGCGACGATCCCGGTGCAGCGGCTCGATCAAGTCTGGGCCTCGGGGCGTTTCCGCCCGACCCGCTCGGAGACGTTTTCGCCCGACTCGCTGGCGGCGCATTTTTTGGTGGTGACCGACTACGAGAAGCTCGTGGAGACGGCGTCGCTGGCCGCGGCACAGCCGTGACGGCAACCGGTCAGTAAATGGTGCGGAATTCCCCGGCCATCATCAAGGTGTGGGCGGCGCGCGCCCAAACAGCGTCGTCAGCGGTCTCAGAGCCGAGGAAATCCCGCACCGCGGCCATTTCCTCCGGCCGGGGCGACCGACCGTAGAGGCGCTCGAACAGGTCCGCGATGCGAATCGGGATATCGGCATCCACCGGCAGGCGGGCAGCGACTCCGGCGGCGGCGGCAAGAGCCAGCGGGCCATTCATGAGGAAAAGCGACTGCGCAGGCACCACGCCGGCCTGCCGGGCACCGCTGACGAGGTTCGGGTCGGGCGTGTCAAAGAGGGTCATGGCATCGAAGACGGCACCACGGGCCGCCGGCAGATAGACACTGCGGTAGGTGACGTCGGGGCGGATGTCTTTCAGGTAAAAATCGCGCCGCCCGATCTCGCGCCCCTGGGCATTGGGCTGAGTCTTGGCCACATCGGCGACCTGCGAGCCCTCCAGCGGCGAGAGGTCAAGTTGGCCACCGACGAACAGCAGGCTGTCGCGGAGCGCCTCGGCCTCGACGGGTTGCGGGGAGAAGCGCCAGAGGAGGCGATTCGCGGGATCGACGGCATGGCGCGCGGGATCGGCGGTGGAATCCAACATCCAGGCGCGGCTGAGCAGGAGGGTGCGGATCAGGCGCTTGGTGGACCACTGCATTTCATCGCTCGTGAAGCGGCGCGCCAGATCGTCCAGCAGGGCCGGATGGCTCGGGGTCTCGCCGAGCAGGCCGAAGTTGTCCACCGTTGGCACGAGCCCGGCGCCGAAGAGGTGATGCCAGACCCGGTTCACATAGACCCGCGCTGTGAGCGGATGCCGGGGATCGGTCAGCCAGCGGGCCAGTTGGAGCCGGCCGCTCTCGCCCGAAGCGATGGCTGGCGCCTCGAGTTGGGCCGCGAACAGTCCGGGCACGCCGCGGGGCACGGAATCGAGCGGCTGATTGGGCAGTCCCTGGGCGTAAAACGGCGCATCGGCGATGCGCGCGGGCAGCGCCACTTTGCGGTCCTTTTTATTGGCCTCCACAGCGGATTTCCACTCTTCATCCGTCATCACCCGACCCTCTGCCATGGCCATGGCAAAGTCCGGTGACGCAGGAATGGCCGCCTGCGCCTCGCGAACGAGGCTTTGGTGGCGCTGGACTTCGGTCTCGGCAGCAGTCAGCTCGGGCGTCGGGTTTTTCCGCCAGTCGATCCCGGCTTTTTCCATCGGATCCCGGATGGCGTTGCGCTTTTTGACGATCTCCAGGTAGGTCTTCTGGGCTTCGTCGGCGAGGCGGGTCGCCTCAGCGATGCGGCTCAGGGTTTTCTCGCCCTCCGGGCCGAGCGGATGCGCGGCGGCGTGCTCGATGCGGGTATTGGTTTCCGTCCCGGCGAGATGGCGCGAACTGAGAAAGATCCCGGCGAGGGCGTAGTAATCGCGGGTCGGAAAGGGATCGTATTTGTGATCGTGGCACCGGGCGCAGTTCGCCGTCAGGGCGAGAAAGGCGCGCGAGGTGGCGTCGATCATGTCGTCGGCGATGTTCAGTTGGAACAGGGTGATGTCGTCCTCATCGAGGGTCTTCGGGCCGATGGTGAGAAAGCCGGTGCCGATGATCTGGCGGTCGCGCTCCTCCGGGCTGGCGGCCGGCAACAGGTCGCCGGCGAGTTGCTCCTGAATGAAGCGGTCGTAGGACAGGTCGCGGTTGTAGGCGTCGATGACCCAGTTGCGATAGCGCCACGCGTGGGGGTAGAGCATGTTGCGCGAGTAGCTGCTCGACTCCCCATAGCGCGCGACGTCGAGCCAGTGCCGCCCCCATCGCTCGCCGAAACGGGGCGAATCGAGCAAGCGGTCGACGACTTTGGCAAAGGCCTCGCGGTCTGGCGCAGGATCGGCCAAAAAAGCGCGGATCTCCTCCGGTTGGGGCGGCAGACCGGTTAGTTCGAGGCTCGCCCGTCGTAGCAGGGTGCGGCGATCGGCATCCGCCACCGGTGACAGGCCGGCTTTCTCCAATTCCGCGAGGATGAAGTGATCGATCCGATCGCGCGGCCATTCGTCAGCCTTCACCGAGGGCGACTCGGGTCGGCTGACCGGCTGAAAAGCCCAGTGCGTCGCGGCCGCCCGGTCGCGGGCCAGAAGCGGTGCCTCGTCGCGGGGATCAGGCGCGCCCATGGCGATCCAGGCCTCGAAATCGGCGATCACCGAATCGGGCAGGCGGCCCTTCGGCGGCATTTTCAGGTCGGGATCGCTGTGCCGGATCGCTGTCATCAACTGGCTGCCCGCCGGATCGCCCGGAATCACCGCATCCCGCCCCGAGACGCCGCCTTTTCGGATGCCGTCGCGGGTGTCGAGCCGGAAATCGGCCTCCAGTTTGTCCGCCGCGGCCGAATGGCACTCGTGGCAGCGCTCGATGAGCACGGGGCGAATGCGAGACTCGAAAAAGTCGCGCTGCGCATCGGTCAACGGGCCGACGGCACCGGGCGCGGCGGATTCCGCACCCCGAATCGGTGCTACCGCCAGCAAACTCAGCACGAGCAGACCTGCAATCCTGCGAGACATCGCCCGCGATGGTAGCCGGACCGTGCCGGACCGGGCAGTCCGCGAATGCGCCCGACTGCCGGCTTGGGGCGATTCGCAGCACGGCTACCGGGCGGGTCTTGCGATTCTTTTTCGCCAAAAGCGGGCTTGGGCCGTATTGTTTCGGCTTTCCGAACCGAATTCCGTTCCACCTGCCATCCCCTTTCCCAGCCTCCCATGTTCGCCTCCCTGTCTGACAACCTAGAGGAAGTCTTCAAAAAGCTCCGCGGCCACGGCAAACTGAGCGAGTCCAATATCTCCGACGCCCTGCGCGAGATCCGGCTCGCCCTGCTGGAGGCCGATGTCGAATTCTCGGTGGTGAAGGAGTTCATCGCCTCGGTGAAGGAGCAGGCGCTCGGCGAGACGGTAATCAAATCGGTCAAACCGGGCCAGCAGATCGTCAAAATCTTCCATGACGAGCTCACCAAGCTCCTCGGCGGCGACCAGGCCCCGCTGGACCTGAATCCGCCCGGCCGCATCCTCATGGTCGGCCTCAATGGCGCCGGCAAGACCACCACCTCGGGCAAGTTGGCGGCTTACTTGAAAAAACAGGGACGCCGCCCCCTGCTCATTGCCTGCGACCTGATGCGCCCCGCGGCCATCGACCAGCTTGCCCAGATCGGCCGCCAGATCGACGTGCCTGTTTACACGCCCGCGCCCGGCGAGACCGACGTGATCCAGGTCGCCAAGGACGCGCTGAAATGGATTGAGACCCAAAACGGCACCTGCGTGATTTTCGACACCGCCGGTCGGCAGGAGATCGACGAGGGGCTCGTCGCGGAGCTGAAGCGACTCCGCGATTTCCTCAATCCCCGCGAGGTTCTGCTCGTCGCCGACGCCGCGACCGGCCAGCAGGCCGTCAGCGTCGCCCGCCACTTTGACGACGCCGTCGGCATCACCGGACTGGTGCTCACCAAGCTCGATGGCGATGCCCGCGGCGGCGCCGCACTGTCCATGCGGGCGGTCACCCACAAGCCGATCAAGTTCGCCGGCACCGGGGAGAAAATGAACGCCCTCGAAGTCTTCGACCCGGACCGCATCGCCAACCGTATTCTCGGCATGGGCGACGTGGTCGGCCTCGTCGAGCGCGCCGCCGAGGCTTTCGACGAAAACGAAGCCCTCAGCATGGCGCAGCGCCTCCAACAGGGAAATTTCGATTTCAACGACATGCTCGCCCAGATGCGCATGATGAAGAAAATGGGCGGTCTCCAGGATCTGCTGGGCATGATCCCCGGCTTGGGCAAAAAAGTCGCCGACATTCCCGTCGATGACAAAAAGATGAAGCACACCGAGGCGATCGTCCTGTCGATGACCCCGAAGGAACGAAGCCGGCCCGAAATCATCACCCCGTCGCGCCGCAAGCGTATCGCGGCCGGCAGCGGTACCACCGTGATCCAGGTGAATCAGTTGCTCAAGCAGGTCGGCATGATGCGCAAGATGATGAAGAGCAAGGGCAAGATGAAGCAGATGATGAAGCAGTTCGGCATGGGCAAGGGCGGCCCCGGCGGCTTCCCGGGATTGGGCTGACCGATATTTTCAGAAACCACCCGCGCCATGTCCACTCCCGACCCTGCCAGCCAGCGCCGCAGCTACGAACGCGGCAGCCTGACCCGCGAGACCCTGCTGCCCGATCCGGTGGCCCAGTTCCGCCAGTGGTTCACCGACGCCACCGGCACACCCGAGGTCATCGAGCCGAACGCCATGAGCCTCGCCACCGTCGATGCCGGCGGACAACCGAGCCTCCGCACCGTGTTGCTGAAGGCCTACGACGAGCGCGGCTTCGTTTTTTTCACCAACTACGAAAGCCGCAAGGCCCGGGACATCGCCGCGAATCCCCGGGTCGCCCTGCTTCTGCCCTGGCTGGCCCTGGAGCGGCAGGTGAAGATCGAGGGCCGCGCCGAGCGCGTCAGCCGCACCGAGACGGTGAAGTATTTCCTCTCCCGCCCCATCGGCCACCGGCTCGGCGCCTGGGTGTCGCAGCAGAGCAGCGTGGTCAGCTCGCGATCTCTCCTCCTGACAAAGCTGGAGGAGATGAAGCGCAGATTCGCCGACGGCGAGGTGCCCTGCCCTGATTTCTGGGGCGGCTACCGGGTCGTTCCCAGCCGGTTCGAATTCTGGCAGGGCGGCAAAGACCGCATCCACGACAGCTTCGCCTACCTGCCCGCCGCCGACGGTAGTTGGACCATTGAGCGACTCGCTCCCTGAGCGCCGCTGGCTTGGCTGGGGATCACCCGCGCCATCCCGCCGATTGACCCAACGCGCGATTTCCGGCACACTCGTGTCCATGTCGACGCCCTCGTCCTACGCCGATCTCCGCCAGACCGCCGCGTGCCATCGCTTCGCGTCGAACCGCGTCTCGCGCCGCACCTGGCTGGCTACGACCGGCGGAGGCTTCGGCGCGCTGGCTTTTCAGGCCCTGGCCAACGACCTCGCCACCGCGGCGACGCATCCTTACTCGATCGCCTCCACCCACCACGCGCCGCGCGCCCGGCGCATCATTTTCCTCTTCATGCACGGCGGCGTGTCGCAGGTGGATTCCTTCGACTATAAGCCGCGCATCCAGTCCGAGGCCGGCCGGCCGCTCCCGTTCAAGGGCCTCGACCACCTCGATGCCACCCAGAAAAATGGGGGCAACGGCATCATTTTCCCATCGCCCTGGCAGTTTCGGCAGGCCGGTCAGTCCGGCAACTGGGTCAGCGACCTCTGGCCCGAGGTCTCCCGGCACATCGACGACCTGTGTTTCATCAAATCGATGCACACCAAGGGCGTCTCCCATGGCCAGGCCGTGTCGATGCTGCACACCGGCACCGACTCGCTGGTGCGGCCCTCGATGGGCGCGTGGATCAGCTATGGACTCGGCTCGGAGAATGCCGACCTGCCCGCCTTCGTCAGCGTCGCCCCGCCCCGCGGACACGGCGGGCCGCGAAACTACGGCCCGGCCTTTTTGCCCGCCCAACACCAGGCCACGGCCATCGGTCACTCCGGCCAGTCGATGCGCGACGCCACCATCCGCCATCTCGAAAACGACGCCGAATCGCCCCGACTGCAACTGCGCCAGATCGCTCTGCTCCAGCAGATGAACCGCGCCCACCTCGACCGCAGCGGCGGCGACCCGCGCATCGAGGGCGTCATCGAAAGCTATGAGATGGCTCATCGCATGCAGGCCGTCGCCCCCGCCCTGCTCGATATCGCGGGCGAGCCCGACCACATCCGCAACCTTTATGGCCTCGACCGCAAGGAAACGGCCGATTTCGGGCACCGCTGCCTCCTCGCCCGCCGGCTGTGCGAGTCCGGCGTGCGTTTTGTGCAAGTTTCGACGCCCTACGTGTGGGACCAACATGGCAACCTCGAGTCCGGTCACGCCAAGAATGCCCTCGCCGTCGATCGTCCCATCGCCGGGCTCCTGTCCGACCTGAAACAGCGCGGACTCATGGACGACACCCTCGTGGTCTGGGCGACCGAGTTCGGCCGCACGCCTATCGCGCAGGGATCGAACGGACGCGACCACAATCCCGCCGGATTCACCATCTGGCTGGCCGGTGCCGGAGTCAAAGCCGGCTACAGCCACGGCGAGACGGACGACTACGGCTACTATGCCGTGAAGGACAAAGTCCACACCCACGACCTCCACGCCACCCTGCTGCATCTCCTCGGCCTCGATCACGAACGCCTCACCTACCGTCACGCCGGCCGCGACTTCCGCCTCACCGACGTCTATGGCGAAGTCGTCCACCCCATCCTTTCCTAACGCCTCCCTCAACCAAAAAAACCACTCTTCACTTTTCACCTTCCACTCGTAACTTCCTCCCCACCGCCCACTCCACGCCGCGGAGGACCAGCCAGATCACCAACACCACCGCCGGCACCGCGATCCAGGCGGCTTTCTCGTAGGCTTCGAGCCAACCGAGCAGGGCGTTGCCCAGCTTCATCGCCAGCCAGACCATTGCCGGCGCCCACAGGATCGCCGCGACGGCCATCCAGAACGCAAACTTCCCGTAGGCGTAGCGCAGCAAGCCAGCCGACACATACAGCGGCAGCCTTGAGCCGGGCAGGAAGCGCGACAGCACCACCATTTTGGCCCCGTGGCGGTCGAACACCCCGCTGGCGCGCTCCAGTTGGTGGCGCTTCACGATCCACCGCAGCGGAGCCCGGTCCAACAGCCCGTAGCGCCCCAGCACCCCGACCGCATACAGGAAGGAGTCGCTGACCCACACCCCGATCGCACAGACCAGCGCCGCGAGCCAGTAATCGATCGATCCCCGCGACGCCAACACGCCGGCACTCACGCAGGTCAGGTCTTCGCTGAAAAAGGATCCCGCGATGATCAGCCCCGAAATCGCTCCCGGCCCCAGCGATTGGGCCGATCGCATCCCGTCGGCAAACAACGTCTCCGTGTCACAGCCGGTCAGGAACGGCACCACCGCAGCGACCGCCCATACTGCCAGAAGAGGGCGCGTCCTCATGATTGGCCCGACAGGCTCCTTTCCAGCGACGCCACCACGATGTCGCGCTCCCCGTCGAGATTCGGCGGCTCGGCTTCGTAGCGAAAGGTCACCCGCTCCGGCGCGACCGTCACCCGGCTGATGCTCCACGTCTGGGCATCGGGACGATGCATCCGCACGGAGTCGGCTCCTGGCGGTTCCGAATCACCCACCCCGTGATGATAAGCCCACAAGGCCTCCGGATCGTCGCGATCCACCCCGGCCAGCAGGTCCCGCCGGCGTCCCAGCACCGAGAGCGTGTCAAAAGACGAGGAGCAGACCGGCAGACTCACCTCCACCGGCACCAGAGACCCACGCCCTAGCCCCCGCCAGCTCATCACCGCCGGATTTCCCCCATTGTCGTCAGGCACGAAAGCCACCAGCCAGAAAGGCGGCAGCCCACCCCCGTCCACCGACGCGAGCCGGCGCTCCAATTCATCCCGGCTCGTCACATCCGCCAGATCGAGAACCAATGCGCCGCGGCTGCCCCACTCGGGCAGGTAGGTGATCGGCTCGCCATTCTCATACCAGTTCAGCAAAGCCAGCGTAAGGCCCGCTTCATTCGCCAGCAGCCACGTGCCGCCCGCCCGCGGATCGATTGGCGCCAGATATCGCACCCCGGCGCGTTCCCCCGGACGCGGCGGCCATGCCGGTTCGCGGTCTTTCAACTCGTCGCGGTTGAAAAACACTTCGTAGCGCCCCTCGCGCCCCAGCCACCAGGTCAGCGTGCACATGCGGTCCAGATCTGCCGCCGTCTTTCTCCGCCGAACCGGGCCGCTCGTCAAGCGTCGCCCGCGTCACAACAAATGGAGCCGCGAGGGCCGCAGCGACGACGGACGCAGCCGGCGCAGGGCCACAAACGTCATCGCATGGGCATTCTCCGCGTCCGCCTCGTGCCGCACGCTCTCCAGCGTTTCCCAGTCGTGATCCGCCTCGTGATCGGGAAACCGGGCCGTTCCGCCACAATCGGCATCGATCCAAGTCAGGCGCAGTTCATCCGCATAGGGCAAAGCCGCCAGATAGACCGAGGCCCCGCCGCATACCACCAACTCCGGTGCGCCCAGTTCAAACGCCTCCGCCACCGCCTCGTCCACCGTGTGCGCCGCCCGCCCCACCGGCGGCACATAGTCCCGCCTCCGGGTCAGCACCAGCGGCGTATGATCCGTGAACCAGCCCGTCATCTCCTCGTAGGTGCGGCGTCCCAGCAGCAGGTGCTTGCCCTGGGTGTAGGCGCGGAAGTGACTCACATCCCGCGGCAGACGCCATGGCAGCCCGCCCTGCGCCGTTCCGATGGCCCGATCCCGGTCGAGCGCGGCGATCATCGTGATCTTCATGCCACCCATCTTGTCAGCGCCCCGCCGCCGGCTCAAGCCCGGATTTGCGTTGGCCGATCTCGATCAAACAGGGTTGCCTCTCCGATCCTACCCTGTTTGATCAGAAATGACTCAGCGGACCCCGCGGCGGGAAGTCACACGATTTTTGCGAAACCCGCCGCGCCCCGACGGGTTGGATCGAACGCAGCCACCCCCTTCCCACCCAGAACCGTTCCCCATGAATCTCCGCCTCCGATTTGCGATCCCCTTTCTTGCCGGCTTCACTGCCGTGTCGTCAGCGCAGGACGAGGCTGCGAAGGTCGAGTTCTTCGAAAGCAAGATCCGTCCCGCACTGGTGAAGCACTGCTACGAATGCCACTCTGCCGACTCGGAAAAGGTCAAAGGCGGCCTGCTGCTCGACAGCCGCGCCGCGACCTTGCGTGGCGGCGACAGTGGTCCGGCTCTGGTGCCCGGCGACGCCGACGGCAGCCTGCTGATGACCGCGATCCGCTACGAGGACAGCACCCTGGAAATGCCGCCGAAATACCGGCTCGACGACGCCGTGATCGCCGACTTTGAGAAGTGGATCGCGATGGGCGCCATCGATCCGCGCGACGAAGCCACGCCCGGCGGGACCCAGCCGATGGAGAAATACTCCAGCACCATCGATGTGGAGAAAGGCCGCTCTTTCTGGGCCTATCAGCCGCCCAAAGCCGCCCCAGCACCGGCTGTCGCCAATGCGGCCTGGCCTCGCAGCGATGTGGACCGTCACCTGCTCGCCGCCTTGGAAGCGAAGGACATGCAGCCCTCGCCCGACGCTGACCCGCGCACCCTGCTGCGCCGGCTTTCCTTCGACCTGACCGGCCTGCCGCCGGCACCGGAAAGCGTCGAGGCCTTTGTGGCCGCGTGGAAGGCCGATCCCGAGGCCGCGTTGCGCGATCAGGTGGACGATTTGCTCGCGTCGCCCGCATTCGGCGAGCGCTGGGGCCGGCTCTGGCTCGATGTGGCCCGCTATGCGGAATCAACCGGCAAGGAGGCGAATGCCCTCTACCCGCACGCGTGGCGTTACCGGGACTATGTGATCGATGCTTTTAATGCCGACAAGCCCTACGATGAATTCATCCGCGAGCAGATCGCCGGCGACCTGTTGCCCTACTCGACCGATATCGAGCGGGCCGAGCACCTCGTCGCCACCGGCTTTCTGGCGATCGGAACAAAGTCGCTCAACGATCAGAATCTGCGCCAGTTCCGGTTCGACCTCGTCGATGAGCAGATCGACACCACGACTCGCGCCGTCCTCGGCACCACGGTGGCCTGCGCGCGCTGCCACGACCACAAGTTCGATCCCATCCCGATGTCGGATTACTACGCCATGGCCGGCATCTTCCTGAGCACCGAGACCCACTACGGCACCGCCCAGACGGCCCAGAGCCGACATGCCAGCCCATTGGTCACGCTGCCGGTCCCCGATGCGAAGCCGCCCGTGGAGCCGATGTCGCTCGGTCAACTCATCGATGTCCAGTTCCGCCTCGACCGCGAGCGTGAGCAACTGCGCGAGCGCGTGGCCGAGGCCGCCGAGCTGCGCCGCTCCGGCGATAACGACGGCGCGCAGCGGATCACTCTGGGCCTGTTGCGGACGCGCAGCGAAATCGGGCTGCTGGAGACGGCTCTGGCGAAGTACGATGATGATGGCCGCCCGCTCCCGCTCGCCATGGCCACGCAGGACAGCGCCGAGCCTTTCGACTCACAATTGCTCATTCGCGGAGAGGAGGACAACGCCACCCCGGAGCGCGTGTCCCGCGGTTTTGTCCAGGTCATCCACACCGGCGACGAGGAGGCCATCCCGACCGGCCAGAGCGGCCGCCTGCAACTGGCCCAGTGGATGACCTCGCCGCACAATCCCCTGACGGCGCGGGTGATGGCGAACCGGGTCTGGCATTGGCTGTTCGGGGCCGGCCTGGTGACGACGGTGGACAATTTCGGCGCCACCGGACAGACGCCCAGCCATCCCGAATTGCTGGACCACCTCGCGCTGAGCTTGGTCGAAGGAGGCTGGTCGGTGAAGTCGCTGATCCGCGAGATCGTGCTGAGCCGGGCCTACCGTCAGAGTTCGGCCTATGACGAGGCAAAGTTCCTCAAAGATCCCGACAACCGGCTGATCTGGCGTTTCACCCCGCGCCGGCTGGAGGCCGAGCAACTCCGCGACGCCGTGCTGGCCGTCAGCGGCTCGCTCGATCTGGAGCGTCCCGTGGGATCGCCCGTGGCGCGGACCGGCGATGGCTTTGTCGGCCGCACCGTGCGCGACCAGGCCAGTCTCACAGCGGAAAGCGACCACCGCTCGGTCTATCTGCCCATCGTGCGCGATCTGGTGCCGGAGTCGCTGGAATTGTTCGACTTTGCCGACCCGAGCCTGATGACGGGCGACCGCGACACGACCACGGTCCCGTCGCAGGCGCTCTATCTGATGAATTCCGGCTTCATCCTGCGCCAGTCTGAGGCCATGGCCAACCGTCTGACCGGTGACCTGGGCCTGCGTGGTCCGCAATTGGGCCTGATGGCCTTTCAGTTGGCTTACTCGCGCCCGCCGACTGATGAGGAAGCCCGCAAGACGGCCGCCTACTTCGAGCGCTTCCTCGCCACGGCGAAGGAATCGGGACTCGACGAGGACTCTGCGCGCCGGACTGCCCTGACCACCTTTTGCCAATCGCTCCTGTCGAGCGCCGAATTCCGCTACCTGAACTGATTTCCCACCCATCTCCCCAACCATCCGACCCGCCATGAATGACTCCCTCCTGCCTCCCGTTTTGTCCCGCCGGCTCGCCCTGCAAAGCGCCTCGGCCGGCTTCGGCTACCTCGCCTTTTCCGCCCTGAGCACGCTGGCAGCGGATCGCGCCGCCAATCCGCTCGCGCCGAAGGCTCCGCACTTCGCCGGCAAAGCCAAGCGCGTCATCTTCCTCTGCATGCGCGGTGCGCCGTCCCATGTCGACACCTTCGACTACAAGCCGGACCTGACCCGCGACTCGGGCAAAGCCGGCCAGCGACCGGGCGCGAAGTTGCTCGGGTCGAAGTGGGAGTTTTCCCAGCATGGCCAGAGCGGCCAGCGGATTTCGAGCCTGTTTCCCCACGTCGCCCGCCACGCCGACGACCTGTGCATCATCAACAGCATGCACACGGACATCCCGAACCACCCGCAGGCGACCATCCAACTGCACACCGGCAATTTCCAGTTCGTCCGCCCCTCGCTGGGCGCCTGGACGCTCTACGGCCTGGGGACGGACAATGACAGCCTGCCCGGATTCGTCACTATCGCGCCGCCCAACGGCGACGGCGGCTCGCAGAATTTCGGCAGCGCCTTCCTGCCGGCGATCTATCAGGGCACGCCCATCGCCGTCGGCGGAGCCGGAGGACTGCGTGCCCGGCTGGCCAATGCGATGGGAAACGAACCGAAGGCCCCCGTCTCGAACGTCGCCAATCCCAGGCTGCCGAAGGACCTGCAGCGCGTCCAACTCGACTACATCAAATCGCTCAACATCGAGAAACTCAATCGCGATGTCCACCAGCCTGAAGTCGAGGGCGTGATCGAATCCTTTGAACTGGCCTTCCGCATGCAGGACGAGGTGCCGAAGGTGCTGGACATCTCCGGCGAGTCCGCCGAGACGCTGAAGCTCTATGGCATTGGCGCGGGCACGACGGATACTTTCGGCCGTCAATGCCTCATCGCCCGCCGCATGGCCGAGGCCGGGGTGCGCTTCATCGAATTGAGCCACGGCGGCTGGGATCATCACCGCAACCTCACCAACGGCCTGGAGACCAATTGCGGACAGACCGATCTGCCGATCGCGGGGCTGCTGGAGGATCTGAAGCGCCGCGACCTGCTCAAGGACACCCTGGTGATGTGGTCCGGTGAATTCGGCCGCACGCCGCATTCCCAGGGCACCGACGGTCGCGACCACAACAACAAGGGCTTTTCCCTCTGGATGGCCGGCGGCGGGGTGAAGGGTGGCCTCACCTACGGCGCCACCGACGAATACGGCTATCAGGCGGTTGAGAACAAGGTTCACATCCACGACTGGCACGCCACCATCCTCCACCTGCTCGGCCTGAATCACGAAAAGCTGACCTACAACTACGCCGGTCGCGACTTCCGCCTCACCGATGTCCACGGCCGCGTCGTGACCGACATCGTGGCGTAGGCAGGGTGCCTGCTTTCCGATGAAACAGGGTTTGATCGGAGATGATACCCTGTCTGATCGGAAATCGCCGCATGAGAAAAGGCGCCGGCTGGCAGCCTGGAACTGCGCGGCTCAAGGATACGTCACGCCCGCGGCCACGGCTGCCTCGGCACACTTCCGGCCATCGAGGGCGGCGCTCACAATGCCGCCGGCATAGCCCGCGCCCTCGCCGCAGGGATACAAGCCCGCGATCTCCGGGTGCTGGAGCGTGCCGGGCTCGCGGGGAATGCGCACCGGCGAACTGGTCCGGGTCTCAAAGCCAACCAGATTCGCCTCCGCGGTGACGTAGCCGCGCATTTGTTTGCCGAACAGATCGAAGCCGCGTCGCATCCGGCTCACCATCCACTTCGGGAGCAGGGTATCGATTCGAGCCGGGCGCAGGCCGGGCTTGTAGCTGCACGGCGGGAGGTCGGCCGACTCCCGTGCCGCCATAAAGTCCGTGAGCCGCTGCGCCGGAGCCACCTGTCCGCCTCCGCCAGCCTGTTTCGCGGCCGTTTCGAGCGCCTTCTGGAACGCCATGCCGGCCAGCACGCCATGTTCGGCCTGATAGGGGGCACAATCCTCCGGTTCCACGGTGACGACGAGCCCGCTGTTGGCGTATAGCGAGTCGCGCTTTGACAGGCTCATGCCATTGACCACCACCTCGTCGTTTTCCGTGGCCGCCGGGACGATGAAGCCGCCGGGACACATGCAGAAGGAGTGTACGCCGCGGCCTTCCAGTTTCGTCGCCAGGTGGTAGCTCGCCGCCGGCAGCAGCCGGTGCCGGGTCTGTCCGCGCCGCATGTGATACTGTATGCCGTCGATCAGGGCCTGGGGATGCTCGATCCGCACGCCCATGGCAAAGGGTTTCGGCTCCATCATCACCCCCTTGCCTGCCAGCAGCCGATAGATGTCGCGGGCCGAGTGCCCCGTCGCGAGGATGACGGCGTCGCCGGCAAAGGTCCGCCCGTCCGCCGTGATGGCCGCCCGAATCCGGCCGGACTCGACCTCGAAGTCGGTGACTTTGGTCTGAAAATGCACCTCGCCGCCCGCCTGCAGGATGCTCTCGCGCATCGCTTTGACCACGTTCGGCAGCAGGTTCGAGCCGATGTGAGGGTGCGCATCGATCAGGATGCGCTCCGGTGCCCCATGGGCCACCAGGGTGCGATAGACCTCGGAGACCGGGCCGCGCTTGTCGGCGCGGGTGTAGAGTTTGCCATCGGAAAAGGTGCCCGCCCCGCCTTCGCCGAAGCAGTAGTTCGAGTCCTCGATCACCGTACCATGCCGCAGAATGGGCGCCAGATCGTAGCGCCGCGCCGAGGCGTCCTTGCCCCGCTCGAGAATGACCGGCTTGGCGCCGAGTTCCAGGCAACGCAAGGCCGCAAACATCCCCGCCGGCCCGGAACCGACGATGACCACGGTCCTGGCGCCGCTGACCACGGCGGGATAAGCCGGCGCAGGCCTGGATTCGGCCGGCAACGGGCCTGCCAGCGACACCTCGAGGCGGAGTTGCACCTTGATCCACGGCTTTCGCGCGTCGATCGAGTGCTTTCGCAGCCGCATTCCGCCGATGCGACGTTCGGGCACCCCGAGTTTCGCCGCGACCACGCGCCGACGCGCCGCCTCGTCCTCGGACTCATCCAGGGATAAAATGACATCAACCGTCTCGATCCGGGCAGCGCTTTCACTCATGATTTCCCCTTCCCTACCCCATGCCCGCGCCGCCGCAACTGGCGGAGCCGGATTTTGTTTGGCTTGAACCACTTGAAGCCGAGTTCTTTCCAGTCGCCGAAGCGACCGGCTGCCCTATTTGATTGATATTTTCCCGATCATCCGAATGATGCTCCCGCCAGCCATGAAAAAATCCCTCTCTCCTCAACTACGCAACGAATTGCTCGCAACCCTGAGCGCCCGCTTTGACTCACATCCGGAGCGTCATCCGGGCCTGGCTTGGTCAGTGGTGCGTGAGCGGCTGGAAAGTCATCCGGACCGGCTGTGGACGCTCCAGGCGATGGAACAGAGCGGCGGCGAGCCGGATGTCACGGGATACGAGCCGGCGACAGGGGCGATCCGGTTCGTCGATTGTTCCCGCGAGACGCCACAGGGCCGGACCAGTGTTTGCTACGACCGCGCCGGGCTGGAATCGCGCAAGGAACACCGACCGCGGACGTCGGCGGCGGATCTGGCGGCGGAAATGGGCATCGAATTGCTGACGGAGGCGGAATACCTCGATCTCCAGTCGCTGGGTGAGTTCGATACGAAGACTTCGAGCTGGCTGAAGAGCCCGCCAGACATCCGCGAGCGCGGCGGAGCGCTCTACGGCGAGCGTCGCTACGGACGGGTCTTCATCGGGCACAATGGCGCGCAGTCCTATTACGCGGTGCGGGGCTTCCGCGGCGGGGTGTCGGTGTGAAGCGGCTCAGTCCTCGAGATCGAGTTCCGGCTTGAAGTCCGCAGCGTGATACGAACTCCGGACCAGAGGACCGGAAGCGACGTGGCGGAAGCCTTTCTCCAACGCAATGGCTTTGAGCCGGTCGAAGGTCTCGGGCAGGATGTATTCGACGACGGGCAGGTGCTTTTCAGACGGACGCAGATACTGGCCCAGGGTGAGGACGGTCACATCGTGGTCGCGCAGATCATCGAGGGCCTGCAACACCTCCGGCTCGCTCTCGCCGAGGCCGAGCATGATGCCGCTCTTGGTGGCGACGCGGTGTCCGAGTCGGCGGGCGATGGCCTTGGCATTCTTGAGCACCTGGAGGGACTGCCAGTAGCGCGCCCGCGATCGGACCACCGGGGTGAGCCGCTCGACGGTCTCGATGTTGTGATTGAAAATGTGCGGCCGGGCCTCCATGACGACGAAGAGTTGATCCTCGTGGCCGTTGAAATCGGGCGTCAGGACTTCGATGACGATCTGGGGATTCACCTCGCGGACGCGGGCGATGGTCTCGGCAAAATGACAGGCGCCGCCATCGGCGAGGTCGTCGCGGGCCACGGCGGTGATGACCACGTGATTGAGCCGCATGCGACGCACGGCTTCGGCGACGCGCTGGGGTTCGTCGGCCTCAAGCGGCAGCGGCTTGCGGGTATCGACGGCACAAAAGCCACAGGCGCGTGTGCAGCGGTCGCCGGCGATCATCATGGTCGCGGTGCCCTGGCCCCAGCATTCCCAGCGGTTGGGACACTGGGCTTCCTCGCACACGGTGACGAGGCGCAGGTCTTCGATGAGGCCCTTGGTGTCCCAGAAGACGGGATTGTTGGGCAGTTTGACGCGGATCCACGGCGGCTTTTTGGCCTGGTGCAGAGCGGGATCGATCTTCGGCATGGCGGGAAAACGGAGTGGCGAGGCGCGAACCATGGCAGAAAAGGACGCTCCGCGCAACGAAGGGTCGTTGCCACGGGCCCGCGGAATGCGTCATGCAGCCGGGCTTCGGTCACGCCGCCGAAGCCACAAATCGAGGCAAAACAGGGCCACGCCGGTCCAGATGAAGCCGAACGAGCCCAGAGACCGCAACGTGAACGGCTCTTTATAAAGGAGCACGCCGGTCAGGAACTGCCCCGTCGGCGCGAGAAACTGCAGGAGGCCCAGCACCGAGAATGGCAGATGCCGGGCCGCGTGCGCGAAGCCCAGCAGGGGGATCGTGGTCACGACGCCAAGCGCCCCGATGCAGGCGAGATCATGGGCGTCGCCGCGGCCCCAGAGGTCCCGACCCACCCCGGCCGCCCAGATCAGGTAGCCGAGGGCGACAGGCAGAAAGATCAGCGTCTCGGTGGCGAGCCCATTCATCGAGCCGAGGGCGCTGCGCCGCCGCACGAGCCCGTAGCCAGCCATGCTGAAGGCCAGAATCAGTCCGACCCAGGGAAATCGTCCCACCGCCAGCACCTGGAGGCAGACGCCGGTCGCGGCAAAGCCGACGCTGGCTTTCTGGAGCGGACGCAGCGTTTCCCCGAGCAGCAGCCCGCCGATGAACACGTTCAGCAGTGGGTTGATGAAATAGCCGAGACTGCAATCGACAATGCGATCGTGATTCGCCGCCCAGATGAAGGTGCCCCAGTTGATCGTGAGCAGCAGGCCCGCCAGGGCATGTGTGGAGAGATTTCGCCCATCACGGAGCGCATCCCGCCACGCCGGCCCTTCGCCGCGGAGCGCAAGCAACGGCGCCACCGTAAGCATCGTCCACACCACGCGGTGAGCCAGCGTCAGATCAGCCCCCACATGATGAAGCTGTCGCCAGAAGACCGGCAGCACTCCCCAGAAACCGAAAGCCAGCACGGCTCCCGCCACGGCGGATCGATTGAGAGATTGCATGAGGGGTTGGTGGCGAAGCCCGTGTCCGGTAATCGCCAACGGATACCGATTCAAGCGCCGACTTCGGCGACCAACAACGGAAAGGGCGCCCGGCTGGCGAAAATCCTGACCAGGACACCCAGCGCAATCGCGTCTGCAAATTTCCTTTTTAAAAGTTCCCACCCTGCCCACATTGGCGGCGATTCGCTCCCCCCTGTTTTTTGCAGAGAACAGGTCGATCCGGGGAAATTTTTGCGGATAACGGCAGCGCTCAAACTGACTGCTTGAAAAGGCCCTCATCAGATGCCAAATGGCGCCTGAAATTCAAGGGCTGAGGGAGAATTTTCAGGAATACCCCAACGTTGGCGTTTTTCAAAATCGCAGGGAAGAAATTCAAGTTTGAAAATTTTTCGCAAATTTTCCTTGTCAAAAGAGCATTCTTCGGTTGTAATAAGGGAGGCTAGGTTTTACAATTATTGAAATTATGGAATCTACAAACCAGCGCTCGCAACGGTCGCCGGTCAGGAACCGCCAATTTTAATCTTTGTCTCAAGCCAAATTCCCCCCGGACGCAGTCAGACTATCGAGACATTCAGCAAACAGACCAGCATGGCAGAAGAAGACACCCCAGAATTGATGACGGTGAAGGAAACGTCGGAGTATCTCCGCATTCCTCTCCCCACCGTCTACTATCTCGTGCAACGAGGCCAGTTGCCCGCCATCCAGATCGGCGGTCGCTGGCGCATCAAGCGGAGCCTGCTCGACCGGGACATCCTCAAGACCGACCAGGGCGGGCAGCCGACCGTGTTGGTGGTGGACGATGACCCCGCCCTGCAGACTCTCTTCAAGCAGTTCCTCAAAAAGGCAGGTTTCGGCCGCATCGTGGTCGGTACCGGAGCCGAGGCCATCGCGTATGCCGACAAGCAGCGCTTCGACCTCGTCTTCCTCGACCTGAAGTTGCCCGACATCCCCGGCGACGAGCTTTACACCAAGCTCAAGGCCAAGCACCCGGACCTGCCCATCGTCATCATCACGGGCTATCCGGACAGCGAGATCCTGACCAAGATCCTCGCCAGCGGCCCCGTCACGGTGATCAAGAAGCCGATCGAATTCGATCAGCTCAACCGCACCGTCAAAATCCTCGGCCACAAGGGCGCCGACGCCGCCTGATCGGACGCCCGCCCAGCGAGCGAATCCCGTTTTTCGAAAAAGCCGGTCCTTCTCACGAAGGGCCGGCTTTTTGCGTTTTGGAGGCCGGCTTCCCGATCTGGAAGATCGGATCGACCGCTCCGGCAGATTGATGCCGGCAAAAAGCGGCGCGGAAAGGCCCCCGTCAGACAGCTTTCACTACCCATCATCCGGCCACTGGCCTGCCTGTTGTGACTCAAGCCGCGATCTCTTCATCCGAGAGATAGCACCCTGGGTCGGGCGCCCACGGATCGCCAGTTACGACCTCGGCTCTTGCCCGCAGGCCGCCGCCGCACAGATTGAGATACTGGCAATCAGCGCAGCGACCTCCCAACAGACCGAGACGCTCCTTGAGGCCGGCCATGATCTCGTCGGTGGTGTCCTGCCAGATCTCGGAAAAGGGTCGCTCCCGGACATTGCCAAAGGTGCGGAACATCGAGAACTGGTCCGCGTGGACATCGCCATTGAAGTCGATGTTCGAAATGCCCACGCCGCTGGAGTACCTCGCGCCGCCATTCCACTCGAGCATCTCGCGCACCTGATCGGCCCGCGGATGGCTCTCCGCCTGCATTTTGCGATGCAGATAGGCGCCGTCGCAGTGGTTGTCCACGGTGAGGATCTCGACGCGCCGGCCATCGGCATTGAGCTGCCGGGTGCGCTCGAAAATGGTGTCCATGGCCCGGCGGCTTTGCTCGGGATCCATCCGATAGAGATCCTTGCCCCGGCCGGATGGGCACAGGTGATAGAAGCAGGCGCGGTTGATCCCCTCGCGCTCGATCAGATCGAAAATATCGTCAAGATTTTCGCAGGTCTCACGAGTCAGGGTGAGTCGCAGGCCGACTTTTTGGCCGACTTCGACACAATGCCGGAAGCCGCGCATGGTGCGCTCGTAGGCGCCCGAGACACCCCGGAAACGGTCATGCACCTCGGGGAAGGCGCTGTCCAGACTGATGCCCACGTAGGCGAATTGCAGCTCTTTCAGTCGCTCCGCCGCCGATCGGTCGATCAGGGTGCCATTGGTGCTCAGCACGACATGGAGCCCCTTGCTGCGGGCGTAGGCAGCCAGTTCATACAGATCTGGCCGGGTGAGTGGCTCGCCGCCGGAGAACAACACGGCCGGCACCCGGAAGTCGGCCAGGTCGTCGAGCACGGCGCGGCATTCCTCCGTGTTCAACTCGCCGGAGTACCGCCGATTCGAGGAGTCCGTGTAGCAATGCTGGCATTTCAGATTGCAGGTCCGGGTGAGATTCCAGACCACGATGGGGCGACGCTCCGAGGCTGATTTCGCGAGGCGCATCCGCTGATGCTCCGGCGGGTCGATCTCGGTGATGGTGCGGCCATATCGGTGAGGCGTGCTGGGCGTTTCCAGTCCGCAATACAAAACACTGATGTCGATCATGGGGTTGAGTGGCTGAAGTGATGTTGATCCAAGGAACGAGGAGGAAGAAATCCGATATCCTGCCCCTGCCCTCGGCGTGAATTGCCCAACTGACCGCGGATTTTGCTGCCGCCCCTTTTTCAGCGCCTCCGGGGTGGTGATCAGGGCGTCCCGCGCTTTCGCGCCGTTGAAGCGGTTGGCAGAGGGAGGAACACTGTCCGGTATCTTGAGCTTTTCCCATCCATCCCCCCTGCCCCTCATCGCACTGCTGGGCAGCCTCGCTTCCGCTATCACCCCGGCTCCATCCGTGGCCGCCGAGCCTCAGGGCTCCGCCCATCCGCTCGCGATCCTTCAGCGGAATTGCGTGCGCTGCCACACCGAGGACAAGCGCAAGGGCGGCCTGCTGATGACAAATCGAGACGCCCTGCTGGAAGGCGGCGATAGCGGGCCGGCTTTCGAGGCTGGGCAGTCCGGCGGCAGCCTGCTCATCGAGACCCTTTTCCCCGACGCGGAAAATCACATGCCGCCGAAGGGACAGCTATCGCCGACCGAAATCGAGACGCTGGCGAACTGGATTGATGCCGGAGCGCCTTGGGATGCCGCGCTATGGGACAAACTCCGCCTCTCTCCGCTCGACGGCCCGGTAACGCTCACGGCTCTTCCTCCGGCCTATCAGCCGGTCTTTGCGGTCGCCCTGTCGCCCGATGGCAAGACGCTCGCCGCCGGTCGCGGCCCGCGCATCGAGTGGCTCGGTCTGACGCCGTCCGCCGATGGCAAGACGCTGTCCTTCACTTCGGCTGGCACGGCGGAGCCCGGTCCAGACCCGGTTCAGTCGCTCGCCTGGTCGCCAGACGGCAAGTTGGTGGCAGCCGGCTCTTTTCGGCGGGTTACGATATGGGATGCGGTCACGCGGCAGAAAAAGGCCGAGCTGAGCGCCGATCTACGCGGCCGGGTGTCGGCCCTGGCTTTCACGCCCGATTCGAAGACCCTTCTCGCGGCCGATTCGGTCGATGCTGCCAGCGGTTTGATGCTGAACCTCGATCCGGCGACTGCCAAGATCACCCGGACGACCGAGGCCCATCGCGACACCATTTTCGCCATCGCCGTGAGCCCCGATGGAAAGAAATTCGCCACCGTCAGCGCCGACAAGAGCGCCCGGGTCTGGGCGGCGGCTGATGCCAAGCCGATTCACACGCTCGAAGGCCACACCGGCTATGTGCTCTCCGCCACATTCAGCCCCACGGGCGACCGTCTCGCGACGGGCGGAGACGACGAAGTGATCAAGATCTGGCTGCTGGAAACCGGCAAGCAGGTGGCCAACTTTGGCGGCGTCCGCACCGGTCCCGTCACGGCGCTCGCGTGGTCGGTCGATCCGGAAAAGGAAAAGCAGAAAGCCGCCGAGAAAGATCCGGAGAAAGCCAAGCTCATCAACACCGACCGCATCGCCGCGGTCAACGAATCCGGTCAGCCTCGCGTCTACTCCGATCTCAAGGAGCACGAGGGCGAGCAGACCTCCACCGGTGCCCGCGAGCGCAATTTCGACGCCGTCACTGGCGAGGAATTGACCGCGCTGGCCCTCGATCCAGCCACACGCCGGATGTTTGCCGGTTCCACCCGCGGCTCGGTCGTGGCTTGGGAGGAAAACGGCAAAATCGCGGTAAAATCCGAAGCTCAAGCGGCTCCCTTGGCTCAAGCCAAACCCTGAAAGTCATGCTTTTGAACCGTTTTTTCACTCTTTTCGCACTGTTCACCCTGGCGGCCGGCTGGCGGGCTTCGGGCGCCGATGCTCCGGCTTTTGGCGAGCAGCGCTCGGCGTCGGGCGTTCGCCACTCATTCCTCATCACCGGCTCGAAGACGGCCATCATTGGTGAGGACAGCCGGATCCTCTGGGAAGTGGCTGACCGGTCGCGTGACGGATTCGTGCTGCCCAGCGGGAATGTCCTCGTTTCCCATCATCGCGAGGTGCGCGAATACACCCGGGATGGCCGGGTGGTGTTCCGCTACCAGTTGAGCCCGGAGAATGCTGAAATGGGCACGGCGGTGCGCCTTGCCGACGGCCATACGCTCATCGTCGAGCGCGGCGCCCAGCCCCGGCTGATCGAGGTGACGCCCGGTGGTGAGATCGCCAAAAGCGTCCCGCTTCAGCCCGAAACCGACAATCACCACATGCAGACCCGCAAGGCGCGCAAGCTGGCGAATGGAAACTACCTCGTCCCGCACCTGCTGGCTTTCAAAGTGAAGGAATACCGGCCCGACGGCACGGTGGCGGCTGTCATCGCCACCGATCTGCCCGAGTTGGGCGGTCGTCCGGCGCAAAACTGGCCCTTCACCGCCATCCGCCTCGCCGATGGCAACACGCTGGTAAATCTGACTCACGGAAATCAAACGGCTGAGTTCTCCCCGACCGGACAAGTCGTCTGGAAAGCCACCAATGCCGACGTGGGCGGCCGTTTTGCCGATCCCTGCGGCGGACAACGGCTCGAAAACGGAAACACGGTCATTTGCAGCTACGGCCAGAAGGCGCCGGATCGCCCCAAGGCCTTTGAAATCACCCGCGACAAGCAGGTCGTATGGGAATATTTGAACGCCGGCCTCACCGGCATCCACGAAATCCATGTCCTCACCACCAACGGCCAGCCCGTGGCGTGGCCGCCGCTGAAGTGATGAAAACCGCCTCCTCTGCCCTCCTCCATCTCCGCCTGACGGCCCTGTTGACCGTGATGGCCGGCTTGTGCACGGCATCCGCGGCCGAAGCGCCGAAGCCGACGCTGTCGTTCAAAAACGATGTCCTGCCCATCCTGAGCCGCCACGGCTGCGCCGGCGGCTCCTGCCACGCCAAGGCCGAGGGTCAGAATGGATTCGCCCTTTCCGTTTTCGCCTACAATCCCCAGGCCGACTATCGCGAGATCGTTCACAATGCCCGCGGACGCCGCGTCTTTCCGGCCGCGCCAGAGCAGTCACTCCTCATTCTCAAAGCCACCAATCGCATCGATCATGAGGGCGGCGAGATGATCAAACCGGGTTCGATCGCCGAGAAGACCCTGTTGGATTGGATTCGGCAGGGCATGCCGTGGGAAATTCCGGGTGAACCAAAGGTAGAGCGCATCGCGGTCTCCCCTCCCGACGCCCGCTACGCAAAGGGCCAGAAACAATCGGTGACGGTGACCGCCCATTTCACCGACGGCTCGACCCGCGACATCACGGGGCTGAGCGAGTTCACCTCGCCCGACACGAAGTTCGCCACGGTGGACCATGATGGTCACGTCACGATGGGCAACACGCCCGGCGAAGGCACCATCGTGGTGCGCTACCTCGACCATGTGGACATCGCCCGCATCACCCTGCCGCCCGACAAGCTCCAGCCGGATTCCGCCTACGCGGCCCTGAAGGAAAACAACGAGATCGACCGCTACGCCCACGAACGGTTCAAAAAGCTCGGCATCCTGCCCTCCGAATTGTGCACGGACTCGGAGTTCATCCGCCGCGCCACCCTCGACGCCATTGGTCGACTGCCCGAGCCGGAACGGGTCAAGGCCTTCCTGGCCGATCAGGCACCGGACAAGCGGGCCAAATTGATCGACGAACTGCTGTCCGACGCGAACGCCACCGCCTACGCTGATTACTGGGCCACGAAATGGGGCGATCTCCTGCGCCCGAACACCCAGCGGGTCGGCGTGAAGCCCGTCTATCTGATGGATGACTGGATCCGCCGGAAATTCCGCGAGAACACGCCGTGGGACGCCTTTGTCCGCGAGTTGCTCACCGCTCAGGGCTCTACCCACCAGGTGGGACCGCTCGCCATCTGGCGCGACAAGCGCGAGCCTGCCGACATGGCCGAGTATGTAAGCCGGATTTTCCTCGGGGTGCGGCTCGACTGTGCCAAATGCCACCACCATCCCTCGGAGAAATGGAGCCAGGACGACTACTACTCGCTGGCCGCCTTTTTCGGCTCGATGAAGCGCAAGGGCCAGGGCATCAGTGCCCCGATCTCGGGAGAGCCTGAGTATTGGTGGTTCCAGCCCGGCGTGACGGGCACGGTCAAGCATCCCGTCACCGACGTGGTGCTGGCGCCCAAGCCGCCGGAGGGACCGGTGTTCGACAAAATTCCGGCCGAGACCGATCCCCGCACCGTCCTGCTCGATTACATGACGAATCCGGAGCACCCGCAGTTTGCCCGCGCGGCCGTGAACCGGGTCTGGGGCGAACTCTTCGGCCGTGGCATCGTGCATCCGGTGGATGACTTCCGCGCCTCGAATCCCCCGACCAACGAGCCGCTGCTGGAGTGGCTGGCTTCCGACTTTTCGCGGCAGGGCTACGATTTCAAAAAACTGCTCCGCACGGTGATGAACAGCCGGCTGTATCAGCTCAGTTCCCTGCCGAATCCGACGAATCTCTCCGACACGACCAGCTTTTCCCGTGCCTACCGCCGCCGGCTGCCCGCCGAGGTGATGCTGGACGCGGTGTCTGACCTCACCAAACGACCCGAGACATTCTCCGGCCTCCCGGTCGGCGCGCGGGCTGTGCAGCAGTGGAATCACCTGATGCGGAGCGAGTTTCTCGACGCCTTCGGCCGTCCTGACTCCAGCGCCGACTGCCCCTGCGAGCGCGACCGCGACAGCAGCGTGGTCCAGGGGCTGCATCTGATGAATTCCGACCAGCTTCAGGCGAAACTCACCAGCGCCGAAGGCTGGGCCGCCTCTCTCGCGAAATCGACCGCGTCGGATGCCGAATTGATTGAGCAGGTCTACCTCGCCACCCTCGCCCGCCAGCCCACCGATGAGGAGCGCACGGTCGCGCTGGCCTACTTCAAGACCGAGGGCATCGCCCGCCAGGCGGCGATCGAGGACCTGATGTGGTCGGTGGTGAATTCCGCGGCTTTCGTGTTCAATCACTAACGCGGCCGCGGTGGCTTCAGACCGCATTTTCCTGTTTCACGGAACCGGGATTTTTGATAGGGAGTTCGGGATGAAGGTTCCCGCATCTGTCTTTCAAAAATCCCGCTGCCGATTCATCGCCGCGTTGCTGGCGGTGTCAGCAGGGGCGTCGGTCCCTTCGCTGATGGCCGAGGTGCGTGTCTTCACGGATGTGCAGGGCCGGCAGATCGAGGCGGAGCTCATCGAAGTCACGGCCGATCAAGCCAAGATCCGGCGCAAGGCCGGTGGCGAGTTCGCCCTGCCCCTGGAGCGGCTTTCGCCAGCCGATCGCGAGTATGTCGCCAAATGGGCCGAAGAACGCCGGACCACCCTCGCCGCCAAAACGCCCAAGCCGGGAGAGACGCTGACCTTTGAGTTTCCCGATCTGCCGAAGGATTTCCGCGGCCAGCCCGCCGCCTTCAAGGTTCGCATCCCCGACGGCTATGATCCGGCCAAGCCGGCGCCCCTCATGATTTTCCTCGGCGGTGGCGACGGCGGTAACGAACCCGGCGCGGCAGTCGGACTGACCCGCGGAGAATTTGTCTGCGCCGCCCTGCCCTATCCCGACAACGGTCGCAACCCCGCGCAGGCCAACATGGTGGGCGACTTCGAGAATGTCTGGAAATACTGGAAGCCGATGCTGGAAAAACTGACCGAGGCGGTGCCGAATCTCGACCCGCGGCTCCGGGTCATCGGGGGCTTCAGCAATGGCGGACACGCCATCGACGGTGTGCTCGGCGAGGAGGAATTCACCCGCTTTTTCAGCGCCTATTTTTTGATCGATGGCGGGGGCGCGTTGCCCAGCCGCTATCGCGACGCCAAGGGCAAGCACTGCTACGTCGCCTGGGGAACGAAGTCGCCCAACGCCCCCAATTCCGAGGAAGTGGTGCGCCGCGCCCGGCGGGCTGGCATGGAGGTGGTCGAATCGCCGATGGAAGATGTCGGCCACGCCTTTCCCGAGACCGAAAAGACGAAAGTCATCGCCTGGCTCTACGACACTGTGATTCCCCTGGCCAAAGCCGCCGCGGAGTGAGCGAGCTTTTCCGTTAGCGGATTTTTTCGCAGAGAATCCGGCCAGTTATGGCGGTTTGAGTCCTTGTCGAAACTCCCGTTTCGGGCGCAAAAAAATGCTTCTATCGGGCACCCTTCCCGCTTGACCCCATCCCCATCCCCTGCTCAATCTTGCGTCTTCCGTCCCTATGAACCTTCGCGACCAACTCAAGGATATTCTGCCCAGCATCCTGCCCCGCAATCCGGCTCAGGCCATCAAGGGCACCGAACTCATCGAACTGGTCAAATACCGGCTCAAGCAAGGCTACAGCGACGCCACGCTGCGCTACCATTTCTCGATCATGTCGTGCGACCCGTCGTCGCCGATCGCAAAGGTGGAACAGGGCCAAGGCTACTACCTGCGCTCCACCACCATCCACTCGCTGAACAGCGCGCGGAACCTGCTCGGTGCCAGCCAGGCCCTGCTGGGCGAGGATCCGTCCCACGGCGGCAGCCAGGACCTCGCCATCGCCCGGGCCAACAAATTCCGCGCCGTGGTGAGCCGCTACTTCGAGTCGATCCACCGTTTCCCGATGGCGTTCGAGCGTTCCTTTTCCGACCAGTATGCCTCGGCCAACCGCTGGCGCTTCCCGGACATGATCGCTGTGGAGTGGCTCGTCGGCGAAGTGAGCGAGGATGGCGGCTTTTCCCTGCGTCCCGATCAGTTGGAAGTGCGCCGCCGGCTCGGCGATGCCCCTTTCCGCATGATCGCCGTGAAACTGAAGCTGGAGATGGACTACACCAGCCTGCGTGAAGACCTGTTCCAATGCCTCAGCACTTCCGGCTGGGCCAATTCGGGCGAACTCATGGTCGCCGGTCCCATCGATGACGAGCACCTCGTCGAGGAGATCCGCCAGTTCGCCGCCCGTTTCGGCGTTGGCGTCACCACTTTCGGCATGGATGCGGATGTCATCGACGACCTGCCCGAGCCGGCTTCGATCGCCAATCTCATTCCCCGCGAGTTCGAGGCCATCCAAAGCCTGTTCCGGTTGCGCCGCATCTCCTCGTCGCGGGTTATGGATCGCTTCGACTGGCAGCATGTGGTGGATCAGCGCGGCAAGCAGGACGACTTCGCCCTGCTCGATGGCTGGCTGTCACAGTGCCTGCTGGAAGATCGCGCCTTCCCGGTCGAGGAATACATCGAGCGTCTCGCCCACGAAGCCGAGACCGGCGAAGCGGATGACTTTGCGGCGCAGGTCGCCTGATCCGCAGCCTTTGGCTTGGCCGGCTTTTCCGGGATGCCCCGGCTTGGCATCAGTTCCCGAAAAGCCCTTTCAGCAGGCTTTTCCCGACCTCTTCCAGGGTCTTGATCGTCTCCTTGCCGGTGTCGATGACCTCGGAGAGATTGCCCAACGGCGTCACGATGTCGGCCTTGGGCTTGGCGAGATCGCCACTGGAGGTGAATTCGAGGGCGAGACGGCCGTCCTTCGTCACCGGCCCCAGCACCAACTGCCGCAGGCTCTCGGCGGGCAGTCCGCGGGCTTTCTTTTTTAAATACGCGTCGACCTTTCCCTCGATTTTCCGCGTCAACACCTCGGAGGCGACGACCTGCCCGCGGATCTCGTGCTGGTTGGTGCCGGTGTGGAGCCAGGACCCGTCGTTGAGGACCAGTTGGGTGTCAGGCAGCGCCAGTTGCAGCGGCTGTTCGATCAGATAACGACCACCTGCATGAGCCACCCGGGTATTGGCGTCGGCCAGCAGCGTGCCGCGGATGTTGAGATCCTTCAGATCCACTCCCGCGGTGTCAATGCCCTCCAGAAGTTTCTGGAGCCGGTCGATGACCGGAAAGGTGTTGATCTGCGTGCCCTGATGCAGGGTCAGATCGCAAGTCCAGGCCGGATCCATCCGCCCCGTGGTAACATTGAGCGGCGCCGCCTCGCCCGAGCCGGACACGCGCCCGCGCAGGTGCTCGGCCGTTTCCGCCTGATCGGACGACGGCGGCGCGACGATCAGTTCACTGGAAAACTGGAACCGTGCCCGGTTATGAGCGGCAGGCTCCGCCGGATCGACATCGATCTCCGTCAGGGCCAGTTCCAACCCGTCCAGCCGAATGATCGTGCCGCTGGCTTCGACCAAAAAGCTCGCCTGCCCGCCTTTCACCTCGACCCGGTCGGCGACCGTGGAAAAGGTGCCGGCTTCCATCTCCGCGCCAGCTGCGGCCATCGCGCTCACGGTCTCGTCTCCCGCCGGATGGGCGGCCGGCAGCGGATCGAAGAGGCGCTCGACCGTGGCATCGCCATTCCGGTCGATCGCCGTATCTACCGCCAGCCCGGCGATGGTCAGGCGCTGGATGTTCACCTTGCGCTGGATCAGTTCCGCGGGGCGGATTTCGAGGGACACCGATTCGCAGCGCAGCGGCGCGGCTCCGGCTTCCAGAGCGGGGCGCTCCGCCAGCGGCTTGCCCTGCCCGGCATGTTCATCCCGCGGTGCCAGGGCCAGCCCGGTCAGTTCGACCGCCGCCGTTCCCGTCATCCGGACCGTGACGGCGTCGATGTGGGCGCGGCAATGCCACTTCCGCTCGATCTGGGCGACCAGAAAATCCGGTGTCAGATAGCCGACCGTGACCCGCCAGCCAATCCAGACGCCCGCGACCAGTAGCACGCCCAGAATGATCAGAGTGAGAAAAAGCTTCCGTTTCACCCGATGAGTCTAGCGGCCTTCCCGCCCCCGGCAAGGGTCGATCCGCGCCCCGATGGCCCCTTTGAAGGCACGCCGTCGGAATTTTCCTACAAGCAGGACCGTCACCCGCATGCTACTGTCTCGACTTCGTCCCGGTTTTCCGCTTTTCTCTCATTTTTAGCCCCCTACTCCCGTTTTTCGCCGGCATGCAGAGCAGTTACACGTTTGATCTCGACGGAGAGACCATCCGGGTGGCGGGAGAGCCAGTTTTCACCACCCTGGCCGATTATCTCGACCGACAGGGCTATGGCCGGGAGCGGCGTTTTGCCCAAGCCGAATCCGCTCTCGGTGGCGCGCCGCTGCTCCTGCTTGACGTCGATCCGCAGGGGCGACCGGCGCTTCGGTCCGTCGATGCCTCGCTCCTTTTGCTGCCCACCGTTGCCGGACGGCGATTCTGGTCGGCGGAGGGCCTCGCCCTCGCTGCCCAACGGGGTCGTTCGCACCCCGCTCTCGATTTGCTCAATGCCCAGCCGGATGTCGCCACCTCGTGGAAAGCCCGCGCCCAGGTCATCACCGCTCTCATCGAGGCCTGGCACCGGCCGGAATGGTCGCGGCCGGGGCAGATCACTGACCACTTTGACGGCTGCCTCTCGCGCTCCATCCACTACGGCGGTCTGCGGGATCTCGCCCAGTCCATCCTGCCCGCTCCCCGCCGCGCGGCCCCGGTGGAGCCCTTCGCGAGCGCCCTTTCCGGAGTCTGGCCCGACAGCGAGGAATTCAGCTACGTCGATTCGGGCAAACGCCGCTTTTATCGCCCGCACACGCTGGTGGACCTCACCCGGCTGCTTTCCCAGTTTCCCAAAGCCCTCCTCATTGGCGGCTCCGCCGGCCTGGCTCACGGCCGCTCATCGGCAGACCTGGCCGCGGCGAACTGCCTCATCGCCACCGATGGCGTGCCGGACCTCCGGACCGTGTTTGAAGAAAACGACCGCTGGCTCGTCGGCTCGGCCGTCACCCTGACCGGACTCGGCGAGCGCCTCGGCGACGCCTGTCCGCTGCTCGCGAAAGTCATCCGGCGTCTTGGCACCCGTCCGCATCGCAACCGGGCCACTCTGGGTGGCTGTCTGGCCAGCGCCCGCCTGGACGACCCGCTGGCTCCTTCCATCATCGCGCTGGATGCCGTGGTGCGCGTCGTTTCACACGACGGCGAGCGCGACATCCCGGTCTCCCGCTTTTTCGAAGGCCAGGGCCGCACCAATCTCCGCCCGGGCGAAGTCATCGCCCACCTCGTGCTGCCGAAGTTCACCCGCGAAAGTCTCGCCTCCCGTGGCGGCGGCGTGCTCCGGCTGTGCGACACCTATCTGGCGTCTCCTCGGCGCACCGATGCCCCGGCGACCCTCTCGGCGGCCTTTGCAGTGGAACTCGACGTCAATACCCGCATCACCCAGGCCATTCTGGCCTACGCTGGCATCGGCGACCGCCCCCTCCGCGCCCGCGAGGCCGAAAAGGCCCTCATCGGTCGATTCTGGTCGGAGGAAACCATCATCGGCATCCTCGGCCGGGTCAGTCAGGAGATCGAAGGCGCAGCGTCGACCACAGGCGGAGCCCCTGCGCCCACCGACCGGGAAAAGGAATACCGTCGCCAGCTCATCATCACCTTGTTACAGAAGTTTTTCTATCAACATGCCACACCGGGCCGCCCGGCCGCTCCGCTCGGCGTGGTCGGCGACTACCTCGCCCCCAAACGCCTTCCGCCCGCTGCCGCTCAGCCCTGACGGCCCGAAGTCACCGCCGATTTCCCGATTTTCCCGCGTTTCCCCCCAGATTTGAAATCCCACGCCCCAGATTCCCTCCCGCTCCACGCCCGGCTCGTCACCTCACCTCACGCCGCCGCCTCCATCGGCTCGATTCAGGCCGATGCCGCGCGGAGCCATCCCGGCACCGTGTTGGTGATGCTCGCCAGCGACCTCGGCGTCCGCAACCGACTCCGCCCTCTGCGACCCGACGAGGCCATCCTCGCGGCGGATGCCGTCCGCTACCACGGCCAGCCGGTCGCGCTCGTCGTCGCGGAGACGGAAGAAGCCGCCGCTGCCGCCGCCGCCCTGATCGAGGTGGCCTACCATCCCCTGCCCGCCACCGCCGATCTCGACCACGCGCTCGCCATGCAGAGCTACCTCACCGAGGCGGTGACCATCGCGCGCGGCGATGCCACCGCGGCGTTGGCCAAAGCCAGCCGCCGACTCACGGGTGCTCTTGAGATCGGCAGCCAGCTTCCCTTGTCGGAGAGGCCCGTCTCCGCCCTCGCCAATCCCGGAGACGATGGACGGCTGACCGTTGAGACGACGGCTGAGTTGCCCTCGCGGGTTCGCGCCGCTGTCGCGACCGCTCTGGCGGAGCCCGAGAGCCGCATCGATGTCCAGTCGCCGCCGCTGGCCTCGCTGTCCGGCGGACGCCAGGCCGAGTCTGCTCATGTCGCCGTGCTGGCCTCGCTGGCCGCCCGCCGCACCGGTCGTCCGGTCTCGCTGGTCATTCCCCGCGAGCTCGATCTGGCCCTCACTCCCCGTCGCCATGCCGTCCGGGCCGATTTTCAGGCCGGTTTCTCCGACGAAGGCCGGCTCGAGGCCGTCGACATCCGCCTCGCCATGGATGGCGGGCATGAGATCGGCGATTCCGAAACGTCGCTCGACCTCGCTCTGCTGCATGCCGACGGCGCCTACTACGTGCCCGACTTCCGCGCCTCGGGCCGCCTTTGCCGCACCCATCACCTCACCGGCCACGCCCTGCCAGCCGAGGGATCCGCCCAGGGATCTCTGATCATGGAGGAGATCCTCACCCGCATCGCCCATCATCTGGGAAAACCCCTCGAGGCCATCCGCGGACTCAATCTCTACCGCGAATCCGAAAACCGCCACTCCACCCCCTACGGCCAGCCCGTTGATTGCGATCCCTTGCAGCGCGCCTGGAATGACCTCCTCCGCCGCGCTGAGATTTCCGCCCGCCGCCAGGCCATCGAGCAGTGGAATGCCGGCAATCCCTGCTACAAACGCGGCCTCGGCGTCGTGCCCATGAAATTCGGCTTCGGCGATCCCCGTGCCGAGCGCAACCAGGCCATGGTGCAGGTCCAGATCCTCGTCGACGGCTCCGTCTGCGTCTGGGCCGGCTGTCAGGATGCCGGTGACGGTCTCGCCCGCCGCGTGGGCGAGGAAGCTGCCCAGCAGCTTGGGCTCAGCCCCGACCGCGTCAGCGTCACCTGTGGAGATCTCCACACCACGCCCCACCTCACCCCGCGGCTCGGAATCGACGCCGTCGGCCTGATGCGCCGCGCCGTGGCCGATGCCTGCGAGGCCCTGAAAAGCCGGCTCCGCCCTGTTGCCGTCCAAGTTCTGGCCAGCACCGGCGCCACCGACATCGACGCCGATACCATCCGCTTTGCCGACAGCTTCGTCACGGCCGGCGGGCGGTCGAATCACCGCATCCCCTTTGCCCAATTGGCCGAAGCTGCCTGGCGCCGCCGCATCCTCCTCACCGCGACCGGCTTTCATCGTACCCCGAACCTCTGGTGGGACCGCGAAGTCGGCGCCGGCTGGCCTTTCTCCGGCTTCGTCTGCGGAGCCGCCGCCATCGAGGTGCAACTCGATGCGTTCACCGGCGAAATCCAACTCCTCCGTGCCGACCTGGTCCACCAGGGCAGCAATGCCGCCGGCGGCCCTCAGGAGCGCGCCCAGATCGGCCGCGCCCTCCAGATGGGGCTCGGCTGGATGCTCAGCGAATCCGTCTCCTGGACCTCCGATGGCCTCCCGCGGCAAACCGGCGGAGAAAACTACCTGCTGCCCGGCTTTGGCGATGCCCCGCTGCAACTCAGCGTCGGTCTGCTCGCCTCGCCCCGGCAACCGGCCGAATTCGCCGCCGCCAGCGGGGCCGAAGGGGCCGTCTTCCTCGCCGCCGCCGCCCGCGAGGCCGTCCGCGAAGCCATCCGCGCCTTCGGCACCCCCGTCGATCCCACTGTCGAAGTCGAACTGCCCATCCCAGCCACCCCCATCGACATCCTCGAGGCCCTGCGCGACCTGAGCCGCCGCCTCTCCGGCCAGCCCGGCTGATCCCGCCGCCCTTTCTCCGTTGACCGCACCGCCCGCCGCGGCCATCCTGCCCGTCCCGAACCATGATCCACGTCGAGCACCTGACCAAACGCTACGCCGGACGCACCGCCGTGGACCGGATCTCCTTCGATGTCGGTCGCGGCGAGATCGTCGGCTTTCTCGGCCCCAACGGAGCGGGCAAAAGCACCACCCTGCGCATCCTGACCTGTTTCCTGTCCGCCACCGAGGGCACCGCCACCGTCGCCGGGCATGACATTTTCAAGGACTCCATCGCCGTGCGCCGCCACGTCGGCTACATGCCGGAAAACGTGCCGCTCTACACCGACATGCGCATCCACGAGTACCTCCGCTTCCGCGCCCGGCTGAAAGGCCTCGGCTGGCGCGAGAGCCGGCGCGCCGTCGAGGAGGCGATGGACATCTGCGCCCTCGCCGACGTGCGGAGCAAGCTCATTGGCACCCTGTCGAAGGGCTACCGCCAGCGCGTTGGTCTCGCCGATGCCCTCGTCAACAAGCCGGACCTGCTCATCCTCGACGAACCGACCAACGGACTCGACCCCAATCAGATCCGGCAGGTGCGCGAGCTCATTCGCCAGCTCGGCGAGCGTCACACCATTCTTATCTCGACCCACATCCTGCACGAGGTCGAGATGACCTGCGGCCGCGTCATCATCCTGCACCGCGGGCGGATCAAAGCCTCCGACACTCCGAAAAACCTCATCCGCCGCCTCCGCGATGCCGGTGCCGTGCGGATGGAAATTCTCGACCCGCCCGCCGACACCATCGCCCTGCTGGAGCGGCTCCCCGGCGTCAAATCCGCCGCCCACATCGAGACCCGCCAGGGCTGGGCCTGTGTGGAGATCCGCACCGACTCCCTCGTCGATGTCCGCGAGGAGATCTACAACCTCGCCGTCGCAAAACGCTGGAAGCTCCGCGAGCTGACCCGCCACCAGGCCTCCCTCGAAGACGCCTTCGTCGACATCATCCAGGATGCCGGGAAAGACGGCTGAGACACCGCGCGCCCGTGGCCTGCATTCGCGACCGGCTTTCCGATCGAACCCTGTCTCCTCTCCGATCAGACCCTCTTTGATCGGAGATCAGACCCTCTTTCACCGGAAACGCGGCGACCGGAAGATGCCGCTTGCGCCGGGGGACGGCTGTCGCTTGACTGGCGGGGTCGCGATCGGGCCCCCATACGGGTCTTTTTCCCCGGTTGCGGTTCTTTTCGCCATGCCGCCCCGCTTTCTTCGTTTTGCTTGTCCCGGTCTTCCCGGCCGCTTTTCCCTGCTGGTTCTGGCCGGCTCTTTGGCCCTCATGATCGGCGGGGCGCGGGCGCAGACCCCGGCTCAGGCGCCGTTTCCCGAGACGCCGCCCACGCCGCCAGAGGTCTCGGCGGGCCGGGTGAAGTTGCTGCATGGTTTCCGACTGGAGCTGATCGCGGCGGAGCCGCTGGTGACCGACCCGGTGGACATCGCCTACGATGAGGACGGCCGGGCCTACGTGGCGGAGATGAATGACTATCCCTACACGGACAAAGCCAGCCACAAGCCAAACCAGGAGAATCCCACCGATGCGGCTATCGGAAAGATTCGGCTGTTGGTGGACTCCGACGACGATGGGGTCTTCGACCGGTCGACGGTCTTCGCCGAGGGGCTGAGCTGGCCGACCGGGGTGGCGTGCTGGAAAGGCGGCATTTTTGTCACCGCGACGCCCGATCTCTGGTACCTGAAAGACCACGACGGTGACGGGGTGGCGGACGAGCGGCGGAAAGTCTATACAGGCTTCCGGAAGCTGAATGTGCAGGCGCTGATCAACAATCCGATCTGGGGCCTCGATAACCATTTCTCCATCTCGGGGAGCACGAACGGCGGGACGGTCACCAAAGTCGACGATCCGGCGGCACCGCCGCTGACGCTGTCGCGGCACGACCTGCGGCTGGATCCCCGCACGGAGACGCTGAGCCTGGACACAGGGCACGGGCGTTTTGGGAATGCCTATGATGATTTGGGGCACCGTTTCGTCTGCAATATTCGCAATCCGGCACTGCACATCGTGCTGCCGAAGCACTATCTGGACCGCAATCCCCTGCTGCCGGCGACCGATGCACGGCAGGACATCTGCGGGTTCGGCGATTACATCCCGGTGCACCGCATCAGCCCGCCGGAAGCCTGGCGGGTGGAGCGGGCACAACGCTGGTCGGTCACGGAAGCGGCGAAGCACCCCAGCACGGAGCTGGTCGGCGCGGGCGCGGTGACTTCGTCATGCGGGATCACCATCTACCGGGGCGATGCCTGGCCTGAGTCTTGGCGGGGCCAGCTCTTCGTGGCCGATGTGGCATCGAATCTCTTTTTCCGGCTGGAACTGGAGCGGGACGGGATGACTTTCCGCGCCACGCGGCCGGACACGGAGGCGGACTTCGCGGCATCGGAGGATGTGTGGTTCCGCCCGGTGAACTTTGAGAACGCCCCGGATGGCTGCCTCCATGTGCTGGACATGTATCGGGAGGCGATCGAGCACCCGTGGTCCATCCCGGACGATCTCCATGCGCGGGTGGACCTGCGGCGCGGGATGGATCGGGGTCGGATCTACCGGCTGGTGCCGCCGGGCGACTTCCAGCGCCGCCCCACCCCGCGGCTCAGCCAGGCGTCGGCGGCGGATTTGGTGAAATTGCTGGATCATGCGAATGCCTGGCATCGCGAGACGGCGCAACGCCTGCTGGTGGAGCGCCAGGACCAGGCCGCGGTGGAGCCCTTGCGAAAACTGCTGGCTGACGACTACGGCTCAGAGCTGGGCCGCATCCATGCCCTGCGCACACTGGAAGGCATGGGCGCGCTGCGGTCGGAGGATCTGCTCAAGGCGCTGGAAAGCCCCGAGCCGGGCCTGAAAACGCACGCAGTGATGGCGTCCGAACCTTTCCTGAAAGCCAATGCCCCGCTCAAGGATGCGCTGAGCGGTCTGGCGAATGAGCGCGAGGCCTCCGTGCTGGCCTACGCGCTGATGGCGCTGGCCGAGATCGATTCGGAGCGGGCAAAGGCGTTTGCCATCAAAGCCGCGCCCCAGATCGAGGCCGATCCCTGGCTGCGGCTCGCGGCCCTGAGCGCGGCGGAGGCGATCGCCAAGCCACTGGCGATGAACCGCTCGATGGGCATCCGCACCTCGTCAGGGCAGTTGGAATACGTGTATCAACTGGCCCGCATGGCCGGGGCGAGCCAGGAGGCGGTGGACCTGCACGATTACCTGCTGCTGCTGATGGATGTGATGCGGAGCCACGCGGAATTCGGCGATTCGCGGCGGATTTTCTCCGGCGCGGCGGCTCCCGTGCCCGAGGTGGCGCTCTGCGCCCTGGCCGGCCTGCGGGACGGGTTGAAATCGCAGAAAGTGGACCTGTTTTCCCTCGGCGAAGAGCTGCCGGTGGTGAAAGACCTCGCCGCACTCGCGGAAAAGGCGTTGGCGGCGGCCACGGTGTCGCCGCAGACCGACGCGGCGACCTACCGGCTCGCGCTGAGCCTGCTGCCGCCCGACAGCGAGGCGACGGCTCCGGCCTTGCTGAATCTGCTGGCCTCGGAAGTGCCGTCCGAAGTGCAACTGTCGGCCCTGCGAACGCTCGGCGGCTTGTCCACCCCGGCGGTCGGCGCGTCGCTGGTGTCGGCCTTTTCCGGCATGACACCCGCGATGCAGCAGCAGACCGTCGAGGTGCTGCTCAGCCGCACGGCCTGGGTGCCGCCGCTGCTGGAGGCGATCGAGATCGGTCAGATCTCCCCGCATTACCTCAGCCGCGCCCGGCGGGATCAACTCATTGCCCATGCCGACGCGGCGATCGCGGATCGGGCGCGGGCCTTGTTTGCCGGCAAAGCCGATCGCGAGCAGGCCATCCGCGAGACCGAAGCCGCCCTGGCCAGCCTGACGCCCGACGCCACCGCGGGCCAGGCGGTCTTCCAGCAATTCTGCCTGGCATGCCACCGGGCCGGTGAGGAGGGCTTTTCCGAAATCGGGCCGAACCTCGCCACGGTGCGCGCCTGGGACCGGGGCCAGATCCTGACGAACTTGCTGGATCCCAACCGCGAGGTCAGCCCGGACTTTGCCGAGTATCTCGTGGAGAAGCGCGACGGCACCGTGGTGAGCGGCACGCTGGTGAGCGAGACCGAGGCTGCCGTGCTGCTGAAGCGACCCGACGGCTCCCGCGAGTCCGTCCCCCGCCGGGACATCCAATCGGTGCGCAACAGTGGCCACTCCGTCATGCCCGAAGGCCTGGAGGCCGTGATGACGCCGCAACAGATCGCGGATGTGATCGCCTGGTTGACGACGCGGTGATACGCGTTCGACATCCCCCATTCCACGCCTAGTATCCCTCCCTTTTCGCCCCCATCATGATCACCCCGCTCCCCGACGCCCCCGACATCGATACCGACCCGCATCCGGTCGCCATTGTGGCCAGCCGCTACAACCCCGAGTTCACCGACGGCCTGCTCGCCGGAGCGCAGCGCGAACTGGAGGCCCTGCTGCCGAATGCCGAGATCGACATCTACCGGGTGCCCGGCGCCTTTGAGATTCCCGTGGTGGTCGAGCAACTCTGCCGCGAAGCTCCGCGCCAACCCGCCGCCATCGTCGCGCTCGGCGTCATCATCCGCGGCAAGACGGCCCATGCCGATCTCATCGCTGCCAGCATCACCGATTCCCTGGCCACCACCGCGCGCACCCATCTGGTGCCGGTCATCCACGAGGTGCTGCTGGTCGATCGCCCCGAACATGCCGCCGAACGATCGGCCCTCGACTCGCCCATCAACCGTGGCGCCGAAGCCGGCCGCGTCGCCGCGAGCATGATCCAGCTTTTCCGCGCCCTGCCCCGGAAAAAACGCGTCGTCGAGACCGAGTAGCCGCACGGAGCCGATGCCGGGCGTGATCAGCCGGATACGGCCCTCACCTTTTCTGTCTTCCCGTCCTTCGCTCGCGATCCGACCAGGCTTAGGCCTGCCGGCTCTGAATGACCGTCGATCTGCCGCCATGAGTGCCCGCTCTCGCTTTCACTCGAGGCTTCTCTCCCGCATCCTCATCGTTCTGTTTGCCGGCTCCACCGTGGCCGTGGCGGCACCGGACCGGCCCAACGTCCTCCTCATCGCCGTTGACGATCTGTCGAATGCCCTCGGCTGCTACGGTCACCCCGCGGCCATCACCCCGCACATCGATGCCCTCGCCGCCTCCGGCGTGCGCTTTGACCGTGCCTACTGTCAGATACCCCTCTGCAATCCCAGCCGCGCCTCCCTGCTCACCGGGCTGCGGCCTGACCAGACCCAAGTCTACGATCTCGACCGGCACTTTCGCGAAACGGTCCCCGACGTCATCACCCTGCCCCAGCTATTTCGTCAGTACGGCTGGTTCAGCGCCCGCGTCGGCAAACTCTACCACTACGACGTACCCAACGGCATCGGCACCGATGGCCTTGACGACCCGGCCTCGTGGGACCTCACCGTCAATCCCCGCGGCCGCGACGTGACCGATGCCAGCCAGATCACCAATGCCGAACCCCACCGTCCCATCAGCGCCGCCCTCAGTTGGCTCGCCGCCGACGGCACCGACGAGGAGCAGACCGATGGCCTCATCGCCACCGAAGCCATCCGCCTGATGCGGCAGCACCGCGACCGGCCCTTCTTTCTCGGAGTCGGCTTCTTCCGGCCCCACACCCCTTTCGTGGCCCCGCGCCCTTGGTTCGACCGGCACCCGCCCGGACGATTCCGCCTGCCCATCGCCCCCGCCGATGACCGCGACGACATCCCCGCCGCCGCCTTTGCCCACAACAATCCCGTGCCCCACTACGGCCTGCCCGAGCCCACCTGCCTCCAGGCCACCCGCGCCTATCATGCCTGCGTTTCGTTCGTCGATGCCCAGGTCGGCCGACTCCTCACCGCCCTTGATGAACTCGACCTCAGCCGCCACACCATTGTCGCGCTCTGGAGCGATCACGGCTACCACCTCGGCGAGCACGGCGGCCTGTGGCAAAAGCGCACCCTGTTTGAGGAATCCGCCCGCGCCCCGTTTCTCATCCGGGCTCCCGGCCTGACCGACCATGGACGACCCTGCGGCCGCGTGGTGGAGTTCATCGACCTGTACCCCACGCTCGCCGATCTCGCGGCCCTGCCCCTGCCGACGGCTCCTGCGCCCCTTCCCGCCGGACGCAGCCTGCGGCCCTTGCTGGCCAATCCGGACGCCCCTTGGGATCACCCCGCCTTCACCCAGATCCTCCGCCCTGCCGATGCCCGTCTGCCCGCTCCGGTCATGGGACGCAGCGTCCGCACCGAGCGCTGGCGCTACACCGAGTGGAACGGCGGCGCCGATGGGGTCGAACTGTATGATCACCTGGCCGATCCCGCCGAATTCACCAATCGCGCCCGCCATCCCGATCCCGAGGCCCGTGCCGCCATCGCCAGCCTGCGCCCCCTCTTCGAAGGCCGTACCCAGCCCCGCCCACCTGCCAGTGGGGTGAATCCGAAGCGCTTGTGAGGGAATGGCCCATACCGGGCACGGAACCCCACCAGACCGTCACGCCACCGACGGGCAGGGCCACCACACCCCGTGAGCGGGAAAACTTCGCGGCCGGCGCGGGGTTGAGCCCTCCATGCGAATCCGTTTCCTGTCCGGCCTTTTCCTTTCCTCCGCGTTTTTCCTGTCGGGACACGCCGCCGAAAAGCCCAATATCGTCGTCATCGTCGCCGACGACCTCGGGTATGCCGAGGTATCCTTTCAGCAAAAACACGCCGATTACGTCCACACGCCCCACCTCGACGCCATTGCCGCCGCCGGCGTGGTCTGCCGGCAGGGCTACGTGACCGGCCAGGTCTGCTCCCCGACACGCGCCGGGCTCATGACCGGCCGCTACCAACAGCGCCTCGGCCTCTACACCGGCGGCGAAGCGGGCTCGGGCCTCCCCCTGTCGGAAACCATCCTCCCCGGCTTCCTCAAACCCGCCGGTTATGTCACCGGACAGTTCGGCAAATGGCATCTCGGCCCGACCCCGGAGTGGAGCCCGGCCCACCGGGGCTTCGACGAAGTCTACGGATTCCTTGGCCGCGGCGCCCAAGATTACTTCAAACTCGATGATCCCGAAGACCCGATCTACCGGGGGCTCGAGGTGGTGAAAGATTCGGGCTACCTCACCGACCGGCTCGGCGACGAGACTGCCGACTTCGTCCGGAGACACGCAGGCACCCCCTTCTTTGCCTACCTCGCCTTCAACGCCGTCCATGCCCCGATGCAGGCACCCGAGGACGAGATCGCGAGATTCCACACCGGCGATCCCATCCGCGACACCCGCCTCGCCATGGGCAAGCGTCTCGACGATGCCGTCGGAAAAGTCGTCGCCGCCCTGAAGGAGACCGGCGCTTGGGAAAACACCCTGATCTTCTTCTTCAGCGACAACGGCGGGCCGCTTGCCCAATCGGCCGACAACACGCCCCTGCGGGGCGGCAAACACACCGATTACGAGGGCGGGGTGCGCACCCCCTTCCTCGTGGCCTGGCCGGACCGGCTCCAGCCCGGCACTTCCGACGCGGTGGTGAGCTCGCTCGATGTTCTGCCCACCGTCCTCGCCGCGGCCGGCGTCGAGGCACCGGCGGAGCGTCCTTCCGACGGCATCGACTTGATCCCGGTCCTCAGCGGCGAAAAACCGGCGGAACCGAGAACCCTCTACTGGTCATCCGCCGAAGAAGGCGGCTGGTGGGCGGTGCGATCGGGCGATTGGAAACTCGTCGCCGAGCGCGACCGCATCGAACTCTTCGACCTCGCCCAAGATCCCGGCGAGAGCACCGACCTGTCCTCGGCCCATCCCGATCAAGTCACCCGCCTCCGCGCCCTGCACGATGCCTGGCTCGCCGAGATGGCAGCCCCCGTGAAGGCGGGGGCGAAGAAATGGGTTTCGGATGGATCGGCGCCGGATAAAAAGGCCCGGAAAAAGGAAAAGCGGAAAAAGAAGGCCCAAGCCGACCCGGTGGAACTGCTAGGAAATCGCTTTTTCAACCCCTCCGTTCCCTCGCCGACCTTGGGGCCGGGTTGGAGGGGGTTACTGACTGCTAGGAAATCGCTTTTACTGCTAGGAAATCGCTTTTTCAACCCCTCCGTTCCCTCGCCGACCTTGGGGCCGGGTTGGAGGGGGTTCAATCTTCTACCAAGACTTATCCGGAGGAGAAATATAAGTATTCTTCGAATTTAAATCGTACCTCTCTTCAAGCGGTATCTTTCCGGACGCGACTTTAAATTTTTCAATTTTATCTATATTCGTTAAAGAGTGAAAAAAATATGAGGCAATTTCAGTTGGGACAACATTGTAATCAAAGTAATCATTATTATCTTTGGTGCCAACGTAATGCAATACACCTAGCGTAGAAGTTGCCCGCCTCCAGAGATACCCTTCAGAAACGCTTCGGTAACCGCTTGACGTACCGCAACCACTGAGAAGAGAAGAAAACAGTAAGGTGCAAATTATTGATCGGATAATCACCTTGGTATTGTACTTAATTTTCATTGTTTTACGCAATAAAGTTTCGCATCAAATCCGGTGATTGAATAGCGGCATCCGCAACCCCCAAGTTCATTCCCAGACCACCAAACCGTGGCATCACCTTGAATCCCCCACGTCTGAACTTTTTGCCCCTCGCCTCCAGAGCATTCTGATGCAGCGATACCAAATCGCTGAGTTATCTCGGATCTAAGCTTTCCGACCGCAAAACCCGTTGACGAACAGGTCAGTCCGCATCTCTTCCCAGGGAAGTCATATAAAATACAACTACGAATTGAACTATAAGAAAATTCCCAACAGTAATTTTGATCCGGATCGGTGCTTGGGCTAGAAAAATCACCCACTTCCAAAATAACAAACCCACCATCCGCCTTGCCGCTTTTCAAATTATTCAGGTAGTTTGCCGTCTCATTTGCCCATTTCTGACGTTGAGCGGCAAATGGATCGGATTCATTTGAATCGGGTTTGGGGGCAGTTTCAGCAGGATGTACACCGCAACCGCCAGCAATCAAGGGGCCATTTTTTTGTGGCGTCGATGAACTTGGCCTCTTCCGCTCAGCCGGTTTCATGGATTGAAGCCCAAACAGATCGATGCTACTATTCGGATCATTCTGAGAAAATACAAAAAGATTGCTCCCCCCTTCTTCATCAATCGGATCCCGGCTAAGCCATAGACCTAAAACCGGCAAATAGAACCGATACCCATAGTTCTGATACCCCGACTCCAGATCGGTAAACTGCCCGTGGAACAGGAAGTCCCAACCAAAGTCGGTCGATGAGTGCGCAATGAAATCTGGCGCCAGGATCAGTGGTATGCCGAAAGCGGAATAGGCATACCGCTCCTGCACCGCGCAGCTGCTGTTCAGGATCGCCATCGGATCAAAGTAATCCATGAGGCACCATAGCGGTTCATCCAGTGTGCCATCGCCATTGGCGTCGCGGTCGCGGCGGATGAGATCGTCCCGATGGCCGGGACGTGCGCCCCAATAATAGACATTGAGTGCCGTGGTAGCTGAGTCCTTGCGCTCCTCAATCGGCTTCCACTGGTCGTTGTAGTATTGGTGGATGACCGTCTCGCCGCTTGGGGCTGCCGGGAAGGTCCGCGTCGTGCGCCGGAACAACCCATCGTAGGCGTTGCGCTGGACGAGCGCATTGCTAGACTTGATGCGCACCTCGACCAACTGATCCCAGGCATTCCAGACCAGCTTCCTCGGCGCGCCGGTCAGGGCATCGCCCGTCGGGATGCGGATCATGTTGCCGTTCTTGTCGTAGGCGACGCCTTCGTTGCTGCCGTCGATGGTCACGATCTGGTTGGACACGTTGGAGCGGCGGGTCTGGTCGATGACAGAGGCACCGCCCTCGGCCTTGTCGTAGGCGAGCCAATTGCCCTGCTCGTCGTATTGCCAGGCCTCAGCTTCCTGCGGCACTCCGCCGATGGCGGTGCGGTTCTCATTCAGGGTGCCGCGATCAGCGGCCTTCACTTGGCCGAGGGCGTCGTAGCCGTAGGCGCGGTCGAAGGCGGCCTGGGCGGCCGGCGTCAGGTCCTGCCGCCAAGTTCTCCGGCTGGCGCGGTCGTAACCGTAGGCGATGTCGGCGAGCACGGTGCCGCCATTCTTCCACGGCATCCGGGTCGTGCGGCCGAAGCGGTCATAACCGGTCATGGGATCGCCGGCATCGCCATTGAAGGCACCCGCCGTGAGGTAGCTCAGCTCGGCATTGGGCACGGGGTATTACTGCTAGGAAATCGCTTTTTCAACCCCTCCGTTCCCTCGCCGACCTTGGGGCCGGGTTGGAGGGGGTTCAGGGGGAGGAAGGGTAAAATGGGGCTCATTTCGAGCCATTTTGGACTGAATTACTGCTAGGAAATCGCTTTTTCAACCCCTCCGTTCCCTCGCCGACCTTGGGGCCGGGTTGGAGGGGGTTCAGTTGAGTCATAAGACAGCCCATAGAGTGAATGCGTTGGCGGCAGAGCCGCATGAAACATCCGCTTTCGGAGGAGAAAGCGGGAAGTCGGCATGGCATGAACGGAGTGAGTGCATTGGAATTTGAATGCCTTGGCCGCCCTGGCGGCAGGGAGAATCTGGTTTCAGATTGAACACAGGAAATTTGCATAGCCGGAACGAAGTAAAGGCAATTGCCGCGTCTGGATGGATATGGGAGAAGTCATGCCGCTATTGTGATCAGACCCCTCCTCAAGAAGCTGTTTCGCTTTTAATTTCCCAAGTCAAGCGGCACGTTTACTGCGATTGGTTGCTACTATTTACTATTCTTCAAAGATTCTCCATCGATTTCTAAGAACGCACCCCTGTCTGCAGGGTGTATCTTCTCGATTTCAATTTTACTGAGCCAATCTTCAAAGTCGTCATCAGCTATATCTTTAGATTTGTGCCAATATCTTCGATCAGCCCAAATAAACGGCGCCTGAATCGCCTCTGAAAGAGAGTTCTTGCCTAGTTTCCCGTCATAGCCAAAATATGGATACCAGTCAATGCTAGATGGTATGCGTAAGCCACTTCTGTGAACGTATTTTTTGGATGGATTTGGGTATATTCCATATCCGCCAAGAATTGAGTTAACGCAATAGCAAGACACTAAAGATGCGAATCCAAAAAAGACGGTCATAAGTTTTCTTTTCATCAGCATTTACACCCAAGTCGTGAGATTTCATTTTCCAACAAATCCTTATAAATTTCGAGCCGCTGAATCTCAGCTTCAAGCCATTGGTCGGCCCATCCCTTATTTTTGACCATTCCGGTAGTTAATCCGGGGTGGGTTTTTGCATCAGGATTCCGATTCAAATCGCTCCTATTTTTCTCCATTGCATCAACGATATTCCTTTCGCCTGGGTTAAGAAATTCTTTACCAAGTGACGAGACGCCCTCATTGAGCCTTCCAACTGTATTAATGCCTAATTTTTCTAAGGCGTCTCTCATTGAGTCGAAATCTGAATATTGCCCATCCATCAATAGGCTCCAACCCACTCGAATTGCTGTCTTCGTTCTCTCCCTTTGAAGGCACAAATCGGTGCAATCGCAATCCACGTCTTCGAGGCGATAGATGCGAATGTATTCGTGGTAAGTGGCTATAGCCGCAATTATCACAATGGCGGCAAGGGATGCGAAAAGTATTACTTCTGCAATTGTTAACAATCCAAGAAAGTCGACGAAATTTGGCTGGGAATTCTTTGAAAAGTGGTATGGATTTGGTATTGGAAAAAAGGGATCTCTGCTTGGCCAGGTTCCCAGTGCGGGCACATAGAACCGAAACCCATAATTCTGATACCCCGTCTCCGCGTCCGTGAACTGCCCGTGGAACAGGAAGTCCCAAGCGAAGGAGCTGGAACCGCGGGTCGCGTAATCGGGTGCCAGGATCAGCGGCACCCCAAAGGCGGAATAGGTGTAGCGCTCCTGGACCGCGCCGCCGCTGTCCAAGATTGCCATGGGATCGAAATAATCCATCAGGCACCACAGAGTCTCGTCGAGGGTGCCATTGCCGTCGGTATCGCGGTCCCGCCGGATCAGCTCGTCGCGATGGCCGGGCCGGGCGCCCCAGTAGTAAACATTCAGCGCGGTGGTGGCGGCGTCTTTCCGCTCCTCGATGGGCTTCCACTGGTCGTTGTAGTACTGGTGGATCACGGTGCTGTCGGCCAGGGTGCGGGTGGTGCGCCGGAAGAGGCCGTCGTAGGCGTTGGTCTGGAGGAGGGCGTTGCTGGACTCGACGCGCACCTCAACCAACTGATCCCAGGCGTTCCAGACCAGTTTGCGCGGCGCGCCGGTGAGGGGATCGCCGGTCGGGATGCGGAACATGTTGCCGTTCTTGTCGTAGGCGACGCCCTCGTTAGTGCCGTCAATATCGATGATTTGATTAGAGACGTTGGAGCGGCGGGTCTGGTCGATGACCTCGGTGCCGTTTTCGGCCTTGTCGTAGGCGAGCCAATTGCCCTGCTCGTCATACCGCCACGCCTCCGCCTCCTGCGGGATGCCTACTGCTAGGAAATCGCTTTTTCAACCCCTCCGTTCCCTCGCCGACCTTGGGGCCGGGTTGGAGGGGGTTCGTGGCCGTCTCGATCGCCTGCTCCTTGCCCAGGCGTCGCATCAGGTATTCCGCGCCGGCGTCGATCGTCTCCAGAGTAGCCATCGCCGCCCCGATGGCTTTGGCGCCCGATACCTGGTCTTGTTGGGATACGGCGATGGTGACGAAGCCGCTGGACGGGTCAAAGGTCACCGTCTTCGACTCCGCGTTTTCCAGCACCGAGGCCGTGGTGAAGGCCTGTCCATTCACGGACTTCGACCGCGTGACGGTGCAGCCGCACAGCCCCAGCATCAGCATGATAAAAAGCGTCGTCTTCATGGGTTTGGTTCGCAAAAAAATCCTGTCCATCCTGTCTCAGTCCGCCGTCGTCAGGTATTCCTCCGCCGCATTGACCGCCGCCGCCGACAGGTCCTTCTCTGTCGGCAGCACTGTCGGGTCCGGCTGGTGCGTCACCTGGTCCATCAGCACGTAGTAGAGCTGGCCGCCTTTCTTCGGCCGCGTCCGCTCCTGGCCCGCGTGCTTGCCCTTTTTCGGCGTGTAGGCCTCGCCCTCCACCAGGAGTCCGCGTCGATGCCCCTTGCGCGCGGAGATGAAGGCCAGCGACCCCATCATCCGCGCCGGCTTGCGCGTGCCATCGACCACCGGCACCGTGGCCAGCGGGATGGTCAGCAGCGGCCCGTCCACCTTCTTCTTCACGGTCCCGCCGTGGTAGCGCAGCGCCACGCCGCGCTGGTTGTAGATCACCGTCGCCTCCGTCGCCGTCGCCGTGTGGCTCACCATGCGGGCGGCCCGGCCCCACCAGCCGGTGTTCGGGCTGTTTTTCGTCGCCACCAGGTGATCGACCGCCGCCTGTTTTACGCCCACGCCCATCGCCTCGTGCAGCTCCGTGGCCGCGTCCAGGCGCGCCATCGTGCGCTGCAGGGCGCTCGTGGCCGCATCTTCGATCTGGACGGTCAGGATCAGCATGGTAGTTTTTGGTCAGACATGAAACGCAAACCCCTGCACCAACCTCCCCGCGAGATCCGCGAGGCCGAGGCCATGGAGCCGGAGCGCCGGTGTGGGGCCCGCAATCTGGTGCGGGATGTGAAGCTGGGGAACAGTCGGGGGCATTGGGGAGGGCCGGACAAGGTCAAGGTCAAGAGGTCGTACTGAGCAGGATGCGGATGACGCGAGCCTCTGCGTCACGGAGGATGTCTTTAACGACAAATCGCCAGCCCGCAGCCAGGAGCCATTCGCTCTCAGTTTCCAGCGGCGAAGCCGTTTCAAGATTGATCTCGCGTCGGAGCGTCCGGACCAGCGTGGAGATGTCTTTGAAGGCGACCCGCTCGGGCCTGTCGATCGACAGCAGCACCGACCATTGCCCGTCCGGGATTCTGCCCACCTTGGCGAATCGCTCGGCCGCCGCGGGCGAAGCCGTCCACGACTCGACCGGGTATGCGGGGCGCACGCCATACCCGGTTTTTTGGATGCGGGAGAGGAATCCATCGATCTCAGCATCCCGGAGTCTCAGGCCCCGGTGCAGGCGGTCTCGCTCACGATCATTCACGAGGCGCGCGTGCAGGCGCACCAAGTCCTCCCATCGGTCCGTGTCGGCGGCGTCACGGAAGCGGTCGTTTTGCTCGACAAAGCGCTTCAGCGCATCCTTCTGCAGCAGCCCCTCCGGATGCGCCTCCGTGCGAAACTTCTCCGGCAGCGGCCGCGACCACATCTCCAGCAGCTCCGCCTGCGTCGCCGGCCGGGTGCCATTGGGATCGGTGAAGACCAGCGTCTTCCCTTCCCACCGGGCCAGCCCCTGCAGCTTCTCGCCCAGATCCTCGCGCAGATCGCGGTCCGTCACCCGCGGCGTCGCCTGCAGCCCCTCGCTCGGACTGTGCAGCGGCCGCGCCTTCACGTACGCGACCGACGCCTCGATGTCTTCCTTCGTCAGCACGCCCAGGGCGAGACATTCCCGCGCCCCCACGCCCCGGCGACCCATCCCGCTGCCCCAGGCGAGCGGCGGATAATCGACTCCCAGGGCATCGGCAAACAGCGACCGGTCGCCGAGTCGTGGCCACACCTCGTCCAGCTTGCCCGCGATCATGCGGCCATCGTCGGTCAGCACGCCGCCGGCCCGCACCCAGCGCGCAGGCCAGTCGCGCGGCACCCGCGCCGCCTTCAGCCGGACCAGTTCCCAGGCGGGGAAGGCCCGCATCGGTCCCGGTCGCAGATCATTCTCCTTGGCCGCCCACTCGTGCAGCAGCGCCGTGTTCGTGCGCAGCGCCACATTGAACCGCCTCAGGGAGCGGAGATCCTTGATCGTGCCCTCCTGGCCGGGCTCCGGCGTGTAGCCCTTGCGATCGAGGAAGGCCTCCCACCGTTTCAGCAGCTCGAACTCGCCCGCCTGCCCCGTCGCATTCAGCCGCACCAACTCCCGCATTTCCTGCAGCGTCTCCGCCTCAGCGACACCGGCCATGTAGAAGGCCCGCTCCCGCGCCCATTGGTCCACCCGCGACCACTCCGCCGTCCGCAGTTCGGTCGGGCGCAGCGTCTTCAGATCGAGCAGGTCGACCGGCTGGATTTGAGTGGCCATCTTCGTGGTTGTCTATCAAATACCGTCCTGGTCATCGCGGCCGTAGTGCCGGCGGCGGGCGGTGATGCGAGGCGCGGGTTGCGGGGCGGCGGCCGACTCCTCGGCGCCGTAGCGCTCGACGGCCTGGGCGCAGCTCGCCACCTGGTCCAGATAGCGGTTGGCCCGCCGATATTCCTCCAGCCGGTCTTCACCGCCTTTGATCAGTCCCCCGAAGCGCGTCCCCAGGCGGTGGCGCACGATCGCCACCGCGTGCAGCATCGCCGCCTCCGGCAGATAGGCCGCCTCCGGGTGCAGCCGGTTATCCCGGCACGAGCGGATCGCCTCGCGCATCATCATCGTCACCTGGGCGATCACCTCTGCCACCGGATCGGACTGCCCGTCGGCCAGAGCCTTGGACCGCACCGCGGCGATCTCGGCCTTGTGCATGGCAGAGAACAGATCGTCTTCTGTGAGGGCGCGCCACATGGTACCGTTTCAGATTTCGAGCTTAGGATTGCGAGTTTCCGCCGTCAGGCGGGGATGGATGTCCCACGCAGAGGCGCAGAGCCGCAGAGAGCGAGGGGAGCAAGAGGAGCGTTTCCGTTTTGAACCTTCCTGATTGGAGATTCGAGATTGTTTCGGATTTCGAGCTTAGGATTTCGGATTTCCGCCGTCAGGCGGGGAGGCAGACTACAAAGCGGTCTGCCAGCGCTCTTCGGGGGTTGTTGGGGATCAGGACAGCGCCACGGTGCGGCGCACCGCAGCCGCCGAGTTGGTGACTTTGATGTCTTCGGACCAGTCGAACTTCGCGACCTCGCCGCGCCCGTCCGGACGGGAGTAGGTGCCGGGCACCATCCACTTGTTGCGCAGACGGAAGGTCTTCATGAAGCTGGGGTCGAACCGGTTCGGGTTCGGCTTCCGGGCAAAGACCAGGATGTCGCCGTCCAGGACGAAGCTGATGCTCTCCGCCTTGCCCTCGGGGGCGGTGTCGTAGCACATCAGCGAGACGCGGGCCTCCGGCCGCGCGATCAGCATCTGGCCGAAGTCATTGAGGTCCGGCACCGCGAAGCGATCCTTGCTGCCCGCGAGGAAGCGGCTCTTGACCGAGGCGTGGTTTTTACTGCTAGGAAATCGCTTTTTCAACCCCTCCGTTCCCTCGCCGACCTTGGGGCCGGGTTGGAGGGGGTTCAACTGCTAGGAAATCGCTTTTTCAACCCCTCCGGTCCCTCGCCGACCTTGGGGCCGGGTTGGAGGGGGTTCATCGCCTTCGGTCATAAACGTCATAGCACATATGCTACGACGTTTATGATGCCCTCCTCAAGAGGTGCTCGGCTTGACGCTTACGATCTTTGAGCGGATGTTGTCGTCACGAGAGGCAGGATGCGAAAGTTTTCGGATTTGCCGCGCCATTCAGCGGGGATGCTGAAAATGAAAAACACCCCCAGGCCCCGCACGTGATGAAGATCTTCCACCAATGCACAATTTCCTCCGCCTTGACCGGAAAGACGGGTGAAGGCATATCCATTGGCGGTGTGAGAACGATCAACAGCATTGGAGTGCAGGCACTTCTCCATCTGCCATTACATGGATAAGCCTCCATTACATTCGAAGAAAGTTCTCAAGTATCCGTTTCCCATCCTCCGTCAGGATCGACTCCGGATGGAACTGAACGCCATGGACCGGATGCTCCTTGTGCCGGAGGCCCATAATCACGTTATCGTCCGTCCACGCGGTGACCTCCAAGCAGTCCGGGAGAGACTGGCGGTTCACAATTAGCGAGTGATATCGTGTCGCCTCAAACGGACTCGGTAGACCGGTGAAAACGCCTTTGCCTTTGTGGAGAATAGGCGAGCTTTTCCCATGCATTGGATGTGCGCCACGCACCACCTCTCCACCATAAACCTGCCCAATCGCTTGGTGGCCGAGGCAAACTCCCAAAATGGGGGTGTGGGCCCCTAGCTTCTCGATCACGTTACAGGAAATGCCCGCTTCATAGGGTGTGCATGGGCCGGGAGAGATGCAAATCCGATCGGCCTTGAGTTCTCTCACCTGCTCCACGGTGATTGCGTCATTGCGCACGATCTTCATCTCAGCACCGAGTTCGCCAAAATACTGGACGAGATTGTAGGTGAAGGAATCGTAATTATCAATAATGAGCAACATTGGTATACTTATATCTACGTGTTTTTGTCCCGATGTCTGACTGACAGAAATGAGAGTGCCTTATTTTCTTTGGATAAATTCCTAGTATCTTATCGAACCCGAAATGCTAATGGCACCAGAGGAGGATTAGTCCGACTCATCGGATTGCACGGTTCATTCGAACTCTCCAGCGCAACGGGATCCGAGGCCATGACAGCGATCCACGCACCAGCCAACGCTTATCGATTTCGGCATTTGCATACCGACCGAAGCCTTCGCAAACGGAAGGCAAAACTTCTGTCTTTTCGTAGTTATGTGCCAGTGTGATGTTAGTGTTTCGGTCAGGGAATCACTCAGCGATACTGCTTTCTATTTATCAGGGCTTCGCCGCACGTCAGGATGGAAGCACCTAGCAAAACCAGATCTTTGAGCAGAAACTGGCCCGTTATCGAGATCGCCGGAAAACCACCTTCAGAGGGCTCAAATATTCCCGGCGTAGAGAGCATGAAGGTCATTGTCGTGAGAAACATGCCAGTTGCGAGGAGGCTTCCCGCAGCCGAGGTCTTTGGAGTAAAGTGCCGGGAAGCGATCATCAAACCAATCACGATCTCGGTTACGCCAAGGAAGGCGGAGAAGCTCCTTACACTTAGAAATTGATAAACGAAGGACATCAATGGACTGTTTTCCACGAATGGCTTGATGCCTTCGGCCTCATAGGATGTGAACTTCATTCCTCCAATCCAGATCAAGACAAGCACCAGACCAAATCGTGTGGAATGAATACCCACCTTTTCAATGAGTTGGGGTTGGATGAAATTACGGCTTGTGGACTGAATCGATGCTGGTGTGCTCATGTTGTCGTTGTTGGGATGAATTCTGGAACTGTGTTCCTTTCCTTTTCTGACGCGCCCGGCCCGGATTCTCTTACCTGCGAGATTCCATATTACTGCTAGGAAATCGCTTTTTCAACCCCTCCGTTCCCTCGCCGACCTTGGGGCCGGGTTGGAGGGGGTTCAGACTGCTAGGAAATCGCTTTTTCAAACTACTGCTAGGAAATCGCTTTTTCAACCCCTCCGTTCCCTCGCCGACCTTGGGGCCGGGTTGGAGGGGGTTCAGCCAAGCATGGCGAGTCCTGCGGAGGTGAAGGCGGCGCGGCGGGTGATTGGGGACATGGTTTGAATGCTGTAGTAGCAGCGACCAAACGCCCATAACGTTTCCAAACTTCCGGTGGCGCGGTGAAGCTACGACTCAACGCATAATGAGCGTAGGTGCGATGACCGTTAAATTGCTTTCCTTACCTGTTTACTGCTTCGTTTTGTATAAACCGACGCCGCCGGCCCATAGCTCGCTGGTAGCTGGATTGAAGCGCAGGAGGATCGGTTTTACATACGGGATGTTCCCGGTGATGTTTTGCCAGGTGGTGCCGCCGTCGGTGGTTTTATAGATGGCACCGTCGGGCTTGGTGTTCCAGGTCGTGGCGGAGATCCACATCGTTTTTGGGTCAGTGGGATGCACTTCGATGCCGACGATGGATCGTTTCTCGGCAAAGCGGGTCACTTGTGTCCATGTCGTGCCGTGATCGCTGCTGCGCCAGAGATGCTGACCGGAGCAGTAGATGGTGCCATCGGTCGTGATGTGCAGGTTCCAGATGAAGCTTTCCGTTGGGAAGACCTGTTGCCAGGAGTTGCCTCCGTCCTCGCTGCGGTGAACGCCGCCACCAGTGCCGCACGCGCCCCAGAACAGCCGCTTGGAATCAGTCGGGTCCACGGCCAGAGCGAAAAACATGCGGCGGCTGGCAGGCTGATTCGGAAGTTGCGACCACGATGCGCCGCCGTCGGTGGATTTGAAAAGGCCGCCGCCAGATTTGCCATTCGCAGCATCACCATCAATGCCCAGGTAGATGATCTGAGGGTTGTTTGGATCGACGGCGAGGGCGCGTGGGTGGCCTTGTCCCCACATGGTGTTGGGGCGGATGGTATAGTCGGGCAAACCGGTCTGAACCGACTGGAATGTCTTGCCGCCATCTTCGCTCCGCACCACGCAGGTCGGCACTTTATACCAAGGCGTCACCGTGCTGATGATGCGGGTGGAGCCATTGACCTCGTCGATCGCGACTCGCCAGTTGTGACCGCTCAGACCGGGCGTGTGCTTGAGTGGCCAGAGCTGCCGCCACTGGCCACCGTCATTGTCACTAACGAGCGTGCCCTCATCCATGGCGGTGACATAGGTTTTGCCTTGGTGAAAACGGATGTCGGTGATGCAGGAGATGTCCGTGCCAGCATCGCGCTCGGCCCAAGTGACGCCACCGTCAAGGCTCATGCAGGGACGCCAGTTGGCGGCGATGAAAATCTCTTTCGGATTGCGCGGATTGAGCGTGATGTTTCTCGCCGCACTCATGCTTGCCATACTGCCACTGATGCCATCGAGCGTGGGATTGGCCTTGGTATCGACTTTGATCTTGTTGGACTTCGTCCACGATTCGCCGCCGTTGTTCGAGACGTAACACGCGCCATTGTAATCGACCGAACCGATGGCGTAGAGATCACTCGGATTGCCAGGACTCACGGCCACCTCGATCACCTCGACGTTCTCTGAGATGTCCTTCGATAGCTTGTCCCATCGCTTCCCGCCGTCGGTGGACTTCATCACGCCGTTCTTGAAGAACGCTCCATAAATCAGGTCGGGATTGGCTGGGTCAAATGTGGCGCTCGCAGCTCGGGCAGGTGTAGCGAGACGTGTCCATGTGCGGCCAGCATTGCGACTCAAGACAAGACCCGAATCGTGGGTGGCTGCGATCACATGCGATGGATTGGCAGCAGATACCGTCACGCTGTAAATCGTTCCCGAGGGCGGTGCTCCGAGATGGATATTGCCAAAGGTCTGGGCTGTCTGGTCCTGAACGAAGTCGCGAAACGTCACCGTGCCGTCTTTCGCCGACGAGACCTGGTTTACCGTGAAGAAGAATTTCGCAAACAAACCCACGCTCGCCTCATTTGGCAGATTGCCCGAGCAGGCAATGTCCAAGCGAGTAACGTCCGGCCAATTCTTGTCGCTGAACGTGGCGGACGCGGCTTCGGGATGTTTCTTCAGGTAATCTGAATCGACGGCGAAATCCTCAGCCTTCAGTCGCACCTCATTCCACGCCGTTTCTTTGAACATAGCGTTCAGGTTCTTGCTGCGAAAGGCAGTGCCCCCGCTCGTCTTGAGCACCAAAAAGCAATCCTTGGGCAGCGAACCATCGCCCTTCACCGAAAATCCGATGCCGTTGCAATCGGCGGCATTCACCCCAGCAGGGGTCGCCACCGGCAATGCCAGATCACCGTAGTATTCGCCATTGATCTTGCCGAACTGAACCCGCAGGGCACCGCCTTCTTCTGCCACCGGTTTCGTTTCATAGGACACCGCCCAGGTTTCGCCGCCATCGCTGCTCTTGTAAACTTTGCCAGACGGACTGGCGGCATACACGATGCGCGCGTCGCTCGGGTCCACCGCGATGGCACGGATGCTGAGCTTTCGCTCCCCCGTGATGCGCAGTTCCTTGCGCCCCGTCTGCGGCAGCGTGCGCCAGTGCTCACCCGCATCCGTGCTTTTGGACAGCCCATCTTCCGTCGCAGCGAAGACCGTCTGCGGCTCGCTCTGGCTCACCGCGAGCGAATAAACCGCATACGAGGCGATACCATTGTTGATGATGCGCCAGTGCTTCCCGTGGTCCTCCGTTTTGTAAACACCATTCACATCCCCGGCCATGTAGATCACACCGTCCTGCGTCGGGTGATAGACGGCGGAAAAATAAAACCCGCCACCGCCCCAACCTGCCTGCTGCCAGTTGGTTTTGATCGCTGCGGGAGGAGCATCCGCGCCGTATGATCCCGTGGCTATCAGCGCACAGAGCAGCGAAAGCAGACAACGCGAGGACGGGAGGATGCGGCGGAAAATGGAGATGGGAATGCAGGCAGAATTACTGCTAGGAAATCGCTTTTTCAACCCCTCCGTTCCCTCGCCGACCTTGGGGCCGGGTTGGAGGGGGTTCAGGGGGAGGAAGGGTAAACTGCTAGGAAATCGCTTTTTCAACCCCTCCGTTCCCTCGCCGACCTTGGGGCCGGGTTGGAGGGGGTTCAGGGGGAGGAAGGGTAAAATGGGGCTCATTTCGAGCCATTTTGGACTGAATTCGGTGCCTTGGTCAACCGGTTTTCTCAGATTGACTGATTTGCGGAAGGGAAATGGTCCTTTTTCGTGAAGTTTGGACACGGGGAACCGCCCCGGATCAAATTCAACGAAACGATCCGGGTCTTTCAACTGCTGTCATGCCTCCTCAATCCCAGCGGAAGACGGGCACCTCGTCCGGCGGAAAGGGATCAGAGGTTTCGAGACTCAGAGAGCGGCCGTCTCCAAAATCGAACTCGGGTTCCTGCCAGGCGGGATCGGGCATGTCGCCCAACCACCAGTCGGGCGGCGGTGGCTCGATGTCGTCGCTCCAGCCCCACTGGGGCGGCACGTCGAGCGGCTCCATGGTCTCGATGTCGAACGGAGGACATGGGGGTGGTGGCAGGGCGATGATTCCTTCCCACAAGCCATGGAGTCTCAGGAAAAATTCTACTTCGCTTCGCCGGATCATCGTGCCGACATTTTTCATCGTTCCCCGGCAACAGGGGCAGATGAGCGGGTCCTCGCCCCATACTTTCCTGATGAGGTCGCGCCACAGGGGCCTGAGGGCGCGGGCGCTTTTTGGTTCAGGTGGCGGCAGGACGAACAGGGTGGGCGCGGTGGCGGCCGGCAATGCCAGGCGGCGTTCCGGTTCCGCGGGCGGCATGACTGGGCGAGGCCGGCCGGCCTTGGCGCCGAGTCCACGGCTTTTGTTGGAGTAGAGGCCGTAGTAACGAACGGTGTGCTGGCTCTTGGGCGGGATGTGTTCGACGAGGGCGGCGAGGAAGTCGGGCGCGGTGAAGACCTGGTAGTTTTTCTTGGTGTGCCAACTGCGCTTGGAGCGGTATACGACTTTTTCGGCGGTGGGGTTCCAGGTGATTTTTTCGAGCGAGAACGGGGCGCGCAGGAGATATTCGGCCAATCTCCGGCGGCCCTCGACATCGTGGGAGGCGACGGGTTTTTCTCCGGCGTCGAGGCTGAAGCCGCTGTGGGTCCAGGCGAGAAGCTGGCGGGCTTTCTTTTCGCTGATGAGCTTTTCGTGGTGGAGCGCGGCGATGAAGCGGTGGCGGAAGAGTTCGGCGAGTGGCTCGATGGATTCGACGGGCAGGAGATGGAAGCGACCTGCGCGATCGACGAGGCCGCAGGCGGTGAGGACGTGGAGATGAGGGTGGAAATTCAGGTAGTCGCCGAAGGTCTGCACGGAAGCGACGGCGGCAAGCCGGCCCTCGGGCAAATCGAGCCGGGCACGCATCCAGTCGCGCAGGCTCTCGAGGCTGATGCGGAAAAGGTGGTCGAGGAGTTTGCGCCGTTTGCGGAAGATGCCGCGCAGGGGTTTGGGCATGGTAAAAACGAACTGCCGGTGCGGCACGTCGAAGCACAACTCGCGGGCGATCCAATCGCCGACAGCGCGGACTTTCCTCTGATGGCAACTGGGGCAGAAGTGGCGGGTCTTGCAGGTGAAGGCGAGGAGCTTTTCGTGGCCGCACTCGGGACACTGGAGGCGGTTGAAGCCGGCGGCGAGATCGCCGCAGCGGTAGAACTGGCGGACGACCTCGACGGTGTCGGGCCGCAGGGGTCCGTGGATGGGACGGTGGCGGCGCTCGTAGCCGGACTCGAACTCGGCCCAGGCGTGGTGGACGATCTGCCAGAGGGGCGAGGCGCGGGGTCGGCGAGGTCGGTAGATGGAGGGCATGAAAACTGTTCTTTAGAACAGTTTTCTGCTGCTTTGGCGAGGGGAATGTGTTTTGTGTCGTAGGTGGGCAAAGAAATGCGGCACGGGCTATCGGCCACCGGCCTGGCGACGGCGGCTACGGTTTGCGCTTTGGTGACGGCGGCTACGGGACGCCTCAATCACGGGCAGGATGCCCGTGCCACATGGGAGCAGGGTGGTTTCTACTGCCTCTCACCCACCACCACCGCCCGCGCCAGCAACTCCGCCCCTTCATCCACGAATCTCCCCAGCAGCACCTGCCGCTTGTCGAGCTTCGGACCGTGGCGGAGCATGGCGTGGAACAGGCGCCGGGCGAGGCGTCGCGAGGCATTGCGGATGCGGCGGACTTCGGCGCGCTGCTCTTTGGGCACGTCGGCGTTGCCGGCGGTGAGATACGGGATCCAGAGGCGCGGATACCAGAGGGCGTAGCGCCAAGCGGCGTTCAGGGCGGCTTTGAGGCGGACCTCGGTGGGCAGGGTGGTGTTCAGCACCGGGCCGCCGATCTTGAGGTGCGGGTCGAGGGCCTCGCGGGCGATGAAGAGGCGCATGATCTCGCTGGAGCCCTCGAAAATGGTGTTGATCCGGCAGTCGCGCATCATCCGCTCAACGGGGATGTTCGGCTCACCTCGGGCCGCCAGCGATGGGCCGGTCTCGTAGCCGCGGCCGCCGCGGATCTGCATGGTGTCGTTGACGATTTCCCACGCCTTCTCGGTGCCCCAGAGCTTGGCCATGGCGGCCTCGATGCGGATGTCGGCGTTCTTGTCCTGATCGACCAGGGCGGAGACGTAGCGCACCATGGCCTCGATGGCGCGGGTGTTCCGCTCCATCCGGCGCAGCTTGTCGGCGATGGCCTCGTGCTTCCCGATGGGCTGGCCCCACTGGACGCGTTTGGCAGCCCAGTCGGTGCACCATTCGAGGCACTGCCGCGCCATGCCCGCGCAGGCGGCAGGCAGGGTGATGCGGCCGGTATTCAGCGTGGTGAGGGCGACCTTCAGTCCCCTGCCCTCTCCGGCGATGAGGTTCTCCCGCGGCACGCGGACGTCCTGGAACGTGACGACGCCATTATACAAAGCGCGCAGGCCCATGAAACGGCAGCGGTGGGTGACCGTGATGCCGGGGGTGTCCATCTCGACGATGAAGGCGGAGATCTTGGGCCGTCCCTCGGTGGACTCGGGCATCTTGGCCATGACGACGATGACGCCGGCCTTGACCACGTTCGTGCACCAGAGCTTCTCGCCGTTGAGGATGTATTCCGTGCCGTGGTCGCTGAGCCGCGCGGTGGTGCTCATCTTGGCGGGATCGGAGCCGACATCGGGCTCGGTGAGGGCGAAGGCGGAGATCTCCCCTTTCGCGCAGCGGGGCAGAAATTTGGCCTTTTGCTCGGGAGTGCCGAAGACGAGGAGAGGCTGGGGCACGCCGATGCTCTGGTGGGCGCTGAGCAGGGCGGTCAGGTTGCCGCAATACCGGCCCAGCACCATGGCGGCGCGGGAGTAATTGGTCTGCGACAGGCCGAGGCCGCCATACTCCTTGGGAATCTTGATGCCGAAGGCGCCGAGTTCCGCGAGGCCCTGGATGACGTCGTCGGGAATCTCGCCGGTGGCGTCGATCGCGTCGGGATCGACCTTTTCCTGGAGAAAGGTTTCCAACTTCGCGAGGAAGGCATCGCCCTCGGCTTTGTCCTCGGGTGATTGCTCGGGGAACGGGAACAGCAGGCTGAAATCGGGATTTCCCATAAAAAGGGAGCCGGCAAAACTGTTGCGCGGACCGGCGGCGACGCGGGAGGACTCGGCGAGTTCCAGCGCGGCGCGCTCGCCGGTGGACATCTTCGAGGTGTCGATGACGGACGGCGTGGGGCTGTCGTCGGGAGGAGGCGTGTTCATGGCGGCTTGGGGGGTGGTTGCATGGACCGCTGGGAGCGCTAGCAACCTGCCGGCGTCATCTTTTGTCTCAGGACTGGTGGGCGGCCCGCTGGAAGCGGGCGCTCCCGGGGATCCGCCGTTGCCCCATTCCGATGAAACCGGGTTGGATCGGCGAGGCAACAGGGTCTGATCGGAAACGCGGGCGGCCTCGACGAGCGAGGCGGCGGGCGCATAGGCCTGGCCATCGGTGGCGGCGAGGCTTTCGAGGCGGGTTTTCACTTTGCCGAGGCCGGTACGCTGCGCCCAAGTCATCGGTCCGCCGCGGAAGGGCGCGTAGCCGGTGCCGAGGATCATGGCGAAATCGATGTCGTCGGCGCTTTCGGCCACCTTTTCCTCGAGAACGCGGAAGCTCTCGTTGGTCATGAGGAGGGCGAGGCGCTCGGCGAGGGCGGCGCGGTCGATGGAGGGCACGTCGCGACCCCAGCGCAGAGCGAGGGCCTCGGGATTCGGCGTGGTCTTTTCGCCGTGATACACGTAGAAGCCTCGCCCGCTCTTGCGTCCGGTGTGGCCGGCCTCGACCAGCTTTTGCAGCGTGGCGGGCACGGCGAAGCGCTCGCCGAAGGCGTCGATCATGGTCTCGGCGACGTGGAGGGCGACATCGAGCCCCACTTCGTCTAGCAGGCGGATGGGCCCCATCGGCATGCCGAAATCGAGCATGGCGGCGTCGATCTCCTGGGGGTTGACGCCCTGGTCGAACAGGCGCCCGGCCTCGATGAGGTAGGGCATGAGGATGCGGTTCACGAGAAAGCCGGGCGAGTCCTTCACCACCACGGGCAGCTTGCCGATGCGGCGGACGAAGGCCAGCGCGGTGGCGATGGTCTCCTCCGAGGTGTCGGGGATGACCACGATCTCGACCAGGCGCATGAGGTGCACGGGATTGAAGAAATGCAGCCCCACGATGCGCTCGGGATGGGTGATGCCCTCGGCGCGGCTCAATTCCGCGATGGGCAGGGCAGAAGTGTTCGTGGCCAGCACGGTGTCGGGCCGGGAGCGGGCGCAAAGATCGGCGAAGATTTTCTTCTTCACGTCGAGCCGCTCGACGGCCGCCTCGATGACGAGGTCCACCCCGGTCAGCGGCACGCGGTCGGCGCTGGGCATGACGTGATCGGCGAGGCGCCGGGCCTCGCCGGCGGTGAAGAGATGGCGCTTCACCCCGCCGGCATAGACCTTGGCGATGGCGTTCATGCCGGCGGCGACGCGGGCGGGATCGATGTCCTGGAGCAGGACGGGGATCTCGCGGGAACTCAGCCACTGGGCGATGCCGGCGCCCATGACCCCGGCGCCGATGACGGCGGTGCGGTGGATCGGCGCGGCGGCGATGCCGGGGGCGTGCTGGGCTTTTTTGGCATGCTCCTGGAGGAGGAACACGCGGATGAGCTGCTCGGCCTCCGGCGTGTTGGCGAGGCGGATGACGGTGTCACGCTCGGCGGCGAGAGAATCGGGCAACGAGCGGCTGACGCTTTGGGTCACCACGTCGAGGGCGGCCTCGACGGCGGGGTAATTGCCGCGGGTTTTCTTCACGACCCGGCTCTCCGAGACATCGCGGACGATGGCGGCGGCGAGGCGGTTGTTCGAAAGGGCGTGGCGGGGGCGTCTGGCTTTGCCGGTGGCGAGGAATTGGGCGCAGCGGTCGATGAGGCGCTCGCGGGGCGCGAGGTCGTCGATGACGCCGAGTTTCTTGGCGAGCTTCGGGGCGAGCTGCTTGCCGGCGAGAATGAGGTCCAACGCCTTGGGCAGGCCGATGAGGCGCGGCAGCCGGGTGGAGCCGCCCCAGGCGGGCAGAATGCCGAGCTGCGTCTCGGGCAGGCCGATGCGGGTGGCGTGGTCAGGGCTGGCGACCCGCCAGTCGCAGGCCAGGGCAAGTTCAAGTCCGCCGCCGAGACAGGCGCCGTGGATGGCGGCGGCCGTCGGCACGCGCAGGTCGGCGATTTTTTGGAACAGGCGCTGACCGGTCTCCACCGACTGCCGCAAGGCGGTGCCCTCGGCCTGAGCAAGCGCCTTGATGTCGGCCCCGGCGATGAAAATGCCCGCCTTAGCACTGGTGAAAATGATGCCGCGAACCTGCGCATCGGCCGCGAGGGCATCGACGACGGCCTCCAGCTCAGCGAGTGTGGCGGCGTCGAAGATGTTCGCCGGCGAGTCGGGGGCGTCGAAGGTGACGATGACGAGGCCGTCGGGCCGGTGGGCGGTGGTGAGGTGGGGCATGGCTGGGAAAGATTTCAGTTTTCAAAATTCCGTTTTCAGGGCTGCGGTAGGCGCACGGGTCGTTTGGGCAGTTCTGTTTTCTGAATGGGAATTTGTTTCGGATTTCGAGCTTCGGATTTCGGATTTCCCCGTCAGGGGCGCTCTACCCACACCGCCCCCCCCTGCCCGCCGCCGATGCAGGCGCTGCACAGGGCTCGCTTGCCACCGGTGCGGTGGAGTTGCTTCAGGGCGGTGAGGACGAGGCGTCCACCGCTGGCGCCGACGGGATGGCCGAGGGCGATGGCGCCGCCGTTGGGATTGAGCTTTTCGACCGGGATCTGCAATCCGGCGGCGGCAAAGTCGGGCGTTTCCATCAGCTTCACCACGGCGAGGACCTGGGCGGCGAAGGCTTCGTTGATCTCGATTACGTCGGCGTCTGCGGGCTTGAGGCCGCAGCGTTCGGCGAGCTTCCGGATCGCATAGGCCGGACCCAATCCCATGCGCGCGGGATCGCAGCCGGCGTAGGCGTGATCGATCAGGCGGCCGAGCGGGGTGAGGCCGAGTTTCTCGGCGCGGGCCTCGGTCATGACGAGCATCGCCACCGCGCCGTCGGTGAGCTGGGAGCTGTTCCCGGCGGTCACGGTGCCGGTGTTCTTTTCAAAAGCCGGCGGCAATTTGGCGAGCGCGGCGAGCGACTGGCCGTCGCGGACGCCGTTGTCGTCGAGAACGAAGCCGCCCTTCGCTCCGGGGACGTAAGCCGGGCACATTTCCTCGCGCAGAATCTCGCGGGCGGCGGCGGCCCTCTGGTGCGAGGCGAGGGCGAAGGCGTCCTGCTCAGCGCGGGTGACGCCATACTCGCGGGCGATGACCTCGGCCGTCTCGCCCATGCCCATACTGACGACCGGATCGGTCAGCCCGAGGCGCAGGCCGATGACCGGCGAAAAGTCCCTGGGGCGGAAACTCAGGGCCGCGGCCGCTTTACCGCCCCAGGTTTTCGCACGCGCGAGCGCGGCGAATTTGGCGGCCGCGGCCGCTGAGAAGAGAAGCGGCACCCGGCTCATGCTCTCGGTGCCGCCGACAATGAACACTTCCCCGTGCCCGGCCGCGGCGCGCTCGGCGGCGGTGGTCAGGCTTTCGAGCGAGCTGGCGCAGTTGCGATGCACCGTCATGGCCGGCTTCGATTTGGGAATGCCGGCCCGCAGGGCGATGACGCGGGCGATGTTGGCGGCGTCGAAGGGCTGGGAAACACAGCCGAAAATGGTCTCGTCCACCTGCTCCGGATCAAAGCCGGTGCGCGCCAGCAGCGCGGACACGGCGATGCGGCCCAGTTCCACGGCGTCGACCGATGCGAGGGAACTGCCCAGTTTGGAAAAGGGGGTGCGGATGCCGTCGATGATGACTAGGGACATGGGTTTAGGGGGTGGTATAAAGTGAAAAGAAATCAGTAATAAGTGATTAATTCGTGGTGATTCGTTGCTTTAAAGGTGTCTGGAAAGCTTGTTTTTGGTGACTGAGCCCTTTGATGTGAGATTTCCAATCACTTTTTGTCTTTTACTTTTTACTACCTACTGACACCACCTCTCCGATCTACGACCTTGTCTTCCTTCAGCTTCACCCCCACCCCCTGCATTGTCCGCAGGGTCTCGGCATCGTGGAATTCGATCTGGTTCGGGGAGATCTCGGTGGCGGCGAGGAAGTGGCGCTCGATCTCGCGCTTGATGGACTCGGGCGCGGCGCCGTTCTTCGGGGCGACGTGGACGATGATCTCGTCGGTGTCGAGCGGGTCGTCGTTCCGCTTCTTCAGTTCGATCTGCCAGGCGCCGATCTGATCGATGTCGTCGAGCAGGTTCTCGAGGTCGTTGAAATTGACGAGCGTGCCCTTGAGTTTGTCGATGTTCATCTCCCGCACGTCACTGACCCGCGAGATGCGTCCCAGCAGGCGTGGCAGGTCGCGTCCGCAGCGCGGGCACGGGCCATGGACGAGCCCGCCGGAGATATGGTCGCCGGTCCGGTAGCGCAGCACCACGCTGCCGCGGCCATCGAGCGGGGTGAAGACGATCTCGCCGCCGGTGCCGTCCGGCACGGTCCGGCCCGTCGCGGGATCGATGATTTCGATCAAGCCGAGGTCAGGATAGAGATGATAGCCGCCGGATTCCTCGTCGCTTTTGAAGGGGCACTCCGGCCAGGCCATGCGCGCCTCGGTGAAGCCGTAGGTGGCCATCACGGCGACCGCCTCGCCGTCGGCGCCCAGTTCCGTGCAGAGGGCGCGCAGCTTGCGGCGCATGCCGTCGGGCACCTTTTCGCCGCCGAGGACGATGCGCTTCAGCGGCGGGCATTTCACGCCGCGGGTCACGGCCTCCTGCATCACATGATAGATGAAAGTCGGCATCCCGATAAGGGCGTCGGGCTGGATTTTTTCGAGCAGGCGTACATTGCCATCGGTGCCCATCACCTTGCCTCCGCCGGTGGACAGGCAAAAGGTGTTATAGCCCAAGCCCGCGTAGTGCGCCTGCCAGAAGGCCAGGTGCGGGGCGAAAGGAAAGAGATTCAGGTGCCGCCAGTCGGGCCGCGAATCGCAGATCTCCATCATGCGCCGGCCAGCGGTCTCGAGATTGTCGAGATCGTGCTGAGTATAGAGAAAAGGCACCGGCTCGGTGGAGCGCCCCGTCGTGCTGGTCATCAGAATGGGCCGGTACTCGCGCTCCAGCGCGGCCTTGGCGGCGGCGGGGCCGCGGGTCAGGGCCTTCCAGAGGGTGGACGGGCGCTTTTTGAGCACTTCCGGATCGGGAATGAGGACAAAGTCGCGCGTCCTGGCGGCGCTGCCGGGAATGCTCAGCAGATCGCTCTTCGAGGTGAAGGGCACACGCTCCCAGTCCGCCCAAGTGCGGATGTCGTTCGCCCCCATAATGCCCTCGCGCGCGAAGAGCCGGCCGTAGTATTTGGAAAACGGCAGGACCGCGTCGCGCAGGTAGCGACGGAGCTGAGAAAGCTGGCGGTCTCGGGTGGGCATTTTTTAGACAGGATTAACAGGATTGGGGACAGGATTAACAGGAGGGCTTTGGTGTTTTTTGGACAGGATTGACAGGATTATGCAGGATTATTTTTTTCGGGGGAAACATACTGGGACCGCAGGCGTCCCGCCTGCTCCAGTGCATCGGGGCGGGCGAGACGCCCGCGGTCCCAGTGGGTTTGCAGTTAGCGTAAACGGGCTTCATTGATGCGGTTTGGCGTTGAGCAGCACCTGTATCCTCGGCAGCGCCTCGGTCGCGACCTCGCGGCCGACTTCGATGTAGCGGCGGTAATTGGTGTAGTCGTGCCAGCGCGCGGCCTGGTCGACCGGCCGCAGCGTGACGTCGGCCAGCACGGCGCTTTGCTCCACAATCTGCATCTGGGCGGCCATCGCGGCGCTGCGGAGGGTGTCGAGGATGTTGCCCCGGGCGAACCAGTTGACCTGCTTGTTCAGCCAGCACAGGGGTTGCTTCCAGAGGGGCAAAGCCGGGCAGTCGGTCATCTTCTTCCGGCTCAGGTAGAACTCCTCGACCGTCGGCAGCACGTTCACGGCGATGACGCGATCCATTCCGGCCGCATTCCGCAGGACGCTGACGGGAAGCGGATCGCAGACGCCGCCATCGACATATTCGACGCCATCGCGCGTCACCGGCACCACGATGCCCGGAATGGCCAGACTGGCGAGGACAGCCGAGACGACATCGCCCTCGCACAAGGTGCGGCTGCGAAAGCCCTCAAACTCCGTCGCCATGAGATACAGCGGCCGTTTCAGATCTGCGAACGTGGCATCGCCCAACGTGGCCCGGAGCCGTTGCTCAATCTTCACACCCCGGATGAAGCCGCGGCGCGGGAACAGTACCGGATCGACCAATGACCACAGGTCGCGCGTTTCCCGCATCGAGGCGGCCAGTTCCTCCAGTTGGTCGCCGTTCTGGCCGGCCGCCCACATCGCGCCGACGTAGGCGCCCATGCTGGTGCCAGAGACAGCATCCACCGGGATGCCATTTTCCTCCAGCACCTGGATCACGCCGATATGGGCGAGACCCTTGGCACCGCCGGCTGAAAGCGCGAGCCCGATGCGGGGCCGGGTCGCGGGAGTGACGACGCCGTCGGCATTCGGAGGGTTTCCGGGCTCGTCCGGTGTCTCCGGCCGCTCCCGACCCGGCAGCCAGTCGCGCAGGGCCGACACGGGGCGGCGCGCGGTTTTCACCAGGGTATCGATGGCAGCTTTCATCGGATTCATCGGTGGTAGGTTCGTTTGACTAACCTGTCCACCGGTGGCCGGCTGCCCGGAGTTGGCGGGGGGCTTCCCAGCGGCCTTTCCGCTTCTGTTTCGGATTTCCGATGAAACAGGGTTGGATCGGCGATCAAAGAGGGTCGGATCGGAATTCGGATGCGTGAGCGTCACGCGACTGTCTTTTCTTGGTGGGAAACCCTCCGGCAAAGCGGGGCGGCAATTCACCGGGGGGCGGGTTTTGGTAAAGGTGGGGTAAGGGGTTGAAAAGTCGGGTTGGAAACGGTTCAGAGTCTGGAAACTTCCGAGTGGCCCTTGCGAACCACTCCATGAAATATGACGAAGGGGACGGTGAAAGCGTTCAGAAAATCGTGAAAAATCGGACTTTTGCGCGCATAGTCGCGATGATGAAACCCCTAAACCCGCTTGTCGTCCTTGTCGCCGGTCTTTTGACGCCATTGTCTGCCGCGGAGCCCATCCCTCTCTGGCCCGAAGGTGTGCCGGGCGAAGCCGAACTCAAGCTGCCGGCCGAGACGCGGGAGGAGAAAAACAAGGACGGCATCTGGCGCGTCGGGAATGTGGCCACGCCAACGATGCAGGTCTATCCGGCTCCGGCTGACAAGAACACGGGCGCGGCGGTGGTGGTGTGCCCCGGCGGTGGCTACAACATTCTGGCCATCACCCACGAGGGCGAACAGGTCTGCGAGTGGCTGAACTCGATCGGCGTGACCGGCATTCTGCTGAAGTACCGCGTGCCCCGCCGCGAAGGTCTGGAGAAACACCACGCACCGCTGCAGGACGTGCAACGGGCCATCAGCCTGACCCGCGGCAAGGCGGCGGAATGGAAGATCGATCCCAAGAAAATCGGCGTGCTCGGTTTTTCCGCCGGCGGCCATCTCGCTACGATGGCCCTGACCGCCTACGACGCACCGCGGACGTATCCGACGAAGCCGGAAGTCGACGGAGTGAGTTGCCGGCCGGATTTTGGCATTCTGATCTACCCTGCCTACCTGAAGAGCGAAGCCGATCCGAACGCGCTGTCGCCCGAGATCAAGGTGACGAAGGACACGCCGCCTGTTTTCATGACCATCGCCCACGGTGACAAGTCCTTCGTCGAGGGCAATGCGCTGCTCTATCTGGCACTGCAACGGGCCGGCGTCTCGGCCGAACTGCACATCTTCGCCAAGGGCGGCCATGGCTTTGGCATGAAGAAGATCAACGAGGAAGTCGAGAAGTGGCCCGGCTTTGCGGAAAACTGGATGCGGGCGATGGGCTTTCTCGGAACGAGGACGGAATCGACGGTTCAGAAGGGCTTTGAGCATCCGCCGGTGGGCGTGGTGAAGGCAGCGGACTATGAGATCACGCTACATTCCGCCCCCGATGGCCCGCGTTACACGATCCGCAGCCAGAACGGACAGGAACTCGCCCGCGAGATTGACCGGGCGACCCTGGCGGCCGATTTCCCGGCGCTGAATCAGGAACTGCGCGGTCTGTGGGCCGGGAACTACTGAGGAACTTTTCCTTTGAAAAAGGCAAAGTGCCGTCTCTAAAGTAAAAGGGTTACGATGCCGTCACTGAGTCCATCCCCGACTGCCTCTCGCTGGAAAGGGTTTGCCAATGAGCGCGAGCGCTTTCTGGCCGCTTACCGGTGGATGATACTGGCGCGGATTTTTGAGGAGAAGATCGCCGCGCTGTACCGGGCCGGGAAGATCGTCGGCGGCGTCTATCTGGGCCGCGGCCAGGAGGCTTTCAGCGTGGCTCTGGGGATGCAACTCGATCAGGCGCACGGCGATCTCTTTGCCGGCCTGATCCGCGACCAGGGCGGGCGGATGGCCTTCGGGGAGACCCTGATGGACAGCGCGCGGACTTATCTGGGCTCCGTGGAGGGGCCGATGCGCGGTCGCGACGGCAACATTCATCGCGGTCGGCCGACCCGAGGAATGCCGGCCATGATCAGCCACCTCGGCACCATGGTCGCGGTGGTGAACGGCATGCTGATGGCGAAGCGCTTTCACGGCCGCGTCGATGTGGTGGGCGGCGTGACGATCGGCGACGGAGGCACCTCGACGGGCGCGTTTCACGAAGGCTTGAATCAAGCGGCGGTGGAGAAACTGCCGCTGGTGGTGGCCGTGGCCGACAACCAATATGCCTACTCCACGCCGACCTGTCATCAGTACGCCTGCGCCGATCTCGCCGACCGGGCGGCCGGCTACGGGGTGCGCGGCTACTCCATCGACGGCACTGACCTGACGGCCTGCCTGGAGACTTTTCACGAAGCGATCGAGCGCGCCCGCCGCGGCGAAGGACCGCAGCTGGTGGTGGGCAAGTTGCTCCGCCTGGCCGGACACGGCGAGCACGACGACGCGCGCTACATCCCGGCGCGGAAGCGTCAGGAGCCCCATGGCGGCGACTGCGTGGCGCTTGCCCGGGAAAAGGCGCTGAAAAGTGCCTGGGCCTCGGCAAAGGAAATCGATGAATGGCACGCCCAGACCCAGGAGCGGGTCGAGGAAGCCGTTGCCCGCGCCCAGAGCGAGCCCGAACCGAATCCCTTTCGCGAATCCTGGCACGCGCTCGCCACGAAACACCTCGCCGAGGGCACGCCGCCCGCGCAGTGAGCCGCTGAGCCGCATTTTTTTGAGGCCGCTTTCCGCTTGCGCAAGGCGGGACCGTGGAGAAAGAGAGGTTTCCGCGAACCACATCCGGCCCCAGACCGGGCGGACTGCCACCCATGTCCATCACTTACCTAGACGCCATCCGGGAAGCCCAGGCTCGCGCCTTGGAGGAGGACCCGAATGTCTTCATCTACGGACAGGACGTGGCGGACTTCGGCGGCGCCTTCAAAGCCACCAAGGGACTGGCCGAACGCTTTCCCGGTCGCGTGATCGATGCCCCCATCTCGGAGGATGCCATTGTCGGCTCCGCAGTCGGAGCAGCCATTGAGGGCATGCGGCCGATCGTCGAGATGCAATTCGCGGATTTTTCGGCCGTGGCTTTCAACCAGATCGTCAACCAGAGCGCCACCCACTACTGGCGCACCGGAGTCCCCTGCCCCATCACGATCCGCCTGCCTTCGGGCGGCACGGAAGGCAGCGGCCCTTTCCACAGCCAGAGCGTGGAGTCCCTCTACGCCCACTATCCCGGCCTGATCGTGATGACTCCGGCCACGGTCGAGGACGCCTACGGCATGCTGCTGGAGGCGATCCGGATCGAGGACCCGGTCATTTTCTGCGAACACAAGCTGCTTTACTACCATCTGAAAGCCGACGCCCTGCCCCGCAGCGTTCTGCCCGTGGGCAAGGCCCGGATCGCCCGGGTGGGACGGCATGCCAGCGTGGTGGCCTGCTCCGCCATGGTGCATGAAGCCCTGCGCGCCGCGCGTGTCCTCGCCGACGAAGGCTGGGAGATCGAAGTGGTGGATCTGCGGACCGCCAAACCGATCGATACCGACACGATCCTCGCCTCCGTCGCCCGCACCGGGCGCCTGCTGGCCGTGGCGGAAAGCTTTCCTTGGGGTGGCATCACCGCCGAGGTGGTCTCGCGGGTCGTCACGGAGGGCTTTCACCTGCTCGACGCCCCGCCCCAGCGGCTCAACTCAAAGGACACGCCTGTCCCCTACCACCCGAATCTCTGGCGGGCTCACCGCCCGACCTGGCAGAGCATCGCGGCATCGGTCCGGCACCTGCTCGGACTGTGACCGCGGATGCGGGAGGCAGCGGATTCCGGATTTCTTTTGAACAAATTCGCCGCCAGTGCATTCTAAGGAGTCACCATGATTCGCGGAATCATCGCCATCACTCTGGCCCTGCTGATCGGCAATCCGGTCTGCTGTTGCGCCCTCGGCTGGGTGCCCGCGACCGCCGCCTCCTCGACGGCGGAAAAGCCCCTTCGCCCCTGCTGCCAGCAGCGCGCCGCGGCAGAAAGACAGCAGCAGCAGGCTCCGGATACACCGGCGCAGATGCCCTGCCCCTGCCTCTCGATCCGCAAATTCGTCGCCACGGATCAAGTGACGCGCCCGGTGCCCCCCTCCGGCGTCGATCTCCCTCTCCCGCTGTTTTGTGAGACCGCCCAAACCCTGCCCCGGCTGGCCTTTGATCGGCTGGCCGCGGGTGATCACGGCCCCCCGGGGGTCGTTCCTCCCAGACCTCCGGTGCGCGTTCTCTACGGTGTCTTCCGTTGTTAAGATCCGGAGGAAGCCCGTCCGCACCCGCGTCTCAGGCCGATAATCGCCTCCGGCTGGATTGTCCGCCCGATACGGAACGCAACCCTGCTGCCATGCATGGCCGCACGGGAAAGCCCAGACGGGATGTTCCGCCTTCCGCCAGCCGGCATTTAGAGATTTTCCCCGCACCGGCCTGTTGCCGGGTCGCGGTCGAAACAACCACCATCAAAAACAAGCCATACACACAACTCAATCGTTATGAAAAACCTGTTCATTGCCCTGTTCGGGGCCGCTCTGGCCATCACCTTCACCGCCACCGCCCAAGCCGAGGAGAAAACCCTCGAGGGCGTGATGTCCTGTGAAAAATGCAACCTCAAGACCGCCGAAGCCTGCGCCGATGCCCTGAAAGTTGGCGACACGCTTTACGCACTCGAGGAAAACGGCAAGCGCAAGACCTCCGAGCACGTCTGCAGCGGCGAAGCCAAAGCCAAGGTGACCGGCAAGGTCGAGGAGCGCGACGGCAAGAAGTTCATCGTCGTCTCCAAGATCGAAAAGTCGGAGTAATTCCCTGCCCCTGATGGCACATCGGCGCCGCCTCGGACTTCGGTCCGGGGCGGCGTTTTTTTTGCCGGAATTGTCGCGCCCCTCTCAGAGCAGGGCCGACTCGTCTCGCCCCTTCAGGCGGATCATCTTCTTTTTGATCACCTCCAACTCGACGGTGAGCTGGTGGGCCGATTTCATCACCTCGTCGCGCACCGTCTCGTCCCCGAGATGGCGGGCGGCCGGCACGACTTTCATCATCGCCAGCGAGATGGTCTTGCAGGCGTCTTCGATCTGGGCAATGGCCGCGTGGGTGTCCATGGTGAAAAGATGGCGATAGCCGAAATCTGCCCCGTTTTCAACCGCCCAGACGGACCGTCGGCCTTCCCTCCGCGAGATCCGCCGCCACCGCCACCAGCGCATCGGCGAGCGCCTCCCAGTCTGCCGGTGTCGTCTCCCAGCCGCCACTGAGCCGCAGCACCCGCCCCATTTCCTCTGGAGCCAGCCCCATCGCCGCCAGCACGCGGGACGGCGCCCCTTTCCCGGCGCTACAGGCCGAGCCGGTCGAGACGGCAAAGCCACGGTCACTGAGCCGGGTCAGCCATTTCAGATTCGAGTCGGAGCCGGGCAGAATGATCATCGTGGTGTTCCAAAGCCGCTCTATCTTCGGCGCCACCACCCGCACCCCCGGAAGCCGATCGGGCAAAGCCAGTTCGAAAGCCTCACGCTCCTCCAGCCAGCGGCGATGCTCCTGTTCCAACCACGCGTCGGATTTTTCCCGGAGCGCGGCCATCATGGCGAGGATGCCGGGCAGATCCTCGGTGCCGGCTCGATGCCCCCCTTCCTGAGGTCCGCCGACCGCGACGCGAAGCCGCCCAACCGCCTCTTCGGGAATGACGAGAAAGCCGACGCCCTTCGGACCGCCGAACTTGTGCGCGCATCCCGTGATCCAATCCACCTCATCAGCCATCCCGCCGCACGGCAGTTTGCCAATCCACTGAGAGGCGTCAGTGTGAAAGGGCACCCCCGCCCCGCGACACCAGGCCGCCGCCTGCCGCCACGGCTGCAGGACGCCCGTCTCGTTGTTGGCCGCCATCAGCGAGACCCAAGCCGGCCGCTCCGACTCGTCGCCCAAGGCATCCACCCCGGCGACGCCGTCAGCCATCTGTGGCAACTCGACCACCGCATCCGGTCCGAACTCCCGCCGCGCTGGCTCGCGCAGGCTCGGATGCTCCACGGCCGACAGGAAAACCCGTTTTCCACCCGCTTGCGCGGCCGCATGGCGCATGACTGCCTGATTGCCCTCCGTGGCTCCGGAGGTGAAAATGACGCGCTCCGGCGCCTCGCACCCAAGCCAGTCGGCCAGTTCTTCGCGGGCCTCTTCCAGCCGCCGCCGGGCCGCACCCGCCTCGCGGTAGAGGCTCGACGCATTGTGCCAGAGCCGCTCATTCGCCTCGAGCCACGCCGATCGGGCCGCCGGGCACAGCGGCGTGGTGGCATTGTGATCGAAATACGGGTTCATCGGCGGGTGCCAACCTAACAGCGCCTGACTCAACGATCCAACCGGGTTCTGATTCCGATGCAACAGGGTATGATCGGCGATCGTACCCGGTTGCATCGAAAATCAAGGCGCCGGGGGCGTCTGCCACTCCCAGCGTTCGCCAAAGAAGCCGGCATAGGGAATGCCACCCGGCTTCTGGCTGTCGGCGGGCACGGACAGATCGACGATCGCCCAGTCGGGCAACTTCGGCGTCTGGCGGGCATTGTTCAGGTAGTCGTATTCGCGGTAGGTGAAACCACTGTTGAGCACCACGTAGCGGTCGGGATTGAGCGGATTCGGATAGACGAGGACGACAGCGTGACTTTTGGCATCGTAGGTACGATCTCCGGCCACGATGCTGTCGGCTTTCCACGAAATCGGCAGGCGGTCGGCGATCTTTTTCAGCACCGCGTTACTCGCCGGATCGCCCCAGAGGATCAGATGATGGCTGGCGATGTCGGCGTCGGTGATCTCGGTGTCCTTTTTCTGCCGGGCGATGCCGCGGAACTGCCGGCGCCATTCCCGGACAGCCCGCTCGCGCTCGGCGCCGACCCATTTGCCGACCGCCTCGTGAGCCGGCGCGCCGGTTGGCTCCACCATCAGGAACGAGTCGAGGAACGCGTCGTCGATCGGCCCCTGGAGGCCGTGTCGCTTGACGAGGCCGTCGGCTGTGGCGGCTCCGAGCACCCAGTCGGCTTTCTCATCCGGGCGATGAAAGGAGACCTCCCACGACCGGTCCGTCCAGATCGCGGCAGGCTTCAAGCTGGCTCCATCGATGACGACCTCGGGGGCAACGGAAGGATCGAGCGGGCATTCTCCGGCCGGAAACACCAGCGAGAGCGCGGTGACGCCAGCGGTTTTTACTTCCACGCGATTCGGCCACTCCCAGCGGGCTTCGACCCGGGAGGGTTCCCAATGCCGGGCCAGCCCATCGATCCGCACCCAATGGAGCCGGTCATATCGCAGGGTGTGGGTGACGAAGCGGACCACCGGCGGCGCAGACTGGCGCCCCCGGTCGGCGATGGAGTCGAGGCGGCGCTCGATCTCGGCCAAAGTCCCCGGATGCAGCGCATGGGCGGTGTCGGGACCGATCAGGTGGACGAGGCGCAGGCCGGCTTTCTCACACGCGGCCACCATCATGTCGGCGGCCTGTTTCTGGCGGTCCTTGTCACCGCTGTAGGCGATGGTCGGGAGGTTGGAGAGATTCTCGGCCCAGTGGGTGGCGTCGTACCAACGCCACAGTTTTTGCTCCCACCAGGTGGGTTTCAGGGTTTCGTCCTGAAAAACCCGCAGAAACTCGGGCGTTTCCGAGAATCCGGCACCGGGTTGAGCGCCGGCCCACAGCCCGGCATGGTGAACGGCGAACTGCCAGCAGGCAGCGCCTCCCATCGAAAAGCCACGGACGAAAATGCGGTCATCGTCGATGCCGTAGTCCCGGCGGGCATGCTCAAGAGCTTCGAAGGTATCGACTTCGCCGGCGAATTTGTTGGCATTGCAATAGCGGCCATAAGGATGCAGCACGATCGCCCCGGCGGGCGCGATACGGGCGCCACGAAGACTCGAGCGTTGTTGGAGGAAAGAGAGTTCACTGAGCTTTTCACCCCGGCCGTGAAACCAGAAATCGAGCCGCGACGGCGTGTTCTGGCCCAGATCGTGGCCCGCCGGGATCTCGAGACCGTAAGGTTGGACCGAGCCATCGATCTTCGACCGATAGGCACGCACCACCGCGCCGGTCTGGCGGGTCCAGGGCGTCTCACCCAGCTTGAGTTGGGCGGCCCGCTCAAGACCGCGCCGGATCGTCTCGGCGGCGAAGGGCAGTTCCTTGGCGTCGAAGATTTCCCCGTACTCGAGGGCGTCGTGGACGGCTTTGTGGAAAATCTCCACATCGGGGAGATAAGCGGCGACCTTTTCGGTGTGCTCTTTTTGAGCACGGAGCGCTTCGATCGCTTTCGTCAACTCCGCCAACGAAGCGCGCAGGGCAGTCGCCTGATCCTCGGGCACGGGAATGCCAGGCGGCGGGATCGGGCGCACGGTGGCAGGCTGATTGTCAGCTGGCCCATCGGCCAACAGAGGCAGGATGAGGGCGCTAGACAGCGCCGCGGCGGGGATGAGAACAGATCGCATGGGGCCGAAGTCTCTCACCGCCTCCGGTCCATACCCAAGAAAAAACTGCGCCGGTGGGCGCATCGCGTTTGCGCCCCCCACCCCACCGGCGATACCCTGAACCCATTATTCATGAACATCGCGCTCAAGAAGAAAGCCTTCTTTCCCGTCAGCCCGCCGCTCGATCGCTATCTTGAGCGATACGGCCGCTCCCTGGCCCTGTCGCCCGTTTATGAGGATCTGCATCGCTACACCGACCTGTTCCCCCTCTTCGACCGGGAGGGAAACGACACCCTCTGGAAGACAGTCCACTACGATCCGGTGACGCGCATGGAGTTGAATGACCGCCTCACCTCCATCTATGCCCTGCTGAAGACCGGCGACACCCGTGTGGTCGACCATCTGCACATGGAGCGGGTCGACTTCTGCGATTTCGGCAACTCCCGGCCCTTCCGCATCCGGATCGTCAATAATTTCAATGACAACTATGACCACTTTTACGTGAAGGTGGCCGATTCCTCCCGGATCTACGGGCTCGAGCTGGAGCACATCCTGTCGCCGAACCGGATCAACTACCTGGTCAATGCCAACACTCTGATCGAGGAGCACATCGCCGGCATTCCTGGCGACGCCTTCATCCGCAACTACTTCGACCACCCGGACACGAATCGCGTCCGCATTGCGAAGGAGTTTGTGAAATTCAGCGAGCGCTGCTTCTGCCGCCTGTTGGGCGATATGCGCAGCTACAACTACGTGGTCGACATCACGCCCGATTTTGAGGAGGTCCAGTACCGCGTGCGGGCGATCGATTTCGACCAGCAGTCCTATGAAGGGTCCAAGGAAATGTACCTGACCCAGTTTATTCCGGAAAATCGACCCGTGGTCCAGCTCTGCACGGAATTGCTGAACTATCCGACGATGCAGCAATATCAGAACGAAGAACGCACCCTGATCGCCCGCCGCGTCCGGGTGGCACAGCCCCGGCTGGAGGCCCTGTTCGCGTGTTTGCGCCAGGACGATATTTCGACCCCGGAAAAGGTGGCTCAGCTTTCCGCGGAACTGGGTGAGTTTCACCAGAGCACAGCCTTTGAGGGATGCCGCACGATGGGAGATGTGGTTTCGACCAATTTGCAGGTCTCGATCGAAAAAGCGCGCAAAGGGTGATTCTGGTTTGTCAGCACTATTCTGGTGATTACGGATTGTGCGACTATCTCAAGTGAGGCCGTTAAGTTTTCGTGACATTTTTCTGGCGCATCGCGTCACAGTGATTCAGCAGAGGACAAATCCGCTGCGAACCCGTCACGAAAACCACCACACCCCCACCTAAAAAGAGCTCCCGTTCGTCCATCGCACTCGAACTTCCCTCCACTCTCTCCTGCCTCGTGGGCCCGAAGCTTTTGCCGGACTCCGCAACGTGTGCTAGAGGCGAGGGTTTTTCTCGGAGCCACTTGGAGTTTGTCGTTGACGGCTCCTTTGAAAATCGATAAACCGGCGACATTCTACAGTGGCGAAAACCGCCACATTCGCCTTTGATTGCAGTCTTTGCCCCTATTCACCCCCCCCCAGTAATCCACCAGTAAATGAAAAAGACGCTTGGCCGAATTCTCGGCAAATCGAATGGTTCGGAGCACCTTGATGCGAACCACCCCAACCACGAATCAGCCCACGCCAACCGGCAGGTCGAACTCGACACGCTCGAGCCACGCGTCCTCTTCTCGGGCGCCCCTGTCGAAGCGCCTGACCAAGCGGAATCGGCGGCCCAGGTGGACAACAGCTCCGACTCTAACGGATCTGCTGAGTCGCAATCCGCGGAGCAACAGGGTCTGGTCGCCAATGAAACAGGGTTGGATCAGAATGCGCAGGTGGCGTTGGTGGGGGCCGACGACCTGACGACCCAGCTCAACGAGCAGACGCTCGCCGCCATCGCCGAGGTGGCCGCACAACGCTGG